>NZ_JBNPUM010000004.1:0-623141 GCF_051168175.1 Bradyrhizobium sp. HKCCYLRH2047
TGAGGTGTCAACCATGTCTCCGAACACCTGTCAGCCATGTCCCCGGGCTGAACACTGCGCTCGCAATGACGGGCGGATAAAGCTTGAGCGCCGTGAGGGGTTGAGCCTCTACAAATCCGTCAGCCCGCTTGTGACCGCCAGCCGCACGAGCTGCGCATCTGTCTGCAATCCCGTCTTCGCCTTCACCAGGTAATGATAGTTCTGCACCGTCTTGACGCTGAGATGCAGGTTGGCGGCGATCTGCTCGGTGGTCAGGCCCGAGGCGAACTGGCGCAGGATCTCGATCTCGCGTTCGCCCAACCGATCCAGCACGGTCTGCTGCGGATCGAGGCTGTCGGCGGCCAGCACATGGGCGACGTCGTCGCTGAGCGCGCGCCCGCCGGCGATCACCATGCGGATGGCGCGGACCAGCGCCGACGGCTCGCTGCTCTTGGTGACGAAGCCGCTGGCGCCGGCGGCGAACGCCGCCTTCACCAGCGGCGCCTCGCCATGCATCGAGAACACCAGGATGCAGGCGCGATTGTCGCGGGCGCGGATGTTGCGGATCGCCTCCAGCCCGCTGGCCCCCTTCATCGAGATGTCGAGCACGACCACGTCGGGCGCATGCGCCTTGAACGCGGCATAGGCCGCCGCGGCGCTGTCGGCCTCGGCGATGACGCGAAATCCCTCCTGGCTCTCCAGCACGCGGCGATAGCCTTGCCGGACCACCGGGTGGTCGTCGACCAGCAGGATCGAAATGCCTGTGCGCTCGGGCATCCCCGTTATCTCAGGCGGCCAGTGGAATTGTCGCGGAGACGCTGAGCCCGCGCGCGGCCGGGCCGATCGACAGCGAACCGCCGACGGCGGCGATGCGCTCGCGGATTCCGGTCAGGCCGAAGCCGCGCGATTGCGCCAGCAACGTCGCATCGCCGCCGCCGTCGTCCTCGACCGAGATCACGAGCGCGCTCTCCGGACCCTGACGGCGCTCGACCCGCAACGACACCTCGCTCGCGCTGGTGTGGCGGAGCGCATTGGTCAGGCATTCCTGCGCCATGCGATAGGCGGTGACCGCGACCGGGCCCTGGATGTCGGCGAGATCGCCGTGCAGGTCGAGCCGGATCGCGGGTCGCGCGGCATGCTGATAGTTCTCGGTCAGCGCGATCAGGCCTGCGGCGAGGCCGAGCTCTTCGGTGAGCGGACGGCGCAGCCGGCTCAAGGTGCCGCGCAGGCAGGCCATCAGATGGCTGACGGACTGCGTGATCATGCGCGCATCCTGCGCGACCTGATCGTTGCGGCCGCTGCCGGTGCTCTCGATCGTCGAGGCAAAGGCGAGGATGGCCGTGAGGTTCTGCCCGAATTCGTCGTGCAGCTCGCGCGCCAGCGCCCGCCGCTCCTCGTCGCGGATGTCGAGCAGGCGCTCGGTGAGCGCGGCGCGCTGCTCGTTGGCCTGGGACAGCCGGTCGCCGAGCTCGCCGACGGCGCGGCCGATCATCGCGAGCTCCATCGAACGGAAGCGCGGCAGTGCGGGGCGATGGTCGCCCTCGGCCATCCGCTGCAGGGCCTGGACGATGCTGCGCGCCGGCGCCAGCGCATGCGCGATCGCCAGCGAGGCCAGCACGCCGATCGCGATTGCCATCGCCAGCGCCACGCCAAAACTGTCCTGGATACGCAGCCAGGCGAGCTGGATCGCCGCATCGGGATCGGCGATCGCCGAAACGGTTCCCGCCGTGGTGGAGCGCGCGCTGATCGGCTGCGCGACCGCCGCGTGATCGCCGAGGATGGCTTCCACGGCGCCTGAGAACCAGCGCGGCGGCGCGGCGCCGAGGCCCTTGCTCTGGCCGCACAGCGGCTTTTCGAAGGCGGCCTCGGGCTTGAGCTGCACGCAGATGCCGGGCGCGATCAGCTTCATGGTCTCGGTCGTGCGCCAGTCGGGCAGCGGCAGCAGCCGCTCGCGCGACCGGTTGCCGCGCAGCAGCAGCTCGCGCCAATACAGCGCCTCCAGCGCCTGCGAGACCCGGTCGGCCGATGCCGCGGTGGCGCGGTCGACGCTGCGATAGGCGTCGATGGTGACCCATACGGCCGCGGCGGCCAGACACAGCAGCACGATCAGCGCGAGGCGCGCAATGAGCTGGAGCACGAGACGCATGCGATCCTCTCCACGGCTTTTGCCGCAGCGTAACAATGGGCTGGTGCTCCGCCAAGTAAATGCACTGCAGCAAGCCGCAGGTTGGGAAATTTTCCCGAGCGCCTCGAGGCAGATGTCTTTGGACGCTGTTCCGCCGCTCTGCTTAACTCCCTCTGCGAAGCGCCGAACGAAAAGGCGCGCATCGGGAGGTCTTGCATGAGCGTGATCAGCAGTGCCGATCGGGTGGAACCTGCGCGCGATAGCGCCGAGCGCGGGCCGCTGCTGCTCTGGATGATCTTCACCGGCCTCACGATATTCGCCGCCGTGGTGCTCGCCCGCTATGGCTATTTCCACCTGATGGTCGCCTCCGACCGAACCTACATCTCCAGCGTCATCGCTGTGCTCTACGTCGTGACCTGCTGCCATTGCTTCTGGCGCACCAGGGCGATCGCGCGCGAGGCGGATGCGGCGCGGCGCTGCAGGGCCGTGCTGATCGGGCCCGATGCGGCGCGCGCGCTCGAACCTGATTCGCAGTTGCTTCCCAAAGGGCTCGTCACCAACCACATTCGCAGCCTCGTCACCAAGGCGCAAACGCAAGGGGCAGGGCGTCTCGACCAGACCTTGCTTCTGCGGACGCTCGCCGACCGCCTGCGCGGCTCCAACGGCTTCGGCGGCTTCGCCTCGGACACGCTGATGAAGCTCGGCCTGCTCGGCACCATCATCGGCTTCATCATCATGCTGGCGCCGATTGCCGGTCTCGACATCAACGACAAGTTGGCAATGAAATCCTCGATGGGATTGATGAGCGACGGCATGGCCGTAGCGATGTACACGACGCTCGCCGGCCTCGTGGGCTCGATCCTGGTGCGCATCCAGTACTACATGCTGGATGCGGCGACCGGGCGCGTGTTCTCGGACGCGGTCATGCTCACCGAGACGCGGGTGACGCCGCGGCTCGAGCGCGCGATGGATCGCGCGCCGGAGCAGGGCGCATGATGGACGATTTCGGACTCTATCCGCGCGAGGAGCAGTTCGACCCGTTCAGCGTGATGCTGTTCAAGGCGCTGCAGATCGTCGCGTTCTTCTTCTTCATCGCGGTGCTCGCGATCTCGCCGGACGCCAAGGACGGCAAGGTGGACAGCAAGGCCGAGTTCCTGATCACGATGGACTGGCCGGACAACCATCCCGACGATCTCGACCTGTTCGTGCAGGACCCCGTCGGCAACATCGCCTGGTACCGGCATCGCGAGGCCGGCTTCCTCACGCTCGACCGCGACGACCGCGGCGGCGCCAACGATTTCATCCTGGTCAACGGCCTGAAGATCCCGTCGCCGATCCGCGAGGAGATCGTCACGATCAGAGGCATCGTCGCCGGCGAATACACCGTCAACATCTCGCATTTCCAGAACGTCAGCGGCGCGCCGGTCGAGGCCACCGTGAAGGTGCAGAAGCTCAACCCGACCGCGCAGGTGATCTTCGACGACAAGGTCGTGCTCGACCACTCCGGCGACGAGAAGACGGCGTTGCGCTTCAAGCTCAATGCGGAAGGCAAGGTGATCGACGTCCAGCGGCGGCCCAAGTCGCTGCTGGAGACGTTCCGGAACGTCCGCGCCAACGGCGCCGACCTCGACCCCAAGACCGGTGTCAGGATGATCAGGCGATGACGAGCAATCTGCAGACCGTCATCGTCACGCTGTCCGTGTGCTACGCGCTGATCGGCGCGCTGCTCTTGCTGGTGCTGGTCTATGCAAGACTGCCATGGCAGGTGAAGGCGGTGGCGGTGATCATCACCAGCGCGTTCTATGTCGGCAGCTTCGTCGGCGCCCGCGGCCTGCTCGGCTGGGCCAGCGTCGACCGGCTGCCGCGGAGCTTCAAGGTGCTGCAGGTGCGGATCGTCGATCCGCACTCCGTCGAGGGCGATCCCGGCGCGGTCTATCTGTGGGTCGAGGCGCTGGACGACGACAACCGTCCGAGCGGCGTGCCGCGCGCCTATCGCATTCCCTACAGCGACACACTTGCCGACAAGGCCCAGCACGCCGCCGACCAGATCGCGGCCGGCCATCCGCAGGGCGGCCGCGCCGCTGATTTCGGCACCGGCGACGGCGGCGTCATCGACGCCGCGCGCGAATACATCCTGCCGAAGACCATCATCGAGACCGCTGGCGGGGATCCCTCCACCGGCGAGTTCAAGGCCGCCAAGAACGCCGGCGACGGCGTCTCGTTCACGCCACTTCTGCCGCCGCGCATGCCGCCGAAGGATGAGCAGTGAACGGGGCGACGCGGAAGAGCCTCCCAGCGGAGAGTCGATAACTCGCCACCGTCATTGCGAGGAGCGAAGCGACGAAGCAATCCAGGGTCCAGTTCGCAGCCCTGGATGCTTCGCTGCGCTCGCAATGACGGCGGAAAATGACCGCGGCGCAAGCGGTGAAATTGCCAACTTTCTCCATTCAAGCTAGGCTCAGGATCGTCTAGTAATCCAGCCGAATGCGCGTTTCATTTGTTGATTGAATCTCGAGGGGGGCTTCGCGATGCGTAAGCTGATGATTGCGTTTTTGGCCCTGATGTTGTGGCCGGCCGGACCGGCTCTGGCCTGGTGGGACGAGGGCCACATGCAGATCGCCTATCTGGCCTACAAGAAGCTATCCCCGGCGACGCGGGACCGGGCCGATGCGCTGCTCAAGCTCAATCCCGACTACCCCAGCTGGGTTGCCGGCGCGCCTGCGGGACAGGAGAAACTATACGCTTTCGTGCATGCGGCGACCTGGCCGGACGACATCAAGATGAAGCCGGACTATTACGACGATCAGGTGACGGATTCGACAGCGAAGCAGCTGGTGCCGTACGGCCACCTCAAGCATCAGTACTGGCACTACAAGGACGCGCTGTTCTCGGCCGACGACACGCCGCTGCCGCGCCCTGATGCTGTGGATGCGGTGTCGCAGCTCAAGCTGATGATCGCCAAGCTGCCGGCGAACACCGACGCCTCGGAGCCGCTGCGTTCGTACAGCCTCAGCTGGAGCATCCACCTCGTCGGCGATCTGCACCAGCCGCTGCACGCCATCGCCCGCTATTCGTCCGCGCTTCCCGACAAAGGCGGCGACCGCGGCGGCAATGAGGAGCAGGTGATCGCCGCCAACGGCGAGACGCAGAATCTGCACGCCTATTGGGACGGCATCTTCGGCGGCTATTCGACCGTGTTCGGCGCGATCTTCGACGCCGACCAGCGCGGAGGCCTGTCGACCGTCACGCCCGACGCCGGCAAGGCGCAGATCATCGACCCCGCGGTGTGGGCGCAAGAGAGCTTCGATCTCGCCAAGACGGTGGCCTATGCCGCTCCCGTTCGCACGGACAAGCAGCCGGTCGAATTGACCCGCGAGTACGAGACCAACGCCCGCGACCTTGCCCGCAAGCAGGCCGCGCTCGCCGCTGCGCGGCTCGCCAACCTTCTCGAGGTGGTGTTGCGGTAGAGCCGCCTGCGCCTCACGGCGCCCGCGTCGGACGAACGACGATCTCGTTGACGTCGACATCGTCGGGTTGCTGGATGGCATAGCGCACGGCGCGGCCGATCGCGTCCGGCTGCAGGGCAATCGCGCGGTAGCTGCGCATCATCTCGGCTGCGGTCTCGTCCGTGATGGTGCTGGCGAGTTCGCTCTCGACCACGCCCGGATGGATGCAGGTGACGCGCAGCTTGTCATTCTCCTGCCGGAGCCCGTCCGAGATCGCCCGCACGGCGTGCTTGGTCGCGCAGTAGATTGCGGCGGTCGGCACGACCTGCAGAGCGCCGATCGAGGCGATGTTGATGATGTGTCCGGAGCCGCGGGCCAGCATGCCGGGCAACACCGCCGCGATGCCGTTCAGCACGCCCTTGATGTTGACGTCGACCATGCGATCCCACTCGTCGACCTTCATCGAGGCCATCGGCGAGAGCGGCATGATGCCGGCATTGTTGATCATGACGTCCACGTGCCCCCACATCGCGCGCGCAGCCTCGGCAAAGGCCGCGACATCGGCGCGGTTGGTCACATCCAGCGCCCGAACCTCGGCGGTTTGGCCGGCCGCGTGCAGCTCGGCGGCGAGCGCCTCGAGCCGATCCAGGCGGCGCGCGCCCAGCAGCAGCCGCGCGCCCGTGGCGGCCAGCTCTCGTGCGATCCCCGCGCCAATGCCGCTCGACGCCCCGGTAATCAGGATGACTTTGTCCATGTTCAACTCCCGTCGGTTGGTGACGGGCGGATGCTACGTTGCCGGAATTGTCACGAAAATTTGCCCAATGCTTGCCTCGGTGGTAAGCGTATCTAACCAATGCGGGTCGACAAGAACATGATCGAGCTGTTCGTGGCGGTCGCCGAGGCCGGCAGCTTCCGCCTTGCCGCGGACCGTCTGGGCGTGACGCGGTCTGCCGTCAGCCAGGCCATGGGCAGGCTGGAGGACCATCTCGGGATTTCCCTGGTCAGCCGGACGACCCGCAGCTTCAGCCTGACCGAGGCGGGACGCCGTTTCTATGCCGATGTCGCGCCGGCGATCGGCGCGCTGAATGCCGCCGCCGAGCAGATCGGCGACAAGGCCGGGCCGCCGTCCGGCCTGCTGCGGCTGGCCGTGTCCTCCATCGCCGAGCGCTTCATCTCCGGGCCATTGCTGGCCTCGTTCATGCAAACCTGTCCCGCGATCGAACTGGACATCACCATCACCGACGACACCTTCGACATCGTCGCCGAGCACTACGACGCGGGGGTGCGCCTCGGAGAAGTCATCGCGCAGGACATGATCGCTGTCCCGGTGTCCGGAGATCAGAGGCAGCTGGCCTTCGCCGCACCGAGCTATCTGGAAGAACACAGCGCGCCGGCGCACCCGCGGGACCTGATTCATCATGCCTGCATCGGCTGGCGGCCCGCGCCGCTGGTCGCGCCCTATCGCTGGGAGTTCACCGAAGCGGGCAGGGACTTCAATGTCGAGGTGAAGCCCAGCCTGACGACCAACGACATGTCGTTGATGATCCGCACCGCATGCGCGGGCGGCGGCATCACCTTCGGCATGGAGGAGACGTTCCAGCCCTACGTCGCGCGTGGCGAACTGGTGCCGCTGCTCGAAAGCTTTTCCGCGCCGTTTGCCGGATTCTACCTGTACTTTCCAAGGCGCCGGAACTTGGCGCCCAAGCTCCGCGCGCTCATCGACCATGCGAGGCGGGGACTATGACAGCAGCGAGGTCTTCATCATCGTGTAGCCCGGAAGAGCGAAAGCGATATCCGGGTTCACCGACAGAGCGCGTGAGACACTCGACTGCCGCTTCCGGCGTGGGCACACGGACTACGACTCCTCCTCCTCAAAGAGGTCGGGTTCGCCAATCCAATTGATGACGATCTGCTTGGCAACCTGCTTGTGTCCCCAAGGAGATGTCAGCCCGACATCATAAATATGCAGGTGATTTCTGTTTTGCGTCTTAAGTCTAGTCAATTGATCTATCAACACATCGACGCCGTCGGTATCGACCATCAGATCGACACCACCAAGTACTTCGTTCCAAACAGCGATAATCATCGGTTATTCCGGAGCGTGAGACGCGGGAACGGATTTCGCCGTGTAGCAAGCGCCATCCAAGAAATCTATTTCATTTTTTCAGAAATCATGCTATACGCTATCATCCCGTCCCGAGCAGAGGGGCGTAGCGCGCGATCGTCACGACACGTGGGGCGGGGAAGCGATGGACGCTGGGCTAGCGTGAGACGAGCGCTTGGCCTGCGGACGTGAAGTCGTGTCGTCCTGGCCTCCCGGTGCCGAGGTCAAGCTGACGCCAGCGCTCGCGCGCTGCGTCAATGACGGGGTCAACAAGCCGGTCCCCGGGGAGATCACGATATAAGCGTTAAAACCGTCGCGCGGGGAATGCCGGATGTTCGGCTGAACCTGTGGTGACTGCCGCCTGCTTTTTTTCTGCAGGCGGGCCATGGGTGAGGCCTTCACCCGGCATTCCCCGCGCCCTCTCGCTCGTTCGATGGGGCACAGCGATCGCACAGCTCGGGCGAGGTCCGCCGCGAGAACGCGACGTCGTGACGCCGATGGATCGGCCGCGCCGAAAAACTCCTAGCTCCGATCCGCCTGGTTTGATGTTGCTCAAATTCCGTGCGAAGCCCACTTGTACGGTGGAACCGGGAGGACACGGGTGCTGCTGGCGATTTTCACCGATATCCATGCCAATCGGCAGGCTTTTGCGGCCTGCCTGGAGGTGGCGCGTGCGCGTGGCGCGGATCGTCTCATCTGCCTCGGCGACATCGTCGGCTATGGCGCCGATCCGGAATGGTCGGTCGACACGGTCATGGAGATCGTCGCCGAGGGCGGGCTGGCGGTGCGCGGCAACCACGACAATGCCGTCTCGGTCGCGAGCGAGACCATGAATGCCGAGGCGCAGGCAGCCATGGAATGGACGCGCGGCCGGCTCAGCGCCGAGCAGCGCCGCTTTCTCGCCGAGCTGCCGATGAGCATCGGTGACGACGACCGGTTGTTCGTGCATGCGGAGGCGTCCAGCCCACCGCGCTGGCGCTATGTGCAGTCGTCGGCCGATGCCGCGCGCAGCATGATCGCGACCGAGGCGCAGGTGACGTTCTGCGGCCACATCCACCGTCCGGCGCTATATTCGATGTCCGCCACCGCCAAGATGACGAGCTTCACCCCGACCGCCAACATGCCCATTCAGCTGTTGCGCGGCCGGCAATGGCTGGCCGTGGTCGGCTCGGTCGGCCAGCCGCGCGACGGTGATCCGGCCGCGTCGTTCGTGACCTTCGACACCAAGACCCGCGAGCTGACCTATTGCCGCGTGCCCTATGACGTCGACGCGGCGGCGCAGCGCATTCGCGACAACGGCCTGCCGCCCTGGCTGGCGCAGCGGCTCTCGATGGGGCGGTAGAGGCATGCCAAGAGCGAAACTTCAGCCGGGCGTCGTGATCGACGGCTTCACGGTCGGCGAGTGCGTGCATTCCGGCGGCATGGCGACGCTGTGGAGCGTCACGCGCCCCGACATCGACCGTCCCATCCTGATGAAGGTGCCGCGCGTCTCCGAGGGCGAGGATCCCGCGGCGATCGTCAGCTTCGAGATGGAGCAGATGATCCTGCCGAAACTGTCCGGGCCGCACGTGCCGGCCTGTTTTGCGACCGGGGATTTCGCCACCCAGGCCTATGTCGTGATCGAGCAGATTCCGGGCGAGACGCTGTACAAGCGGCTGCCTGAGCTGCCGCTGGCTTACGAGGAGGCGCGGGTGCTGGTCGCGAAGATCGCGACCGCGCTCGCCGATATTCACCGGCAGCACGTCATCCATCACGACATCAAGCCCTCCAGCATCATGTTCCGGCCGTCGGGGGAGGCGGTGCTGATCGACTACGGCCTGTCCTGCCACAAGCACTTGCCGGATCTCTTGCAGGAGGAGTTCCGCCTGCCTTACGGCACGGCGCCCTACATGGCGCCCGAGCGCATGATGGGCACGCGCAGCGATCCGCGCAGCGACATCTTTTCGCTCGGCGTGCTGCTCTACTTCTTCACCACCGGCGTGCGGCCGTTCGGCGAGACCGAGACGCTGCGGGGCATGCGCCGGCGTCTCTGGCGCGATCCCTATCCGCCGCGGCAATTGAAGCCGGACTATCCACCGTGGCTGCAGGAGATCGTGCTGCGCTGCCTGGAGATCGAGCCGGTCTGGCGCTACCCGACCGCGGCGCAGCTTGCCTTCGATCTCGGCCATCCCGACCAGGTCAAGCTCACGGCGCGCGCGGAGAAGGTCAAGCGCGATCCGATCACCACCGTGTGGCGGCGCCGCTTCAACCGCGGCCTGGTGCAGCCGGAACAGAAAGCATCCGATGTCGCGGTGCAGATCGCCTCCAGTCCGATCGTGGCGGTCGCGATCGACACCGCTGAAGGCGGCGAGGAGCTCAACGGCGCGCTGCGGCTCACCGCGCAGCGCATCCTCGCGACCTTGCCTGCGGCGCGGCTCGCCTGCGTCAACGTGCTGAAGCTCGGGCGCCTCACCATCGACCGCACCCTGGACGAGGAGGGCAACAACAAGCACATCGACCGCATGGTCGCGCTGAAGCACTGGGCGACGCCGCTCAAGCTCGACGCCAGCCGGCTGACGGTGCATGTGCTGGAGGCCGTCGATCCGGCCGCCACCATCATCGCGTTCGCCGAGGCCAACCAGGTCGACCACATCATCATCGGCGCCCGTCGCGATTCGGTGCTGCGTTCGCTGCTCGGCAGCGTCTCGGCGAAGGTCGCAGCGGAGGCGGGGTGCACCGTCACGGTGGTCCGCACGCGCGCTGCCGCGCGGGAGATGGACGACGACGATGTGCCGGCGAAGGTCGGGTCGGGCGGATGAGGAGGCAACTCCTCATGGTGAGGAGCGCCGCAGGCGCGTCTCGAACCATGAGGCCCGGTCCGGGGCCTCGCCCTTCGAGACGCCCGCCTCTGGCGGGCTCCTCAGGGTGAGGCGTGGCAGCGGTGCGTGAAGAAGGATGTCGTGGGGGCTGCTCTCTTACAGCATTTGAGTGCGGGGCAGGAGACCTTCACCATGCGGTTCGCGCGCTACGCCGGCGGCACCTCAGCCCGACCGTTCAGCGCCGTTTCCGCCGGCGAGGGCGATGTGCGCATGAACCGTGGGCGTATCAACTGAGAGCATAGTTCGAGTATTCTACGGAGCCGTCTGGAAAGTGGATCTGCCAGATTTCGTAAGCGGTGAAGTTCAAGATCTGGAGCTTGATCGAGTTGCCAAAGAGCAGGATCAGGTCAGCCGTTTCTCTGTCGAACCGGGCATCGCTGCACGATGTACCATGCAGGAGCCTAGACATTTCCTGCGTCGCATCGATGGGGGTCGGAAGACCATATTGCTGTCGGTGATCGAAGCTCGACAGCACAGCGCGGCCGTCTTGTATGAGGCGCCAGTAGAAGGCCTTCAAGATGGTGCCGTCTGAAAATTTCAAGCCGACGGCTGCTGCTCCGATTTCGTCAGGAGCATCCTCAGCGGAGACATCGACCTGGGTTCCTCGTAGCTTGACGAGACTTTGCTCCAATGCGGTCATCATTTCGTATCGCTCTATGCAGGGTGATCAACTCCAAGCTGTCAGTCCCGCAGCAAGTACGCCACCACTGCGGCGTTCGGCTCACCTCACCGGAACGGGCGCAGCTTCATGTGGCGGTTGGCGTCCTTGTAGAGCAGATAGCGGAAGCGGCCGGGGCCGCCGGCGTAGCAGGCCTGAGGGCAGAACGCGCGCAGCCACATGAAGTCGCCGGCCTCGACCTCGACCCAGTCGCGGTTGAGCTTGTAGACGGCCTTGCCCTCGAGCACGTAGAGTCCGTGCTCCATCACATGCGTCTCCAGGAACGGGATCACGGCGCCGGGCTCGAAGGTGACGATGTTGACGTGCATGTCGTGGCGGACGTTGAGCGGATCGACGAAGCGCGTGGTGGCCCAGCGGCCGTCCGTGCCGGGCATCCCGACGGGCGCGGTCGTCGCCTCGTTGGTGACGAAGGCGTCCGGCGCGGCGATGCCGGGGACGGCCTCATAGGCCTTGCGGATCCAGTGGAAGGTCGCGGGCACCGCGCTGGCGTTCTTCAGCGTCCACTTGCAGGAGGGTGGCAGGAAGGCGTAGCCGCCCTTGCCCAAGCGATGATCGGTGCCGGCGATGGTCAGCGCGATTTCGCCCCCGACGACGAACAGCACGCCTTCGGCCTCGGGATCAGGCTCCGGCTGGGTGCTGCCGCCGCCGGGCGACACCTCGACGATGTATTGCGAGAACGTCTCCGAGAAGCCGGAGAGGGGACGCGCGATCACCCAGGTCCGCGTCTTGTCCCAGAACGGCAGCGCCGAGGTGACGATGTCGCGCATCACGCCCTTGGGGATCACGGCGTAGGCCTCGGTGAACACGGCGCGTCCGGTGAGAAGATCGGTCTGCGGCGGGTGGCCGCCCTGCGGCACGAAGTAGTTCGGCTTGTCCATCGTCGTCTCTCCTGCGCGCGGATCGGCACGCCCGCGCGCCATGATTCAGGGGATGCTCAGGAACAGCGGCTGGTCGAGCCACAGCTCCTCGAGATTGTCGGGGCTCATGCGGTCGACCACCATGAAGCGGGAGGCCTCGTCGAACACCAGCAGCGGATGATGCCAGACGTTGCGCGCGTAGTTCACGCCCTGGCGTCCGCTGGCGGCGAAGGCGCGGTAGCTCGCGGGATCCCGCGGATCGGCGCAGACCAGCACCAGCCAAGGCCGGTTCTGCAGTGGCATGAACAACTGGGTGCCGAGCGGATGCCGCTCCATCAGCCTGATCTCGATCGGGAGCGGCCGCGGCTTGGCCTCGAACAGGCTGATATTGACGTCGACGCCGCCCGAGGTGACGTCGATGGCGGCGAGGCCGTTGCAGCGGCGGGCAAAGCCCTGGTTGATGTCGATGGGCTGGGCGCCATCGGTCTCGACGACGTCGCCGAAGGCGGCGAACGCGGCTTTCGTCAGCGGCTGCGGCGTGAGCGCGTGCATCCCGCCTCGCGTGCCTCAGATCGCTTCGCCGCGCGCCAACGTGGCGGCGCTGCGGATCGCGGCGATGTTGCTGCGATAGGCCTCCTCCGTGCCGCCCTTGAACACGGCGGAGCCTGCGACGAAGGCGTTGGCGCCGGCGGCGGCGAGCGCGCCGGCATTGTCGCGGCCGACGCCGCCATCGACCTCGATATCGATCGGCCGGCCAGCGGTCATCGCCCGCAGATCCTGGATCTTGCCGATCGCCGAGGGGATGAATGCCTGGCCGCCGAAGCCGGGGTTGACCGACATGATCAGCACGAGGTCGACGAGGTCGAGCACGTATTCGATGACGTTGAGCGGCGTCGAGGGGTTGAGCGAGACGCCGGCCTTCTTGCCGAGCGCGCGGATCGCCTGCAGCGAGCGATGCAGATGCGGGCCGGCCTCGGCATGGACCGTGATGTGGTCGCAGCCGGCCTTGGCAAAGGCTTCGAGATAGGGATCGCACGGCGTGATCATCAGATGCGCGTCGAAGATCTTGGTGGTGTGCGGGCGCAGCGCCTTGATCACGTCAGGGCCGTAGGAAATGTTCGGCACGAAATGGCCGTCCATGACGTCGAGATGGATCCAGTCGGCGCCGGCGGCATCGACGGCGCGAACCTCCTCGCCGAGCTTGGAGAAATCCGACGCCAGGATCGAAGGCGCGATGACGAGCGGACGCGGCGTGAAGGGCTGGGTCATGGACGGCTGTTCCAGTGCGATCGGGATTGTCGCCGTATCATGCGGGCGCGGTTGCGGCAACGCGGGCAGGAAAAATCTGCCGGGCGCGGCATGAAGTGCCGGGTTCAGGCGTCAGCAACGTGGCGCAATATCCCGACATATCAGCGGTTTGGCGGTGGCACGGCGATTGCGAGGGAAGGCGCAGGATTGTTGTCGCCGCGGCTCGTAGCGGCCTTCTCGGAGTTTCGCCATGTGGGGTCTTGCACTGGGGGCCGCGTCGTCGGTCCTGGATGGACTGCAGTCGCTGGGATCCACCAAGTCCGGTTCCGGCAAATCGGGCAATTCCGGCGGTGGCCTGTTCAGTCTGAACGGCGGCGGCTCGAGCAACTCGGGCAATTTCAGCCCATGGTCGAGCTCCGGCAGCAGCAGCTCCGGGCAGATCGCGCCGGAGACGATGAACGCGTTGCTGGCGGCGCAGAGCCAGTCGGGATCGTCGACATCGGCGAGTTCTTCGACCAACCCGCTGCAGGACCTGTTCTCACAGATCGACGGCGATGGCGATGGGCAGATCACGAAGTCGGAATTCGAGAACGCGCTCGGCGCCGGTGGCACCAACCTCGCCAATGCCGACAAGGTGTTCGGCAAGCTCGACAGCAACGGCGACGGCAGTGTCAGCATGGACGAGCTGACATCGGCGCTGAAGGGCGCGGGCAGCGGTCGTGGCCATCATCGTCATCAGGCCGGCTCCGGCGGGTCGGGCAGCAGCGGCAATTCGTCGGGAGCAGGAGCGGATGCGCTGATGCAGGCGCTGTCGGGCGCCTCGAGCTCCTCGTCCACCAACAGCGACGGGTCGACCACCACCACGATCACCTACGCGGATGGCTCGAAGGTGACGCTGACGACGCCGGCGGCCACCACCGCGTCCAGCGCTGCGACCTCGTCCTACAACATGATCGAGAAGCTGATCCAGCGGCAGTCCAACATGCTGTCGGCCTCCACGACTTCAACGACCGCGGTCAGCGCGTAGGCTCAACTGCCGAAGCGGCCTTGCCAGGACGGCAGCGCGCCGGCGAAGGGCAGCGGCCTCGCGTGATAGACGCCGCGGGCGATCGCGCGCGCCAGGACGTTGGCCGCGACCATGCCGAGCTCGCTCAGCTCGACCAGCGGCTCGATCGGCCTGGCGCAGGTCGCCGCCGCGAACACGATGTCGCCGTCGAGCGGCAGATGCACCGGATAGATCGCACGCGCCATGCCGGTCTGCGCCATCATCGCGAGCCGCTTGGCCTGCGCCTTGGTCAGGACGGCGTCGGTCACGACGAGGCTGATCGTGGTGTTCTCGGAGGCCGACGCCGCCGGGCCGCCCTTGATGCGCATCGCCAGCATGTCCGGCGTGAAGGCGGCCGGCAGGCCGCGGCCGCCGAACTCGCCGTCGACCTCGTACGGCGCTGCCCAGAACCACGGACCGTCGCCGACCGTGACGCTGCCGACCGCATTCACGACCGCGACGGCCGCGACCTTGATGCCGCCTGTCGTCGTCGCTGACGCCGAGCCAAGTCCGCCCTGCAGGTTGGCGGTGGTGGCGCCGAGCCCGGCACCGACGCTGCCGAGCGCGAAGGTCGTGTCGGCCGCCGCTGCGGCCGCATAGCCGAGCTCGCGATAGGGCGCGTAGCGACCCCAGGCCTTGTTGCCGCCGTTCAAGAGGTCGAACATGATCGCGCCGGGGACGATCGGGATCAGCGCGTCGCGCACGGCAAAGCCGCGCCCCTGTTCCGCCAGCCAGGCCTGGATGCCGCTCGCGGCCTCCAGCCCGAACGCCGAGCCGCCCGACAGGGCAATGGCGTCGACCCGTTCCACGGTATTCGCAGGATCGAGCAGAGCGTCCTCGCGCACCCCAGGCCCGCCGCCGCGGATGTCGATCGCGGCGACCGCCGGCTGATCGAACAGGATCGCGGTGACGCCGGATGCGAGCGCCGCGTCATCGGCGTGTCCCACGCGCAAGCCAGGGATGTCGGTGAGGAGGTTCTGCACGGTCGCCCTCGCTGCAGGTGATGATGCCGGATGGATAGCGCGGCCGACGCGGCGGCTCAATGCAACAGCGCGCTGCTTCATCGCTCCAGCGCGATGCGGATCATGCGTGCGAGCTCGGGCTTGCGGTAGGGCTTGGGCAGCAGCAGCACGCCGGCGTCGAGGCGGCCGTGATGCACGATCGCATTCTCGGTATAGCCCGAGGTGAACAGCGTCCGCAGCGACGGCCGCCGCGCGCGGGCGGCATCGGCGAGCTGGCGGCCGTTCATGGCGCCGGGCATGATGACGTCGGTGAACAGCAGGTCGATCTCCGGATGGCGCTCCAGCACGTCGAGCGCCTCGGCGGCATTGGCTGCGGCCAGGGTGGTGTAGCCGAGGCTGCCGACCTGGGCGATCACGTGCTGGCGTACCAGCGGATCGTCCTCCACGATCAGGATCGTCTCGTTGCCGCCGCGCGCGTCCGGCGCCTGCAGGCCCGCGCTGGCGGCCGGAGCGGACGCCGAGTGCGGCAGATACAGCTTGATCGAGGTGCCGTGGCCGACCTCGCTATAGATCTTGATATGGCCGCCCGACTGCTTGACGAAGCCAAACACCATGCTGAGGCCGAGGCCCGTGCCCTTGCCGGTGCCCTTGGTCGAGAAGAACGGATCGAACACCTTCTCGAGATAGGCGGGCGGGATGCCGCAGCCGGTATCGCTGACGGCGATCATCACGTAATCGCCGACGGCAACCTCGCTATGGGCGTCGGCATAGTCCTGGTCGAGCGCGACGTTGGCCGTTTCCAGCGTCAGCTTTCCGCCCTGCGGCATCGCATCGCGTGCATTGAGCGCGAGGTTGACGATCGCGGTGGCGAGCTGGTTCGGATCGGCCAGTGCGGTACATGGATCGGAGCTGAGCGTGCGCTCGATCTCGATCTGCGCGCCGAGCGTCGGCTGCAGCAAGGCTGCGGTCTCGTTCAACAGCGCGTTGACGTCGAGATCCGTCGGCTGCAGCGGCTGCTTGCGGGCGAAGGCCAGCAACTGCCGCGTGAGCTGCGCGCCGCGGTCGGCGGAGTCGTCGATCAGCTTGGCGACGGAGGCGAGCTCCGGCCGGTCGGACACGGCGTCGGCAAGAATGCCGATGCTGCCGGTGATGACGGTGAGGATGTTGTTGAAGTCGTGGGCGACGCCGCCGGTGAGCTGCCCGACCGCCTCCATCTTCTGCGCCTGGCGGAATTGCGCCTCGGCGGCGCGCTTCTCGGTGAGGTCGCGGCCGACGAAGAAGTGGCGCTGCACCGGGTCCGACCAGCTCGCCATCCAGTTCAGGACGACGCCGCGGCCTTCCTTGTGCAGGAGCTGCGCCTCGAAATTGTGGACGTCGCGGCCGCGGCGGCAGGCGCGCATCTGGCTACGGACCGCCTCGAGCTCGGGCGGAAAGACGAAGTCGCTGGCATTGCGGCCGACCATCTCCTCCGGCCGGTAGCCGAGCACGTCCACCGCGCTCGGGCTGACCTGCATCAATTGTCCGTAGGAGTTGGCCACCAGGATCAGGTCCTGCGAGGTCTCGAAGATGCGGCGGCGCTCCTCGGTCTCACGGGTCAGGGCGGTTCGGGTGCGCTTGCTCTCGGTGATGTCGCGCGCGACCTTGGAGGCGCCGACGACCGCGCCACGCGCGTCGAGAATCGGGGACACGCCGAGCGACACTTCGATCTCGTGGCCGTCCTTGTGGCGGCGGATCGTCTCGTGATGCTCGATGTTCTCGCCGTCCCCGATCCGGCTCAGGATGCGATCGACCTCACTGCGTCGTTCCGCGGGCACGATCAGGCCGATGTCGTGGCCGAGCGCCTCGTCTGCGCGATATCCGAACAGGTGTTCGGCAGCGCGGTTCCATGATGTGATCTTGCCCTGCAGCGTCAGCGTGATGATGGCGTCGCTGGAGGATTCCACCACGGCGCTGAACAGCCGCTCGCGCGCGATGAAGCGTGCCCGCTCGCTCTCGCTCTCGCGGCGCTGCCGTTGCAACAGCCGCGTGAGTCTTGCCTGCAGACTGACATTGTCCGCGAGCAGGACGCCAAGCACGAAGCTCGCTGCCAGCAGGCCGTAGATGCGCCCTGCGTAGTAGCCGAGGTCGAATCGGGCGGCGTTGAGCAGCGAGGAGAGCGAGAGATCGAACAGCCAGGCGCACAGCACCACCATGACCCAGAGGTCGAGAATGCTGTGCGGCCGGCGCAGCGCCAGCACGAGCAGGGCAGCCGACGTCACGCACCAGATGGCGCCGACCACGATCTTCAATGCCGGCGTGGCAGCGTCGGCGCGGACGAGCGCGGGCAGCGCTGCATCATGGGCGATCACCGCCCAGGTCAGTGCCGCAAGCGCGATCGCCACGCCGAGAATGGCGACCGACAGCGACAGCGCGACGGATTTGACGGGTGTCGGATGGACACGGTCGTGCAGCGCATAGGCGAGAACGAACAGCGGGAACGCGCCGTGCCAGATCATGTAGATCCACACCGCGGTCTGCGGCCCTGCGTCGAGCAGGCCGCTGTGAGAATACAGCCCCGGAAACACCAGCGTATGCAGCAGCGAGGCCGGCGCGGTGAACAGGTAACCGGAGGCCAGCCACAGCAGCGGTCGGGAGCGCAGCAGCACGAACTGGGAGAACAGCAGGAACGCAGTGATGAGATCGTTCAGCGCCAACGCCGATTGGTAGCTCGCGACGAACGCAGGCACTGCCGGCAACTGCACCTTTGCAAAGGGAGCGGCAGCGGCAAACAGCAGGGTCGAGATCGCAATCGCAGCCAATGCTGCGATCTGGTCTCGGCGCGTCGCGGTGGACGTCGACAGAAGGATTTCGCGATGATCCTCGATGCTCTGCATCTCCAGGAATCCTGCGCAACAGAGCCAACGTGCAAAACGCGGCGGTCACCACTTGTGCGCGATAAAAATCAATGTTCTAATGAAGGTTGTATGGTACCAGATCGAGACGTTCTGTAGAATGAGTCGATAGTAGAAGTAACTGCACCTTTACCGCTAATGAGATAAATATACCGGTAGTTGTGCTCGATTTCCTTCGATGATGTAGGCTGTCCAACGGAAAAATTCTGGAGAAGTTGATGCCACGGATTCTGGTGGTCGACGATCAGAAGGATGTGCGCGCCATGATCTCCATGGTGCTGCGCGTCAATCAGTTCGACGTGGTCGAAGCGGGAACCGCCGCGTCCGGACTGCAGCTGTTCCGCGACCAGGCATTCGATGCGGCCATCGTCGACATCTATCTCGATGATTCCAATGGGCTCGATCTCATCGGTAGCATGCGTGCGCTGGTTCCCGACGTGCCGGTGGTCGCCGTCTCCGGCATGAACGCCTTCGATGGCGCGTCGATGTCGGACGAGCTGACCCGTGTCGTGTACTTGCAGAAACCGTTCCGCCCGGCGGAGCTGATGCGCGCCGTCGAAACGGCCCGGTCGGCAGTCGCGGCGAAGGGGGCCGCATCGCTTTCGGCCTGTGCCGGCTGAGCCGGCCTGCTACTTTCTCTCCGTATGACGGAGTTTCGCAATTTCCTTCAGGCGCTTCGACAAGACGCCCCGGTCGATGACCGGGGCGTTTGCATCCAGCTGATGGTCGAAGCGGGAGTTCCTATCAGGATCCCTTGCCGCCGAGCTCGGCGTAGCCGCCCTTGGCGTCCCATTTGTAGACGACGTAGTCGATCTGCTTGATGTCGCCCTTGGCGTCGAAGCCGAGCTTGCCCAGCACCGTGTCCCACTCGCCGGCCTTGATGGTGTCCATCACCTTCTTGGCGTCGGTGGTATTGGCCTTCTTCACCGCCTGCGACCAGACCTGGATCGCGGCGTAGGTGTAGAGCGTGTAGCCCTCGGGATCGATGTTCTTGGCCTTGAACTTGTCGACGATCGCCTTCGCGGTCGGCTTGTTGCGCGGCTCGGGGCCGAAGGTGAACAGCGTGCCTTCCGCGGCAGGACCGGTGATCGAGGCGAACTCCTTGTCGTTCATCGCGTCGCCCGCCATCAGGATGGTCTTGAGACCCTGGTCGCGCATCTGGCGCAGGATGAGGCCGGCTTCCTGATGATAGCCGCCGACATACACGAGATCGATGTTGTCACGCTTCAAGCGGGAGACGATCGCGTTGAAGTCCTTGTCGCCCTTGTTGTAGGATTCGAACATCTTCTCGGTGACGCCGGCCTTGTTCAGCGCCTTCTTGGTCTCGTCGGCGAGACCCTTGCCGTAGGTGGTCTTGTCGTTGAGGATCGCGATGTTCTTGCCCTTGAAGTTCTTCGCGATGTAGTTGGCGGCGACGAGACCCTGCTGATCGTCGCGGCCGCAGACGCGCGCCACGTTCCACAGCTTGCGCTCGGTGAACAGCGGGTTGGTCGAGGCGGGCGTGATCTGCAGGACGTTGCTGTCGGCATAGGCCTCGGAGGCCGGGATCGACGACGACGAGCAGAAATGGCCGGCGACGAACGGAATGCCGGAGCCGGCGAGCTTTTCGGCAACCGAGCGTGCCTGCTTCGGATCGCAGGCATCGTCACCCACCTGCAGTGCGAGCTTCTTGCCGAGCACGCCGCCGGCGGCATTGAGGTCGGCCACCGCCATCTCGGCGCCGTTCTGCATCTGGCGGCCGAAGGCCGATTCACTGCCGGTCATGGGGCCGGCCACGGCGATGTTGATGTCTTCGGCGAAAGCTGCGGTCGAGAGCGCCAGCGATGCGCCCAGAGCCAAGCCGATGAGTTTGAGTGGTTTCATGAGAAATCCTCGCGGGGGGTAGGTCGACACGGAACGGCCCGAACGGCGGGCCGCAGACCGCGCGCATTGTGGCTGATTTTCCGGCGAAGTCACCGGCAATTTTTGACCACACCTACGAAGGACTAAGGCCATTCTGGCCGGGTTTTGAGGGCCCGCCTCAGTGGCGGCCGCCCTCAAGATAGGCGGCGCGGATCTCCGGCCGTTGCAGCAGCTCGGTGCCGGTGCCCGACAGCGTAATCATGCCGTTGACCAGCACATAGCCGCGATGGGCGAGCTTCAGCGCATGATTGGCGTTCTGCTCGACGATCAGCACGGTGAGGCCGTCCTGGCGGTTGAGTGTCCGAATGGCGTCGAAAATCTGGCGGGCGATCAGCGGCGCCAGGCCGAGCGAGGGCTCATCCAGAAGCAGCAGGCGCGGCCGGCTCATCAGCGCGCGCCCGATCGCAAGCATCTGCTGCTCGCCGCCGGACAGCGTGCCGCCGCGCTGGTCCATGCGCTCCTTCAGCCGGGGAAACAGCGCAAACACGCGCTCCAGCGTGCCGGCCCGCTCGGCGTCGGTCGTCTCGCCGGCATCGGCGCCCATCTGCAGGTTTTCCGCCACGCTCATGCGCGGAAAGATGCGGCGTCCCTCGGGCGACTGTGCGATGCGCAGACGCGCGATCTGGTGCGTCGGCACCAGCGTGATGTCGTTGCCGTCATAGACGATGTTGCCGGAGCTTGCGCGCGGGCGGCCGAAGATCGACATCATCAGCGTCGACTTGCCGGCGCCGTTGGCGCCGATCAGCGCGACGATCTCGCCGGGCTTGATGTCGAGATCGACGCCCTTCAGCGCTTCGATCTTGCCGTAGGACGCGCGAAGATTGCGGATCGCGAGCAGGGACGCACTCACGCCTCGGCCTCCATCACGGCTGCGGCCTCTTCCTCATCGGTGCCGAGATAGGCGGCGATGACCTTCGGGTCGTCGCGGATCTCGCGCGGCGTGCCCTCGGCGATCTTGACGCCATAGTCCATCACGACGACGCGGTCTGAGATTTCCATGACGACGCTCATATCGTGCTCGATCAGCAGGATCGACGTGGCGTGATCGGCCCGGATCGACAGCAGCAGTTCGCTCAGCGCCGCACTCTCGCGGGCGTTGAGGCCGGCGGCCGGTTCGTCGAGGCAGAGCAGGGCCGGCGAGGTGCACATCGCACGCGCGATCTCCAGCCGGCGCTGATCGCCATAGGCCAGATTGCCGGCCGCGTCGTCGGCGCGGTCGATCAGACCGACGCGCTTCAGCCAGAACACCGCGTTGTCGATCGCGCTCTGCTCGGCCGCGCGCCACGAGGGCACGCCGAGCAGGCCGAGCAGCGTCATGCCGGACGCGCGCATCAGCGCGTTGTGCTGCGCGACCATCAGGTTCTCGAGCGCCGTCATGCCCGGAAACAGCCGGATGTTCTGGAACGTCCGCGCCACCTTAGCCTGTTTGGAGATGTTGAAGTCCTTCAGCTTCTGCATCTCGTACTGCGTGCCGTCATCATGTGTCAGGCGGATGACGCCGGAGGTCGGCTTGTAGAAGCCGGTGATGCAGTTGAACACGGTGGTCTTGCCGGCGCCGTTGGGGCCGATCAGGGCCGTGATCTGCGTGCGTTGCGCGGTGAACGACAGCGCATTGACGGCGACGATGCCGCCGAAGCGCATGGTGAGGTTTTCGAGTGCGAGAATGGGAGCGGAGCTCATCCGTGGCCTTCCTTGACGAGGTCCGAAGAGATGCTCTTGGATTTCTCCAGGAATACGGTCGGCGCGCGATGGCCGACAATGCCGCGGGGACGCCAGATCATCACCAGCACCATGGCGAGACCGAACACCAGCATGCGGTAGTCCTCGAGGCTTCTGAACAGCTCGAAGCCGCCGATCATGGCGAGCGCCGCCAGCGCCACGCCGAGCTGCGATCCCATGCCACCGAGCACGACGATGGCGAGCACCAGCGCCGATTCCTGGAAGGTGAAGGATTCCGGGCTGATGAAGCCCTGGCGCGTGGCGAAGAAGGCGCCGGCGAAACCGCCGAACATCGCGCCGGTAGCAAATGCGGTCAGCTTGGTGGTGGTGATGTTGATGCCGAGCGCGCGGCAGGCGACCTCGTCCTCGCGCAGCGCTTCCCAGGCGCGGCCGATCGGCAGCCGGCGCAGCCGGATGGTGACCCAGTTGGTCAAGAGGGCCAGCGCCAGGATCAGATAGAACAGGAAGACGATGCGATGCGTCGGCGAGAACGGGATGCCGAGCATCGACGCAAGGCCGCCTTCGCCCGGTGTGAGCGGAATGCCGAACAACGTTGGTCGCGGAATCCCGGAGACGCCGTTGGGACCCCCGGTCACGTCCTGCCAGTTGATGAGGACGAGGCGGATGATCTCGCCAAAGGCCAGGGTGACGATGGCGAGGTAGTCACCGCGCAGCCGCAGCACCGGAAAGCCGAGCAGCACGCCCCAGAATGCGGCGAGGATGCCGGCGAGCGGCAGGCAGATCCAGAACGACAGGCCGAAGGTGGTCGAGAGCAGGCCGTAGGAATAGGCGCCGACGGCGTAGAACGCGACGTAGCCGAGGTCGAGCAGGCCGGCGAGACCGACCACGACGTTGAGGCCCCAACCCAGCATGACGTAGGTGAGGACCAAAATGCCGAGGTCGAGAATATAACGCTGATTGTAGAAGATCACCGGCACCAGGAGGGTGAAGATCAGCAGCGCCGGCGCGAGATAGCGGCCGGCGACCGACATGCCGCTCTGCACGGACGGCGGCACGAAGCTGCCGAGGCCGCCGCGCGGTCCGAGCCACAGCCGCAGCAGCTCGACCGCGATCGAGCCGACGAACACCGCCGCAACCAGGCTGGCGAGGTCGCCGAAGCGGGTCCAGTATACGAGCTGGCCGCTCTGGCCCGCTTCGGTGCGGACGCCGACCATCAGGGAGAACAGGCCGAGAGCGACCAGTGCGCTGAGAAAGGCCTTCCTGAGGATGAAGGCGGCTCCAACCGGTTCGGAGCCTTTCGACGAGGCGGGAAGGGACGCGCTCACGCGGACTCCATCTTCAGACTTTTTCGACTTCGGGGCGGCCGAGCAGGCCGGTCGGCATGAAGATCAGCACCACGATCAGGATCGAGAACGCCGCGACGTCCTTGTACTCCACGGAAAAATAGGCCGACCAGAACGTCTCGATCAGTCCGATCGCGAGGCCTCCGAGCATCGCGCCCGGCAGCGAGCCAATGCCGCCGAGCACCGCCGCCGTGAACGCCTTGATGCCGGCGACGAAGCCCATGAAGAAATCGACCAGGCCGTAATACAGCAGGTACATCATGCCGGCGACGGCGGCGAGCGCCGCGCCGATCACGAAGGTCATCGAGATGGTGCGGTCGACGTCGACGCCGAGCAGTGCCGCCATGGTCTGATCCTGCTCGCAGGCGCGCATGTCGCGGCCGAGCCGTGTGCGGGATACCAGCCAGGTGAATAGCGCAAGCAGGACGATGGTGGTGATGACCACCACGATCTGGATGTTGGAGAGCTGGACGACGAAGCCGCTCGCGCCCTCGTGCAGCGTGTAGCCGCCGGTGATGATCGGCGGCACCGGCTTGACGCGCGCGCCCTGCGACACCTGCGAATAGTTGGTGAGCACGAACGACATGCCGATGGCGGACAGCATGGGCGCCAGGCGGAACGAGTGCCGCAGCGGGCGATAGGCGACGCGTTCGATGGTCCAGCCATAGAGCGCCGTGATGGCCATCGACACCAGCAGCACGATCAGCAGGACCACCGGAACCGCAGTCAGGCCCAGCGATACCAGCACCAGGAAGGAGATCAGCGCGATGAAGCCACCGATCATGAAGATGTCGCCATGGGCGAAATTGATCATGCCGACGATGCCGTAAACCATGGTGTAGCCGATGGCGATCAGGCCGTAGATCGAGCCGAGGACGAGGCCGTTGATGAGCTGTTGCGCGAAATAATCCATGAACTGCCGTGGGTGAGACTGCCGATACCGGTTCGCAACGCGGCGGGGGCCTTGCAGAGCGGGTGCTGGTATGCCTGGAGATGCACCCGCGCCCAAGGCGACGCGTGCGGCAGTACTAACAGCTAGGAACCGGGTGCCGCAACAGCGTGCAGTGCCACAATTGCGGGCTTATCCCGCCTCCTTTGATGGCGCGGTTCCCCTGCCTTCCTCGGGGCCGGCCGTCGCCATCAAACGAACGCCAGGGAACCCAGCACCGAGCGCCGAAAAGGGGGGTTCTCGCACTGGTTGCGGCGCCGCTATATGCCGCTACCGCTGTCTTCCGGCGGCCCAGGCACTTTCCCCATCAGCTTCGACTGAAGCCGGACCAGGGCGTCGCGCAGCCGCGTCGCCTCGTCGTACCGGGTTTCCCGAGCCAGCAGGCCGGAGAACGGATCTTTCACCATGGTCTCGGCGCCCTGGGCGAGACGGCGCATCGGCGTCGCCACCCATTGCGCGGCGAAATTGAGCAGGACCAGAATCGAGAACACGCCGCCGGCAACATTGAACCAGAACGAGCGCACCAACTGGCGGGTCGGGGCCATCGCGGCAACGGCGTCCTGCCGGACCAGGACGGACCAGCCGAAGCTCGGCAGATCGGCGTAGCCCACGGTGGGGATGGTGACGGTGAAATAGTCCTTGTCGTCGGGCCATCGCTCGATGAGCGCGACCGAGGCCCCGCGGCTTGCGGCCTGCGCCGAGCCGATCGTCAGTTGCTTGCCGACGAGATCCGGCGGCCCGAACAGCACGATACTTTCGCGCGACAGCAACACCAGGTCGATGTTGCGCGACGCCAGCGCCGCGACGGATTCGATCACCCACTTCCAATCGACTTGAGCCCCGATGACGCCGCCGGGAGTGCCGTCGCGCATCAGCGGAGCCGACATGGCAATGAAGCGGTACGATCCCGAAGCGGTCTGCGACAACCGGTCTAGCGCCTCCGACTCGTGGGCATCGACAGCCGTCGGCGTCCCGAGACCCTGCCGGAACCAGCGCATGTCGGCCACGCTTCGTCCTTCCAGCATCCGGTCCTTGCTCGCGATCACCTTACCGCCGGGGTCGGCGATGCCTAGCCAGGCATAGCGCGGCTCGAGCTCGCTCACGAACTGGATCTGTCGGCGCGCCTCGGCGACGTCGGCGGGGTCGATGATCGCGGCGAGCCGCGACACGTCGCTCCAGGTGCCGTACATCTGTCGCGCCAGCAGGTTTGTGCTGAGCTCACCGCGGGTCCTCAGCTGCTCGATCGCGAGTTCCTCGCCGCGCCGCTGCAGAGACGCCGAATAGAGGATGGCCACGGCCAGCGCCGTCACGAGGATCAGCATCGCGCCGCCGAGGAACACCGTAGTCTGTAAGCTCCACCGTCGCCTGGTCATCGTGTTCTCCTCAATCGGCCACGGCTCGCGCGAGTTCTTTCAGCATGCGGCCGAGATCGCCGCTGTCGGCGCCCGGCACTCCACTTGCCGTGTGCAGGCGCTCGATGATCTGGGCGCGCTGCTGCGGCGTTACCCCAAATATGAGCCGGTAGCCGTCGTTTGTCGGAGCCGCGACCTTGGTCTGGATATCGCCGATCAGGGGCAGGGTGAGCGTGCCGGTGGTGCCGGTCGCAAGGCCGACGGGACCGCTGACCCGCGCGCCGCCGGGACCGAGATTGACGATCCAGCCGCGTTGCGCCTTGCCGTCGACCGTCAGGGTTATCGGCTCGACGATCTGACGTTGCGGCCGGTTGTAGCGTGGACGATCGATGCAAACGGCGATCGCCACCGACAGCACCAGAATGTTGTAGACCGTCCAGAACATCACGATGATGACGCCGTCTCCCGCGGTCCCCGTGGTATTGAAGACGAAATCGGACGTCAGCGACACGATCAGGCCACCGACCGTCAGCGCCATCAGGATCAGGAAGGGCCGCATCAGCGGCCATTGGACGATGATCTTGGCGCGGTCGCCGCCCTTGGCGGTGACCGAAAATTTGTGCGGACCAGGGAAGAGAAGGCCGAGAGCGGCGGCGCGGAGCACGGGCCAGGCGGCAACGATCTGCGAGACATCGTTGACGATCGGAATGAACAGTCCCTTGGACAGCCAGTTCAGCGTGTACATGATCGAGAGATAATATGGGCCATAGTACCGGATGATGTCGGCGATCGAGGCATTCACCACGGTCACGCCGCCCCACCAGTAAAGCAGCGGACAGATCAGCGCGGCGAGGCGGAACGGATAGGTCGACGTCCAGTAGAGCAGCGAGTCGAGCACGCTGAGCCGGTGGAAGACATCGAGACCGTGGGAGCCGAACGGATTGTAGACGTTGCGCGCGATCTGCATGAGGCCGAGGCACCAGCGGCCGCGCTGCACGACGTATTCGGCAAGGCCTTCCGGCGCCAATCCCTCCGACAACGCCTCGTTCAGGTACACGGTCTGGTAGCCGTGTGCAGACAGGCGCAGCGTGAGCAGGAAATCCTCGGTGACGCTTTCGGTCGGGACGCCGCCAATCTCCTCCACGGCGGAGACGCGGAATATCGAGGAGGTCCCGCAGCACATGGCGATGCCCCAGGCGTCGCGCGCCGGCTCGACGTTGTCGAAGAAGTGGCGCTGCTCGTCGGGGTAGGCTGCGCCGATGCCGAGATTGTGCTGGATCGGGTCCGGGTTGAAGAAGTGTTGCGGCGTCTGTACGAGGCCGACAGCCGGGTCGTGAAACAGCGCCATCGTCCGCTCGATGAAGTCGACATGAGGCACGAAGTCGGCGTCGAGAACGGCGACGAAGTCCGGCCGGTCCGCATCCGCCGCGCGCAGCCGCAAGGCATTGTTGATGTTGCCGGCCTTGGCGTGCGACTTGTCGGTACGGGCGACATAGCCGATGCCGTGCTCGGCGCAGTAATTCTGGAGCCAGGCCCGGCTGCCGTCGTCGAGGACGAAAACGCGTAATGCCGCATAAGTGATGGCCTTGGCGCCGACGATGGTTCGCTCCAGGACTTCGAGCTGCTCGTTATAGGTTGTGATGAAGATGTCGACCCGAGGCGGCGGCCTCGGAAGCCACCAGCCGGCATGGCGATCAGCTTCCGTCGTCCGCTCCTTGGTCCGGGTCAGGATCAGGAAGGCGAAGGACGACGACACGACGGTGAGCGCTTCGAGAATGGCGAAGCCCCAGCTGAGGATCCCATCCGGCGTAAGGCCAAGCGGGGCAAGAGTCTCCGTGAAGCGCCAGGCGACATAGCGCCAGGCCAGCAGGATCGAGCCGCTCAGGAGCAGGGCCCGCCAGTACCATTTCCTCGGGTCCAGGAGGGGCAACACCAGGAGGCGCAGTCCGATGACGACTGCAATGACTGCGAACGCGGACAGAAATGGTGACAGCGTCGGCATCAGTAGCCGTACCGGGCGACGAAGCGGCGGAATGCCGCGACCGGTCCGCTGGTGAAGATCACCCGGCCGGTGCGCCCGATGGCGCAGGACAGGTCCGGCTGCTTGGCGAGATCTGGCACCGCCACGGTGACGTCGAAGCGCTGCAAGTGCTGCGGCGTCGGGCCGACGGCGAGATTGGCGTAGAGCTGCGAGGCGCCCGAGCCGCCGAGACGTGTCACCGTTCCATCGAATATCCGGTCGTCGCCGAACAGACGGAACTGCACCGGGACACCGATCGACAGGCTGTCGTAGAGCCTTTCGGGAACGCTCGCGGTCACCACGAGACTGTTGCAGTCCACCAGCTTGACGAGATCCTGACCGCGACGGGCATACTCGCCATCGTCGACGAGGAAGTCCCAAGCCATGCCCGGCACGCGGGCCCTCAGCGTCGCCGAGGTCAGTCGATTGATCCGGACGCGCTCGGCGTTGATCTGCTGCTCGTACTGGAGCTGGCGGGATTGGATCTGCTGCTCGTCCACGGCAAGTTCGGCGAGACGCAGGTCGAGCTCGTGGATGCGCTGCATCGAGAACGGCACGTCATTGTAGGAGTCGCCGATGAAGACCCCCGATTGCGCGGAGCCCAGCTCCGTCTCGAAATAGTTGGTGCGCTGCTTCGCGCTTTCGACATCCTGCTTGGCGATGTCGAGCGACACGCTGGCCTGGTCGAGGCTGGCGATCGTCTGGACCCCGCGTTCCTTCAGCTCGTTGGCCCGCGTGAAGGTGAGATCCGCGAGCTTCAGCCGGGCGGCCGCGGCATCTTCCGCCGCCTTTGCCTCGGCGATGCGTGCCGCGATCTGCCGGACGCGGCCGGTCTTGTAGTTGGCCGACTGGGTCGCGAAGGCGGCCCGGGCCTGCTCGAGCGCCGAACGCTGCGCTGGAACCCGCTTGAGCGCGATCTTCTGCTCGTCACGTTCGCGCTCGAGATTGAGCAGGCGCGTGGTGTCGAATCGGTCATCGACGATCTCGGCCATGAGTTCCCCGGCATTGACCCTGGCGCCGATATTGCTCACCCCCAGCGTCACGCGGCCTTCGATCGGCGCGCGCACGACGTACAGCCGGGCATTGACGGTCGCGTCGCCTGAAGTTCCCGCGAAATGCTCGCCGATCAGGATGTAAAGGCCGCCGGCGAGCAGGAGGATGCCGATGAAGATCCGAGCTACTTTCATGCGGTACTCCCGCTCGGCAGCTGCCTGCCGCATCATCATCCCGCTGTGCGAAACGCAGTGGTGCTCGTGTTAAGATAGTATTTAATTGTCCGGCTACTTTGACGCTAGTCAAGAACACCGATGGGGCGGCACAGAATTGCGAGGCGCCTGGACGATATCAGCGGCTGCCGCCGCGATCGGGCTGCCGGCGCATCGATCGTGCCCCGATGCAGGCGTCGGCGACGGCGGTCTTTCGCCGGAGGAGCCGCATCGCGGGGGTGAAGACCGAGCGGGCGCAATGTTCGATGCGATGCAGATGTTCGAGGACGCGTCGATGGCCGGAAAGGCCGCTGTCACGCGGATATTCGAGGCCTGACCGGCGAGGTCATCAGCACCGTCTCCACGGCGATTGGACGGTGGACTCTCGCGCCCGTCGCCCCCTGTTAAGGTAAACAAATGGTTTAAATTGCCGTGCGGGTTTGCCGGGCGTTAGCTCGTCTGGAAATCGGCCGGACGGGCGGTTTGTGGGATGCAAAGGTGGGCGTGACATGATCAAGGATTGCGTGATCAGGAATTGGCGGCTCAGCTGCGTCAACGGTGTGCTGCTGGCGCTCTATTTCGTGCCCGCCTGGACCATCATCGCGTTTCAGATCATGGTTTCGCCGATCCAGGGGTTGTTCGCGCGGCCGAATATCGCGGTGGCGCTGTTCATCAGCGACCATCTGCAGCTGTCGGGCATCGAGACGGTCCGTGCCGCCTGGCTGCTTGCGCTGGCGCGACTGACGGTCGCAGGCTTCTTCGCGATGTTCCTGGTGCTGATCCTGGTTCCGCGGGTGCGAAAGGTGGCCGGCTATGTCGAGGCGCTGTCGATCGGGCTCGGCTTCGGCAGCATGCTCGCCTTCTTCAGCATGATCATGGCCGCCAAAGTCGGGGAGCCCCAGGCGTTGCGTCTGCATGCCACGGAACTCCTGATGCTGCTCGGCACGGCCATCGTCATGCTCGTGGAGAAGCCGTCGACGCAGGCCTCGCCGTCCTCCGCATCCGCTCCGCCGAAGATGATGGAGTCCACGGCGACGCCGTCGCCGCAGCAGGCATGACGCCCCGATCCGTCGCGGTGCATCAGCGCTGGGTCAGAAAGCCCAGCACGGCATCGTTGAACTGGCCTGCCGCTTCGACATTCGAGATGTGCGCGGCATCGACGATGGTCATGCTGGCGCCGGCGATCCGGCTGCGGATCGCTTCCGCCATCGCGATCGGCGTCGACTTGTCGTAGCGGCCGGCCACGACGAGGGTAGGGCTCTTGATGGCCGGCAGATCCTCGCGCAGATCCAAGGCGCGCAGTGCCGCGCAGCAGGCAAGATAGCCCTCGACGGGCGTGGCCACGAGCATCGCCTTCATCCGATCGGCGACATCAGGATTGTGATCGCGAAACTCCTGTGTCAGCCAGCCGGCGATGACGGTGTCGGCGATTCCAGCGAGTCCGCTGTCCTCGACCGCCTTGATGCGGGCGTCCCAGATTGCCGGATCGGGGTAGTAGCAGGTGGTGTTGGCGAGCACGAGCTTGCCGACGCGTTCAGGGGCATGGGCGGCGAGCCACTGCCCGACCATGCCGCCCATCGACACGCCGCACCAGTGCACCTTCTCGATGTTGAGGTCATCGAGAATCGCCAGCGCATCGCGGCCGAATCGCTCGATCGAGTAGGGCCCGGGCGGCACTTGCGATTTGCCATGACCGCGCCGGTCATAGCGGATCACGCGGAACACCTGCGTGAAGGCGCGCATCTGCGGCTCCCACATCTGCAGGGTCGAGCCGAGCGAGTTCGACAGCATCAGGGTCGGCCCGCCGTCGCGGCCCTCGACGGTGACATTCAACAGACAGCCGTCGGCATCGATCATCGGCATGGGCGGAATCCTTGTCGCAGGCGGTCGCGCCGCCGGAGGAATCGTGCAGATTTGATGGCGAACTAAGCACCGCCGCCGCCGTCTGCCAATCAAAACCCGACGGTGACGACGTCCGGAATGCTGCGGTGCTCCGGCTTTTCTGCAACGCTTCCGGGCGCTGCCCACCCTTCCTTTTGGGCGTTCGGTGCTTTACTTGAATGCCTCTAACCGCGCCAATCGGGGGGAGATGCACATGGCAATGACGATGACGGGCGAGGTCCAGCTGGCCGCTTCGCGAGAGCAGGTCTGGGACAAGCTGAATGATCCGGAGGTGCTCAAGACCTGCATTCCCGGCTGCGAGGAGCTGGAGAGGACCGAGGATGGCGGCCTCCGCGCCGTCGCCAAGATGAAGGTCGGACCGGTCTCCGCACGCTTCAAGGGCAAGGTGACCTTGAGCGATCTCGATCCGCCGAACGGCTACAAGATCTCCGGCGAAGGCGAGGGCGGTGTCGCCGGATTCGCCAAGGGCGGCGCGGTCGTCGCGCTGGCGGACAAGGACGGCGGCACGCTGCTGACCTACAATGTCGAAGCGCAGATCGGCGGCAAGCTGGCGCAGCTCGGCCAGCGGCTGATCAACGGCACCGCCAAGAAACTCGCTGACGAGTTCTTCGCCAACTTCGCCAAGGCCGTTCAAGGCTGATCGCAACCGACCCATGCGCGGCCGGGGGCGAGGTTGCCCGCCGCCGGGAGCGCCCATATGATGGTTTTCGACTGATTTTGCTGGGCTGCGCTGCAGTGCAACGCTGTGGCGCGGATAATAGAGAGTCCTGAATGGCCAAGATTTCCATGATTGTGAACGGTAATCCCGTCACGGCGAACGTCGATCCGCGGACGCTGCTGGTGCAGTTCCTGCGCGAGAATCTGCGCCTCACCGGCACCCATGTCGGCTGCGACACGTCGCAATGCGGCGCCTGCGTCGTCCATCTGGATGGCAAGGCGGTCAAGTCCTGCACGACCTTGGCCGTCATGGCCGATGGTCATGAGGTCAGGACGATCGAGGGGCTCGCTGCCGACGGCGCGCCGCTGCATCCGATGCAGGAGGCGTTTCGCGAGCATCATGGTCTGCAGTGCGGCTTCTGCACGCCGGGCATGATCATGACCGCGGTCGACCTCGTCCACCGCAAGGGACATGAGCTCAGCGAAGAGACCATCCGCGAGGAGCTCGAGGGCAATCTCTGCCGCTGCACCGGCTATCAGAACATCGTGCAATCGATCGCCGCCGGCGCCAAGGCGATGGCCAAATCGGACCTCGCCTAAACGTCTGACCTCGCCTTAGTCCGCACGCTGCGCACAGGACATTCCCCAATGTACGAATTCAAATATCATCGGCCGGCGACCGTGCGCCAGGCCGCCAATCTCCTCACCAAGAACGAAGACGCCAAGCTGGTCGCCGGCGGCCACACGCTGGTGCCGGTCATGAAGCAGCGGCTCGCGAGCCCGCCGCATCTGGTCGATCTCTCCCATGTCGAGGGACTGGATACGATCGAGGTCAAGGGCCGCAACCTGGTGATCGGCGCGATGGCGCGTCATGCCGACGTCGCCAACTCGGCAACGGTCGGCGAGGCGATTCCGGCGCTCGCACATCTGGCGAGCCTGATCGGCGATCCCGCAGTCCGCCATCGCGGCACCATCGGTGGCTCGATCGCCAACAACGATCCGACCGCGGACTATCCGGCGGCATGCCTCGCGCTCGGCGCAACCATCGTCACCAACAAGCGCAAGCTGAAGGCCGAGGAGTTCTTCCTCGGGCTGTTCACCACCGCGCTGGAGCCGGACGAGATCATCACCAAGGTGAGCTTTACGCTGGCGAAGAAGGCGGCCTACGTCAAGTTCCGCAACCAGGCCTCGCGCTACGCGCTGGTCGGCGTGTTCGTCGCCCGCCGTCCGTCGGACGTGCGGGTCGCCGTGACCGGGGCCGGCGGCAACGGCGTGTTCCGCGTTCCCGCCTTCGAGGAGGCGCTGCAGAAGCGGTTCTCGCCGAAAGTGCTGGAAGGCATTCCGGTCTCGGCCGAAGGCCTCAACAGCGACATTCACGGCAGCGCCGAATATCGTGCTCATCTGATCGGCGTGCTGGCGCGCCGTGCGGTCGATGCGGCCAATACCGGCGCCAAGGCCTCAACCGCGTCGGAGGGAGCCGCCGAACCCGAGGCTCCGGCTTCGTGACGGACGCGTGAAGAAGGAAGCGGTCTCGCCCATGAGTGCTCCGGCCCTGCCAGCATCGGTCGACGCGATGCTCGAATTGTTGTCCTCGCGCGGCTATCTGGCCGAGCGATCGCTGGCGACGGTGACCTATCTGTCGCTGCGCATGGGCCGGCCGCTGTTCCTTGAAGGCGAGGCCGGCGTCGGCAAGACCGAGATCGCCAAGGTCCTTTCGGCGGCGCTCGGTCGCAAGCTGATCCGACTGCAGTGCTACGAGGGTCTCGACGTCGCCTCCGCCGTCTACGAATGGAATTCAGCGGCGCAGATGATCGCGATCCGGCTGGCGGAAGCGGGCGGCGAGGTCGACCGCGATCAATTGACGTCGGACATCTTCGCCGACCGCTACCTGATCAAGCGCCCGCTGCTGCAGGCGCTGGAGCCGGATGTCGCCGGCGCGCCGGTTCTGCTCATTGACGAGCTCGACCGCGCCGACGAGGCGTTCGAGGCCTATCTGCTCGAGATCCTCTCCGACTTCCAGGTCACGATCCCGGAGTTCGGCACCGTCAAGGCGCCGCATCCGCCGATCGTCATCATCACCTCGAACCGGACCCGCGAGATCCATGACGCGCTGAAGCGGCGCTGCCTGTATCACTGGGTCGATTATCCCTCCGCCGAGCGCGAGCTCGCCATCGTCAAGACCCGGCTGCCCGGCATCTCGCAGCGGCTGTCGCAGCAGATCGTGCGCTTCGTCCAGGCGCTGCGCGACCAGGACTTCTACAAGTCGCCGGGGGTCGCCGAGACGCTCGACTGGGCGACCGCATTGACCGAGCTCGATGCGCGCTCGCTGAACGCCGAGGTCGTCGGCGACACGCTGGGCGCGCTGTTGAAGTATCAGGACGACATCGCCCGCATGCAGGGCGATGCGTTGCAGAAGGTGATCAAGGACGCGACCAGCGAGACTTGAGGCGGGGTCGCGCAACAACAACGGTCGTCATCCCGGGGCGCCCGGAGGGCGAGCCCGGAATCCATACTCACGATCGTGGTTATGGATTCCGGGCCCGTGCTTCGCATGTCCCGGAATGACGAGGGGATAGAGCCATGCCCACCAGCATCAATCACCTCGCGCCGCCGACCGGCGGCATCGCCGACAACATCGCCGGCTTTGCGCGGGCGCTGCGCGCCGCGGGCCTGCCCGTCGGGCCCGGCGCCGTCATCGATGCCATGACCGCGCTCGAGGTCATCGACATCGGCAAGCGGCCGGATGTTTTCACTACGCTCGAATCGATCTTCGTCAAGCGCCACGAGCATGCGCTGATCTTCGCCCAGGCCTTCGACCTGTTCTTCCGTCCCGCCGAGGAATGGAAGTCGATGCTCGATTCGGTGCCGCTGCCGGACCACGCCAAGAAGAAGCCGCCGCCGGCCTCGCGCCGCGTCCAGGAGGCGATGTCGCAGCCGCAGATGCATGAGGAGCCGCAGGCGCAGGAGCAGGACCTGCGGCTCTCGGTGTCCGACCGCGAGGTGCTGCAGAAGAAGGACTTTGCGCAGATGAGCGCGGCGGAGATCGCCGACGTCACCAGGGCGATCGCCAAGATGCGGCTGCCGCAGGCCGAGCTGAAGACGCGCCGCCACACCACCGATCCGCGCGGCCACCGCATCGACATGCGCAAGACCCTGCGCCAGGCGCTGCGCACCGAGGGCGAGATCATCAATTTCCATCGCCTGGGGCGGATCGAGAAGCCGGCGCCGATCGTGGCGCTGCTCGACATCTCCGGGTCGATGAGCGAGTACACCCGCCTGTTCCTGCATTTCCTCCACGCCATCACCGATGCGCGCAAGCGGGTCTCGGTGTTCCTGTTCGGCACGAGGCTGACCAACGTGACGCGGGCGCTGCGCCAGCGCGATCCCGACGAGGCGCTGGCGAGCTGCTCGGCGAATGTCGAGGACTGGGCCGGCGGCACCAGGATCGCCACCTCGCTGCAGACCTTCAACAAGCAGTGGGCGCGGCGCGTGCTCGGGCAGGGCGCCATCGTGCTCTTGATCTCCGACGGGCTGGAGCGCGAGGCCGACAGCAAGCTCGCCTTCGAGATGGACCGGCTGCACCGCTCCTGCCGGCGGCTGATCTGGCTCAACCCGCTGCTGCGCTATTCCGGCTTCGAGGCGAAGGCGCAGGGCATCAAAACCATGCTGCCCCACGTTGACGAATTCCGCCCGGTGCATAACTTGACCTCGATCGAGACGCTGATCTCGGCGCTGTCGTCGCCGCTGCCGCCGCATCAGCGCAGCGCGATCCGGCCCGCCGCCTGAGAGGGAGATGACCATGCTCAATCGCGACGAAGACATCCTCAGGGCCGCCGAGGACTGGCACAAATCCGGTCACGGCGTGGCGCTCGCCACCGTGGTCGAAACCTGGGGCTCGGCCCCGCGCCCGGTCGGCTCCAACCTCGTGATCAACGACGAGGGCACCTTCCTGGGCTCGGTGTCCGGCGGCTGCGTCGAGGGCGCGGTCGTCACCGAGGCGCTGGACGTGATCTCCAGCGGCCAGCCGAAGATGCTTGAGTTCGGCGTCGCCGACGAGACCGCCTGGAACGTCGGGCTGTCCTGCGGCGGCACCATCCGCGTGTTCGTCGAGAAAGTGGGCTGACCGATGCAACTTGCAACGCTGGCAGAACTGAACGCCGAGCGTGCCGCGCGTCGCCCGGCCATTCTCGTCACCGACGTCGCGTCCGGCGCGCAGCGCCTGGTCAAGGCCGCCGCCATCGCGACTGACCCGCTGCGCAACGAGCTGTCGACGCATCTGCGCATGGGCAAGAGCGGCATGGTCGAGGTGGACGGGAAGCGGCTGTTCCTCAACGTCTACGCCCCGACGGCCAGGCTCGTGATCATCGGCGCCGTCCATATCAGCCAGGCGTTGGCGCCGATCGCCAAGTCGCTGGGCTATGACGTCACCGTCGTCGATCCGCGCACGGCCTTCGCCAGCCCCGAACGCTTCCCCGACGTGCCGCTGATCGCGGAATGGCCCGACGTGGCGCTGCCGCCGCTCAACGTCGATCACTACACGGCCTTCGTCGCGCTGACGCATGATCCCAAGATCGACGATCCGGCGCTGCTGCACGCGTTCTCGCGCGACTGCTTCTACATCGGCGCGCTCGGCTCGCGGAAGACGCATGCCAAGCGTCATGATCGGCTACGGGCGCAGGGCGCCAGCGACGCCGACATCGCCCGCATCCATGCGCCGATCGGGCTCGCCATCGGCGCGGTGTCGCCGTCGGAGATCGCGGTCTCGATCATGGCCCAGATCACCGCCACGTTGCGGTTGCCGGCCAAGGAGAAAGAGCAGGCGGCATGAAGTTCGGTCCTGCCAGTCCGGCCGATGCGATCGGCGGGGTGACGGTGCACACCCTGCGCAAGGGATCATTGGTGCTGAAGAAGGGCACGCTGATCGGTCCCGCGGAGGTCGAGGCGCTGGCCCGGGAAGAGGTCAAGGAGATCGTCGTCGTCCGGCTCGAGGCCGGCGACGTCTCTGAGGACGAGGCGGCCGCCGATGTCGCCAAGGTCGTCGCCGGCGCGGGCATTCACGTCGATCGCGCCTTCACCGGGCGCGCCAATCTGTTCGCGGCGCAGCCCGGCGTGCTGATGATCGACCGCGCCGCGGTCGAGCGCATCAACGGCGTCGACGAGGCCATCACCTTTGCGACCCTGCCGGCGTTCAAGCCGGTGGTCGAAGGCGAGATGGTCGGCACCGTCAAGCTGATCCCGTTCGGCGTCGAAGGCCGCCTGCGAGATGCCGCCGTCGCTGCGGCGGGCAGGGGCGCGCTCAGCATCGCCTCCTATGTGATCAAGCGCGTCGGCGTGGTCTCGACGCTTCTTCCTGGGCTCGCGCCCAAGGTCATCGACAAGACGCTGCGCGTCACCGCAGAGCGGCTCGCACCGGCCGGCGCCACCATCATCGCCGAGCGCCGCGTGCCGCATGAGCAGGCCGCGCTGGCGGCTGCGATCAGGGAGCTGCTGGCGCTGGGCGCCGAGCTCGTCATCGTGTTCGGCGCGTCCGCGATCGCCGACCGCCGCGACGTCATTCCCGCCGCGATCACCGGCATCGGCGGGGCCATCGAGCATTTCGGCATGCCGGTCGATCCCGGCAATCTGCTCTTGATCGGCAATGCCGGCGGTGTGCCGGTGCTCGGCGCGCCCGGTTGCGCCCGCTCGCCGGCCGAGAACGGTTTCGACTGGGTGCTGATGCGGCTGCTCGCCGGCATCAAGGTCACCCGCGCCGAGCTGACCGCGATGGGCGTCGGCGGCCTGCTGATGGAAATCGTGACGCGGCCGCAGCCGCGTGCCAAGCCGGAAGCCGAGGGTGAGCGCAAGGTCGCCGCGGTCGTTCTTGCCGCCGGACGCTCGACCCGGATGGGCGGACCGAACAAGCTGCTGGCCGAGCTCGACGGCAAGAAGCTGGTGCGGACGGTCACCGAGCAGGCGCTGGCCTCCAGGGCCTGCGAGGTCATCGTCGTCACCGGTCATCAGGCCGAGCTGGTCGAACAGGCGCTGTCCGACCTGAAGGTCCGCTTCGTCCGCAATCCCGATTTCGCCGGCGGCCTCGCCAGCTCGGTGAAATCAGGCATTGCCGCGGTGCCTGAGGGCGTCGATGGCGCGGTCGTGTGCCTCGGCGACATGCCGATGGTTTCCTCGGATCTGCTCGACCGTCTGATCGCCGCGTTCGCGCCCGATCGCGGCAATTTGATCGTGGTGCCCGTGTCCGAAGGACGCCGCGGCAACCCCGTGCTGTGGTCGCGCCGCTTCTTCGCCGAGCTGATGACGCTGGACGGCGACGTCGGCGCGCGGCACCTGATCGCCAAGCACACCGAGGCCGTCGCCGAGGTGCCGGTCGATGGTGACAGTGCGTTTCTCGACATCGACACGCCGCAGGCGCTGGAAGCCGCGCGGCGTGGCTGAGCCCACGTAGCCCGCCCTCAACCTCCCATTCACCAAGTCTCAACGACCCCCGGCTAGATTTGCCGACATTGGGCCTCGGGGGAGGAGAGAGTGATCATTTCGACCGCTGCGCGACGTTTCGCGCTGTTTGCATTTGGACTGACCGTGATCGTTGCTGCCGCGCGCATCGCGAGCACCAGCGCCATCAGCCCGGCCCACGCCGCCGGCGCCTTCGCCATGGGCCAGTGCGCCGCCTACGGCCAGGCGTTCGACTATCCGGCGGAGCATCTCGCCAAGGCCGCCGCGCTCAAGCAGTGCAAGGGCGACTGCACCGCGGTGACGATGAAGAAGGCCTGCGCCGCGTTCGCGGTCGATCTCACCAATCCCTGCGGCGCCCACGGCTATGCTGTTCGGCCGACGATCTCGACCTCGCTCAACGAGGCGACCCGGGAATGCTACAAATATGGCGGCAAGGAATGCGTCATCCGCGCCTGGGTCTGCGACGCCAAGGGTTGATTCAAGTCTGATGATCTCAACGGCTCGGCTGCCGGGGTTCCACGTCCGCTTTCATTTCGATGCTTCACCCCGAGAACGGCTCGGCTATTCTCGGCGTTCGATGACATCGAACCCCGGAAGTGACATGCAATTCGACACCAAGATCGCGCTGATCATCCGCAACGATCTCGAAGCCTGGCAGAAGCTCAACGTCGCGGCGTTTCTTTCCAGCGGCATCGCCGCCGCATTTCCCGAATGCATTGGCGCACCTTATGAGGACGGCTCGGCAACCCTGTATCACGCGTTGATCGGGCAGCCGATCCTGATCTACGGCGCGCCGGATCGTGCCGCGCTGGCGCGTGCTCTGGATCGGGCGCTGTCGCGCAGCGTGAAGCCTGCGCTCTACACCGAGGACATGTTCAAGACCACGCATGACGAGGCCAACCGCGATGCCGTGAAGGCGGTGGCGCGCACCGATCTCAATCTGGTGGGACTGGCGTTTCGTGCCGAGCGCAAGGTGGTCGACAAGGTCGTCGACGGACTCAAATTTCACGCCTGACAGAAACGGGCGCATTGCGCTGTCATCAAACTGTTACTTCATGCGGCGGCGCGGCTTGACGCCGATCAAGACCGGACGACTCCGACGTCGTTAGTTTGCGCCGCGACATGAGGAGCAGACAGATGCAGACCATGAAAGCCGCCGTCGTCAAAGCCTTTGGCAAGCCGCTGGTCATCGAGGACGTTCCAATTCCTGCGCCGGGACCCGGCGAGATTCTGGTCAGGGTGAAGGCCTGCGGCGTCTGCCACACCGATCTTCACGCCGCCTCCGGCGATTGGCCGGTGAAGCCGGTGCCGCCGTTCATCCCGGGTCACGAGGCGGCCGGCATCGTCGCGGCGCTCGGGCCAGGGGTCACCGACTTCAAGGTCGGCGACGCCGTGGGCGTGGCTTGGCTGCACGATGCCTGCCTGCGCTGCGAGTATTGCGAGACCGGCTGGGAGACACTGTGCGAGCACCAGCACAACACCGGCTACAGCGTGAATGGCGGCTTTGCCGAATACGTGATCGCGTCCGCGGCGTTCGCCGCGCGTCTGCCGGCCAATGTGGACTTCGCCAGGATCGCCCCGATCCTCTGCGCCGGCGTCACCACCTACAAGGGCTTGAAGGAGACCGACACGCGGCCCGGCGAGTGGGTGGTGGTCTCCGGCGTCGGTGGCCTCGGTCATGTCGCCATCCAGTACGCGAAGGCGATGGGGCTGAAGGCGATCGGTCTCGATATCGCCGATGACAAGCTGAAACTCGCGCTGGAGGCGGGCGCCGAACATGCCGTCAACGCGCTCGACAAGGATGCCGTGGAGCAGGTGATCCGGATCACCGGCGGCGGCGCTCATGGCGTGCTGGTCACCGCGGTGTCGACGCCGGCTTTTGCCCAGGCGCTGCACATGGTCCGCCGCAAGGGGACGGTCAGCCTTGTCGGCTTGCCGCCGGGCGAATTCCCGACGCCGATCTTCGATGTCGTGCTGAAGCGCATCACCGTGCGCGGCTCGATCGTCGGCACCAGGCGTGACCTCGACGAAGCCATTGCGTTTGCCGCGGACGGCAAGGTGACGGCCGAGGTGACCACGGCGCCGTTGTCGGAGATCAACACCGTCTTCGACCGCATGAAGGCCGGCAAGATCGACGGTCGCGTGGTGCTCGACTTCGGCTGATCAGCATGACCGATTGGTGCGCCGCCGCGCCGAACACTTCGCGGCGGTTTGATCTGGATCAGGAAGGGGGACGCGCGGCGCTGGCACAAATTGTTCATGGCAGCCGTCACCAAGATCGTCTTCCTCGGCGCGAGCAGCGCGTCCTTCGGACTCAGCGTTTTCCGAGACCTGTTCTCGACGCATGATCTCGCCGGTTCGACGCTCGTGCTGATCGGCCGCGATCCGGTCCGGCTTGCCCGGTCGGAAGCACTCGCCCGGCTGCTCAACGACCTCTCCGGCGCCGGCCTCAAGATCGAGGCGACCACGGATTGGCGCGCGGCGCTCGACGGCGCCGGCTTCGTGATCCATGCCACCGCGATCGACCGCAACCGCCTGTGGAAGCTCGATTTCGAGGTGCCGCGCAAATACGGCATCCGACACACGCTGGGTGAGAATGGCGGGCCTGGTGGATTGTTCTTCACGCTCCGTACCCTGCCGGTCGTCTTCGACTTCGTGCGCGAGATGGAGCGGCGCTGTCCGGACGCGCTGTTCATCAACTTCTCCAATCCCGAGAGCCGCATCATCCTCGCGCTCGGGCTTCACAGCCGCGTCGCGCATATCGGCCTGTGCCATGGCATCTTCATCGCGCGCAGCCAGGTGGCCTCCATTCTGGGACTCGCCGAGGAGCGCGTGGACGTGTGGGGCGCCGGGCTCAATCATTTCCAATGCCTCGTGCAGATCCGGGATCGCGACACCGGGGCCGATCTCTATCCACTGCTTCGCGAAAAGGTCGGGAGCCACGACCCCAAGGTCGCGCCGCTGACGCGGGCGCTGTTGCGCGACTTCGGCTTCTGGCTGGGCTGCGGCGACAGCCATGTCGGCGAGTATCTCGCGTATGGCTGGGAAGCGGGCGAGAGCGGGTACGACTTTGCGTGGGACGAGGCGGAGCGGGCCAAGCTGATTCGGCAGATCGACGAGGTCCTGGCGGGCAAAGCCGGCATGCCGGACTGGTGGCGAATGCCATCCGGAGAGCGCGCGGTCACCGTGATCGGTTCGGTGCTGCACGATCGCAAGCAGGTCATCGAGTCCGGCGTCGTTCTGAACCGTCACGTCATTCCCAACCTGGCTGCCGAGGCCGCTGTCGAAGTGCCCGTTGTCGCGGATCGCGTCGGCATCCATCCGGTTTCGCTGGGCCCGCTTCCAGATGCCGTCGCCAAGCTGATGTCGGTCCAGGTTCAGGTTCAGCAACTGGCGGTGCAGGCGGCCATGACGGCGTCCAAGGATCTCGCCTTGCAGGCGCTCCTCATCGATCCCGTCGTCAACTCGGCCGCCGCCGCGCGCCAGATCGTGGACGAGCTTTGGGAGATCAATCGGCCTTACATCAGGTCCTGCGCGTGATCGCGCTGACTTCGTCTGATGAGGGGCCGCGCGCGGTCGGGTCGGGCTCCTGACCCGCGCCGACGGCTCAGCCTTCTCGGGGCCTCTTTACAATGACTGACTAGTCAGTCATAATTGTTCAATGTCGAAGCCGTCGAAATTGTCCGAGCGCAGAGTTGAGCCCGTCAAGCCGGCGGCAGCCGGCGCCTCGCGCCGGGCGGATCGCTCCGCCGAGCGCCGCGCGGCGATCGTGCAGGCGGCGATGGACGAGTTCATCGCCCGAGGCTTCGCGGCGACCCGGCTGGACGACGTCGCCAAGCGGGCAGGGGTCGCCAAGGGGACGATCTATCTGCACTTCAAGGACAAGGAATCGATGTTCGAGGAATTGATCCGGACCGCGATCGTGCCCTTCGTCGGCCGTCTTGCGGCGCCGCCGCCGGCCGGCGGCTCGGTGCGCGACATGGTCGAGGCGTTGGCGCGCATGTTCCTGCAGGAAATCGCCGGCACCCGGCGGGCCGATCTCGTCCGGCTCATCATCGCGGAAGGGCCGCGCTTTCCGTCCATTGCCGATTTCTACTATCGCGAGGTCGTCTCCCGCGGTCTCGCGGCCATGCGTGCGCTGATCCAGTTGGCGATCACTCGCGGCGAGATCCGCGAGCCCAAGCTGGCGCAACATCCGCAACTGATGATCGCGCCAATGATGGTCGCGGTGATCTGGAAGAGCCTGTTCGAGCGTCATGCGCCGCTCGATGCGGAAGCGATGCTGCAGACGCATCTCGATCTGATCTTTGGCGCGAGGAGGCCGACATGAGTCTGCTGCACTGCCTCGCCGTGCTGGTCACGGCCTTCACGTTCAACGGTTGCAAGGAGACGCGCGATCCCGGCTATCAGGGCTGGGTCGAGGCCGACATGATCTTCGTCAGTCCGGACGAAGCGGGCCGGATCACGAAGCTCAACGTGCATGAGGGGGACGTGGTCAAGATCGGCGATCCGCTCTATTCGGTCGACGACGATCTGCAGCAGGCCGATCTCAACCAGACCAAGGCGACGCTGGCCAATGCGCAGCAGACCTATGACCGCGCCGCCGCCTTGAGCAAGACGGGCGCGGGGACGCAGGCGACGCTCGACTCCGCCGTTTCGGCGCTGCGCGTCGCCGAGGCCCATCTCGTGACCTCACAGACGCGGCTGGCAAGGCGCAAAGGTGTGGCGCCCGTCGCGGGGACCGTCCAGCAGATCTACTTCCGCGAGGGCGAGATGGTCGCGGCGCAGCGGCCGGTGCTGTCGATCATGCCGCCGGGCAACATGAAGCTGCGTTTCTACGTGCCCGAGCCTGATCTGCCGAAACTCGCCATCGGCGACGAGGTCCGCGTCACCTGTGACAATTGCGCTGATGATCTGACCGCCAGAATCTATTTCCTCGCGACCTCGGCGGAATACACGCCGCCGGTGATCTACAGCCTCGATGAGCGCAACAAGCTCGTCTATCTGATCCAGGCGCGGCCCTCGCGGCCGGACGCGCTGCGCGTCGGCCAGCCGGTCAGCATCTATCCAAACCTCAAGACTCCCGATCGGAAGACTCCGGTGGCGGACAAGCAATGAACGGGGCGGGACCGGCCGAGATCGCGATCGACGTCCAGGGACTGACCAAGTCCTTCGACGGCCGCGAGGTCGTGCATGATCTGTCGATGCAGGTGAAGCGCGGCTCGATCTACGGCTTTCTCGGCCCGAACGGCTCGGGCAAGACCACGACCATCCGGATGCTGTGCGGCCTGCTGACACCCGACGGCGGCGAGGGCACCTGCCTCGGCTTCGACATCCGTCGCGACGCCGACAAGATCAAGCGCCGGGTCGGCTACATGACGCAGCGCTTCAGCCTCTATCAGGACCTCTCGGTGCGGGAGAACCTCGAATTCGTGGCGCGCCTCTATGGCATGTCCGATCCGCGCCGGGCCGCGCGCGACATGGTGCAGCGGCTCGGGCTTGCCGGCCGCGAGCGGCAGCTCGCCGGCGAGTTGTCGGGCGGCTGGAAGCAGCGGCTGGCGCTCGGGGCTTGCACCCTGCCGAGCCCGCAACTGCTGCTGCTCGACGAGCCCACTGCCGGCGTCGATCCCAAGGCGCGGCGCGATTTCTGGAACGAGATTCATGCGCTCGCCAGCGAAGGGCTGACCGTGCTCGTCTCGACCCACTACATGGATGAGGCCGAGCGCTGTCACGAGATTGCCTACATCGCCTATGGTCATCTGCTGGCGCACGGCACCGTCGCCGAGGTGATCGCGCAATCGGCGCTCACGACCTACACGGTAAGCGGCGACGATCTGCGCGAGCTCACGGCTGACCTCACCGGCAAGCCGGGTGTCGACATGGTGGCGCCGTTCGGCACCAGCCTGCACGTGTCCGGCCGCGACCGCAACGCGCTGGACGCGGCGATCGCGTCCTGGCGCGACAAGGCTGACCTGCACTGGCAGCCCGCCGCGCCCTCGCTCGAGGACGTCTTCATCGACCTGATGAACCGTTCGCGGGACAACTTCCAATGAGCGATGCGGCCGTCCATCCCACGTCTTCCGAGCCGCGCTTCGGCTTCTGGCGGCGCACCTATGCGATGCTCGTCAAGGAGTTCATCCAGCTCAAGCGCGATCGGGTCTCGTTTGCGATGATCGTGATGATCCCGGTGATGCAGTTGATGCTGTTCGGCTACGCCATCAACACCACGCCGCATCATCTGCCGGCGGCGGTGCTGCTGCAGGAGGACAGCGACCTCGGCCGCTCGATCCTGAAGGCGATGGAGAACACCGCCTATTTCCGCTTCACCCGGGAAGTCAGCAGCGTCGCTGAGTTCGACGATCTCCTGCTGTCCGGCAAGGTCCTGTTCGGCGTCGAGATCCCCCGCGGCTTCGAGCGCGCGGTCCGCCGCGGCGACCGGCCGGCCTTGCTCGTCGCGGCCGACGCGACCGATCCGGTCGCGGCGTCCTCGGCACTGTCCTCGCTCGGCATGATCGTGCAGACCGCGCTGGCGCATGATCTCTACACCGGCAATCCCGTCACCACGCCGTTCGAAATCAGGGCCCATGCCCGTTACAATCCGGCGGCCTCGTCGCGGCTCAACATCGTGCCGGGCCTGGTCGGCACCATCCTGACCATGACCATGCTGATCTTCACCGCGCTCTCGGTGACGCGCGAGATCGAGCGTGGCACGATGGAAAGCCTGCTGTCGATGCCGATCAAGCCGGTCGAGGTCATGCTCGGCAAGATCATCCCCTATGTGATGGTCGGCTTCCTGCAGGCGACGATCATCATCGGCATCGGCGTGCTGCTGTTCGGCGTTCCCATCATGGGCAGCTTATTGCTGCTGGCGCTGCTGTCGACGCTGTTCATCGCGACCAACCTCTCGATCGGCTACACCTTCTCGACGCTGGCGCAGAACCAATTGCAGGCGATGCAGCTGTCGATGATGTTCTTCCTGCCTAGCATCCTGTTGTCGGGATTCATGTTCCCGTTTCTCGGCATGCCGCAATGGGCGCAGGTGCTCGGTGAATGCCTGCCGCTGACGCACTATCTGCGCATCGTGCGCGCCATCATGCTCAAGGGCTCGACGCTCCAGAACCTGCAGCATGACACGATCGCCCTGTTCGGCCTCATGCTGTTCGCCATGACGGTCGCCGTCTTGCGCTTCCGCCGCACCCTCGATTGAGGCACAATGGCGGCCGGGCTCAGAAGACGGCTGGGGCAGGATGACGATCTCGTGGGAAGGGCAGGCCGGCAAGGAGCCGGCGGCGTCGGCTACGTTCAACCAGGCGCTCATGCGCCAGACGTTGAACACCGAGCTGCTGCGCGTGAAGGCGCTGATCAGCATAGCGGCGCTGTTTCTCGTGATATCGGCGCTGGTCGAAATCTTCGAGCCCAAGATCTCGGAGTGGATCTGGCCGAGCCGGATCGGGGTTCTCTACGTCTACGCGATCATCGTGGTCTTCATCGGCTTCGAAACGCTCATCCTGTTCAGGATCAAGTCGGACATCCGCCACGGGCGGGACGTGCCGGTGATCTGGCGCTATGTCAGCGCGCTGGTCGAGACCTCGCTGCCAACGTTCGTTCTCATTCTGCAGATCGAGGGCATCGGCCACGACAAGGCGCTGGGCTTCGGTGCGCCGCTGGTCTACTTCGTCTTCATCGTTCTCTCGACGCTTCGTCTCGATTTCTGGCTGTCGAGCTTCACCGGTCTGGTTGCAGCGGTGGAGCTGTTGATGGTGGCGCTGTTCGACCGGCCTTCGATCGATCTCAGCCAGAATCCGGAGATCTACTATCACGGTGAGCGTAGCTTCATCATCCTGCTGTGCGGCCTGCTCGCCGGCGCCGTCAGCGTGCAACTGCGGCGCCAGTTCGCGGCGAGCATCGAGGCCGCCTCGGCACGCGACCGCGTCACCGACCTGTTCGGCCAGCACGTATCGCCCCAGGTCGTCGAGCGCCTGATGAAGGAGGGGACGGCGGAGGCGCGCGACATCCGCGAGGTCGCGGTGATGTTCGTCGACTTCCGCGGCTTCACCGCGGCGGCGCGGTCGAAGACGCCGCAGGAGGTCGTTGACCGGCTCGACGGCGCATTTGCTGTTCTCGTCGAGATTCTCGAGCGCCATGGCGGCATCGTGAACAAGTTCCTCGGCGATGGCTTCCTGGCGCTGTTCGGCGCGCCGTTCGAGTCGCGCGATGCGGCCCCGCAGGCAGTCGCGGCGGCCCGCGAGATGGTCGCCGCCATGGACCGCGTCAATGCGATGTCGTCCTGGCCGCTGCGGATCGGGATCGGTGTTCATCTCGGCGAGGTCGTTGCCGGCAGCATCGGGTCGCCGCGGCGGAAGGAATACACCGTCATCGGCGATACCGTGAACTTCGCCTCCCGCCTCGAGGCGCTGAACAAGGAGCTCGATTCGCGCCTCCTGATCTCGAGCGCGGTGCGGCAGGCCGCCGGCGACGGGGCGCGCGACGCCGTCTTCCACGGCGCGGTGTCGGTGCGCGGCTACGATCGGCCGTTCGAGGTCTGGCAATTGCACTGACTGGCAACCCGTCGCTCGCTGTCGGAGATTTACATTGCACGGTCTCCGCGTTTAACTGACCCCAATGAGAAGCATCATCAGGGGGGAATGCATGATCCGAACCGGGGCGCTGTTTTTGGCTGGGGTAAGCCTCGCGTGCGCAGCCGGCGGGGGGCCAGCGGGAGCCGAGGATGTTGCCTGCAGCAAGGTGACGGCGGAGGCGCTGAAGGTCCCAGGGCTGACCCTGACGGGATCGAAGCTGCAGGAGGCCGCCGACGGGTTGCCGCGGCATTGCATCCTCTCCGGCAAGGTCAATGAGCGCACCGGCGTCGACGGCCATGCCTATGCGATCCAGTTCGAGATCCGGCTGCCGGAGAATTGGAACGGCCGCTTCCTGCATCAGGTCAATGGCGGCAATGACGGCGTCGTGGTGCCGGCGCTCGGCGACAAGGCCGATGGTCTCGTCAGCGGTGGCATCACGCCGCTGGCCCGCGGCTTCGCGGTGCTGTCGTCCGACAGCGGCCACTCCGGCAACGATCCCGCCAACAAGCCGCGCGGGCTTGCGTCCGGCTCCGCCTTCGGCCTCGATCCGCAAGCACGCCGCGACTACGGCTATTCGGCCGACATCACGCTGGCGCCGATCGCGAAGGCGATCATCTCGGCGCATTACGGCAGGAAGCCGGATTATTCCTACATCGCCGGCTGCTCCAATGGCGGTCGCCACACCATGGTCGCTGCCGAGCGCATGCCCGAGCAGTATGACGGCTTCCTGGTCGGCAACCCCGGCTTCAACCTGCCGCGCGCGGCCGTGCAGCACGCCTGGGACGTGCAGGCGCTGACCAAGGCCGATGCCGATATTCGCAAGTCGATCACGCGGGACGATGCCAAGCTGATTGCCTCCAGGATCACGGAGGTCTGCGACGGGCTCGACGGCGCCAAGGACGGCCTCACGGCCAACCTGAAAGCCTGCCAGAAGGTGTTCAATTTCGACAGCCTCCGCTGCGCCGCCGGCGCGACCGACGCCTGCCTGCCGGCCGCCAAGGTCGATGCTTTGAAGAAAGTGTTCGCTGGCCCACACAATTCCAAGGGCGAGCCGCTGTATTCCGACTGGCCGGTGGATGGTGGCGTCGGCACCGGCAATTGGCGCGCCTGGAAGGTCGAGAGCCCGGTGGCGCCCTGGAACAACCTTCCGATCATCGCCACCATGGGCGGCGCCTCGCTCAACTACATCTTCTCCACGCCGCCGGTCGAGATCGAGGGCTCGCCCGACAAGCTCGTCGAGAAGCTGCAGACCTTCGACTTCGACAAGGACGCGCCGAAGATCTACGCCAAGGAAGGCCCGTTCACGGAGTCGGCGATGGACTTCATGGCGCCGCCCGCGGTCGATAACCCGACCTTGCCGGCGTTCCAAAATGGGGCCCGCAAGATGCTGATCTACCACGGTCAGGCCGATCCGGTGTTCTCGATCAACGACACGATCCGCTGGTACGAGAAGCTCGATGCCAACGTGCAGGGCAAGGCCGAAACGTTTGCGCGCCTGTTTGCATTGCCCGGCGAGACCCATTGCGGCGGCGGCGTCACGCTGGAGAAATTCGATGCGCTGGGCGCGCTGATGGACTGGGTCGAGAAGGGCAAGGCGCCGGAGGCGATCACGGCCTCGGTCAATGCGGCCAACAAGGAGCTGCCATCGACATGGAGCCCGCAGCGAACGCGGCCGCTGTGCCCGTGGCCGACATTCGCCAAATATGTCAGCGGCGACGTCGAGCAGGCGTCATCCTTCACCTGTGCGGCGGAGTGAGGCGTCAGACCTGCGGCGCGACCAGGTTCTTCACCTTGACCTGGTCGCGGTCCTCGATGATCTCGGCGATCCATTGCCGGTGGCAATGAGCGTGGTCGCGCTCGTAGCAGAGCAGGCAGACGGGACCGGCGCTCTTCACCAGCGCGGCCAGCTCGTCCATCTGCTCCTTCGCCTGCGGCGTCTTCAGGTGCGCGCTGTAGATCTTGTGCAGCGTGTCGTAATGGCCGCTGCGCGCGGCTTCGCGGCCCTCCTTCGGCGTGCCGAGCCCGCGCAGATGGACGTAGCCGATGCCGCGCTCGTCGAGCCCGGCGGCGAGCTGGCTCTTGGAGAAGCCCGGCCGGCGCGAGGCCGCCACCGCGCGCACGTCAACCAGCAGCTTGACGCCGGCCGATTGCAGCTCGTCGAGAACGGCTTTGGCCGGCGTGTGCTCGTAGCCGATGGTGAACAGGGTCTTGCTCTTGGCCATCGTGCGTCCCCTCGCGTCAGCTCACGCGCTCGATGAGCTCCATTGCGCCGGCCGGCGCGCGCACCTTGCCCTCGTGAATGACATAGGCAAACACGTCGCGCGGCATCTTCTTCGCCGGCTTGTCGTCAACCCGGGGCAGGTCGTCCGGTTCGCCGCCGTTGGCCCAGAGCTGCAATCGCTTCGCCCAGGCATCGAGCTGCTTCGGCGGATAGCAGGTCGTAAGCTCGTCATTGCCCTTCTGCAGCCGGGCATAGACGAAATCACCCACGACATCGGCGATCGCCGGATATTTGCCGTGCTCGGCGAAGACCACCGGCGTCGCGAACTCGCGCAGCAGCGCGACGAAGCCGGGGACGCAGAAACTGTCATGGCGGACCTCGACGACGTGACGCAGCTTGCGGCCGTCGAGCTCACGCGGCAACAGCTCGAGGAACTTGCCGAAATCAGCCTCGTCGAACTTCTTGGTCGGCGCGAACTGCCACAGCACCGGTCCGAGCCGATCGCCGAGCTCGAGCACGCCGGTGTCGTAGAAGCGCTTCACGGAATCGCCGGCTTCGGCAAGCACGCGGCGATTGGTCGCGAAGCGCGGTCCCTTCAGCGAGAAGATGAAGCCGTCCGGCACCTCGCGCGCCCATTTGCGGAAGCTCTCCGGCTTCTGCGAGCCATAATAGGTACCGTTGATCTCGATCGAGGTCAGCTTCGAGGCGGCGTATTCGAGCTCTTTCGATTGCGGCAGCTTGTCCGGATAGAACACGCCGCGCCACGGCGCGAAGGTCCAGCCGCCAATGCCGATGTAGATGTGGCTCTTGGATTGCGAGGCGCGTGCGGGGGCTTTGCTCACGGACCGATTCCGATGCTGATTGCCGAGGGTGTTGCGGTACGGAGACGATAGTCAACCGGACCGGTTCTGGCCAGTTCGGCGCTGTTGGGGCGTCGCTCTTCCCGTGCTCCGGAGGCTCGTGTATCCAGGGCACGGGCCGGGAAGGGGAGATATGGCAATGAGAGCGGAATCGGTCGGTGGCCTGCTGGGCGCGATCGTCGGGGCCGCCGTGCTGGCGGCAGCCTTCTATTATGTTCCCGTCGGGCCGATGGCCCGTCAGATGCAGCCGGCCAAGGTCGAGCTGCCGCCCACGCCGGTGCAGACCGTCCCAGTGGCCCCGGCGGTGCGGGGACCGGTCGTCCGCGAGGTTCCGAACTAGGCTGGCTTTCGTAGCCCGGCTGAGCGCAGCGATATCCGGGGTCTCCCGAAGAGTCCGCGTGAACCCGGATGTCGCTGCGCTCAGCCGGGCTACGGCATACGCCCTTGCATTTCGGCCGGCGCACCCCATTTTGGGGAAGGACGGTGACGTCGAGCTCAACGGCTCCGGCACCGAGACGACCACGGCAGAGCGGCTGCGCCGGATGTACGCGCGCCCTTTGTTTGTGGTCGTTGGCGTTTTTGGGCCGGATTCGCGGCGGTGCACGGCGGCACCACAGTTCGCCCTTTTTGCAGTTTCCGGCGGCCGTCGCGCTTGGCAGTGCGGAACGCGGCGGATATACGCATCCGCACCATGACCGACGCCCTCCGACCGGCCCCGCAAGTGGCCCAGCAAACCGTTGAAATTCCGATCGTTTCGGTGGTCGTTCCGACCTTCAACGAGCGCGACAATGTCACCACGCTGTATCGGCGGCTGGAGGCGGCGTTCAAGGACGTGCCCTGGGAGGTCGTGTTCGTTGACGACAACTCGCCGGACGGCACCTGGCAGGTGGTGCGCGAACTGTCGCGCAACGACCAGCGCGTCCGCTGCATCCGCCGCATCGGCCGGCGCGGCCTGTCCGGTGCCTGTATCGAGGGTATCCTGGCTGCCAGCGCGCCCTATGCGGCTGTGATCGACGCCGATCTGCAGCACGACGAGACCCAGTTGCCGAAGATGCTGTCGCTGCTGCAGAGCGGCGCGGCCGAGCTCGTGGTCGGCAGCCGCTACATCGAGGGCGGCAGCGCGGCGAGCTTCGACAGCAAGCGGGCCGGGGCCAGCGCCTTCGCCACCGAGATCGCGCGCCGCGCGCTCAAGGTCGAGGTCAACGACCCCATGAGCGGCTTCTTCATGATCCGCCGCGATCGGTTCGAGGAGATCGCGCCAAAACTGTCGACGCAGGGCTTCAAGATCCTGCTCGACATCATCGCCAGCGCCGAGGGCGGTCTGAAGACGGTCGAGGTGCCCTATACGTTCGGCTCGCGCCTGCATGGCGAGAGCAAGCTCGACTCGATGGTCGCGCTCGACTTCCTCGGCCTCGTGCTGGCCAAGATGACCAACGACGTGGTGTCGCTGCGCTTCCTGCTGTTCGCCATGGTCGGCGGCACCGGCCTGGTGGTCCATCTCGCCACGCTGTTTCTCGGTCTCAATTTGTTCGACATGCCGTTCGCCGAGGCACAGGCGCTCGGCGCCTTCGTGGCGATGACCTCGAACTTCATCCTCAACAACTTCCTCACCTATCGCGACCAGCGGCTGAAGGGCTTTGCCATCCTGCGCGGCCTGCTCGTGTTCTATCTGGTCTGCTCGGTCGGGCTGCTGGCCAATGTCGGCGTCGCCTTCTCGGTCTACGACCAGGAGCCGATCTGGTGGCTGGCGGGCGCGGCCGGCGCGCTGATGGGCGTGGTGTGGAATTACGCGATCTCCGGATTGTTCGTCTGGCGCAAGCGATGACCTCTGCGGCAGGCGCCGACGACGCCCGGCTGGTCCGCAATGTCTGGCTGACCATCGCAGGCCTCGTCATTGTCAGGCTGATCGCGGCCGCGGTCACGCCGATCACTTTCGACGAAGCCTATTACTGGATGTGGTCGAAGCATCTCGCCGGCGGCTATTACGACCATCCGCCGATGGTGGCGGTCGTGATCCGGCTGGGCACCTTGATCGCCGGCGACAGCGAGCTCGGCGTGCGGCTGGTCTCGATCCTGCTCGGCCTGCCCATGAGCTATGCGGTCTATCGCACGGCCGAGATCCTGTTCGGCGGCGTGCGCGTGGCGGCGACCGCGGCGCTGCTGCTCAACGTCACCCTGATGGCGGCAGTCGGCACCTTGATCGTGACCCCCGACGCGCCGCTGCTGGTCGCCTCCAGCTTCGTGCTGTTCTTCTGCGCCAAGCTGCTGGAGACCGGCAGGGGCGTCTGGTGGCTCGCCGTCGGTGCTGCGGTCGGCGCGGCGCTGCTGTCGAAATACACATCGCTGTTCTTCGGCGCGGCGATCCTGATCTGGCTCGTTGCCGTGCCGAGGCTGCGCCATTGGCTGGCCTCGCCCTGGCCCTATCTCGGCGGCCTCGTCGCATTGGCGCTGTTTTCGCCGGTGATCCTGTGGAATGCCGATCACCAATGGGTGTCGTTCATCAAGCAGCTCGGCCGCGCCAGGGTCGAGGCGGTCAGGCCCGTCTACATCGCCGAGATCATCCCGACGCAGTTCGCCTTCGCCACCCCGCTGGTCTTCATCCTCGGCGTGATGGGCCTCTATGGCCTGGCCCGCCGCCGGGCAGGGGACGCGGCGGCACGCGTCCTGATCGAGGCGATGGTCTGGGTCATCGTCGCCTATTTCGTCTGGCATTCGCTGCACGCCCGCGTCGAGGCCAACTGGTTCGCGCCAATCTATCCGGCCTTCGTAGTGGCTGCTGCGGCGGCGGCCCATCTCGTCGCCTGGTCGGCGCGCGAGCAGCGCACCGCGGCATTCTGCCTGCGCTGGGCGCTGCCCGCCGGCGTCGTGATGTTCGTTGCGCTGATCGTGCAGGCGAACACGGGCCTGCTGTCCGGCTACCGGCGCGACGCCACGGTGCGCAGTGTCGGCGTCGGCTGGCGCCCACTGGCCGACGAGATCGAGGCGGCACGCGTGCGCGTCGGCGCCTCCTGCGTGCTGACGATGGATTATGGCACCACCGCCTGGCTGTCGTTCTATCTCCCGCCGGGGACCTGCGTGCTGCAGCCGATCCAGCGCATCCGCTGGGTCAATTTTCCCGAGCCTGATCCGGCCAAGCTCGCGGGGACGCAACTGTTCGTCGACGAGGCACAGATCGCGACGCGGGTCTACGTGAGCAAAACGTTCGGCCGCATCGAGAAGGTCGGCGAGGCCGCGCGCAAGCGCGGGCCCTTGACCATCGAGACCTACGCGTTCTACTCGCTCGGCGAGCCGAAGGCCGAGCTCCTCGACCGCACGCCGCCGCCGGAGCTGCAGCGCTGACGCGCGCCTCAGGCCTGCGGGATGATATCGGCCAGCGCCTTGTCCCGGCCGTGGATCGCGACCATGTTGATGTCGGCGTCGACGGTCTTGTAGCCGCGGCGATCGAACCATTGCCGCAACTGGTCGGCATCGGTCTTGATCTTCTCGACCAGCATGATCGGCGTGCAGCGCTCGATCGTCGCCGCCGCCCCTTCGAGCGCCTCGAGCTCCATGCCCTCGACATCGAGCTTGATCAGGTCGCAGCGCGGCAGGTTGAAATCGTCCAGCGGAAGCTTGCGCACCTCGACGGTATCGTTCGCGTAGTCGATGGCCTGGCCGATGAACTCGGTGTTGGGACGCTGGCGCAGCTCGAGGCTGCCGAAGCTCGACGGGGTCAGATAGTTCGGGCTTGGGATGTTGAGCACGCCGCGCTCCGAGGAGACCGCGGCATGGATCGCGATCGCGTTGAAGCAGTTGTTGATCGCGATATTGCCGGCGAGCGCGTAGTAGATCCGCTCCTGCGCCTCGATCGAGAGCACGGATCCCCAGCCGGTCATCGCCTTCGCCCATTCGACGGTGTGGACGCCGATATTGGCACCACAGTCGATTGCGACCGCGCCGTCGCCATAGTGCCTGCGGCGCACGCCGAGCAGGCGGACGGCGAGCTGCACCTCTGCCGGATCGAACGCGCCGGTGTTGAGGATCTGGAAGCCGACACCGTAGCCGCGGTTGGCGTCGATCATGCGATAGTCGAGCCGGTTGACGATCATCGTACCTTGATTGGTCGAGGCCAGCACGAAGGCCAGCTTCCGGTCGGGGATCTGCATGGAGAGGTCCTCTCGTGTCGTCTCGGCAGGGAGCGGACGCGGTACGATTCGCCGACGGAGTGTCGCAGAGAATCGTCCCGTACCATACTGCCGCCAGCGGCCACAGCGCCTGTAGCTCCGGGTTGCTACGGATGCGCTTGTCGCGCCCGGCCTGCCGGAGCGGGGGCTTTCGACCGGCGAGATCTGCGGCCTTTACCTCGTCAGCGCGCGCAAACGAGAGATCATCGATCGCGCGCCGCCGCCCCGGCCCAATCGTTAACGCGGCGTGCGCTGTTTTACGGATCGGCGCAGCCGACGGATGCTGCCTCTCCGGATTTTCCCGGTACGGTAATATTGCATGTGGCTGCAGTTTTGCCCTGTTTCCGCCCTCTTTGACGGCAAAACAGGCCCTGAAGGTTAACCCGCCCCTAATCCGCCAAAACTTAATCAGCATTTAACTAAAAGTCGCCTTAATGAAGCTCTGTGCTTCTGCGAGATGCAAAGCGGGTGTCCGTGGCGCATCGAGCGAGAGTTGTCGAGTATTCGTTCGGGCGTGAGTGAATGAGTAACAGTCGAGCTGCGTTGGCCGCACGAAATCGCAGGAAGTCCTCCCTGATCGCGTTCTCTCACAAATTGATCGGTGGCGCGGCAATCGCATGCCTGATCGGGGGCTGCGCCGTGACGGTCTATACCAAGATCATCGCGGCCGACGCCTATCCGACCCTGGGCAGCATCGAGCAGGACGAGCCCGTCGTGCGCCCTGCGCCGCGGCTGGCGACACGCAGCGCCGCCGAAGCGGTAGGCGACGCCTTCTCGGCCTTCCCGGAATCTCCCCCCGTCACCACGGTCGCCGCCATCACGCCGCAGATGTTCAACGACCGCTTCGGCGCGGCCGTGCCGCAGGGCGTGGCCTCCAACGCCGCGAACGGCGCGCCGCCGCTGTCCAAGCTCGCCGAAGCCGCGCCGCCCAGGCCCGTCGAGGCCAGGCAGATCGAGACGAAGCCGTCCGAAGCCAAGTCGGCTGAGCCTGCGAAGGTTGCCGAGGCGCCGAAGAAGGATGCCCGGCCGCCGATGCAGCTGGCGCTCGCCAATACCAAGCCGGCCGCGCAGCCGCAGCAGCCCGTGACGCCGGCGCAGGCTGCCGAGGCCAATGCGCCGAAGAGCAGCGGCTTCTCGCTGCGCGCGATGACCGAGCGCGCCAAGGCGGCGGTGCTGTCGATCGCGGGTGATCGCCACTCGATCCAGGAAAAGCTCTGGGGCAAGCCGGAGAACCAGGATGGCGGGCTCCTGGCCTACGCCTCGGCTGATTCCAACATCACCGCCAGCATCGCCAAGGATCCGACCCGCGGCGGCCGGCCGCCGTATGATTTGAGCACCGCGGTCTACGACATCTCGGCCAAGGCGGTGTATCTGCCCGACGGCACCAAGCTCGAGGCGCATTCCGGCCTCGGCGAGAACCTCGACAAGCCGAGCTCGGAGAAGATCAAGATGCGCGGCGTCACGCCGCCGCACATCTACGAGCTGAAGCCGCGCGAGGCGCTGTTCCATGGCGTGCCGGCGCTGCGGCTCAACCCGATCGGCGGCGAGGACGCCATCCACGGCCGCAACGGCCTGCTGGCGCACACGTTCATGCTCGGCCCGAACGGCGACTCCAACGGCTGCGTGTCGTTCCGCGACTACTACGCGTTCCTCGATGCCTACAAGAACAAGGGCATCCGCAAGCTCGCCGTCCTCGCCCGCATCGAGTGAGCGGCGCCGGCCACGTTCTGCCGTTGTCATAGCGCCGACTCGGTCCTCTTCGTCATTTCGGCACCGGATTTTCGTCTGCTCTCTCCGCATCGTCATTCCGGGGCAGCCCGCAGGGCTGAGCCCGGAATCCATAACACGATCGGAAGTATGGATTCCGGGCCCAGCCGCTGCGCGGCTGTCCCGGAATGACGAACTGAGAGAGCCGCCGCACAGGCGCTTCGCTCACAATGATGCCCGGCATGCGTCATCAGCCTCGCACCCGCTTTCGCGTTCGAGCCTTGGCTTTGGATCACCCTCTGCAAACAAGAGGGCGCGGGGAATGCCGGGTGAGGGCCTCACCCATGGCCCGCCTGCAACAAAGAAAGCAGGCGGCAGTCACCACAGGTTCAGCCGCATCATCCGGCATTCCCCGCGCGATGGATTGACGGCTTATACGTGGTCTCCCTGGTGCGCCGGCTGTCTGGCCACCATCGGTCGGAGCATTCGTCTCTCTCTCGACCTTGACACCAGCGTCGGGGTGTCAGGACATCACGACTTCGCCGTGCGCATCTCCGCGTTCGTCGGCATGACCGAAGTCACGCTGCGAGGCGATGCGCCCACCGCATCCCGCCCTCCACGTTCATGACGATCGCGAAGCGCCCCTCTCATGAGGACGGGACCGGCATAGAATGCATGATTTCTGATTTTTGGAAAGAGGAAAATGTTCGGGCTTGGCGGTGAGCGTGGCGATCCCATTGGCTGTGCTCGACAAACGAGTTTACGCGCGCACGCATTTTCGATCGCTCGAATGACCATTTGCGACCTTGTAGCTCGCGAGAATGCGCAACTGATTTGCCCGACGAGCAGTCTGGTTGTTGCAAATCTGTCGCGGTGCAGGGGACTGCAACGCCATCGCTTCGCGCTGCGGCCTTGACGGCTTCGGGAAATTCTGCGCATAGCTCTGCCCCATCGAAATCGATGCGCCGTTTGCCGGCGCGCTCTTGAGGACCACGACCGTGTTGAGCCTACGCTCACATCTCGCGCACGCCCCCGCCAACGAACGACCGTTTGCCTGGTCGCGCGATGGGTCCGGCATGGGCGTCGCCTGTCAGGGTCCTGCCAATCTCGTGCTGTCCCTGGACAAATCGGGACTGCGAATTCCAGCACAAGTGTAACTCGCGGCGGGATCTCGACCCTCCGCACCAAGAGCGGAGGGTCTGATGACCCGCATGATGAGCCCAGATTCCGAGACAACCGACCACACGCGAGCACTGTGCTCGCCGGTGGCGCTTGCCTTCGTGCGCATCGTCATGGCCTGCCGCGGCGTCAGCGAGGCGCGCGCTCGCCAGATCTATCTCGACTACATCAATGGCGTTCGGCCGGAGCATGCTCCGGCTGGATTCGACTGATTGACCATGATCGTGCCGGCGCAGGCCGGGCGCGACGAACAGGCCCATGTTCCCATCTGGCGAAGGGACCGGACTGTCGATCCGGTAAGGCGGGTTCGATTCCCGTCATGGGCGCCAACATGACCCGATGAGATCACGAGCCGAGAGAGGAGGTCGACGATGTCAGCAACAAATCCGGCGCTGGTTCTCAACGCCGACTTCCAGCCGCTGAGCTACTTTCCGCTGTCCGTGTTCAGCTGGGAGGATGCGGTCAGGGCCGTGGTCGGCGGATCGCACGTCGTCGTTGCCGAGTACGATCGGGTCGTTTGCAGCCCGAGCGTCACGATGCGGTTGCCGTCGGTGATCGCGCTGCGCGACTACGTCAGACCGGCGACGCGCGTGCCGTTCACGCGCTTCAACGTCTTCCTGCGCGATCGCTTCACGTGTCAGTACTGTAGCGGCCGTTATCTCCACGGCGAGCTGACGTTCGACCACGTGGTGCCGCGCGCCGATGGCGGCGAGACGTCGTGGATCAACATCGTGGCCGCCTGCAGTCCCTGCAACGCGCGCAAGGACCGGCGTCACCTCAAGCCGCAGCGGCCGCCGTTCGAGCCGACGCGGCACGAGCTGATGGCCGCACAGCGCCTGTTCCCGCCGAGATTCCTGCACGAGACGTGGCAGGACTATCTCTACTGGGACGTGGAGCTGGAGCGCTGATGATGGCCGTGGTGCCCGGGTGAGCTCGCGTCGTCGCCCGCCGGGCGGCGGCGTGAGCGACATGCGGTGTCCAACGAGCTGCGCGTGTGAACCCGGATGTCGCTGCGCTCATCCGGGCTACGTGGTGGTCACGTGCTTGTAGTAGCGCGTTTGTAGCCCGGATGAGCGCAGCGATATCCGGGGTATCACGAGCTGCGTGTATGAACCCGCATGCCGCTTCGCTCATGCGGGCGACATTTTTTGATGATCGAGAGATCGAAGTGTATCTAATTAGTAACGACGAGACTGACAGTGAAGATGAGCGAGATGTCCGCCTTGCGCAAAATGGGAATTGCATGTAGCAGAACGATCCTTCGTGATGACTTTGGTTCGGGCTCGCTGAGATCCCGACTGGCGCGGCCGGTGTCCGGTCCCGTGTTCCGTCGTCGCAAAGAGCAAGGAGTCTGTAGCTCATGGAGAGCGTCGGGTTGAAGGCCCGAAGGCATCGGTTCGATTCCGGTCGACACCACCAAAGGATAGCTCAGTTGGATAGAGCAGATGATTATGATTCATCGGGTCGCGGGTTCGACTCCCGCTCCAGCGCTTCCGTTTAGCCTGAAAAGCTAATCGCCTCTGACGAGGACCGGACGCGCGCTTCAGTCGCGGTCCGGCCGTTTTGCCCAAGAAAATTTCGAGGGCATTTCGACCAGATCAAAGACACTGTAGAGCCGGCTCTGCGCCGCGGTGGATGCCGCGTCCGAAGATGTCGGGAAGGCTGCGCAAGGACGCTCGGGCTTATGGCTCGCGTGACCGCGCGCGTGCGCCCGGCATCGTCAGACGCTCAAGCCTCGGCCCGCTCGGTTCACGCAGGAAGCGTCGTCCGGTCCTCACGTCCTTTGATCGATGACATCAGCATTCCGGCCGATGGGCCGGAAAGCAAACCGTGGGAGTGTGTTGTGACTTGGCATCTGGTGACGAAGACCGTGACGGTGGAGGATGGTGAGCGGGCGCTGGTCTGGCGTGACGGCCAGCTCGTGCGCGTGCTCGCGCCGGGCCGCCATGCGCTGCTCGATCCGCTGCACCGGCTGAAGGTGCAGGTGTTCGACGTCGTCCGCACCGAATACACCACCGAGCGCTACGCGGTGCTGAAGGCCGCACGGCCCGATCTCGCCGCGGAGCTGTTCGAGGCGGTGGAGACCGGCGCGAACGAGATCGCGATCGTCAGCCTCGACGGCCGGCCGACGCATCTGCTCACGCCCTGGCAGACCCGCGTCTACTGGACGGTCGCGACTGATGTCGAGGTCGAGCGCATCGACATCACCAGCGACGTGCGCGTGAGCGCGCGGCACCTGGCGATGATCGAGCGCAACCGGCCGGGCATCGTGACCGAGGCCGTGGTCGAGAACCACGAGGCCGGTCTGCTCCATGTCGACGGCAGGCTGACCGAGCGGCTGGCGCCGGGCCGGCATGCCTTCTGGGCGGTCGGCCGCAAGATCGAGGTCAAGCGCCTCGATCTCAGGCCCACGGTGCTCGAAATCACCGCGCAGGAGATGCTGACCAAGGATCGCATCGCGCTGCGGGTGACGCTGACGACGTTTCGCCGGATCGTTGATCCGGAGGCGGCGGTGGCGACGTCGCCCGACGTGGATGCGTGGCTGTACCGGCTGGTGCAGTTCGCGATCCGGGAGGCGGTGGCGTCGCGCACGCTCGACGAGGTGCTGGCGGCGAAGGCCTCGCTCGACGCGGAGCTGCGCGACTACGTGCGCGCGCGGCTCGACGGCTCGGGCGTGGAGATCACGGAGCTCGGCGTGAAGGACGTGATCCTGCCCGGCGAGATCCGCGACCTCGTCAACAAGGTGGTCGAGGCGGAGCGGCTGGCGAAGGCCAACCTGATCCGTCGCCAGGAGGAGACCGCGGCGACGCGCTCGCTCCTCAACACCGCCAAGCTGATGGAGGAGAACCCGCTGCTGCTGCGGCTCAAGGAGCTGGAGTCGCTGGAGCGCCTGGTCGAAAAGGTCGGCCGCATCGACCTGCATGCCGGTGAGGGTGCAGGCCTGGATGCGCTGCTGACGCGGCTGGTGCGGCTGAAGGCGCCCGATGCGGGGTAGGGCTGCGGTGCCAGACCGCATTGTTCATAGGAAAGGCCGCCCACGGGCGGCCTTTCGCGTTAAGCGCTAGAAATCATTGGAGTTCTGGTGCGGCGCTGTGTTGTTCTATGTTGTTCTTGACAGCCGCCGCATGTTCGGAATATAGAGCTTGCATTTGGAACAACGAAGAACAACGGAGATGATTATGTCAAATCAGTTTACGGCGTCCAAGGTCCGATCGAACCGTCCAGGCTGGAGCGTCACTTTCCGTCATCCAGTTCGTACCGACAGCAAAAATCGAAAAGGCCTGAAGGTGAGAAGGGGGCTTGGAACGTCAGACGATGAGCGTGCAGATGAATTAGTTGGGCAACTCAACATTCTTCTGAGTGATGAGAATTGGTGGAGCGCGGACAAGCGTAAAGACGCGGATCATTCCTTCGATCCCATTGTGGTAGCGATTTTCTTTGATGGAGTGGAGGCGGGCTCATTTGATTCGTCTGCGAAGCGGGAGGAAGTCATTCCCCTGCCTACGGCTGGTGAGGGGTATAGTCGCGTCCTGTTTTTGGGAACTACGGGGGCCGGAAAGACGACGCTGTTACGTCATCTAATTGGATCGGATCACGAGGAGGATCGCTTTCCGTCGACCTCTACCGCGAAGACGACAACTGCGGACACAGAAATTGTGACGTCAGATGGCCCATTCGAGGCAGTAGTTACGTTTATGCCGGAGCACAAAGTCCGTGCTTATGTTGATGAATGTGTTGAATCTGCTTGTCTCGAAGCCGTACAGGGCAGTTCGTCAGAAAAGATAATCGCGTCTCTCCTGCAGCACGAGGAGCAGCGGTTCAGGCTTTCGTACATTTTAGGTGGATACTCGTCATCCGAGGGGGACGTTGATGATGGTGAGTTTTTATTTGAGGACGAGCCAACTGACGTTGCTGTGATTGCAAGCGACGAAATGGTGAGTGCGAAAGAGCGGGAAGAAAATCAAGCTCAGCTAGATCAATATCTCGCGTCAATTGGAACGATTGTGTCGACGGTAGAGCTGCGCGTTCGCGGAGAAATAGGAGAGCTTCGTGCAGACATGTCGGCGGATGACCGCGCCGCTTGGCTCGAAATTTTTGCGAATGAAGTTTTTTACGATTCGGCGTTTTCCGAGCTCGGAATCGATATTATGGAGGACGTTTTCCGTCGTTTTGATATGATTGCCGAGGGAGAGGTGGAGCTTGGGAGTTCTAGTTGGCCAACGAGTTGGACTTACCGCGAGCCTGATCGTGCTAAGTTTTTGTCGAACGTGCGCTGGTTTTCGAGTAATCATCACCTGCAGTTCGGCAGACTTCTCACTCCATTGGTTGAGGGGATACGGGTCCGCGGCCCATTCTATCCAAAATTTGAGAGAGAGCTCGATAAGCCAAGATTAGTTTTGATCGATGGAGAAGGGATCGGTCATACGGCAAATGATGCTTCGTCGATTTCCACTCGTATCACTCAGAAATTCGAATCGATAGATCTCATTTTGCTGGTCGACAATGCACAGCAGCCGATGCAGGCGGCGCCTCTGGCGTTGCTACGCACGGTTGGAAGCAGCGGGTTTTCAAGCAAGCTTTCTGTCGTTTTTACCCACTTCGACCAAGTCCGGGGAGCAAACCTTTCATCTTTCGCTCAGAAGAAAGATCACGTTACGGCTTCGATCAAGAACGCGGTTGCAAGTATCCGAGATAGCGTTGGCTCCGGAATCGCTGGTGCTCTGGACCGTCAAATCGAAAAGAGATCGGTGTTTCTTGGGGGGCTCAATAGATCTGTCGACAAAGTGCCTTCCGGCTTTATCAAGGAGCTTTCGAAGCTTTTGGGCATCATGCAGGACGCTATCGTTCCGAAAGAGCCGACAACAAGCGTTCCAATTTATCAGTTCAAGGGACTGGAGATTGCAATGAGAGACGCAATCGATGCATTCCGAAATCCTTGGCAAGGGCGTTTGGGAATTGGATATTATGACGGAATTTCGAAGGAGCATTGGACCCGTATAAGGGCGCTCAGTCGGCGGTTAGCCAATGGGGGAGATGAATACAGCAATCTGCGGCCTGTTGCGGATTTGATTGCTTGCCTTCAAGAGGAAGCGGCAAAATGGCTTGATAGGCCGGCAGATTGGAAGAATGTGCCAGCCTCGGAGGAAGAGAGAGAGGCTGCGCTTGATCCAATACGCCAACTTGTGTTCTCAAGATTGCATGACCTCGTTTCGGTTCGCCTACGAGATGATCAATTGTCAAAATGGCGGCAAGCGTATCAATTCGCAGGTAAAGGATCTGCAGGCCATCGAGCCGAGTTGATCAACGATATCCACCATGAAGCCGCTCCCCATATGAGTGCAGCGATGACGGAAGATGCGCGGGAGTTTTTGGATAAGCTCTATCTAATCCTCCAGGAGGCGATTAGTGAGTCGGGAGGCGACATTAAGTCGCTGGCGGCCTAGGATACTGCGGCCGTTCGCCGTGTCGATGGCCGGCGAGCGCGAGTTCGATCCGTTCAGGGATTGAGCGCGCCATCGTAGCCCGCATGAGCGCAAGCGACATGCGGGTTCACCGACACAGCGCGTGAGACCCCGGATGTCGCTTCGCTCATCCGGGCTACGCAGCCTAAGCGGCAATGGTTCAAGCCGCGTCGCGCGGGATGATCTTCTTGTAGTTCTGCGTCTGCTCCGCCCTCGAGAGATCGTGGGCAGTCTGCAGGTTCATCCAGAAGCGTGGGTCGGTGCCGAAGTAGCGGCCCAGCCGGAGCGCGGTATCGGCCGTGACATCGCGGGTGCCGCGCATGATCTCGGTGAGGCGGTTGGGCGGAACGTCCAGTATTTTCGCGAGAGCACGCGCGGACAGGCCGAGAGGAAGAAGGAATTCCTCGCGGAGCACTTCGCCGGGATGGGTGCGCAGGCGGGGCATCATCGTCTCCGGTGGTCGCCGGTTGGTGTCTTCGCTGTTCCCGGGTGCCAGCTGCTACTTGAAGTACTTTGCCATCTTCTTCGACGTATGAAGAACAATGTCCTGCTCCAGCAAGACTTTCTCGATTACAGCTCCGACGTCTAGGAGGCTGTGGAAGGGTTTAGGGGATCCAGGTTCAATGCCATGTGCATCGTTCTTCTCAATACGTACAACGCCGGCTGACCAAGCGTGCTTCGGGATGACTTTGCCCTTTTCTGGCGCAATATCGTTGGTCCAGAATCGCAATTTGATCTCAATCATCTTCTGACCGTGCGCGGCTTCAAGTGATTGAGCATCTTCGGTTGCGGCCATGTGTTTCCTCCATAATTTTTTGAGCGCTATTTATGGTAGATTGTCTTTGAATAAATTCGCAAGGGTTGTTCTGCATTCCTGAGTGCTCGTTATGCCCCGACCTCCATCTGAGAATTGTCTCAAACAAAAAGGGCGCGGCTCGCGCCGCGCCCTTCGTTGTCTTCGCGAGATGGCCGGACTTAGAAGTCCATGCCGCCCATGCCGCCGCCCGGAGGCATCGCGGGGCCGCCGGCGTTCTTCTTCGGCAGCTCGGCGACCATCGCCTCGGTGGTGATCAGCAGGCCTGCAACCGAGGCTGCGTTCTGGATCGCGGCGCGCACGACCTTGGTCGGGTCGATGATGCCCTTGGACACCATGTTCACGTAGTCGCCCGACTGCGAGTCGAAGCCGTACGCATACTGCTCCTTCTCGAGGATCTTGCCGACGATGACCGAGCCGTCCTCGCCCGCGTTGATCGCGATCTGGCGGGCCGGGGCGGAGAGCGCCTTGCGGACGATCTCGATGCCGGTCTTCTGGTCCTCGTTCTTGGCGCGGACGCCCTTGAGCTGCTCGGAGGCCCGGAGCAGGGCGACGCCGCCGCCCGGCAGGATGCCTTCCTCGACAGCCGCGCGGGTCGCATGCATCGCGTCATCCACGCGATCCTTGCGCTCCTTGACCTCGACCTCGGTCGCGCCGCCGACGCGGATCACCGCGACGCCGCCGGCGAGCTTGGCCAGACGCTCCTGCAGCTTCTCACGGTCGTAGTCCGAGGTGGTCTCCTCGATCTGCGCCTTGATCTGCGCCACGCGCGCCTCGATGTCAGCCTTCTTGCCGGCGCCGTTGACGATCGTGGTGTTCTCCTTGTCGATCATCACCTTCTTGGCGCGGCCGAGCATGGAGAGGTTGACGTTCTCGAGCTTGATGCCGAGATCTTCCGAGATCGCCTGGCCGCCGGTCAGGATCGCGATGTCCTGCAGCATGGCCTTGCGGCGGTCGCCGAAGCCCGGCGCCTTGACGGCAGCAACCTTCAGGCCACCACGCAGACGGTTGACGACGAGCGTGGCCAGCGCCTCGCCCTCGACGTCCTCGGCGACGATCACCAGCGGCTTGCCGGTCTGCACCACGGCCTCGAGCAGCGGCAGCAGCTCGTTCAGCGACGACAGCTTCTTCTCGTTGATGAGGATGTAGGCGTCGTCCATCTCAACGCGCATCTTGTCGGCATTGGTCACGAAGTACGGAGAAATGTAGCCGCGATCGAACTGCATGCCCTCGACGACGTCGAGCTCGGTCTCGAGCGACTTGGCTTCCTCGACCGTGATGACACCCTCGTTGCCGACCTTCTTCATGGCGTCGGCGAGGAACTTGCCGATCTCGGAGTCGCCGTTGGCGGAGATGGTGCCGACCTGGGCGATCTCGTCGTTCGACGTGACCTTCTTGGAGTTCTTGACGAGATCGGCGACGACCGCCTCGACCGCGAGGTCGATGCCGCGCTTCAGATCCATCGGGTTCATGCCGGCGGCAACCGCCTTGGCGCCTTCGCGCACGATGGCCTGGGCCAGCACGGTCGCGGTGGTGGTGCCGTCGCCGGCCGCGTCAGCGGACTTCGAGGCGACCTCGCGCACCATCTGCGCGCCCATGTTCTCGAACTTGTCGTCGAGCTCGATCTCCTTGGCGACGGTGACGCCGTCCTTGGTGATGCGCGGAGCGCCGAACGACTTGTCGAGGACGACGTTGCGGCCCTTCGGACCGAGCGTGACCTTCACGGCATTGGCGAGAATGTCCACGCCGCGCAGCATGCGGTCGCGGGCTTCGACGCCGAACTTTACGTCTTTCGCTGACATATTGGGTTTCCCTGGTTTTGATCGAGATCCTCGTCCTGAGGAGCCCGCGCAGCGGGCGTCTCGAAGGACGAGATGAGGAGGTGGTTGGGGCCTCATCCTTCGAGACGCCGGCTAAAGCCGGCTCCTCAGGACGAGGGGCAACGGCGCTTAGGCGGCCTTCTTCTTCGCCGCGGTGTCGGTGAGCACGCCCATGATGTCGCTTTCCTTCATGATGAGCAGCTCCTGGCCGTCGATCTTGACCTCGGTGCCCGACCACTTGCCGAACAGCACGCGGTCACCGACCTGAACGTCGAGCGGGACCAGCTTGCCGCTCTCGTCGCGGGCGCCGGGGCCCACCGCGATCACTTCGCCCTGCGAGGGCTTTTCCTTGGCCGAGTCGGGGATGATGATGCCGCCAGCGGTCTTCTCTTCGGCGTCGATGCGCTTGACCACGACGCGGTCGTGAAGCGGACGGAAAGCCATACAGTCCTCCTAAGGTATTGAAGCGATTGTCAGTTTCTGGAGATTTGGCAGTCGGCGCCAGCGAGTGCCAGCACGCGGGCTGGATTTAGGGGAGAGTTTTATGCCGGGCAAGGCCTTGTAGCAGAAAAATTAGCAGTCGATCGCGGGCTCTGCCAAAGCGTTCCGACAGCGTTAACGGAGGCGGAACGAACCGCGAAACCCCGTATTAGCACCTGGGCTAAGTGGCTGCTAATGCAGCATTTTTCAACATGTCGTTAAACATTTAAGCTTGAGATGGGTTGAGGACATGCGTCACATTTCTAGGCAGTGAGCGCATCGTTGCCGGGTGGCTCCATCCCCGGTTGGCCACACGGACATGCGCTCCAGAAACGGAGGTTGGCATGGTGTCGAGGGTTGAGGTTTCCGAGGACTTTCGGAAACAGGTGCTGGGTTACGGGCTGACGACCGCGCAGATCCTGTATCGGATGCCGGACCATCGCTCGCTGCTGCAGACCTATGTCTGGCAGAACTACGACCTGTTTCCGAAATTCCCTGCGCTGCAGGACTTCCTGGCGTTCTGGGAGGAGAAGATCGAGGGCCCGCTGTACTCGGTCACCGTGGCGCATTCCAAGCTGATCAAGCCCGCCGAGCTGCGCGCCGTCGACGGCGTGTTCGTGCTGCATTGAGCTGACAACCCCGCCATCGGTGTCATTCCGGGCTCGTGCTGCGCACGCCCCGGAATGACGACCTTTGTTGGAGCTCTGCCGAGTCCCCCCAATTGTGATAGCCTCTGACCCGAGGACTCGCAGGGAGAGCGCCATGGCCAAGAAGAGCCGCAGCACCACATCATCATCACGCGCCGCCGCGAAGGCGGCGCCGCGTAAGGTCGCAAAGACAAGGCCGACGGCGAAGACTGTCGCCAAGACAGCCGCCAAGCCGGGCAGGGCGGCCACACCGTCCGCGCGCAAGGCGCTCGTGAGCAAGGGGCGGCCAGCACCGGCGCCGCGCCGGCGCAAGCAGAAGGTCGCGATCAGCCATCACCGCGAGGAGGACTTCAAGGCCGACGGCCTGCGCGCCTATGCGCATTATCGCGACCTCGGCATCGCCGACGCGACCCACGGCCTGGCGCGCGCGCATGTCATCCGCATGCTGCCACCGTGCAATCCGCAGGAAGTCTCCAAGCTGCACACCCATGCGGTCGACTTCCAGATGGTCTATGTGCTCAAGGGTTGGGTGAAGAGCTACCTCGAAGGCGTCGGCGAGACGCTGATGAAGGAGGGCAGCTGCTGGACCCAGCCGCCGAAGATCCGCCACATGATCCTCGACTATTCCGACGACGTCGAGCTGCTCGAGGTGATCCTGCCGGCCGACTTCAAAACCGTCGAACTGTCGACGTAAAGCCGACAGAAATGGATGGAAACATCCGCGACGCGGTGGACGGCGGTCCCATCGCGCGTGTGTGTTGACATCCGGTCTCGCGTCATTGGGACGGATGGGCCGGCGACGAATCCGTCAGACGTATTCATCGCGGGCTTGCGTAAAGGCGTACCCGTCCCGTTGCCGCGCTTCGTCGTCCAGTTCGCTCCGACCATTGCGTGCGCGCCTCGCACGCGTGCATCGATGCAGCCTCGCATCGCCAACGCGGGCGCCGGCTCGGCTTCAGGTGCAGGCCATCGCGAGGACATCGACTGGCTGCGCGCCATTGCGGTGCTCTCCGTCGTCGCATTCCATTTCGAGGCGCCGGCGATCTTCGGCGGCTTCGTCGGCGTCGACATCTTCTTCGTCATCTCAGGATACCTGATCACCGGCATCATCGCGGCAGAGATGGCGCAGGGCCGCTTCTCGTTCGCGCAATTCTACGAGCGGAGGGTGCGGCGGCTGCTGCCGGCGCTCTACGCCATGGTGGCGTTCGCGGCGCTCCCGGCGTCGCAGGACATGCTGGGCTCCGAGCGCGCCGAGTTCCTCCGTTCCGCGGCCGCCGTCGTCACCTTCACCTCGAACATCTTCTTCTGGCTGCAGTCCGGCTATTTTGACCACGCGGCGGTCGAGAAGCCGCTGCTGCATACCTGGTCGCTGGCGGTCGAAGAGCAGTTCTATCTGGTGCTGCCCGTGGTGGTCTGGGCCGTGCTGCGGCTGGCGCGCGGCCACAGGCTCGCGCTGCCGGTCACTCTCGCGCTGCTTGCCACAGGCTCGTTCGCGCTCGGCCTGATGCTGATGCGCGGCGGCGCGTCCGCGAGCGCGTTCTTCCTCAGCCCGCCGCGCGCCTGGGAATTCCTGCTCGGCAGCCTGGTCGCGATATCCGGCCTTCCCGCGCCGCGGCCGGGTCTCGTTCAGCGCGGCGCCCGCGCGCTGTCGCTGCTGCTGATGGCGGTGCCGATCCTGGCGCTGCGCCCCGGACCGGGCTTCCCCGGCGTCGACGCGCTGGCGCCATGCCTCGGTGCGGCGCTGTTCCTGTGGAGCGGCGCCGGCGTGGCCAATGTGCCGCGCAGCCCGCTGTCGCCGCTCGGCGTGGCGGCGTTCTTCGGCCGCATCTCCTATTCGCTGTATCTCTGGCACTGGCCGCTGTTCGCCTTCGCGCGCTTCGCCAAGCCCGGTCTCGCGCTCGACGGCTGGGAGCGGGCGGCCCTGTTCGTCCTCACGGTCGCGGTCGCCACGCTGTCCTGGCGCTTCATCGAGCAGCCGTTCCGCAACCGCCGGCTCGCGGCGACTCCGCGCGCCGCGTTCGGTCTTGCGGCGCTGGCGAGCCTGCTGCTGCTGGCCGGCAGCGGCGTCGGCCTGCTGCGCGCCGGCGCGGTGTCTGACAACGACCGCGCGGCGCAGCGGCTGGACGCCTACAATGCCTACGACATGAAGCCGGTCTATCGCTACGGCACCTGCTTCACGACACCGGACGGCCGGGTCGCCGAGGATTGTCTGCAGGCGGTGGCCGGCAAGACCAATGTGCTGCTGTGGGGCGACAGTTTTGCGGCCCACTACTATCACGGCCTCAGGGCCCAGCTCGATCAGGACACAGTCAACATCATGCAGGCGAGCCAGCCCACCTGCATGCCGACCTTCAGCGCGGAGACGCAGGGCGTCGCGGCCTGCCGCGCCCTGGCGAGCCAGATGCGCGACTATTTCGCGCAAGCGCGGCCCGACCTCGTGGTGATGTCGGCGGACTGGCTGGAGAACGCGCGCCCGCCGCGGTTCGCCGGCATGGTGCGCGACCTCAAGCAGACGCTGCAACGGCTGCAGGAGGCCGGCATTCCGGTGGTCCTGCTCGGTCCCTCCGTGCAGTTCCGCGCGCGGCTGCCGTCGATGCTGGCACGCGCCACCCTGCGCGGCGTGACGCCCGATCCCGCGGCATTCGTCCGCTCGGACATCTTTGCGCTGGATGCCGCGATGCAGGCTGCGCTGCCGAGTGGCGAGGGCTTTTCCTACGTCTCGATCCTGTCGGCGGTCTGCGAGGACGGCCGCTGCCCGCTCACCGCCGGCGACGTCCCGCTGTCCTTCGACCACGCGCATCTCACCGCGGCGGGCTCGCGCCATGTGATGGCCCGGATCGCGCCGCTGCTGCTTCCGCAGACGACGGAGCTCAGCTTACGTCAGCAGGCCGACGATCGCACCCATCAGACAGGTGGTGAGGGTGCCCGAGACGATTGACTTGAGGCCGAGCGCGTTGATCTCGTCGCGCCGCGTCGGCGCCATGGTGCCGAGGCCGCCGATCATGATGCCGAGGCTGGCGAAGTTGGCGAAGCCGCACATCGCATAGAGCATGATCAGCCGCGCGCGCGGATCGAGCGCGCCTGCATCGAGCTTCGCCAGCTCGACATAGGCGATCAGCTCGTTCAGCACCGTCTTGGTGCCCATCAGGCTGCCGGCGGTGACGGCCTCTGACCATGGCAGGCCCATCAGCCAGCATACCGGCGCCATGACGAGGCCGAGCAGCCGCTGCAGCGAGATGTCGGCGCCGCCGATGGCGGGCAGCAGCGACAGGATCGCGTTGGCGAGATGCACCAGCGCGACGAGCACCAGCAGCAGCGCCACGATGTTCATCAAGAGCTCGAGCCCGGCGCTGGTGCCCTTGACGATCGCGTCCATGGTCGAGGTGGCCTCGGTCCCGGGATCTGCGAGCGCGCCGCCGGTGAGCTGCTTCGAGGTCTCTGGCACCATGATCAGGCTGATCAGGATCGACGCCGGCGCGCCGAGCACCGAGGCGATGACGAAATGCGCGGCAGCGTCGGGGATCAGCGGCGCCAGCAGCGTGGCGTAGAGCACCAGCACGGTGCCGGCGATGCCGGCCATGCCGCCGGTCATGACGAGAAACAATTCGCTGCGTGTCATCTGCGCGAGATATGGCCGGATGAACAGCGGCGCTTCCACCATGCCCAGGAAGACATTCGCGGCCGTCGACAGGCCGACCGCGCCGCCGACGCCGAGGGTGCGCTCCAGCAGCCAGGCCATGCCGCGCACCAAGGGCGGCAGAACTCGCCAGTAGAACAAGAGCGTCGTGAGCACGCTCATGACCAGCACGATCGGCAGCGCCTGGAAGGCGAGCACGAAATCGGCACCGGGCGCCTTCAGCTCGAAGGGCAGGGCGCCGCCGCCGACATAGCCGAAGACGAACGAGGTGCCGGCCCGGGAGGCCGACGAGATGGCGCCCACGACATCGTTGATGGCGCCGAACGCGCGGGCGACGGCGGGGACCTTGAGCAGGACGATGGCCGTCACGAGCGTCACCACCAGCCCGAGCCCGGCTTGTTTCAACGACACCGCGCGCCGGTTTTCGCCGAGCGCCCATGCGATCGCGAGCAGCGCGACGATCCCGAACCCCGATTGCAGCTGAAGCATCAGATCCCCCGAACCCCGTTTCATTATGAGCGCAGGGGACTGCCGCGTGCAATGCCGCGCGGCCATGCGGGGCCCGCGATTGACAAGCCATGAGGGCTGCGTCACGCAGGCGCATCATGTCGTCCACCGTCCCGATCGGCGCGCGCGATCTCCTGAAGCAGAGCGCGTTCCTGTTCTTCCTGTCGTCCCGCAGCCTGTCGCGCTTTGCGAGCCAGATCGCGGCGGTGGCGATCGGCTGGCAGATCTACGATCTGACCGGGCGCGCCTTCGAGCTCGGCATGGTCGGGCTGATCCAGTTCCTGCCAACGGCCCTGCTGGTGTTCGTCGCCGGCAGCGCCGCCGACCGATTCCAGCGCAAGCGCGTCGTGCAGCTCTGTCAGCTCGTCGAGGCGCTGACCGCGCTCTATCTGTGTTGGGGCGCCACTACCGGCCAGCTCGGCGAATTCCAGCTGTTCGCGGCAGTCTTCGTTCTCGGCATTGCGGGCGCGTTCGAGAGCCCCGCGACCGCGGCGCTGCTGCCGCTGATCGCGCCGGCCGGCACGTTACAGCGGGCGAGCGCGCTGTCGAGCGGTGCCGCGCAGCTCGCGACCATCGCGGGGCCTGCGATCGGCGGCTTCGCCTATGCCGTCGCGCCCGGTGTGCCCTACGGCATCATGATGCTGTTCTGGATCGGAGGCATGGCCCTGACCGGCCTGATGCAGGTGCCTGATGACGTGCCGGCCGAGCGGCTCGAGGGCAGCAAGGACGATCTGTTCGCCGGCGTCCGCTTCATCCGCGCCAATCCGGCGATCCTCGGCACCATCTCGCTCGATCTGTTCGCCGTGCTGCTCGGCGGCGTCACTGCGCTGCTGCCGATCTATGCGCGCGATATCCTCGACACCGGGCCGTTCGGGCTCGGCGTGCTGCGCGCCGCGCCCGCGGTCGGCGCGCTGGCGATGACGGCGGTGCTGGCGCGCTACACCATTCGGCGGCGCGTCGGCCTGCGCATGTTCCAGGCGGTCATCGTGTTCGGTGCGGCGACGGTCGTGTTCGCCGTTTCGCAGGTGATGTGGATTTCGGTCGCAGCGCTCGCCATTCTCGGCGCCGCCGACACGATCAGCGTCGTGATCCGTTTCTCCCTCGTCCAGCTCGCCACGCCCAACGAGATGCGCGGCCGCGTCGGCGCGGTGAACTTCCTGTTCATCAACGCCTCCAACCAGCTCGGCCAGTTCGAGAGCGGCGTCACCGCCGCGCTGTTCGGCGCCATGCCGGCCGCCATCCTTGGCGGCCTCGGCACGATCGCGATCGCGCTGGCGTGGATGAAGCTGTTTCCCGAGCTGAGGAAGGTCGAGCGGTTGGAGTAGCGGGCCAGCATCGGCTCGCGTCGGGGGAGAGAACGGGTTGTGACGACGGTTTCTCCGTCATTCCGGGGCATCGCGCAGCGATGAGCCCGGAATCCATAATCGCGACACGTCGTGTGGCGGAGAAGAGCGCCACATCCATCTCGCACCAAATAACCGCTCGCGGCTATGGATTCCGGGCTCGCGCTTCGCGCGCCCCGGAATGACGTGAGGAGAGAGCGGGGGCCGTGATCGGAAACGGCGATCAGCCGCGTCCGACGAACGGCATCTTCGTCGCCATCACCGTGATGAACAGGACGTTGGCGTCGAGCGGCAGGCCGGCCATGTAGGCGACGGCGTCGCCGACGGCCTTCACGTCCATCCGCGGCTCCGGCATCATGCGGCCGTCGGGCTGCAGCACGCCGCCGACCATGCGCTCGGTCATCGGCGTCTCGGCATTGCCGATGTCGACCTGGCCGACCGCGATGTCATAGGCGCGGCCGTCGAGATTCGAGGCCTTGGTCAGGCCCGTGATCGCATGCTTGGTCGAGGTGTAGGGCGACGAGAACGGACGTGGCGCATGCGCCGAGATCGAGCCGTTGTTGATGATGCGGCCGCCGCGCGGCGACTGGCCCTTCATGATGCGGAACGCGTGCTGCGTGCACAGGAACGGCGCGGTGAGATTGGTGGCGACCACCTGCTGCCATTGCTGCAGCGTCAGGTCTTCGAGCGGCACCGGCGGCGCGCCCATGCCGGCATTGTTGAACAGCACGTCGAGCCGGCCGTAGGTCGACTTCACGGTATCGAACAGCGCCGCGATCGAGGCGGGGTCCGTCATGTCAGCCGGCACGGCGAGGCTCATGCCGGACGGACCGAGCTTGGCGGTTTCCTCCAGCATCTCCTTGCGGCGCCCTGCCAGCACCACGGTGAAGCCGGAGTTCATCAACGCCAGCGATGCGGCGCGGCCGACCCCTGTGCCTGCGCCCGTCACCAGCGCGATCTTCTTTGCCGCTTCAGCCATGTTTCCTCACCTTCAATTCAAGCGTTTTGCAGTTTCAGTGTTTTGACTCGCTCTGAGTCTTATAGGGCGGCCGCGGGATGTTGTTATGCGCCGCGCGCAGGGCCGCCGACCAGCGCGAGCGGAGATCGTGGAAATAGGGCTCGCCGGCCTCGATGCGATGATTGAGGTCGGCCTCGCAGGCCTCCGCGCGCACCACCAGGACGTCGATCGGCAGGCCGACGCCGAGATTCGAGCGCATCGTCGAGTCCATCGAGATCAGGCCCGTCTTCAGCGCCTCGTAGAGCTCGACGTCGTAGTGCATGGCGCGGTCGAGCACCGGCTTGCCGTATTTGTGCTCGCCGATCTGCAGATAGGGCGTGTCGGTGGTGCATTCGATGAAGTTGCCGGCGGTGTAGACCATGAACAGCCGCATCCGCGAGCCCTTGATCTGGCCGCCGAACAGGAACGAGACGTCGAACGAGATATCCTCGGCCTTCAGCGCCGGCCCTTCGGTGGCGTGCACCATGCGGATCGCCTTGCCGATCCGCTGCGCCGCCTGGAACATGGTCGGCGCGTTCATCAGCGTCTCCACCTCGCCGGTGTCGGGGTCTTCCATTCCTTCGGTCAAGGTCGACAGCACGGACTGGCTGATGGCGAGATTGCCGGCGCTGGCGACCGCCACGATGCGCTCGCCCGGATTGGAGAAGATGTGCAGCTTGCGGAAGGTCGAGACGTTGTCGAGACCGGCATTGGTTCGGGTGTCCGCGATCATGACGAGGCCGTCACGCACCAGAATTCCGCAGCAATAGGTCATCTCAGTCCCCTCGAGCCATTGCGCGAATTACTAGCGAAAATCGACGGTCCCTCCAACCCCGCAGTGCTGTAGCCCGGATGAGCGGCAGCCGGCGCCCGTAGGGCGCTGGTGGGAGCGATATCCGGGATCTCACGCGCTTTCTCGGAGAACCCGCATGTCGCTTCGCTCATGCGGGCTACGGGGCTACGGGCGCGCGTTCCGGAATTCAGGACTGGCGCTGCGACTGCGATTGCGACTGGCCGCCGCGGCCGACCTGCTCGACCTTCACCTTGACGGTGAGCGTCTCGGTGCCGCCGCCATAGCGGGTGCCGCGCACCGGCGCCGCGCCGAGATAATCGAGCCCGATCGCGACCCGGACATGGGCGTCGGTGGTGCAGATGCAGTTGGCGGCGTCGAAGCCGACCCAGCCCAGATCCGGCACATAGGCTTCCGCCCAGGCATGGCCGGCCTCCTGGTGCACCGCACCATCGGAGCGCAGGAAGTGGCCGGACACGAAACGCGCGGGGATGCCGGCGGCGCGCGCGCAGGCAATGAAGATGTGCGCATAGTCCTGGCAGACACCGCGCTTCAGCCCGAAGGCTTCCGCCGCCGAGGTGCCGCTGTGGGTCGGATCCTCGTCGAAGGTCATGTGCTCGTAGACCTGCGTCATCAGCGTGTGCAGAAGACCGAGCACGTCGCTCTCGGACTCCGCGCGCAGATCGCGCACGACTGCGGCCATGGCGGCATTGGCGGCCGTAAGCGGCGTCTGCCGGAGGAAGAAGCTGGGCGGGAAGCGCTCGTCCGCTCCCTTCAGCACGCCGCCGGTGTCGTGGGTCTCGACCAGACCCTCGGCCGTGATTGTGAGATCCTCGAGCGCGCCGTGCGTGATCACATGGGTGACGTTGCCGAATGCGTCCTCATGCATGTCGAGGCGGGAATCGGTCGACACGTCGATCTGCCACTCCGCCACATATTGGCCGTCATTGCTGCCCGGCGTCATGCGGATGATCTGGATGACGCCGGTCGCCGCCGGCTCGTAGCGGTAGGTGGTGGAATGGGAGATACGCAGGCGCATGGCGGTCGACCAGTCTTCGTCAGATGTGCTGTCCGCGGTAGCTCGTTTCACCTCTCCCTGAAAGGGGGGAGGAGGATCCCTCGGGCGGAGGGCAGGGCGCCGGGTGCCGGACGTGGTCTCGCAGACACAGTCCAGCGGGCCGCGATCGCTGTCTCCACTGCGCTCAGATCAGGTACTGCTTGGTGATGATCTCTCCGAGCCGCGAATTGTCGGCGATGAACTCCTGGATGAACTCGTGCACGCCATGCTGGAAGATGTCGTCCATGTTGGAGTGGTCGAGCCGGTTGCGGACGCCGCGGGCATGGCGCTGCGCCGCCCCCTGGCGGCCATAGGCGACGCCGATCTGGTCGAGATTGCGGACGAGGTTGCCGTAGCAGCTCGCCAGCGAGCGCGGCAGCGTGTCGTTGAGGATCAGGAGGTCCGCGATCAGCCAGGGCTTCAGCGTCTCGCGATAGACCCAGTGATAGGCCGTGAGCGCCGACACCGAGCGCAGGATCGAGGTCCACTGATAGTAGTCCAGCGGGCCGCCGACATGCTCCTCCTCGGGCAGCAGCACGTGATATTTGACGTCGAGGATGCGGGCGGTGTTGTCGGCGCGCTCGAGATGCAGGCCGAGCCGCGAGAACCAGTAGGCGTCGTTGCGCAGCATGGTCCGGTAGGCCGAGCCGTCGAAGCGCAGCGAGGTCTCCTGCACGAAGCGCAGGAAGCGCGCCAGCTCCTCGCGCGTCTTGGCGCCCTTGCTCCAGACTTCCTGCAGCTCGATCCAGGATCCGTTGAGGGTGTCCCACATCTCCGACGTCAACGCGGTTCGCACCGAGCGGGCGTTGAGACGGGCGGCCTCGATGCAGTTCTTGATCGAGGACGGGTTCGACTGGTTGAACGAGAGATATTCGACGACGTTCTGCTCGTTGGCCTCGGAGTAGTGCTCGTAGAAGCTGACATTGACGCCGGCGGTCATCAGCGCCGATTCCCATTCATTGGTCTTGCCGATATAGGCCGCGGGAAGCGCCGTGACGCGCAGGGTGGCGTCGATGGTGCGGGCAAGGTACTCGGCGCGCTCGACGTAGCGGGCCAGCCAGTACAGGTTTTCGGCGGTGCGCGACAGCATGGGCAATCTATGAGGTGCGGAGGAGACGGTGCGCTCCCTCTCCCCGTTCTTCACGGGGAGAGGGCTGGGGTGAGGGGCAGCCGCACGGGTGGTGCGAGTTGATGGACCTGTACCCCCTCACCCGGATTGCATCTTTCGATGCAATCCGACCTCTCAGCGCGAGCGAAGCTCGTCGCGCCCCCGCAGGCGGGGAGAGGTTGCAGCGAGCAAGCTCAGAACCCTGTGCAAACCAACTCTTACTCATCCAGCACCCATGTGTCCTTGGTGCCGCCGCCCTGGCTGGAATTCACCACCAGCGATCCCTCCTTCAGCGCCACGCGGGTGAGGCCGCCGGGCACGATGGTGGTGCGGTCGCGTCCCGTCAGCACGAACGGCCTGAGATCGACATGGCGTGGCGCCAGGCCGGACGCGACGCAGGTCGGGCAGGTCGACAGCGCGAGTGTCGGCTGGGCGATAAAACCCTCCGGCTCGCGCTTCAGCTTGTCGCGGAAAGCCTCGATGGTCGCCTTGGTGGCGGCCGGGCCGATCAGCATGCCGTAGCCGCCGGAGCCGTGCACCTCCTTGACGACGAGCTCGCCGAGATGGTCGAGCACGTAGGACAGATCGGCCGGCTCGCGGCAGCGCCAGGTCTGCACGTTCTTCAGGATCGGCTCCTCGCCGAGATAGAACTTCACGATGTCGGGCATGTAGGAGTAGATCGCCTTGTCGTCGGCGATGCCGGTGCCGACCGCGTTGGCGAGCGTGACATTGCCGGCAACATAGGCCGACATCAGGCCGGGCACGCCGAGCGCCGAATCCGGTCGGAAGGTGAGGGGATCGAGGAAGTCGTCGTCGACGCGGCGGTAGATCACATCGACCCGCTTCAGCCCCTCGGTGGTGCGCATGAACACCTCGTCGTTCTTGACGATGAGGTCGCGGCCCTCGACCAGCTCGATCCCGAGCTTGTCGGCCAGGAACGAGTGCTCGTAATAGGCGGAATTGTAGATGCCGGGCGTCATCAGCGCCACGGTCGGCTCGGCCGAGGCGCTGAGCGGCGCCACCGAGCGCAAGCACGACAGCAATTCGTCCGGATAGCGCTCGACCGGCGCGACGCGGTGGCGCGCGAACAGGTCCGGAAACAGCCGCATCATGATCTCGCGGTTTTCCAGCATGTAGGACACGCCCGACGGCGTGCGCGCATTGTCCTCGAGCACGATGAAGTCGTTGGCGTCGACGCGGACGATGTCGATTCCGGCGATGTGGACGTAGACGTCGTGCGGCACGTCCTGGCCGTTCATCTCCGGGCGGAACACCGGGTTCTGGAAGATCAGGTCATCCGGCACCACGTTGGCGCGAAGGATGTCGCGGCCGTGATAGATGTCGCGCAGGAACATGTTCAGCGCCTTGACGCGCTGCTTCAGCCCCTTCTCCAGCAGGGTCCATTCCTTGCCCGAGAGGATGCGCGGAATGACATCGAACGGGATCAGCCGCTCCTGCGCCTCCGCCTCGCCATAGACCGCGAAGGTGATGCCGATTCGCCGGAACAGCAGCTCCGCCTCGTGGCGGCGATACTCCAGCGCCTCCGGCGGCGTTTCCTTCAGCCACCGCGACAGCTCCTGATAAGCCTGACGGACGTCGCCGCCCGGCTCGTTCATTTCGTCGAACGCAACTGCCATAGATGCCCGTGTGTCCCAGCCTCGCCATACACTGCATGACTCCTTGGGATGGTAGCAAGGGGCGGGCCAGCGCGATATGCATTCTCCTGCGGCATTTCGTGGGGGTTGCGAAAGCCGTGCCCGAAAAACCGGCTGCGTGGTGCTCAAATCCGCGGCATAGACTGCGACGTTCCGGATGACATTGGCGCCGTGGCGGGCCAAAAGAGACGCGAGATGCGAGGAGAAACCATGAGCGAGATCGTCACCGCGGGGTTGCTGGTCATCGGCGACGAGATCCTGTCCGGCCGGACCAAGGACAAGAACATCGGCTTCATCGCCGAATACCTCACCAATCTGGGCATCGACCTCAAGGAGGTTCGGGTGGTCTCCGACGACGAGCCCGACATCATCGCCGCGCTCGATGCGCTGCGGCATCGCTACACCTATGTGTTCACCACCGGGGGCATCGGACCGACCCATGACGACATCACCGCGGATGCGATCGCGAAGGCGTTCGGCGTCGGCATCGACCACCATCCCGAGGTCGTGGCGCGCTTCCGCGAGCGCTGGAGCGAGCAGGAGCTCAACGAGGCGCGGCTGCGCATGGCGCGCATCCCCGACGGCGCCGAGCTGATCCAGAGCGCCACCATCCTGGCGCCCGGCTTCAAGCTCGGCAACGTCATCGTCATGGCCGGCGTGCCGTCGATCATGCAGGCGATGATGGACATCGTCGCGCCGAAGCTGAAGTCCGGCGTGCGCATGCTGTCGGAGACCGTCCGCGCCAATGCCCGCGAGGGCGACATCGGCGGTCCCCTGCGCGAGATCGCCAAGGCGCACCCGGACACCATCATCGGCAGCTATCCCTTCATCGACGAGGACCAGAAGCCGAACACGCATCTCGTCGTGCGCTCGCGCGACCAGGACAAGCTGTCGGCGGCGATGGCGGCCGTGAAGGAGATGCTCGCCGGGCTCAACGTGACGCGCTAAAGCAGGTGCAGCTTTCGAGAACTCACGGACGAGACGAGATGCCAGACAAGACTTTGAGTGCAGAGGAGCGCGCGGGCCGGGCCTTCCCGGTGTCCTGGGACCAGTTTCATCGCGATTGCCGGGCGCTGACCTGGCGGCTGAACGAGATCGGGCCGTTTCACGCCGTGGTGGCCATCACCCGCGGCGGACTGGTGCCGGCAGCGATCGTGGCCCGCGAGCTTGGCGTGCGCGTCATCGATACGATCTGCATCGCGAGCTATGACCACACCAAGCAGGGCGAGCTTCAGGTCCTGAAGGGCATCTCGGCTGACACGGCGCAACTCGGCGGCGGCACCGGCAAGGGGCTCCTGATCGTCGACGATCTCGTCGACACCGGCAAGACCGGACGCATGGTCCGCGAGATCCTCCCCGACGCGCATTTCGCCACCGTCTATGCCAAGCCGAAGGGTCGGCCGCTGGTCGACACCTTCATCACCGAGGTGTCGCAGGACACCTGGATCTTCTTCCCCTGGGACACCGCGCTGTCGTTCGCGCCGCCGCTGCGCGACGGGGCGGCGTGAGCTCGGCGAGTGGCGAATAGGGAGTAGCGAATAGGGGATTCGGGTGGGCGAGGCGTTCGCTATTCGCTACTCCCTACTCGCCATTCGCCCTTCAACGCCATTCGCCAGCTGAAGGCTCGCCATGCCGCTGCAGAACCGTGTGACCCCGCTGGGCGACATCGTCGCGACGCCGCAGCGCGGGCTGTTCACCGGCAATCGCGGCATCATCCATGATCCCGCGACGAAGACGCTGTTGCGGAAGCGCTGGTCGAGCCCCGCCTGGCTGGTCTGCCTGTGCGACTTCCGCGGCCGCCGCCGCGAGGTGATGGCAACGCAAAGCTGGACCGAGCTGTTCTTCCTCGACGAGGCGACCGCCTTCGCCGCCGGTCATCGCCCCTGCTTCTACTGCCGCCGCGACGACGCCAAGAGGTTTCGTGCGGCGTGGGAGGAGGGCAACGGCGTCGAGGCTCTGCGCATCTCCGAGATTGATCGCGTGCTCCATCGCGAGCGCCTCGATCGCGGTCGCAAGCGCCTGCATCCGCTGCCGACGCCGCTCGCCGCCTTGCCTGACGGGGCCATGGTGCAGGCAGGCGAGGAGAGCTTTCTGATCCGAAAAGGCAGGGCGCTGCCCTGGTCGGCGGCGGGCTATGACGCGCCACGCGCAGGGATCACCGACGCGTTGCTGCTGACCCCGCCCTCGACGCTGCGCGCGATCAAGGCGGGCTACGCGCCGATGCTGCATCCGAGCGCGATGACCTGACCGTCGGGTGATCGGAGCGCCGTACGGATGCGCCGCGCGCAGCTCCGCGCGTCACCACGTGTAGCGCACGATGCCCTTGCCGCCGTAGCTGCGGGTCACATCCGAGAACTCGCCCTCGAAGCTCGCGGCGGCCGACCAGCCATTCCGCCACTTCATTTCAGCGGAGACCGTGGTCAGCGCTGAATTCTGCGCCTGCCGCGCGCCGTTGACGACGAAGGATGCGCCCGGAAGGGTCTGGAACGTGGCCCCGGCCGACCGGCTGGGGTTGAAGTCATAGGCCCAGGCAAAGCGGCTTCGCAGCGTGAACACGCCATCGGCCAGCGCATAGGCCTTGTCGGTGCGCAGGCCCAGCTCCGACCGCGTATCGGTGACGTTCTGCGATCCAAAGCGCAGCGCGAACGTGTTGGCGCCGGAGACAGCATTCTCCGCATAGCCCGGCAGGCTGAACGTCGTGAATTGCGCCGAGGCGTAAGGCGTGATCCCGAACCCCATCCAGGGCGCCACGAAGCGATAGCCGCCCTCGACCCGGCCGGCAAAGGTGTTGGCGTCGAAAGTCGCCCGGAGCTGGTCGACGCCGGCCACCGTCACGGTGCGGTTGGTGGTGATGTTCTGCCAGCCATACGCCAGTGCTCCCGAGATATAGCCTGCGCCGATATTGTGCCTGACGAAGGCGCCGGCCTGGAACAGGTCGGACCGGCCGCTGCCGCCATTGGCGACGCTGAACGTGGTGCCGCCGCCGGCCATCGAGAACCCGGCGATGGTGAACGGCGAGAAGCGATAGTCGGCGCCGACGGCCGTGCCGTAGAGGTTGCTGGTTGTGTTGTTCGAGCCGAGCGCGGTGTTGCCGTCGGTGGTCTGCGAGCCGCCGAACCCGGCTGCCCACACGCTCCAGCCCGGCCTGGCCACGGGCGCGGCCGGCGCCTTGGTGTAGATCGCGGCCAACGCGTCGTTCGGATTGCGCTTGGACGCAAAAGCGAGCGTCTCTTCCGCGTAGCCGATCGCGCCGCTGGGCGCAGAGCCCTGGTCGCCGCGGCCGCCGACGAACGGATCGGTCATGACGCCCATGAACTGCGTCATCGCATTGAACGTCGTCTGCTGCGAGCCGGTCGCGGTCTCGCCCGAAATCTGCGTCAGCCCCGTTGGCGTCAAACCGGTGAAGACGACGGGAATGCTGCCGTTCGTGTTGAAGTAGTTGCTGAGCGCGTTGCTGACGTTCTGCTGGTTGGTGCTCGCCGACGACGTGCCCATCGAGAGGTTGAGGAAGACATCGTTGCTGCCATAACTCAACGTCGAGGTGAACCCGGCTGGGAGGTTGGCGTTGGTGATGCCGCTGAACGTGCCGCTGACGCCGCCGGTGGCGGTGAGAATGGTGTATTGCTTGGAGACGTAGCTGCCGTTTGCGAAGGTCGCGGTAACGGCGGCGCCCCCGAGCGTCGCAGTGCCGGTGACGGTGGCGAACGACGCCGTAGTCGGATTCACCTGCACCAGGTATTGCGCGCCCGACTGGAACGCGAGGTTGCCTACGATAGCCATGGAGGACGCCGGCGTGCCGTTGCCCGGCGCGAACGAACCTGAGATCGTCGCGTTGGCGCCGGTGACGGTGCCATCTCCGCTCAGCGTGCCGAACGTCTTGTTGAAGCCGTTGAGATCCAGCGTGGCGCCGGACAGCACGCTGAAGACCGTGCTGGCACCGAACGCGCCGGCCGAACCCGCGCGCAGCGTACCTGCGTCGACGTTGGTCGCGCCGGTGTAGGTGTTGGTGCCCGAGAGAAGCAGGATGCCGCCGCCCGCCTTCACCAGGGTGCCGGCGGAGGCGCCGTCGCCGACGATGCCTTGCAACGTGGTCGTGGTCGCGCTGGCTATGTCGATCGTCGACAGCCCGGCAATCTTGAAGTCGCGGCCGTTGGCGAACGTCGTCGTGCCGGTGACCGCCAATGTGCCGCCGTTGGAAATGATCACGTCGTTGGCGACGTTGCCGAGATTGGCGGTGGCGCCGACCGAGAGCGTGCCGGCGTTGATGTTGACGTTGCCGGTGAACGTATTGGTCGCCGACAGCACCAACGTGCCGATGCCGGTCTTGTTGATCGCCGTGTTGACGCCGCCGGTCGTCAGTCCGGTGCCGCCGATGGAGTCGCCGTAGGTCACGGCGCCACCGGACACGCTGATATTGGCCGTCACGCCGCTCAGGAAGATGCCGGCGCCCTGCGCTGCGCCGGCCGCCGCCGAAAACCCGTTGATGGCGCTTGGCCCGATGCCGATGCCGGGGGTGCCGGCGGCGCCACCGGTGACGGTGTTGCCCGAAATCGGCGAGTCGAGAATCGTCAGCGTGCCGCCGGTGGCGACGTAGATGGCGCCGCCATTGGCGGCGCCGCCATTGCCGCCGGCGCCGCCGTCGGAGCCGGGCCCGGGGCCGCCCGAGCCGCTGGCATTGGTCGCACCGTCGCCGCCGGTGCCGCCGTTGCCGCCATTGGCGTTGCCGCTGCCGCCGGGATTGTTGTTGGTGTAGGTGTTGCTGTTGGTGGTGCCGGAGCCGCCGCCGCCACCACCGCCGTCACCGAGCGCGGCGCCCGCGGTGCCGGCCGTGCCTTGCGTGCCGGTATGTCCGCCCGTGCCGCCCGCGCCGCCGCCGCCGCTGGCGCCGCCGTTGTTCGCGGCGCCGCCCGCGCCGCCATTGCCGCCATTCACCGGGTCGGCCGCCGCATTCTGTGCGCTGCCGCCGTTGCCGCCACTGCCGCCGGTGGCGCTGTTGCTGGTGAAGGTCACCGCGGCGATCGTGACGTTGGCGCCGCTGCCGACCAGCAGGCCGCCGCCGGCACCGAGACCGCCGCCGCCGCCGCCGCCGGAGCCATAGGCCAGGCCGCCGCTATAATAGCCGTTCTGGCCGTTCTGGCCGTTGCCGCCGATCGCGGCCGTGTTGGTGATCGCCAGGCTGGAGATGTTCACGGTCGGCGCGTTGGCACCGTTGACGACGATGCCCTGAAACGAGGAGGCGCCGTTGATCGTCTGGCCGTTGCCGGTGATGTTCACCGTGACGTTGCTGTTGGCGGCCTGCAGTTGCGCAAGCGAGCTCGACAGCGTGAAGCCGCTGGTGATGTTGATGGTGACGGTCGAGTTGGCGCCGGCGGCCGCGACCGCTGCCACGGCCGTATTCCAGTCGGTCTGGTTGGCGACGTCGATCGCCAGGGCCTGGGTGCTCAGGAAAGTGCTTGTGCACAGGATCGATAGGGCCAGCCATCGCCGAGACTTTGATTTCGGCGCAGCAGTAATCGTTCTCGCAATGCAAGTCATCCCCATCCCCAGCAATGAAGGCAAACGTCAGATTTGAAACTGATGCAGGCGGCGGAAGCTTACCGCGTTAACAGGTAGTAACGAGATGAAATGCTCGTACATACATTGTCAAGAACGCGAAAGACACAGTGCTCTGCCAACGATGTTGCTGGGTGTTTTGATACCACGATTGCCGAAGTTGATCACGACGAGATGTCGTCCCGTCGGCCGTGAGTAGCTCCAAACTAACAGTAAGGTGCACATGAGCGCTGCGCACAGCGGGCCCAACGCTGCTGCTGATTCATCCGGAGTCTTACTGGCCGGTGCGCTCGCGCCAGCGCTCGTCAGCGTGCGAGAGGAGCCGTCCGGGAGCAGGCGGTGACCTGTGATGCTCCGCGGGCACCGCGGGAGTGGTGATGGGCGCCAGCATCGGTCGGCGTGCGCCGTCAATCGTGGCCGCTCAAGCGAACCGCTGCCGAGCCAGCTTTGCGCCGGTGCCGAGCGCCATCAGCTTGGCCTCGGCGATCTCGCGCCGCATCGGCGCCATGCCGCAGTTCGTCGTGGCGATGATGTTCTCCTTCGGCACCACCTTCATGACGTCCTCGAGCGTCTTGCAGACGTCCTCGGCGGTCTCGATCGCGTCGCTGGCGACGTCGATGACGCCGGCCTGCACGATCTTGTTCTTGAGCAGGCCGAGCAGCTCGATCGGCACCTTCGAATTGCGGCACTCGACCGCGACCTGCTGGATCGTGCTGGCGTCGATCACGGGGAAGGTCTCCTCGTATTGCCGCCACTCGCCGCCCAGCGTCTCCTTCCAGTCGGTGTTGGCCTTGATGCCGTAGCCGTAGCAGATGTGCACGGCGGTCGGGCAGGTCAGGCCTTCTGCGGCGCGCTCCAGCGCCTTGATGCCCCAGTCGCGCACCTCGTCCATGTAGACGTTGAAGGCGGGCTCGTCGAACTGGATCATGTCGATGCCGTCGTCGTGTAGCGCCTTGGCCTCCTGGTTCAACAGCTCGGCGAAGGCGAACGCCATCTTGACGCGGTCGCCATAGTAGTTGTCGGCGATGGTGTCGATGATCGTCATCGGTCCGGGCAAGGTGAACTTCACGGCGCGCGTCGTATGCGTGCGCGCGATCCGCGCCTCGTCGCCATGGACGCGGCCCTTCAGCGACAAGGGTGCTACGACCTGCGGTACCATCGCCTTGTAGCGGTCCTTGCGGATGCCCATCTCGACCTTGTGGGCGAAGTCGATGCCTTCGACACGTTCCAGGAATCCGTGCACGAAATGCTGCCGCGACTGCTCGCCCTCGGTGAGAATGTCGATCCCGGAATCCTCCTGCAGCTTCAGCGCCAGGATGGTGGCATCACGCTTGGCGCGCGCCAGCTCGTCGCCCTTCGACTTCCACGGCGCCCACAGCACGTTGGGCTCGGCCAGCCATTCCGGCTTCGGCAGCGAGCCTGCGATGGTCGATGGAAACAGCATGGTCGAACTCTCCGGCATAGGGGGGCGGTCAGGCTTGAGCGCCTGTCTGCCATGGCTTACCCTTCAGGTACAGAAGAACGAAGCCGCCTCGCGTGTTCCGCAGCGCGGCATAATGGTCCGGGGAAGGAATCGGGGAAGGATGATCGATCTCCACTACGCGCCGACGCCGAACGGCTGGAAGATCTCGATCACGCTCGAGGAACTCGGGCTGCCTTATACCGTCATTCCCGTCGACATCCGCGCCGGCGACCAGTTCAAGCCGGAGTTCCTGGCGATCAGCCCCAACAACCGGATTCCCGCGATCGTCGATCACGCGCCGGCCGATGGCGGCGCGCCGTTCCCGGTGTTCGAGACCGGCGCGATCCTGATCTATCTTGCCGACAAGACCGGCCGTTTCCTGCCGCAGGAGATGCGGGCGCGCTCGCGTGTCATCCAATGGGTGATGTGGCAGATGGCCGGGCTGGGGCCGATGATGGGGCAGCATGGGCATTTCGCGCTGTATGCGGCCGAGAAGATCCCTTATGCGATCCAGCGCTATCGTGATGAGGTCGCACGGCTGTTCCACGTGCTCGACGTGCAGCTCGGCAAGACCGGCGCCTACGTCGCCGGCGACGACTATTCGATCGCCGACATCGCCTGCTTTCCGTGGATGATGACGCACAAGGCCCAGGGGTTTACGCTCGACGACTATCCCGGCATCAAGCGCTGGTACGCGGTGTTGCGCGCGCGGCCGAAGCTGCAGGCGGGGCTGGCGATCGGCAAGTTCGTCAAGGAGCCGTTCGACGAGCAGTCGCGTCATGTGATGTTCGGCGCGCGGGCGAAAGAGATGATCGAACGAGGTTCATAAGAAACCCTCATGGTGAGGAGCGCCGCAGGCGCGTCTCGAACCATGAGGCCACGACGCGGGCCTCATCCTTCGAGATGCGCGCAGTGCGCGCTCCTCAGGATGAGGAAAAACAGCCAGAACGGAAATCATCCATGATCGAATTCTTCTTCGACTGCTCCAGCCCCTGGACCTATCTCGCCTTCCACAACATCCAGCCGCTCGCGCAGGAATTCGACGTCGACATCGTCTGGCGGCCGATCCTGGTCGGCGGCATCTTCAACACCGTCAATCCCAGCGTCTATGCGCAGCGCGAGAAGCCGGTGCCGGCCAAGGCGGCCTACATGCTGAAGGACCTCGGCGATTGGTCCCGCTCGGCCGGGCTCAAGATCAAGATGCCGCCATCGGTGTTCCCTGTGAACAGCGTCAAGGCGATGCGCGGCTGCATCTGGCTCGGCCAGGACATGGTGCCGTTCGCGCGGGCCGTGTTCGAGATCTATTGGGGCGAGGACCAGGACATCTCGCAGGATGCGGTGCTGACCGAGGTGTGCCGGCGCGTCGGCATCGATCCGAAGGCGTTCTTCGATGGGATCGCGCAGCAGGGCATCAAGGACCAGCTGCGCATCAACACCGAGGAGGTCGTCAAGCGCGGCGGCTTCGGCTCGCCGACCATCTTCGTCAATGCCACCGACATGTATTTCGGCAACGACCGGATGCCGCTGATCCGCGAGGCGCTGGCGAGGGCGAAGGGGCGCGCCAGCTGATGGCGCGGGCGATCGTCTGCCGCGAGCTCGGGCCGCCGGAGAAGCTGAAGCTCGAAGACCTTCCGCCACGCCCGCTGGCCGAGGGCGAGGTGCGGGTTAAGATCCGCGCGGCCGGCATCAATTTCCCGGACATCCTGATGGCGGCGGGCGAGTATCAGCTCAAGCCGGAGCTGCCGTTCACGCCCGGCGTGGAGGCGGCCGGCGACGTCATCGCGGTCGGCGCGGCCGCGACCGGCCATGCCGTCGGCGACAAGGTCATCGTCCGGATGCGCTTCGGCGCTTACGCCGAGGAGGCGGTGGTGGCCGGGAGCCAGCTCACGCCGCTGCCGTCGACCTTCGACTATGCTGAAGGCGCTACCTATCTGGCCGGCCACGGCACCGCTCATCACGCGCTGGTCGATCGCGGCCAGCTCAGGCCCGGCGAGACGCTGCTGGTGCATGGCGCCGGCGGTGGCGTCGGCCTTGCCGCCGTCGAGATCGGCAAGCTCCTGGGCGCGACCGTGATCGCGGCGGCGTCGTCGGAGGAGAAACTCGCGGTGGCACGCGCGCGTGGCGCCGATCATCTGGTGCTCTATGCGCGCGAGCCGTTCCGTGATGCCGTCAAGCGCATCACCGATGGCCGCGGCGTCGACGTCGTGTTCGATCCCGTCGGCGGCGAGGTGTTCGAGAACAGCGTGCGCTGCATCGCCTGGGGCGCGCGGCTGCTGGTGATCGGCTTCACCGGCGGCATCGGGCTCGCACGCACCAATCTGATCCTGATGAAGGGCGCCAGCGTGCTCGGCGTCCGTGCCGGCGAGGCGGTGCGGAAGGATCCCGAGCTGGGCCAGCGCCGCATGGCGGCGCTGCTGGAGTTCGCTGAGCAGGGCAAGCTGCGGCCGAACGTCTCCCATCGCGTGCCGTTCGCGGACTACGCCGCGGCGATGCGGCTGTTGATCGATCGCAAGGCGATCGGTCGGGTCGCGCTGGTGATGGACTGAGGCACACAGCGGCGCCAAACCACCGGTGTCGTCCCGGCCTTGAGCCGGGACCCATACCGCGTGATCTCTCTTGTGGCACCCTGAACGTCGTTCTTCGCCAAACAGCGCCCTGTGGTTATGGGTCCCGGATCGGCGCGCGCGTGCCGCGCGCTTGTCCGGGACGACACCGAGGGTGGGGTTTGGCACCGCTCGCCGTCATTGCGAGCGAAGCGAAGCAATCCAGGGCTAAGACGGGACTCTGGATTGTTTCGTCGTGGAGCCTGTCATCGGGCCGCGCTTTGCGCGGACCCGTTTGCTCCTCGCAATGACGGACGACTACTTGTACTCCCGCTCGTCCCACCACGGAAAATAATCCGGCATATCAGCCGTCACCGTGTTCTTGAACTGCGCCGGGCGCTTCTCCAGGAAGGACACCACGCCTTCCTTGACGTCGTCGGAGCGGCCGCGCGCGTAGATGCCGCGGCTGTCGACCTTGTGCGCCTCCATCGGATCGTCGGCGCCCATCATGCGCCACATCATCTGGCGGATCAGCGCGATCGACACCGGCGCGGTCTTCTCCGCGATCTCGCGCGCAAGCGCTCGGGCGGTCGGCAGCAGATCATCCGGCGGCACGACCTTGCTGACGAGGCGGCCGGCGAGCGCCTCCTGCGCCGGAAACACGCGGCCGGTGTAGCACCATTCCAGCGCCTGCGAGATGCCGACGATGCGCGGCAGGAACCAGCTCGACGCCGCCTCCGGCACGATGCCGCGCTGGGAGAACACGAAGCCGAACCGTGCAGCGTCCGAGGCAATGCGGATGTCCATCGCAAGCTGCATGGTGACGCCGATGCCGACGGCGGGACCGTTCACCGCGGCAATCACCGGCTTCAGCGACTTGAAGATCCGCAACGTCACCTGGCCGCCGCCGTCGCGCACCTGCGGATCGGAATAGTCGACGCGACCGTCGGCATGGCGCTTCACCGGACCGCGCTTGGCATCGCGGTCGAAGGTGTCGGCACCAGACGAAAGGTCTGCACCGGCGCAGAACGCGCGGCCCGACCCGGTGACGATGATCGCCCTGACGCCGTCGTCCTTGTCGGCGCGGTCGAAGGCGTCGATCAGTTCCTCCATCATGGTGCCGGTGAAGGCGTTGAGCTTCTCCGGGCGGTTGAGCGTGATGGTGAGGATCTTGTCGACGACGTCATAGAGAATGGTCTGGTAGGCCATGGGGTTTCCTGGTCCGCTGTTGTTATTAGTTAGGCGAGCCAAAAATCCCGCCGTCATTCCGGGGCACGCCCGAAGGGCGTGAGCCCGGAATCCATAACCACGATCGTGAGTATGGATTCCGAGTTCGTGCTTCGCACGCCCCGGAATGACGACACAAACTAAGACCCGCGACGTGACCACAATAGTTCAGCGTTGCGTGGCGGCAAAGACCCGATAAATCATTCCGCAGCATGGAAAGGCGTAAGGCAACTCGCCCATTCCTGCACCCAAGACTCGCTGATAACGCAGCGTCATCTTGTTTCAATGGGCGACGTCGCAGTGATAATCCGCGCTCACGCGTGGGGATAGCTCGTCGTCTAATGGGCGGATGGTTGTGAAGCCGGAGCCTTTGGCCATGGCCGCTGCTCGCCGCGTAATCCCTCGAACGTCTTGGCCATCCCGAGCACGCCGACATCGTCGAAGCGGCGGCCGACGATCTGCAGGCCGATCGGGAAGCCGTCGGAGTCGTAGCCGGCATTGACGGAGATCGCCGGGTTCTCCGACATGTTCCACGGTACGGTGTAGGTGATGTGCTCGAACGGCGCCTGCGGGTCGTTGACCGGCGAGGCGAACTCGGCGGGGAATTTCACGCCGGGCGAGACCGGCGAGATGATGTAGTCGTAGTCGCAGAACAGTCTTGCTGCGGCGGCGCGTAGCGCCATCGTGACGTTGAAGCCTCTGACGACTTCGACGCCGGAGAGCGCGGCGCCGCGCTCGGCCCATTGCAGGATGTAGGGCAGGGTCTTGGCGCGCGCCTCGGGCGCCAGCCGCGCCAGATCGTCCCACAGCCGCGCACGCCAGAAATTGTCGAGACCGTCGAGCATCTCGCGCGTCAGGAAGCCCTTGACCTCGCTGATTACGGCGCCGGCGTCCTCGAACGCTCTGGCGGCCGCCAGCGTCGTCGCGCGCACCGGCTCCTCGAGCGGCTGGCCGACGCCGCCGAGATCGAGCATCAGGCCGATGCGCAGCTTGCGCACCGGCTTCTCCGCGACCTTCCAGTGCAGGTCCGAGGGCGGCAGGCTGGTGCCGTCGCGCCTGTCCGGCTTGGACAGCACGCTCATCATCAGCGCGGCATCGTCGACGATGCGTGTCATCGGGCCGGCAACGCGGCCGACATAGGGCGGATCGATCGGCACGCGGCCGAAGCTCGGCTTGAGGCCGACGAGGCCGCACCACGACGCGGGCAGCCGGATCGAACCGCCGATGTCGGTGCCGACATGCAGCGGACCGTAGCCCGCGGCGGCTGCGGCACCCGCACCGGCGCTCGAACCGCCGGGGTTCATGCGGAGATCCCATGGATTGCGCGTCAGCGGATGGAAGCTCGACAGGCCCGACGACAGCATGCCGTAGTCGGGCATCGTGGTCTTGGCGAAGATGATCGCGCCAGCCTCGCGCAGCCGCGCCACCGGCGGCGCGTCGGCGGCGAGCGGCGTGCGCGTGACGCTGGCTGCGCCGAGCGGCATCGGCTGGCCCTTGGTGGCGAGATTGTCCTTCACCGTCGCCGGTACGCCGTCGAGCACGCCGGCCGGCTCGTCATTGGCCCAGCGCTCGGCCGACGCTTTCGCCGCCGCTCGCGCGGCGTCGGTGTCGAGCAGGTACAACGCCTTGATATCAGGCTCCCACGCCGCCACGTGCGCCAGCACCTCGTCCATCACCTCGGACGGCGAGAACTGGCGCGCGCGGTAGCCGGCGATCAGGTCGACGGCGGAGAGATCGTGAAGCGAGGTGATGTCGTCCGAGACGGGCTTGTGCATGCTGGTGCTCCCACGCCGAAGTTCATCTCGATCTGCCGCCCGCTCATTGACGTATGTCAGTCGCGCTAGGCTGCCTTAAGGCGCGTCTCGATGATGCGGGCGAACATGCTGGCGCCGATCGGCAGGATCTTGTCGTCGAGCACGTAGCCGGGATTGTGCACCGGCACCGAGCCGTCATGGCCGACCCAGAAATAGGCGCCCGGGATGGTCTGCAGCATGTCGGCGAAATCCTCGCTGCCCATCTTCGGCGTCGAGCGGGTCAGCACCTTGGACGACTCGACCACGGTGCGCGCGACTTCCTCGACCACCTTGGACTGCTCCTCCTGGTTCACCAGGACGCTGAACGTGTCACGGATGTCGACATCGATCTCGCAATTGAACGCCGCCGCCATGCCGGCGCAGATCGCGCGCATGCGCTCGCGCACCAGCGCGCGCACGGGGTCGGAGAACGCACGCACGGTGCCGCACAGCCAGGCATCGCCGGGAATGACGTTGTAGGCCGAGCCGGCATGGATCTGGGTGATCGAGACCACCGCCGCCTGCAGCGGCTCGACATTGCGGCTGACGATGGTCTGGATCGCCTGGGCCACGCTGGTCGCGATCACCACAGCGTCCTTGGAACGCTCGGGCATGGCGCCATGAGCGCCGTAGCCGGAAATGCGGATGTCGAAGAAGTCGGCGCCGGCCATGGCCGGACCGGGCAGGATCGCGATCTCGCCGTGCTCCAGGTCCGGCGCGTTGTGCAGGCCGTAGAGTTCGTCGCAGGGAAACTTCTGGAACAGGCCGTCCTTGATCATCGCGCGTGCGCCGCCGAGTCCTTCCTCCGCCGGCTGGAAGATGAAGTGCACGGTGCCGTCGAAGTTGCGGGTCTCGGCGAGATAGCGCGCCGTGCCGAGCAGCATCGTGGTGTGGCCGTCATGGCCGCAGCCGTGGAAACGGCCGGGGATGGTCGAGCGCCACGGCAGGTTGGTGTTCTCCTCCATCGGCAGCGCATCCATGTCGGCGCGCAGGCCGATCTTCCTTCCGCTGTCGTTCTTGCCCTTGAGCACGCCGATCACCCCGGTGCCGCCGAGGCCGCGATGCACCTCGATGCCCCATTGCGCGAGCTTCTCGGCGACGATGCCGGAGGTGCGCGTCTCCTCGAAGCCGATCTCGGGATGCGCGTGCAGGTCGCGGCGGATGGCGGTGAGCTCGTCGGCGTAACCTTGGATGCGATCGATGGTCGGCATGGGTGCGTTTCCGTTGAGAGGTTTATGCTTTGAACGCCGGGCCGTTCGGCTTGAGGCGGATGCCCGGACGCAGGCTGGTCCAGGGCAGGGTGGAGGGATCGGCGGGCATCGCGCCGGGCGCGGCGCAGATCAGGAGATGTTCGGCGATCGGTTCGAAATCGGCGCGGAAATGCACCGAGCTCTTGTTGACGAGAATGGCCTGTTCGGTCGGCTCGATGCCGACGAAGCGATACATTTCCTGGTCGGCGAGCTGGGACTTGTGCGAGGCCACCACGACCCTGACGTCGCCGATGCGCAGTGCCGCGGACGGTCCCATCTCCATCTTGCGACCGCCGTAGAATGGGCCGGGCGCGACGAAACGGCCGTCGGAAATCTTCTCGACGATGAAGCTTTCCTCGAACGGCGCATCGCCGGGAATGCCGCTCTTGCCGCCGAGCGACAGCGTCACGGTGGCCCCTTCGCCGGCTGCATGGGCGGCGAGCGCCGCCTGCGGATCGTAGATCATGCCGATCGCGGCACGGCTGGCGCGGTTGCGCACCAGCGCGCGCAGCATGCCGGTGGTGTCGGAGTCGCCGCCGGCGCCGGGATTGTCCTGGGTGTCGGCGATCACGATCGGGCGCGTCGCCGTCTTCGCCAGCGTCATGGCATGGCGTACGCCGTCATCGGGCGCGTAGATGCGGCCGTCGAAATCATCCTCGTGGCCGGTGACGATCGCCGCGATCGCATCCGCCGCGGCGTCCGCGTCGGCCTGCGTCCGGCCATAGGCGAACACGCTCGGGCCGCAATGGGCGAAATCGGCGGCGGGAAAGCCGGGCGCGAACGACAGTGTCGGCACCGCCTCGCTCTGCAGCGCCGCGAGCTTCTCGTAGATGCCCTTGGTCGGCTGGTCGTTGGTGCACTGCCAGCTGATCGGGATCAGGAACGGCAACTGCCGGAACGCCTTGGCAAGCGGCTCTTTCGTCCGCAGCAGCAGCGCGAGATGCTCCGCCGACGCGCGTCCGGTGTCGGCCATGTCGGTGTGCGGATATTTGCGATAGGCGATCAGCGCATCCGCATGCGCCATCATCTCGGGCGTGACGTTGGCGTGCAGGTCGAGGCTCGCGACCAGCGGCACGTGCGGGCCGATCACCTTGCGGACGCGGGCGAGGATCTCGCCTTCGCCGTCGTCGAAATGCTCGGTCACCATCGCGCCGTGCAGGTCGAGATAGACGCCGTCGAGCGGTCCGGCAGCCCTGATGCGATCGACCATCGTTGTCGTGATGCGCTCGAACGCATCCCGGGTGACATGCGCGGAGGGGCTCGCCGCACAGGCGATGGTTGGAACGATCTCCCAGCCGTTCGCTTCCGCGACCGCGATGAAGCCGGCCTGGCCGGCATTGATGCCGCGCATCGTCGTGAGCACGGAGGTCGCATCAACGATCGAGCCGCGGCCGCCGCCATGCATGAACGCGTCGTAGTCCGCTTTCGTCGGTGCGAATGTATTGGTCTCGTGCAGGAAGCCGCCGATCGCGACGCGCGTCATTACTTCGCCTCAGGCCGTTGAACGTATGATGACGTTAGACCCGGGTTCGCGGCCCACGCAAGCGATGGAGCGATGCCGTTTTGCATGCCGCTAACGCGTAGCCCGGATGAGCGGGCGCCCGCGCCCGAAGGGCGAAGGCGGGAGCGACATCCGGGTTCATCGCCGCAGGTCGTGAGACCCTGCATGTCGCTGTCGCCGCCGCGCGTTCCGCGCGCCGGCTGTCGCTCATACGGGCTACGGGAGCGGCCGCTGCTACGCCACCGCCTCAGACACGGGTCGGAAATTCGCAAAGTCCCAGTTCCGACCCGGCGCGGCTTCGAGCAGCGACCTGGTATAGGCCTCCTTCGGATGCGTCAGGATCTCGCCGGCCGGGCCCTGTTCGACGATGCGGCCCTTCTGCATCACGACGACGTCGTCGCAGATCTGCGCGGCAACGCGCAGGTCATGCGTGATGAACAGGATGGCGATGCCGAGGCGGCGCTGGATCTCGTCGAGCAGCTCCAGCACCTGCGCCTGCACCGAGACGTCCAGTGCAGAGACCGCTTCGTCGGCCACCAGCACGTCCGGATCGAGCGCGAGCGCACGGGCGATCGCGATGCGCTGGCGCTGGCCGCCGGAGAACTGGTGCGGATAGCGCGAGATCGCGTCCGCGGGCAGCCCGACCAGCTCGAGAAGCTCGCGCGCCCGCGCCATCGCCTTGTCGTGCGACGTGCCGTAATTGACGGGCCCCTCGGCGATGCTCTCGCCGACGGTGAGGCGCGGGTTGAGTGAGCGGTAGGGATCCTGGAACACGATCTGGATGCGCTTGCGGTGCGGCTGCAGCAGCCGCCGCGTCAGGATCGAGATCTCATGGCCGGCAAGGCGGACGCCGCCGGAGGTCGGATCGATCAGCCGGACGATGCAGCGCGCCACCGTCGACTTGCCGGAGCCGCTTTCGCCGACGATGCCGAGCGTGCGGCCCTTGCGCAGGGTGAGCGTGACGTTCTGCGCAGCGACGACCTCGCGCGCTTTGCCGAGGAACGAGCGCTCGCGATAGACCTTGCCGAGCTCGTTGGTCTCCAGCACCACCGGCTCGGTGCTGTCAGGCCGGGGCGGGCGCGGGATCAGGCTGGGCACGGACGCCAGCAGGTTGCGCGTGTAGTCCATCTCGGGCGCGCGCAGGATCTTGTCGAGCGCGCCGGTCTCGACCAGGCGCCCCTGGCGCATCACCGCGACGCGGTCGGCGATCTCGGCGACCACGCCCATGTCGTGGGTGATGAACAGCACCGCCGTGCCGTGATCGCGCTGCAGCTCGCGGATCAGCGACAGGATCTGCTTCTGCGTGGTGACGTCGAGCGCGGTGGTCGGCTCGTCGGCGATCAGCAGCTTCGGCTCGAGCACCAGCGCCATCGCGATCATGATGCGCTGGCGCTGGCCGCCGGACAGGCGATGGGGATAGGAGCCGAAGATTCGCTCGACGTCGGGCAGGTGGACCTGCTCCATCATGTCGAGGATGCGCTTGCGCCGCGCCCGTGCATCGAGCGACGTATGCGCGCGCAGCACCTCGTCGATCTGGCGGCCGACCGGCACGACCGGATTGAGCGCGGTCATCGGCTCCTGAAAGATCATCGCCATCCGGGTGGCACGCAGCTCACGCAGCCGGCGATCGGTCGCGGTGAGCAGCTCTTCGCCGACCAGCTTGACGCTGCCGCCGACGGCATGCAGCGCGTTCTTCGGCAGAAGGCCCATCGTGGTCAGCGAGGTCACGGACTTGCCCGAGCCGCTCTCGCCGACGACGCAGAGCGTCTCGCCTTTCTCGACCTTGATCGAGACGCCGTCGATGATGCGCGGGCCGTTCGGGTTCTTCGTCTTGCCGACGGTGACGACGAGATTGTCGATGTCGAGGATGGTGTCGGTCATTAGGTCAGGTCTCCGCCGTCATTGCGAGGAGCGAAGCGACGAAGCAATCCAGAGTCGCGGGCGTGGCCCTGGATTGCTTCGCTTCGCTCGCAATGACGAAAAGTGAGATGATCATCTGGGCTAAGCGGTGCCGTCACTTGCCGGCCTCGCGCTGCTTCATGCGCGGGTCGAGGGCGTCGCGGGCCGCGTCGCCGATCAGGTTGATCGACAGGATCGCGATCGACAGCAGCAGGCCGGGCCAGAAGATCAGCGACGGCTTGATCTGGAAGTAGGAGCGGCCCTCGGCCATGATGTTGCCCCAGGTCGGCGTCTCCGGGCTGATGCCGGCGCCGAGGAACGACAGGATCGCCTCGGTGAGAATCGCGGCGGCGCAGATGTAGGTGCCCTGGACGATCAGCGGCGCGATCGTGTTCGGCATCAGGTGCCGCCACATGATCTTGGGCATCGACGTGCCCAATGAGATCGCGGCCTCGACATAGGGCTCCTCGCGCGCGGTCAGCACGACGGAGCGGACGAGGCGAGCGACGCGCGGGATCTCGACGATGGTGATCGCGATCATCACGGTGCCGACGCTGGCGCCGGACAGCGACACCACGGCGATGGCGAGCAGGATGCTCGGGATCGCCATCAGGCCGTCCATCACCCGCATCATGATGGCGTCGACCCAGCGGAAGAAGCCGGAGACGAGGCCGATCACCAGGCCGATCGCGATCGAGATGATCGCCGCGCCGACGCCGACCAGAAGCGAGATGCGGCCGCCATAGATCGTGCGCGACAGCAGGTCGCGGCCATAGGCGTCGGTGCCGAGCAGATATTGCGCGCTCGACGGCTTGAGCCGCTGCGCCGGCGCGAGCAGCACCGGGTCGTGCGGCGCCAGCAGCGGCGCCAGGATCGAGATGATCACGATCAGCGACAGGCACACCGTGGCCACGGCGATGATCGGGGTCGAGGTCAGAAAGCCGAACCGGGGCCCGAGTCGCGTGGTGACCGGGATCGACGGCTCAGGAGTGGTGACGATTGCCATCGGAACAGGGCCTCAGTAGCGGATGCGGGGATCGAGCAGGGTGTAGGCGAGGTCGATCAGCAGATTGACCGCGAGATAGATGAAGGAGGTCAGAAGGATCATGCCCTGGATGACCGGATAGTCGCGCGCCAGCACGGCGTCGACGGTGAGGCGGCCGATGCCCGGCAGGTTGAACACGCTCTCGGTGACCACGACGCCGGAGATCAGCAGCGCGAAGCCGGAGCCGATCACGGTGATGACGGGCACCGCCGCATTGCGCAGCGCGTGCCGCAGCAGCACCGCGATCTCGCTGACGCCCTTGGCGCGGGCGGTGCGCACGAAGTCCTCGCCGAGCACATCGAGCATCGCGGCGCGCGTCATGCGCGCGATCAGTGCGACGTAGATGAAGGACAAGGCGCAGGTCGGCAGGATGATGCGCTCGAAGAACGGGCCGAAGCCAGCGCTGAGACTCTTGAAGCCCTGAACGGGGACCCAGCGCAGGTTGATCGCGAACACCTGGATCAGGATGTAGCCGATGACGAACACCGGCACCGAGAAGCCGATCACCGAGAGCGCCATCACGAAACGATCGATCCAGGTGCCGTGCTTCCAGGCCGCGATGACGCCGAGCGGGACGGCGACGAGGATCGACAGGATGATGGTCGAGATCGCGACCGAGATCGACGGCTCGATGCGCTGGCCGATCATCTGCAGCACCGGCACCTTCGAGATCAGCGAGACGCCGAGATCGCCATGCAGCAGCTGATTGATCCAGGTGAAGAACTGGATGTAGAGCGGCTCGTGCAAGCCGAGCGTGATGCGGATGCGCTCGAGCTGCTCCGGAGTCGCGTTGTCGCCGGCGAGAATCGCGGCGGGATCGCCCGGCGTCAGCCGCAGCAGGAGAAAGACGAACAGCGCCACCACGCCCATCACGGGGATGGACGCGAGGATGCGGCGAAGCAGATAACCGATCATCTTGAGAGAACCGCCTTCATGGTGCTGGGGCGACGCGCGCAACGTCGTGAGAGAGTGTGCATGTCACCGATGTCCATCGCTTTCAAGGTCTCCGATGTGCGCTCGCCCGCTCCTGCGCGCAGGATGACACGGTGTTCGTGATCCGCGCGAACCATCGCATTTGCGAACAATGTCGCAGCACTTTTGCGGCGAACCTTCTCGGAAACTTTGCAAGCCGCATGCCATCATGCGCGCGCTGCGGAGTGATTGTCCACTCGCCCCGTGCAGGTCCCGGAAAATGAAACCGTGCTGCTGCGCAGCGTAGCCCGGGCGAGCGCAGCGACCGCGCCGACGAGCGGGACCCGCATGTCGCTGACGCTCATGCGGGCTGCGCGCCGTCGCGTGCCGCGATCTAGTCGAGCGTCGCGAGCAGTCCCGCCATCAGGCGGCCGCGCTCGGCGAGGCTGTCGATCTCGATGTGCTCGTTCAGAGTGTGCATGTCGGTGCCGCGCACCCCTAGGCCGTCGAGGGTTGGAATGCCGAGCGCGCCGGTGAAATTGCCATCCGAGCCGCCGCCTGCCGAGCCGTGCGGCAGCGACAGGCCGAGCTGCTCGGCGATGCCGCGCGCCTTGTCGTACAGCGCCATGGTTCCGGAATCCGGCTCCCACACCGGGCGCGTCACGCCGCGCGTGACTTTGAAGGTCACGTCGTCGGTGGTGCCGGACAGTGCGAGCATGCGCTCCACGCCGCGATCGAGGTCAGCCTGCCGTTTCGCCATGCTGAGCGCTTCGCCGGTGGCGGTGGTGGCGACGCAGTTGACCCACTGGCCGCCATGCACGATGCCGACCGAGAAGGTGCAGTCCTCTGTCGTCATGCCATCGATGGCGAGGATCTGTCGCGCCATTTCCCGGATCGCGGAACGGCCCGCGCCGAGCCGTGCGCCGGCATGGCTCGGACGTCCGATCGCCTCGAGATTGAAGCGGGCGATGGCATAGCGGCCGGTCACCACGCCATTGTCCTGACGGCCCGGCTCGGGCACCAGCACGTATTTGTTGCGCTGCGCCTCGGCTTCGATGATGTCGCGGGTCGAGGGCGTGCCGACCTCCTCGTCAGGCGTGAACAGGACGGTGATCGGCAGCGGCGTGGCGATGGACGCCTTGCTCAACTGGCGGATCGCTTCCAGCGAGAGATAGTTGCCGCCTTTCATGTCGCAGATGCCGGGCCCGTAGCATCGGTTGCCGTCGCGGCGCCACGGCAGCTTGGCCAGCGTGCCGACGGGGTGAACGGTATCCATGTGGCCGGCGATCAGGATGCCCGGCTCACCCTGCCGCGGGTGCGGGAAGCGGGCGCGCACGCAGCCGGCGAAGCCCTGGCGTCCGGCGATGCGCTCGATCGTCGCACCCATGATCGCCATGTCGCGCGCGGCAAGATCCAGCATGCGCTCCACCGCGGCGGCGTCCCAGGTCGGACTTTCGCATTCGACCCAGCCGCGCAAGCCCTGCAGCATGATGTCGGTATCGAAGGGAAGATGGGCTGGATTCATTTGTGCTCTCTCAAGGCTTTGTCGCGATCTCATGACACGAGACGGAGTTGCGCGCGCCTTGTAAAGCGAAAGCTATGCAGACGTTAACGGCATTCTCAGCCCAGGGCCGCATGCGCTGAATGCGGATTGACGCGAAAGGCGACCTCTGCAACTGTCGAAAGCTCGCGACTTACAGCATGTTAGTTCGCACAAGGATTGATCTGCACGCCCAACGAATGGTCTGGATCTGATCAGTTTCAGGTCAAACCATCCACTCAGGAGACCTCGTAATGTTCCACAGCCCGCGCTGGAAACGTCTGACGCTCGCGACGAGCCTCGCCGTTTCCATGCTTTCGCTCTCGACGGCGCTGAGCACCCAGGCCATCGCAGCCGGCAAGAAGACGATCACGGCGGTGATGCATTCGGATCTGCGCGTCATCGATCCCGGATTCACGACGGCCTACATCACCCGTGACCATGGCTACATGGTCTACGACACGCTGCTGGCGACCGATTCGAATTTCAAGGTCCAGCCGCAGATGGCGGATTGGAAGATCTCCGACGACAAGCTGACCTACACCTTCACCCTGCGCGACGGCCTGAAATGGCATGACGGCACGCCGGTGACCGCCGAGGACTGCGTCGCCTCGCTGAAGCGCTGGGGCCGCAACGACGGCATGGGCCAGAAGCTGATGGACTTCACGGCGAGCCTCGAGGCTGCGGATGCCAAGACCATCGTGCTCAAGTTGAAGGAGCCCTATGGACTCGTCCTGGAGTCGATCGCCAAGCCGTCCTCGCTGGTGCCGTTCATGATGCCGAAGCGTCTCGCCGAGACGCCGGCGGGCCAGCAGATTCCCGAGCAGATCGGCTCGGGCCCGTTCAAATTCGTCAAGGCGGAATTCCAGCCGGGCGTGAAGGCGGTGTACGAGAAGAACACCGACTACGTGCCGCGCAAGGAGCCGGCGAGCTGGACGTCCGGCGGCAAGGTGGTGAAGGTCGACCGCGTCGAGTGGATCACGATGCCGGATGCGCAGACCGCGGTGAACGCGCTGCAGTCAGGCGACATCGACTTCATGGAGAACCTTCCCTACGACATGCTGCCGGTGCTGGAGGCGAACTCCGAGCTCAAGATCGACGTGCTGAACAAGTTCGGCTTCCAGACGCTCGGCCGCATGAACTTCCTCAACCCGCCGTTCGACAACGTGAAGGTGCGCCGCGCGGCCTTCCTCGCGCTGAACCAGAAGGACGTGCTCGACGCGCTGGTCGGCAATGAGAAGTATCAGAAGATCTGCGGCGCCGTGTTCGTGTGCGGCACGCCGCTCGAGACCGACGTCGGCGCCGAGACGCTGATCAAGGGCAACGGCATGGCGGAAGCCAAGAAGGCGCTTGCCGAGTCCGGCTATGACGGCACGCCGATCGCGATCATGGCGCCGGGCGACGTCACCACCCTGAAGGCGCAGCCCGTGGTGGCGGCGCAACTGTTGCGCGAGGCCGGTTTCAAGGTCGACCTGCAGGCCACCGACTGGCAGACCGTGGTGACGCGGCGCGCCAGCCAGAAACCTGTGAAGGAGGGCGGCTGGAACATGTTCTTCACCAACTGGGTCGGCGCCGACGTCGCCAATCCCGTGGTGAACGTCTCGGTCGGCGGCCGCGGCACAAAGGGCGGCTGGTTCGGCTGGGCCGAGGATGCCGAGATCGAGAAGCTGCGCGACGCCTATGCGCGATCGTCCTCGCTCGACGAGCAGAAGAAGATCGCCACCGAGATCCAGAAGCTGAACTACGAGAAGGTGATCTACATCCCGCTCGGCCAGTATCTGGTACCGAGCGGCTGGCGCAAGTCGCTGAGCGGCGTGCTCGACGGCCCGGCGACGCCGCTGTTCTGGAACGTCGACAAGAGCGAGTAGGCGGCGAACGCACTCGTGATGCAAACAAAGACGCGGCGAAGTGGAAACTTCGCCGCGTCTCTTTTTTGTTCCCGCATTCGCCCGTGCGTGAGCGCCCTTCAGCAGTGCGGATCGCGCACCGCTTCGAGACCCTCGACCATCAAGGGCGGGCTGATCTGATCCTGGGACGGGTTCTTCTCGGTGCGGATCGGCATGGCCGGACGTCGGCTGTCCCGCGGTTTGGTGACTTCATTCGGCATCATCAGGCTCCTTGCTGCTGCGCATAACAGACCGGGAGCCGCCGAGTTCCAGATGGCGGGACGTGATCGACGCAATCGCGATATGTGCATCCGCGTGATGCGGCGACCCATGCGCCCATGGCGATTGACCTGCGAGGGAACTGCTGCAAGTCTCCTCGCCGAGACTGTTCGCTGAAGCGTTTGCAGACGCGACGCAGGACGCCTCGTCAGGCCTTGATCGGTGTCAGGGCCCCCGGATGGAAGCTCACGCCAAGAGAGATCGCATGTCACATACTCCGCGCCGGACCGCATCCGCGCTCGTTTCATGGTTCGTCGCTTCGGTCATGGCCGTGTCGATGGCGGGCGTCACGACCGAGGCCTTCGCCGGCAAGAAGACGATCACGGCGGTGATGCATTCGGACCTGCGCGTGATCGATCCCGTGTTCACGCCGGCCTACATCACACGCGACCACGGCTACATGGTGTACGACACCCTGCTCGGGACGGACGCCAAGTTTCAGGTCCAGCCGCAGATGGCGGACTGGAAGGTCTCCGACGACAAGCTGACCTACACCTTCACCCTGCGCGACGGCCTGAAGTGGCACGACGGCACTGATGTCACCGCCGAGGACTGCGTCGCCTCGCTGAGGCGCTGGAGCCGCAACGACAGCATGGGCCAGAAGCTGATGGAGGCGACCGCCTCGCTCGAGGCCACCGACGCCAAGACCATCACCTTGAAGCTGAAGCAGCCGTACGGCCTGGTGCTGGAATCCATCGGCAAGCCGTCGTCCTACGTACCGTTCATGATGCCGAAGCGTCTCGCCGAGACGCCCGCGAACCAGCAGATCTCGGAGCAGATCGGCTCCGGACCGTTCAAGTTCGTCAAGGCGGAATTCCAGCCGGGCGTGAAGGCGGTCTATGAGAAGAACACCGACTACGTGCCGCGCAAGGAGCCGCCGAGCTGGACCGCCGGCGGCAAGGTGGTGAAGGTCGATCGCGTCGAGTGGGTCTCGATGCCCGATGCGCAGACGGCCGTCAACGCGCTGCAGGCCGGTGACATCGACTTCATGGAATTCCCGCCGCTCGACCTCGAGCCGGTGCTCGCCGGCAATCCCGATCTGTCGATGAACGTGCTGAACAAGTTCGGCTACCAGACCCTGGGACGCATGAACTTCCTGTTTCCGCCGTTCGACAACGTGAAGATCCGCCGTGCGGCCTTCCTGGCGCTGAACCAGAAGGACGTGCTCGACGCGCTGGTCGGCAACGCCAAGTACTACACGATCTGCGGCGCCGTGTTCGGCTGCGGCACGCCGCTCGAATCCGACGTCGGCTCGGAGACGCTGGTGAAGGGCAACGGCATGGAGCAGGCCAAGAAGCTGCTGGCCGAGGCCGGCTATGACGGCACGCCCGTCGTGATCCTCGCGCCGGGCGATGCGATCACCCTGAAGGCGCAGCCGGTGGTCGCTGCGCAGCTCCTGCGCGCCGCCGGGTTCAAGGTCGATCTGCAGACGACGGACTGGCAGACCGTGGTGACGCGGCGTGCCAGCCAGAAGTCGCCGAAGGAGGGCGGCTGGAACATGTTCTTCACCAACTCGGTGATCGCCGACTCCGGCAATCCGATCGGCAGCACCTTCGTCGGCGCACGCGGCCAGAAGAGCCCGTTCGGCTGGCCCGACGATCCCAGGATGGAGGAGCTGCGCGACGCCTTCGCCAAGGCCACCAAGCCGGAGGACCAGAAGCGGATCGCCGCCCAGATTCAGCAGGAGGTCTACGATCAGGTGATCTACGTGCCGCTCGGCCAATGGTTCATGCCGAGCGCCTGGCGCAAGTCGATCACCGGCGTGCTGGAAGGGCAGGCCGTGCCGGTGTTCTGGAACGTCGAGAAGAGCGAGTAGCGGAGGTCGTGTAGCCCGCATGAGCGCAGCGACATGCGGGTTCGCCACCGCCGTGCGTGAGATGCGTAGCCCGGATGTCGCTGCGCTCATCCGGGCTACGCATCTCACGCGGAACGACGATCTTCAATCACGCCTTGATCTGGTCCAGCGCCGCCAGCACCTCGCTGGATGCGACCTCGACCCGGCCGATCTCATTGAGCGCTTCCTCGATGTGCCCTGAGCTGAACAGCCGCGCCGCTTCCTTGCCGTGGCGGTGCACCGCCTCGTGCGGGCGCTCGAGGTTGCGGAATGCCGGATCCCCGGCCAAACGCCGACCGCCTTCGCCATAGTACCATTTGCCGAGCCGGCACGTGTGATGATCGGAGAGCTCGTCGGCGCGCAGTTGCAGCCGGCCGACCGACATGTCGACCAGCCGCTTTTTCCAGATCACATGGTCGGCCTTGGCCAGTCTCACCACCTGGTGGTCCAGCGAAAGCTTGGCGATCTCGCCCAGCATCTTGCCGACCTTCGCGTCCGTCTTGCCCATGGTGTCCGCGAGCGACATCACCTCGTTGGCATTGGCGGTCGCGAGATCGGCGATGATGGTGATGCCCTGTGCGACCTCGTCGGTCGCGGCGGACTGCTCGGCGAGAATGCCGGAGATTTCGTCCATCTTGGTGCTGACCACCGCGGTCCGGGTGCCGGCCTGATCGATCGCCTGCGCCAGATCGTCCATCTCGGACATGCCGACCTCGACCGCCTTGGCGCCGCCGGCCATGGCCTCGACGATGCCGCTCATCTCGCCCTGCAGCCGCTCGATGCGGCCCTTGATGTCCTCCGTCGCCTTGGTCGTCTGCTGCGACAGGTTCTTGACCTCGGCCGCAACGACGGCGAAGCCGCGTCCGAACTCGCCGGCGCGCGCCGCCTCGATGGTGGCATTGAGCGCCAGCAGGTTGGTCTGGTTGGCGATCGCGTCGATGGTGCCGACGATGGATCCGATCTCGGCGGAGGCGGCGCTGAGATCGGCGATCTTTGCCGAGGTGTCGCGCACAGAGCTGGCGATGCCGTTCATCGTCTGCAACGTCCGCCGCACCGCGGTCACGCTGTCCTCGACGGCCTGGCGGGTCGCGGCGGCCTCGGCTGCAGCCTGGGTCGACGTCGCCCGGATGGTGTGCACGGAGGCCTGCATCTCCACCGAGGCCGAAGCGAGGCTCTGGCAGCGCTCGGATTGATTGTTGGAGGCGCCGATCAGGCGCGCCGCGCTGATCGAGGCTTCGTTGCTGTTGATGCAGAGGTCGACGATGGAATCCAGGTCCTGGGAGGCGCGGGTGGCCAGCGCGATGCCCAGGCGATGGATGGCCTCGATCAGTTGCGGCTTGAGCCTGGCACGTAGCGCGGCAGCGTCGACATCAGCGACATCGCGGTTGAGCCTGCCGTCCGCCCAGTCGCCCAGGCACCGCGCCAGCGTGTCCTGGAAGGCGTCGTGTGCGTCCGTGTCGGGGGCGGGCGGGGCATCCGACGGTTCGTTCTTTCGGCTGCGGAATCCCAGCATCGTGCCTCTCATTGATGGCGAGCCCCGGCTGGCCTCGGAACGTCGCACGCAGGTGATCGACTCGGAACGCCGGCAGCCGTTGGTTCCACCGTGGTTCGGTTGTGGTTAACGGCGGGTTTCTCCCTGCAACCGGCGGTGGCGAGATCTGCTGGATCAGACTCTCGTGTTCCGCGTCGAGCCGGCATCCTTGACAGTTTGGTAAGTATTGGCTTACAGTAAGTCATGACTTACGAAGTGGCGCTGAACGTTTTGGCGGACCCGACGCGGCGGGAGGTGTTCGAGCGGCTGCGCGGCGGGCCGCGCCCGGTCCACGCGATTGCGGCGGGAATGCCGGTGTCGCGGCCGGCCGTCTCGCAGCATCTGAAGGTGCTGAAGGATGCCGGCCTGGTCGAGGAACGCAGCGAGGGGGTGCGGCGCATCTACGCTTTGCGCCGTGAGGGGTTGGCCGAGCTGCGCGACTGGCTCGACAGCTTCTGGGACGACGCGCTGCTCGCCTTCAAGATCGAGGCGGAGCGCACGCATCGGCAGACGAAAGGGAGGATCGATGAGTGAGGGTGCCGTGATCGCGCCGGTCCGGAAGCTTGTCCATGTCCGGGCGCCGATCGATCATGCCTTCGACGTGTTCACGCGCGGCCTGACGCGCTGGTGGCCGCATACGCATGGGGTCGGCCGCAAGCCGATCGAGAAGGTGCTGCTGGAGCCGAAGCTCGGCGGCCACTGGCTCGAGATCGCCGAGGACGGCACGGCGACCACGGTCGCGACGATCACGCTGTGGGAGCCGCCGCATCGCTTCATCATGCTGTGGCAGGTCGATGCGCAGTGGAAGCCGGATGCCGCGATGCGCTCGGAGGTCGACGTGCAGTTCGTGGCCGAGGGCCCGGACGCGACCCGGGTCGAACTGCTGCACCACAAGTTCGAAACCATGGGCAGCGAGGCCGGCGCGTCGATGCGGCGGGATGTCGACGGCGGCTGGCCGGGGCTGCTGCAGCGTTTCCTGGCCGAGGCCGAGCGGCCGCCGGCGTCATCATGAGAAGTTCATCATAAGCGTGGGGAGATCGTGATGTCCGAGTTCGTCGTCCATTCCGTGCCGGGAAGCCCGTTCGGGCGCAGCGTGTTGATTGCGCTGGAGGAGAAAGGCGTTCCGTATCGGCTCGCGGCGATGGCGCCGGGTGACTCCAAGGGGGCGGCGCATCTGGCGCGTCATCCCTTCGGGCGCGTGCCGGCGCTCGCGCATGACGGCTTCGCGTTGTACGAGACCCAGGCGATCCTGCGCTATCTCGACCGCGTGCTGCCCGAGCCGGCCCTGACGCCCGCGGATGTCCGGCAGGCCGCGCGCATGGACCAGGTGATGAACATCAGCGACTGGTACCTGTTCCAGGGCGTGTGCAACGTCATCCTCTTCCAGCGCATCATCGGCCCGCAATTCTTCGGCACGACCACCGACGAGGCTGCGATCGCGCGCGCGATGCCGCAGGCGAGAGCCGTCATCGCGGAGTTGTCGCGGCTGCTCGGCGAGCAGCCATTCATGGTCGGCGATCATCTGTCGCTGGCCGATCTGCAGGCCGCGCCGCAGGCGAGCTTCCTGTCGCTGACGCCGGAATGGGCGGAGCTGACCGCCGGCCATCCCAATCTCGTCGCGTGGATCGAGCGGCTGGAGGCGCGGCCGAGCTTCAAGTCCACCACCATGGCGGAGCTGACGGCGCGAGCGCAGGCGGCGTAGGCGCAAGCGGCGTCGATCATGCTTCGGGTGTCGCGCTGCGACGGCCGTCGGGACGGATGGGCGACTTTCAGCCGCATGATTAATCCAGGTTATATCGCTGCGGACCGGTTCCATTTTAGCTGCGACGCAGGTCGAAGGCTTCGGCATCCGCCGCCCCCGATCGACCGCCACAGCGTCCCGATGACCGGATGACGAATCCGGGTCGGCGGGACGGAAGCGCGCGCACCCCTTGATGCTGCGATCAGAACCCGATCTCGCCGGCTGCTGCGTCTCCTGCACCCACGTCGATTCCGGATTCTGTGCCGCGCTGTTCAGGGCCTGCCGGGCGCAGTCGGCGCTGCCGCGGCTCAATCAGCAGTTCTTCAGCGTCCGGGCCGGCCAGCAGATCAAATGCCAGAGCGAGGCGCGCGACGACGTGCTCGTGCTCTGCAGCGGCTGGGCATTCCGTTACATCCAGTTGTCGGATGGCGGCCGCCAGATCCTGCGCTTCCTGCTGCCGGGCGACATCTTCTCGCCGGCGGCGATCTTCGCCAAAGGCATGAGCTTCTCGGCCAAGGCCTTGACCCAGGTCCAGGTCAGCCGGCTCGATGGCGAGGAGGTCCGCAAGCAGTGCCGTGCCGACGAACTGGTCATGATGGAGGTGTTCCGCTCGCTCGGCGACAACGGTCGAGCCTCCTACGAGCTCATCACCGTGCTCGGCCAGCGTCCGGCCGAGCGCCGGATCGCGCATCTGCTGCTCAGCCTGATGCGGCGGGTCGCGGTGGACGGCGTGGTCCAGCACCACCGCTATCCGTTTCCCTTGAAGCAGCAGCACATCGCCGACGCCGTCGGCGTGACCTCGGTCCATGTCAGCCGCGTGCTCGCGCTGTTTCGCGATCGCAAGATCCTGACGATTGCGGAGGGCAGGCTGGAGGTCACCGATCTCGCCGAGCTGGAGCGGCTGGCGGCGCTGAACTGAGCCGGGCAGGGCAGTCGAGCGAGGCGTGCACAGGGCTGGTGCGGACGGTGGGACTCGAACCCACACGACGTTGCCATCGAGGGATTTTAAGTCCCTTGCGTCTACCGATTCCGCCACGTCCGCGCTTTGATCTTGGAGACCTGACGCATCATCCGGCGACGCCGGACGAGTTGCACTTTGACTCCAAAGCTCATCCTCTGCTTAAGCCAGCGCGAGCGCCTTGGTAAAGCCTCAATCCGGCCGTCACCAGCTGCTTTGAGATTGCCTTGGCGCTGAAGCGCTTTGTCAGGTCTGGGATCATCTGGTGCAAGACATGGACGAAGCGGCCGTTGTAAGGCACGGACCCATCACGAGAAAACGATTCGGATCCGCGTGCCTTGCGGACCAGTCGTTGAGCGAGGTGAGCGTGACGAATCCGAAGACCATCGCAGAGGCGAATGCTGCCGCCGTTCGGGCCGATGTCCGCGACCGATCGGCCCAAGATCGAGCCCAAGATCGACCCCATGGCTCGCGGCCGCTGCACGATCGGGGCTGCATGACCAGCGATCGGCTTCGCGTCGCGCTGGCCGCGGGACTGCTCGGGGTGGGATCGCTGCTGTCGGGCTGCGCCGGCATGAGCGACAGTGTGTCGACCGCCTTCGCGGATCCGGCCAAGTACGAGCTCTATGACTGCAAGCAGCTCGAGGCCGAGCGCAAGGCGCTCGCCGGGCGCGCGGCCGAGCTGCAGGGCCTGATGGCCAAGGCGGAGACCGGAGCCGGCGGCGCGGTGGTGGCCGAGGTCGCCTATCGCAACGACTATATCGCGATCCGAGGCCAGACCCAGTTCGCCGAAGAGGCCTGGCGCCGCAACAAGTGCCAGGAAACTCCGGCGCCGCAGCCGGCGGCCGCCAAGCCTGGGAGGCCGGTCAAGCCGGCGGCGCGCCCCGCGCGGCCGATGGCCTCCGGTGCGGGCACGCCGTCGACCCTGCCGCGGGATGGCTCGGTCTACTGAGACGGCGCTCTCCGCCTACGGCCGCCAGTCGTAGATCCAGCTCTGCCGCGCCGACAGGCGCTGCGGGCCGAGCGCCTTGATGCTGAGATCGCGGGCCAGCGCCAGCGGTCCGGTCATGTGATAGAGCCGGCCCTGGTTGCGCGCGGTGCGCTGCACCTGGCCGACGCGCGGGCGGCGCAGCTTGGCGTAGCGTTTCAGCGCAGCCGGGATCGCGCCGGGACCGTCCGGGCGCGCCTCGCTCAGGCTCTTGGCCAGCACCACCGCATCCTCGATCGCCATTCCCGCGCCTTGCGCCGCAAACGGCAGCATGGCGTGCGCGGCGTCGCCGAGCAGCGCGACGCTGCCCTCGGTCCATTCGATGCCTTCGGGGACGCCGAACAGCGCCCATTTGCGCCAGCCGTCGACCGCATTGAGCAGCAGCCGCGCCGTCGCCGGCCAGCGCGGCGGCGCGAACGCCGCCTTCAGCTCGCCCGGATCGCCCTCCGTGCTCCAGCCCGGCCGGTTCCAGGTGCCCGGTACCACCGCAACCACATTGACCTGCCGGCCAGCCGAGATCGGATAGGCGACGAGATGGGCCGCGGGACCCATCCAGAGCTGCACCCGCGCGGCGGTCAGTTCGCGCGGCAATTGCCGGGCGTCGAGCGTGCCGCGCCAGGCGATCAGGCCGGAGAACTCGGCGCGGACCTGCGGAAACAGATGGTGCCGGACCGTCGACCACACGCCGTCGGCGCCGATCAGCGCCAGCGCCACGTCCTGGCGGCGCTCATTGCCGCGGCGATGCACCACGGTGAGGCCCTTGGCGTGGGCGACGACGTCCTCGAACTGGCAGCCGAGCCGCAGCTCGACGTCCGGATGCGCCATCACCTCCGCGGCCAGCGCCGCCTGCAGGTCGGCGCGGTGGATCACCCAATAGGGTGCGCCCGCTGCCCGGCTCGCGGCCTCGCCGAGCGGCAGGCGGGCGATCTCGCCGCCGGCCCGCGCGCTCATGATGCTGACGGCGTCCGGCACCACCGTACGCGCGGTCAGCCGCGGCCCGAGGCCGAGGTCGAGCAGGATCCGGCTGGCATTGGGCGACAGCTGCAGGCCGGCGCCGACCTCCTCGAGCCGTTCGGCCTTCTCCAGCACGACGACGCGGAAGCCCTTGGTGGCGAGCGCGAGCGCGGCCGTCAGGCCGCCGATCCCGGCTCCCGCCACATAGACGGTACGCGATGCCACGACACGCCGATCAGGCGACGTCCTTCAGCACGCATTCCGGGGGCCGCGCCTCGCCGGCGGCGAGGTCCGGCGCATAGCGGTACAGCGTCGAGCAATACGGGCAGATGATCTCCTTGTCGTTGCCGAGATCGAGGAACACGTGCGGATGATCGAACGGCGGATTGGCGCCCACGCACATGAACTCATGCGAGCCGATCTCAATGACGGGGACACCGGCATCGTTGTTGAAATGCGGGACGATGTTATCGGCCATCGGTATTACCTCGCGTGGCAACGGGAGCGTATGCGGTCAGCACGACGGAACAGGACGGGACTGAGGTCGCACGGCCGCACGCGTCGAAAACGGCGCGACCATACTGAGCCTTGATGCCAATTCCTAGTGCTGGGAACCCGCGTTTGATGCAACGCACGCCGTTATGTTGTGGCTTGTGGATTCGACACAAACTCAGGGCCGCCGAGAAGCCCTTCTTTCGTCGAGGCCGTTGTGTCAGGCACGGAAATTACTATGTCTCTTCGCATCGTTCCCGCGAAAACGTGAAGGCGGCGTGATCTCGAAGCGAATCAAGCTGGGACTCAGTCTGGCGCTGGCCGGGCTTGCCGTCAGCGCCGCGGTCGGCGCTGCGGTGTGGCCGCACGCCTATGGGGCCGGAGCCATCATGGCGGCGCAGGATGATCCGGCGCGGCTGTCGGAGCTTCAGGTCGCCTCGGTGCTGCAGACCGATCCGGCGCGCATCAGCAGCGGCATCAAGGATGCGCTCGAAGCCGGCGATCCCGATCTCGCCGAGAGCTTCGTTGCGCTCGCGCGGGATCATCAGGTGGCACTCGATGACGCGCTGGTGCAGCGCGTGAGCGATGCGGCGGCCGCCGAGAAGGCACCGACCAGCGTCGCCAAGCGGTTCGCGACCGGGCTCGTCACCGGCCAGGCCGACGACGTCGCGAGCCTGTCCGGCACCGTGGCTGGCGACCTCTTCGTGTTCGGCGACATCCGCGACGCGGTGCGCGAAGGCAAGCATCTGGTGATGGGCGAGGAGACCGACCGCCTGGTGCTGGGCCTGGCCACGGCCGGCCTTGCCGTCACTGCCGCGACCTATGCCTCGGCAGGCACTGCCGCGCCGGTGCGGGCCGGGCTGACGCTGGTGAAGGATGCGCGAAAGGTCGGCCGGCTCGGCGAGGGGCTCGCCGCCTGGGCCGGACGCTCGGCGCGGGATGTGGTCGATGCGCCGCTGTTGCAGCAGGCGGTGGCCTCGGGCTCGGTGCTTCGTCCTGGCCAGACCGCGACCGCGATCCGCGCGGCGTTCCGCGCCGAGAAGGCCGGCGCGCTGGTGCGGCTCGCCAAGGATGTCGGCCGCATCACTGAGAAGGCCGGCACGCGCGGCGCACTGGATTCGCTCAAGCTCGCCGAAGGGCCGAAGGACATCGCCCGCGCGGCGCGGCTCGCCGAGGCCAAGGGCGGCCAGACGCGCGCGATCCTGAAGCTGCTCGGCCGCGGCGCGCTGCTGCTGACCGCGGGGGCATTCAATCTCGCGCTCTGGCTGTTCGGCGCGCTGATGACGCTGCTCAGCTTCGTCGCATCGCTGAAGGCGATGACCGAGCGGGCCACCCAGGCCTGGCTCGACCGGAGCCGGCGGCGCCGCCTGCGCCGGATGCAGGCCGCGTCCGCCGCTCCCGAACTGGCCGCAACCGCGTCCTGCGGCTAGAGCATGATCCGGAAAAGTGGAAGCCGGTTTTCCGAAAAGATCATGCTCAAACAAAGGGATAAGATCATGATGCGATTCCGTGGAATCGCATCATGATCTAGACTTCGTCCGACCAGCTTCACTCCAGCGTTCCGGGATTCGCGACCGATGCCGAGCTTTCACAACGGCGCCGTTGAAATTGCCTTCATCGATGAGGGGGAGGGCGATCCGATCGTGCTCGTCCATGGCTTTGCGTCGAGCAAGAACGTCAACTGGGTCTACCCGGCCTGGACCTCCGAGCTGCGCAAGGACGGCCGCCGAGTGATCGCGCTCGACAATCGCGGCCATGGCGATTCGGGCAAGCTGTACGACCCCGCGCTGTATTCGATCGCGGCGATGGCGAGCGACGTCACGGCGCTGATGGATCATCTCGGCCTCGCCAGCGCCGACGTGATGGGCTACTCGCTCGGCGGCCGCATCGCCGCGCATATCGCGCTGACCGCGCCCGAGCGGTTGCGTTCGGCGATCTTCGGTGGCATCGGCATGGCGATGATCGAAGGCGGCGGTCCCGGCGAGAACGTCGCCGTCGCGCTCGAGGCGCCGTCGATCGACGACGTGACCGATCCCGTGGGCCGCACCTTCCGCGCCTTCGCCGACCAGACCCGCTCCGACCGCCTGGCGCTGGCCGCCTGCATGCGCGGCTCGCGCGGCCTGATCTCGCGCGAGGACGCCGGCCGCATCGCGGTGCCGGTGCTGGTGGCGGTCGGCACCACCGACGAGGTGTCGGGCTCGGGTCCGGCGCTCGGCGCGCTCATCCCCGGTGCCGAAGTGCTCGACATCCCCAATCGCGATCACATGCGCGCTGTCGGCGACAAGGTCTACAAGGCCGGGGTCGTCGACTTCCTGTCACGGCGCTGAAGCCGTAGCCCGGGCGAGCGCAGCGACCCCGGGTTTTCCGAGCGGCGCGTGTGAACCCGCATGTCGCTCCCGCCTTCGCCCTCTGGGCTCGGCTGCCGCTCAAGCGGGCTACGGGAGGCGTTCCGCCGAGCCTTCCACGCGCTCGCCGCTGAACCACCTTGCCGCGGCGATCAGCGCGGTGAAGGTGGCGATCCACACCATCCGCGCGCCGTAGCGGTCATGCGGGCCGGAGATGACGCCGCAGATCAGGGCGTTGCCCAGCAGCGCCAGGGTCACGGTGCTGGCGAGCAAAGCCACATCGTCGCGCCGCCGGCGCCAGATCGCGTGCGCCGCGATCGCCGCCGCCGCCAGCATCGAGGCCAGCGCGACTGGCACGTGCAGCCAGTTGACCACGGCGAAATTGATCTCCCAGTGCTGCTGATGCGCCGCGCGCATCTTCTTGACCTGCGAGGGGATGTAGCGCTCGATGATGCCATAGGTGTGCGGCAGCCAGCCGTTGGTGCCCTCACCGGTCGCCACATGCGCCAACTGCTCGGCGGTAGCGACCGCGGCGGCCTTGGCCTGCCACAGCGGATAGGCCGCGAGCGACCGCTTCACGATGAAGCCCATCTCGTCGTTCATGCCCTCGAAACGGCCGAGCTTGTCGAACATGCTGTGGCCCCACAGGAAGTCGTCGGCGGTGGGCGGCAGCTCGTTGCGATAGGGGCAGAGCTTCAGCTTCTCGCGGGCGCAATGGTCCTTCAGATATTGCGCCACGATGCCGTCCTGGAGCATGCGGCCGAAGGCGACCCCGGTGCCGCCCGGCGTCCAGGCGAACTGGCCGGACAGGGCAAAGTTGGCTGCGAGCAGCATCGCCGCACCCGCGACGATCGTCATGCTGGCCCGGACCAGGCCGGAGAGCGCGATCTGCCGGCGCAGCCAGGGATAGCCGATCCAGCCGGCGCAGCACAGGCCGAACAGCACGCCGAGCGTGGCGCTGTGGGTGGCGGAGGCGAAGGCCACGAAGCCGAACAGCGCGCATGTCTCCAGCATGGAGATCCGGCGTGCGTGCGCGACCATGATGTAGAGCGCCAGCACCGACAGGCCGGCGAAGATGTCGGTCAGCAGCATGCTGGCGAGCCAGGGCAGGGCGGTGGTCAGGATCAGCAGCAGGCCGATCCAGAGCAGGCGCAGCGGCTGGGCCAGCCCCAGCACGCGCAAGGTGAGCTGCAGGATCCAGAGCGTCGCCAGCGCCTGCAGGCCGAGATTGAGCCAGAAGCTCGAGCCTTCGCCAAAATGCAGATAGAGCCCGAACACGGTCGAGCGGCTCGGCACCAGATAGCCTTCGTACCAGCGCGCGAGATAGCCCCCGGTGTCCCACTGCAGCAGCGGGTAGCCGTTCCATAGCGCCGGCGCGACGAGGAAGAGCGGGATGACGATGACGGGGAGCCAGGCCAATCCGGCCTCGGTTGCGCGTTCGTCCAGGATCTGAGTGTTACTGATACCCGTGTCCCCCGATCAGGAGCACCGTGGCCGAAATATGGTCAGGGCGATATTCACTAGTAGACGCAGAGCGATGGATGGTAAAGCCGCTCCCGTGATCGAACGGGGGAATGGCCGGCCTTCTGTCCCCGGGTGGTTCCTTTTTGCCGCAGCCGCCGGTATCCGTCCCTTCCGCCCTCCCGCAGAGTGCCCAGGTGCCGGAACCGATTGCTTCCCCGAGGCCCACCTTGATTTCGGGTTCCTGCTGCCCACTTTGAATCGACGCGGTGCCGAATGGCATGGCGGCGCAACCGGGACGTCATCGGCGGGACGTAAAATGTCTCAATCCCGTGTTTTCTGGGAGGCAGGCTGGCTGGAATGGATCGCCGGCCTCGCGCCTCCTGCAGAGGACATCGTTCCATGCGCCGTGCTATAAGTCCCGCCCACTGAAACTGCGAGAAGCAGCCATGGCTATGCATCAGACCAATCCGCAGCAGGGCAGCAAGCTGGCGACGCTTGATCCGATCTGGGATCGGATCCGCCACGAGGCAGAAGAGATCGTGCGCCGCGAGCCCGAGCTCGCGACCTTCATCTATTCAACCGTCCTGCACCACGGCCGGCTCGAGGATTCGGTCGTGCACCGCGTCGCCGACCGTCTCGATCATTCCGCGCTGTCGGGCGACCTGATCCGCCAGACCTTCAACGACGCGCTGCGCGACGAGCCGGACCTCGGCCATGCGTTCCGCGCCGATCTCGTCGCCGTCTACGATCGCGATCCCGCCACCTCGCGCTTCATCGATCCGCTGCTCTACTTCAAGGGCTTCCACGCCCTGCAGACGCACCGGCTGGCGCATTGGCTGTATCGCAACAGCCGCAAGGATTTCGCGTTCTATCTGCAGAGCCGCTCCTCGGCCGTGTTCCAGACCGACATCAATCCGGCGGCGCGCATCGGCCGCGGCATCTTCCTCGATCACGCCACCGGCTTCGTCTGCGGCGAGACGGCCATCATCGAGGACAACGTCTCGATTCTGCATGGCGTGACGCTCGGTGGCACCGGCAAGGAGAACGAGGATCGGCACCCCAAGATTCGTCATGGCGTGCTGATTGGCGCCGGCGCCAAGGTGCTCGGCAACATCGAGGTCGGTCATTGCGCGCGCATTGCTGCCGGCTCGGTCGTCGTGAAGCCGGTGCCGAACAACGTCACCGTCGCAGGCGTGCCGGCGAAGATCGTCGGCGAGGCCGGTTGTGCGGAGCCGTCGCGCACCATGGATCAGATGATCAACGCGATCGGGATCTGAGCCGCGACCGCCTCCGTCGACAGCGAAGTCAAGACCTTCTCATCCAGGGAAATTCGTGCCAACACATCGGCGTCTGTGGATTTGACGATCCGCCGTTTGTCTTGAGTTTGTCTTGGCGGAATGAATGTGAGATCCACGGCGTCCCTTTCAGTGCGTTCGACATCGCCGCTCGTCTTGCCTCGATCCTTGGGCCGGAATGTCGAAGTCATAAGGACACGGACGTTCGCGCTGTAACGTCCGCATCATCTGCAAACCTCGCTGTCGATTGGAGATCACCGTGGACGTTCAGGAAGTCAGGAAGCTCGACGCGTATCTGAAGCGCGTGTTCGGCAATCCCAAGATCCGTGTGGTGCCGCGGCCGAAGAAGGAAGACTCCGCCGAAGTCTATATCGGCGAAGAGTTCATCGGCGTTCTGTTCGTCGACGACGAGGACGACGACCGCTCGTTCCAGTTCCAGATGGCGATCCTGGAAGACGATCTGGTAGAGTAGATCCTTTCGCCACGCTTGAGAATGCACGATCAGGCGCGGTGCAAGTAAATGCGCCCTCTCCCCTTGTGGGAGAGGGCGACGCCGGCCTATCAACGGGCCGCTTGGGTGAGAGGGCTCTCTCCGCCAGCGGCGCTCGTCGCGAGATTCCCCTCACCCAAGTGCGTTTGCCGCTCTGTCCTCCATGCCTCTCTCACAAGGGGAGAGGGCGCATTCACGAGAACCTCGCCAAGGTGTCGACGCTCATCGGCCGCCCCTCGAGTGCCGTGGGGATGAGCTTATGAGTAAGTAGAACGGCGCGCATCGCGTAGCCCGCATGAGCGTAAGCGACATGCGGGTTCACACGTTGTGCCGGAGAGCCCGGATGTCGCTGCGCTCATCCGGGCTACGACCAACTACTTCACCGCATGCATCTGCGCCGTCAGCCGCTCCATGGCCGCGGCGACGTCCTGCCATTGTGACAGCCAGCCGCGCGGAAACCTGAAGGTCAGATCTGCGCCTTCGACACGGCGTTCGCTGAGGCACATGCCCGGCGTGGCGGCATCACGCGTGCAGCGGGCGACCAGCACAGGCTGCTCGGCCGTGAACAGATCCTCCATGTCGTACGCTGTGCCCGCGCGGAAGCTTCGCATGCTCAATCCGTCCTGCACCGGCACGGCGGCCGGATTGAGATAGCGCGGATAGATCGTCTTCAGTCGCGTCTCCGGCGACATCGCGTCGTGATGCGCCGATATCGAGACGAAGATGCGATCGATCGGGTGCGGCGCCTGATCGATCTGGTCGGCGCTGACGTGATGCAGCGCCTCAGGCGGGGTGAGCGAGGGATATTCGAAGCCGAGATCGACGCGCTCCTGCGGCCCTGTATGGCGCTGGATCTTCACCCGGATGGCGGCCACCGGCACGTTGAACACGGTGCCGCCGATGCTGACCGGCAGGCGTTCGGGCCCCTTGAAGGTGCTGGCGCGCCAGGTGGGCCAGAGCAGGTAGGCGACGAGGGCGACTGCGGCCGCCGTCAGCACGCAGCCCAGGATGATCGGCACGGCGTGGCCATGTCCGTTCGAAGGGCGGGCACTGCGGACCGAAAACATCGTCATGGCGGGCAGGGGATCTCAAGGACCGAATCAGCGCCGACTATGCCACGGCGATGCGGCATTCTGCAGAAACTTACCTGCAGGGAGCCGCGCACCGGCCGCGGCCGCCATTAACCCTTCCTTAAGGATAATGTGGCGGGTGCGGTCGCTTTTTGCCAAACCAGCATCGGGCAGTTTTGCAAGTGTGTGAGTGCGTACGATGTCGGCAGAGGCGTTCAATTCCCTGTTCTCGCTCCTCATCGGTTTCGCCTTGGCCGGCGCCTTGGCGAGCGGCTACCAGGCCTATGCCGAACGTCCGCCGGGCTTCGAGCTGCTGCAGGAGGGCGTCACGCCCCGGCGGTTCGCGGCGGTGCCATTCCTGGTGTTCGCCGCGCCCTTCATCATCATGCGCAACACGCTGCGCGGTGCCCGCATCGAGCGCCGTCGCTTCGAGTTCGTGATGCTGGCGACCGTGATCGCCGGCTTCTGGAGCATGATGTGCGGCACCTTCGTGGTGATGACGCTGCGCGCCGCGGGCGTGCTGGCCTAGTTCCCGTGCCGGGCGCCGCCGCGGCGTTTGCTTGAAATCGCTCCGGAGCCTGTGCCAAGGTCGCCTGCGAACGGGAGACCTCGATGGCCATCTACGAACTCGACGGGCAGGCGCCCGAGCTGCCGGCGGACGGCAACTACTACATTGCCGACAATGCCACCGTGATCGGTCGGGTGAAGCTCGCCAAGGAGGTCACGGTCTGGTTCGGCGCGGTGATCCGCGGCGACAATGACTGGATCGAGATCGGCGAGAGCTCCAACATCCAGGACAATGCCACCTGTCACGTCGATCCCGGCTTTCCGCTGCGCGTCGGCCGCAACGTCACCGTCGGCCACAACGTCATTCTGCACGGCTGCACGGTCGAGGATGACGCCCTGATCGGCATGGGCTCGATCATCATGAACGGCGCGCACATCCGCCGTGGCAGCGTCGTCGGCGCCGGCGCCATCATCACCGAGGGCAAGGATTTTCCGGAATACGCGCTGATCATCGGTGCGCCCGCGCGTGTCGTTCGCACGCTGGAGCCGGCGCAGGTCGAGCGCATGGGCATCGCGGCCAAGGCTTATGTCGCCAAGGGACCGCGCTACACCAAGGGTCTGAAGAAGATCGGCTGACATCACGGCCGATGGAGCTGTCGGAGATTCCTCACGTCCCTTCGGATTCGCCTGCCTCCGCTGCGCTGGCGACACGTTCGTGGCCGCTCGCCCACAGCGCATGCTGTTCGCTGCCGTCCTGATAGGGATTGGCCTCGGCCGGAATGTTCTCGCGCGCGGCGCGCTCGCCCTGTTCAAACGGATCGGGGTCGGTGCTCATGCTGATGTCCTGCTCCTCTGTTTCGGTTTGGGCTTCGACTGGTTTCTGGACTTGTCGTCCGGCTCGTTCTTCCGTTTGCGCGCAGGCTTGCCTGCGCCATCGCCATCCTCCGCAGCGCTCTTGCGCAGCGCGTCCTTCAGATCCGCCGGCACGCCGTGCTTTTCCAACAGGTCCATGAACGCCTCGTCGGCGAGGTCCTGCAGACTCAGCATCTGATCGCGGCCCAGCTGCTTGAGCTTGTCGAACGTGTCCTCGTCAAAGGCGATCAGCTTGCGCACGGCTCCTTGCTCTCCTCGCCCCATCAATCCTCTCCGATCAACATTCGTTCCGGAACGCGGTCCGTCCGGTCGGGTTGAAGTGTAAAGGGAGACGGTCCCATGGCCAGGTTTTCATTGAGCACTTTGATCGTGATTGCAGGCCTCGGCACGGCCACTGCGGTGTTCGCGCAAGGCGGTGGCGGCGGTGCGGGCGGCGCTGGCGGTGGAGCGAGCGGCGGCGGCGCGCCGAGCGCGGGAGCCGCCGGCGCCGGCACGACCGGTACCGCCGGAAGCGGCAGCAATCCCTCACAGTCATCGCAACCGGGCGCGGCAGGTACCAACGGGACTAACAGCCTGGGCACGGCGCAATCGTCCGGCTCCGGCGCGAGCGGGGCGGGGGCGAGCAATTCCGCTGTCACGATCGGCATGGGTCATGGAGGAGACGGAGGGACCGCTGCAACAGGCCCGAACCGTACCGGTGATGCGACCGATGTGCAGATTCAGCAGGAGAACAACGCGGTCGACCCGAAGGTGAAGAGCATCTGTCGCGGTTGCTGAATGTTGCCCGCCGCTCCAGACGTCACGCAACGACATCGAGATCGCGCAGATGTGAGCGGGTTTGCCCGCGCGCCGTTCCAAATCCGGCTTAGAGACTTCCGGCTGGGAGCACCGGAGTACACTGACGCTCTCATGCCGGTTGAATTTGGAGACGGATCGATGCGCAAGAGATTGATGGGATTGTTGGCGGGTGCCGTGATTGCGGCGGCAATGATGCCGGGCATGGCGTCGGCGCACGGGCCGGGCGGTTTCCATCATGGCTTCGGCCATCATGGCTTTGGCCCGGGTTTCGGACTCGGGTTCGGCTTCGGTTTTGGCTATCCCGGCTACTACGGATACGGAGGCTATCCCTACTACTACCCGTACACCTACGAGGATCTCGGCGGCTGCTACGTCGCGCGCAAGCGTGTGCGGACAGCGCACGGCTGGCGCTATCGCAACGTCGAGGTGTGTGAATGAAGTTTGGGCGAGGCGGCCGGCCGATCCGGTCACTTCGCCTTAACGACATCTCGTGACCATTTGTTGCCGCTCCGATCGGCGGAGCGGCAACGGAGAAGTAGCTGGCGCAACGCTTGCATGGGATCCAGGCATGATGAACACACTCACATCCCCTGAACTCACGTTTGTCTTCATGGGCGTCGTCGTCAGCCTGGGCGCCGCGCTGGTCTGGATGGCCTGGGAGCTCGAGCAGGGCGGCAGGCAGCTGGCGAAGATTCGTCGCGACGATCGTCGGCCGCGCTAACAGCCGCCGGTCCGGCGCCCGAGCGCAAGCGACAGCCGGCCAGCGACTTGCGGGAAGTCTCGCGGGGCAGTCTTCCGTGTTCGCTCGCCCCGGGCCGCGGCTGTCAGCTCAGCACGCCATATTTCTTGAACCACGCCTGCATCTGCGCCCAGCCGTCCTCCGCGGCGTCCTTGCGATAGCTGGGGCGGTAGTCGGCGTGGAAGCCATGCGGCGCGCCGGGATAGATCTTGAACTCGGCGGTCTTCTTGTTGGCGGCGAGCGCGGCCTTCATGGCCTCGACGCTGGCGACGGGAATGCCGGTGTCAGCTTCGCCGTAGAGGCCGAGCACGGGCGCCTTCATCTCCGGCGCAAGCTGCGTCGGGCTCTTCGGCCAGGCGGGATTGGGCGGGTCGATCAGCGGGCCGTAGAACGCAACGCCCGCCTTCAGCGCCGAACTATGCGCCGCATATTCCCACACGTTGCGGCCGCCGCGGCAGAAGCCGACGATGCCGAGACGCGAGGTGTCGCCGCCCTGCGACTTGGCCCAGGCCACGGTGGCGTCGAGGTCCGACAGCAGCTCCGCGTCGGGCTTGGCATTCACGATCGGCAGCAGGTCCTTGATCTCGGTGATCTTGGTGAGGTCGGTCCCGCTGCGGAAGTAGTAGTCCGGCGCCACGGCGAGCGCGCCGAGCTTGGCGAGACGACGCGTCACGTCCTTGATGTACTGATGCAGGCCGAAGATCTCCATCGCGACCAGCACGACGGGTGGATTGCTGGCGCTGGCGGGGCGCGCGAAATAGGCCGGCATGTCGCGGTCGCCGACCTTGATCTTCGCATCTCCGGCATTCAGGCCATTGGTGTCGGTGGTAACGACCTCGGCCCGCACCGGGCCGGCCGCCAGCGTGTAGCCGGCCGTCACGGCAGCGGACGCTGTCATGAAGCCGCGGCGTGAGAAGGGGGCGACTGTGGTCAGCCCGATGACATCGGACGTCAGTGCTGGATCGGCGGACATGGGGGCTCCTCTGCGTCTTCAGGGCGCATTGAGCCGAGAATCGGCTGGGAAAAGCAAGTCACCAGCCGGAGAGCCGCGGCCGTCGGATCCGTTCCGGGCGGTCGAACGCGCCGCCACAAAGAACAAGGCCGTCGGCGCAGTATGGCGCCAACGACCTTGCCAGCCCCGGATATTGAAATTGGCCCTGTGCCATCCTGAAATTGGCTCGCCATCCGGTGCAGGCAGGATGGCGTGACTCCCGGTTTCAATCTGTGAAGCACTTCACAGGGTCCCGGGAAAATTCGGCGGGAATTCTACGAGCAGGCGTCAGAACCGGGCGTCTCAGGATCGGTTGCGACGATGCCGATGGCTGCTGCGGCTGGCATGGGCGCGGGCGCGGATGCTGCGGTTGCGTGGAGCAGGCGCGGCCTGCTCCGAGCTCTGCGTGCTGGCGAAGGACTGGCGCAGGCCATCGATGGAGTCCTTCAGGGTCGAGACCTGGTCCGACAGCCGCTTGGTGTCGGCCTGCTGAGCCGCGAGCAGGCGGCGCATGCTCTGCAGTTGCTCCTGCATCATCTGCAACTGATCGATCGATTCCTGCTGGGTGGCCTCCAGGCCCTTGGTCTTCTCCACCAATTGCTCGGATGCCTGCACCGTGCGCGCCTGCAACTGCCGCGTCACCGCGCCGCGCTCGGCTTCCGGCGCGCCGCCATAGGCACGCCACAACATGATGCCGCCGATGCCCGCGACCAGCACCACGAGCGTCGCGGCGGCGAGCGCGATCGGCTGGGCGCCCTTGACGGGGCTCGGGCTGAGCTTCTCGGGGTAGCGTCTGGTGTCGCGCGTCACCGGATTCATCACGAAACCACCCAAATTGAAAAAGCTTCGGATGCTCCTCCCGAAAACTGGGAGAGGCGAAAAACTCGAGCAGAGAACGCTGTCCGCCGAGCCCGCAAATCGTGCATCTGGCGAACGAACCAAGTCGTCAACGTTTGATTAGGAAATCCGACAAAAGCGAGGCCTGCAAGCCCGAAATCGCGCGGTCGCAGCGGTTCCAGGTCGCGGTCGCGACCAGCCGAAAACTGCGGACGGACAAATGCTTACTGCGTTGCGCTGCAGTTCCGGCAGATCGTGAGCTTCTGCTTGAGGCGGGCCTCGTCGGCGAGGTCGGCCGCCTGTTCCTCCTCCCAGCTCATCCGGCCGCGATAACCGGAGCTCGATTGCGCGGACATCACGTCGACCCGCGAGTCGCCACGGCGCTTGGCGCCTTTGCGCGGCGTGCCGATGTCCGGCTCCGTCACCATCTCGGTGTCGGCGTCGGAGGTGGCGACACGGCCGTCCCAGTCGGCCGCAGCGCTCGTCGGCTGCGCGGTAATCACGGCGGGCGTAGCGGCCATCGCCGGCGCGGCTGCAGGTGTGCCGGCCGAGGCCAGCGGTCCCGAGCAGCCGGTGCCGGACATGCAGCAGTTCGCCAGGGTCAGGGCCGCGGCCAGCAAGGTCGCGCTTCGCAGGATCATCATCATGCCGACAACCTAAACCCGACGGTCGAGGGAAAACAAGGTTGGCCGGCCGTTGCCGCGCCCCGCCTGCGACGTATCGTCAAAGCAAGGCCAAAAAAAGTTGCGCATCGGAACGGCCTTACGCGAGGCGATGACGTGCCTCGCACCATCCGCGACCGGCGGCAAGACGTCGAACTTCAAACTCGGAATTCAATCTGAAGTCGATTTTGTTGCGCGCGATGGCGAACCCATGTGGTATTTTATAACCGTTGTTCTGGTCGGCCGGGGGGCGCGTGCGTGCGTGATGGGGCACAAACTTTGGTTGTTGATCTATATTGCCATGGTCATCTTATCGGGCTGCCTGGCCGCTCCGATAGCATACAGCGGCAGGGGTATCTCGATCGCCGGATGCAAGCCGGCGCCGGAGCGTGATCAGTTCATCAGCTCGTGCAGTGCGCGCCGGTTTGGAGATTTCGAGCATGCTGCGTTTTGGTTCGGGATCGAGCGCAGGGCGCTTGCCAACCTGAAGGCAGCCGACGTGGTCTTTACTGGATCGAGCCGCACGATGTTTGCTTTCAGCACGGCTGAAGTGCGGTCGTATTTTGCCGCACGCGGTGTACGGCAGTTCAATCTCGGATTCAGCTATGAGGACCAGCAGGCGTTCTTCTCTGCGCTTGCAGTGAAGCACCATCTGCGTCCACGTGTGCTGGTGATTGGCGTCGACCCCTATTTCAACGACCGTGTGAGCGAGCCCGCTCTGGCCGCGATGCATGATCGATGGGAGCTCGGGCGGGCTCTGGTCAAGAAGGGGGAGATGTGGGCCCAGCCAGCCCTATGCAAATTTCGGTTTATCGACTGCGAAATTGCGCCGACGGCCTTCAGATCGTCAGTGGATGGCTATTTTCTCTGGCGGGATTCGCTTATGGCGGATCGCCAGCGCCCCCGAGTTCGTCGGGATCGGTTGCGGGACTTTCAGGTCAATGTGCCGCTCGCGGCGATCGAGGCGAACACCTTCTTGAAGCGAATTGGCATGCCTGCCGACTGTGTCGTCCTGGTCCCGATGCCGACGACCGAAATCTGGCCGAAGCCGGATCCGACCAGCCAACTCGCCGAGACGATCGGGGCCATGTATATCGACGCGGACACCGGCGACGATCTCACCTTTGTCGACGAGATGCATCTGTCATTTGACAGCGCGAAGCGGTTCTCGTCGGAATTTGTTCGCGCGTTCGACCGGATGCCGCAGACCTGCTTGACCAATGGTCCATTGCCGGCCGAAGCCTCCGCGCTTCCTGGCAAGTGATGGAGCTGGGACGGTCGGGATCGCCGCTGGCCTCTAAACCGGGGGCGCCTACATCTCGGCCTGCTCTCAGGACGGCATCGCGGAGAGATACGCGGGGACAGTCGATCGTGCCCGACGCGGGAGATCCGGGCGGCAGCCTTTGCCGAGGACTGATCGATTGGTCGTGCTCATTGAGATGGCCCGTCGGCCTGGATTGTCGTCCCAATAGACGGAGACGGACTCGCGCCGTCCCCGAACGCACCTGGCACCAGATTTCGGAAGCCCGCCGACGCGGCAGGAGGGTGAACGGGAGATTTCCCCGTCTCGTGCCGTACTCGCACGCGTTCATGAACTATCGTCGGCCGGGCGACGCCGCCAAAAAAAGTTGCGGCCAGCCCTTGGGGGACATTGGTCCGCGTGTTGAAATCACAATGATTTCTTGTCCGCTGGCGGCTTTTCCCCGTACCTTCCCCGAGCGCAACTTATGGAGCTATCGGCCCGCTGAAACGTCGCCTTTCTGAGCCGACGTGCTATTATCTCAGGTTGTAGAGACCGTTGATCCATCCTGTTTACCACTTAAATCATATGTGATATCATAGGCGATAGCATCGTGGCACAACGCGACAAGCTACTCGTTGACATCCTGAACAACGCACGCAATGTCCGGTTCGATGACGCCTGCAAAGCCGCGGAATGGCTTGGGTTTTCCTGGAACTCAGGGAAGGGGGCCCATAGGGCATATTCAAGAGCTGGCGAAGTTGAGCAGCTCAATTTCCAGAATCGCGACGGTAAAATAAAGCCATACCAGGCCAAGCAACTTCAGCGCATGATTGAACGGTATTGGGATTTTGACCTCGGGGAGCCTCGGTAATCCGCTATGAACGCAAATAGGTATCCTGCACAGGTCTTTTACAGCGATGAAGACGAGGGTTTCATCGCTGTTGCTCCGGATCTTCCCGGCTGCTCGGCGTTTGGAGAAACCCAAACGGAAGCCCTCACTGAACTGCAGACGGCGATTGAAGTATGGCTCGATGCGGCACAGAAGGCGGGGAACCCTGTCCCTAGCCCATCAAAGCCGGTGAGCGAGCCTTTGCCGAGCGGGAAAGTGCTGGTCCGCATGCCCCGAACTCTGCACCAACAGCTCCTCGACCGTGCGGTATACGAGCACACAAGCCTTAATCAACTCGTTATCATGATGCTTAGCGCTGCCATCGCAGTGAGAACTTCTGAGACCATAACGACTACGGTCTCGGGGATCGGCGCGTGGAAAGTCGCAGGCATCACGGGCTTCGCGGGGGGCTTCGGCTACAGCCCTCACGGTACGGTTTATAGCTCGGGTATCACGGACCGTCTCCGGGCCATAGCGGGAACCACCGTAAATCTTCCGGCCGGAACGGGAGGCTCCGTAACGCTATCCACCGCTTCCGAGACGACGGCGGAGGCTATTCGTATTTGGACCGCTGGCCGTGAAAGGACAGTTCATGGCTGAAGCAACTCAGTTTACGTTTGAGCTTAGAGAAGTCACTGAGACGCTTCTAAAGAAGCAGGAGATTCACGAGGGCAAATGGCTGCTGTCCGTGGAGTTTACGATCAACGCCGGATTTATGGGACTCAGCCCTGAAACAGGTCGTCCAGGTGTTGTCATGTGGGCAAACACGCTTCAATTGGTCAGAGCTCAGGAGGGCGCTCCAGCGAACCTTATTGTCGATGCGGCCGTCGTCAATCCAAAGTCTTGAGCCACGAGAAAGGTGAGCCTTTCGAGGAGTGCCGGGACTTTCAGCCAGCGATTTTCCCCCGGACGCTCCCCACGCCGGGCAGATTCTCGACGCGCTGCCATTCCTCGCGCGAGACGACGTGTGCGTAGCGCGCGGCGCTGCGCGGGTCGCGCCAGTTGTTGGTCGCGGCGATGCCCTGGACGTCGGCGCCGCCATAGCGGCGCATCCAGGTTGCCCAGGTGTGGCGGAAGGTGTGGAAGCCGACGAAGGCTAGCCGGAACGCCGGCTTCTTCCACGGTACTGGCCGGCGCTTGGTACAGACCAGGCCGCAGGCGGCCATCGTGGCGCGCGTCAGCAGGTGCTTGAAGTGGCCGTCCTCGTTGAAGCGAAACAGGTGGTCGCCCGTGGAAGCCTCCAGGTGCGCGGCGATCCGCTGCGCCAGATCCGCGCGCAGTCGGAGCATGCGCGGATCTTCGTTCTTCGAGGTGCGCAGCCAGGCGGCGGCCTCGGAGGGGGGCGGACGTCGGCGCGCAAGAGCGCCAGGCCCTCGCTTTTGCGCACGCCGGTGTAGAGCAGCAGCAGGTAGAGCGCAAATTCGCGGTCGATGGCCTCGGCTGCGTCGACGATCGACCGAGGGCCGGCCGTCAGCGAAGCGCGCCTCGAAGCTACCGGTGTCGGGAATCCCCTCGGGGCTGCGCGGGATGATGCGGACCTGATCACCTTTCATGGCGCCACATCTCACCGCGACGCCGGCATGGCAAGAGCGAGAACATGCCGGGAACACATTCCCCGAATTTTCCCCGTCCCCGGTGCCATGTTCCGTCAAGGTTCGGTCGCCAGATGTCAGCGAGCGAAGATCGATTGGCACCTAAATCCAATTGAAATCACGTGTTTTTCGGCAAAATCCGCCGGCAAAAAAAGTTGCGGCCAGGCCTTGGGGGAGGCCTGGCCGCGCGCGAACCGGTCTGGGACGGGGAGGGGTGGGGATGTGACCGGGTCGCGTAACTCGAATTCGTGTCTCGCCTCTCTGATCAGCGCTCGCGGACGCCTTAGCGTTCTCTGGCGCTGGCGGTGGCCACTGCCGGGCGACCGTCGCCGAGCGAGACCCACACGTTCGGGTCGCTCTGCGACTGCCGCTTGACGAAGCGGTAGCCGGTTTCGGTCCAGGCGACGACGTTCTCGTTCTGATTGTCGAGCACGTACTCACCCTTGTCGGTCTTCACGGTGAGGACGGCATGTCCTTCACCCTTTTTGTCGCGCACCACCGTGATCAGCAGCGCCTCGCGGGGCCAGCCGGCATCGATCAGCAGCTTGCGCTTCAACAGCACGTAATCCTCGCAGTCGCCGTAGCCATCCGTCGGCAGCGACCATTTCTCGACCACGCCCCAATGGTCCATGTCGGTGATCGGCTTGACGTTCTCGTTGACCCAGCGATTGACCTTTAGCAGATCGCGCCAGGCGGTCTGGGACAGCACGATGTCGCGGGGCTGCGACGCGCCGCCGCGGCATTCCTCGGGGGTCTCGGTGCAGAACTCGACCCAGCCGATCGGCGCCCGTGCGGTGTCGCCCAGGCTCGCATAGAGCACCCGGTCATCACCGGCATGCGCCACCCCGCCCATCGCCATCAGGAAGGCTGCGACCGCCCACCCTGTTGCCTGTCCCGTCCGCTTGACCATTTTGGCCCCCGTTTTCGTTGGGACCATCTGTCTCACAAAGATTTTTCGCTGCCGCTAAATCGCCACGATGGATTTGACGCAAATCCAAGTAAAACAAAGGGCTTATTCGACTTTCACTTGAATCGAATCTAGCTAAAATTTGAATCATTCGCGGTTGAATCGAATGCGCGGCATTAAGCCGGGAACCGCTGCCGTTGCAGGGTCCCGTGCGCTTTTCCCGCCAACCATTAACTGCGCTGGACTGCCTGTGCGATGGCCGAACGCCACACGGCGCCCGTGGTGGCGGACGCCGTGTGCTCCGTGAAGTTGCGGGATTTCAGAGGCTTGCGGCTTTACCGCGCGGTAACGCTGTCTTCGAGCGTTTCGGCGAGCTGGGCGTGCATGAACTCGATCGCGAAGCCGCCTTCGAGATTTCGCACCACGCGCGCCTGGACGCGGCCGAGCATGACCTGCGATTTCAGCGGCGGCCTGGTCTCCGCCGCAATCGCCGCGCCCGACAGCGACATGTCGATGATGCGGCAGGTCATCTTGGTGCCGTCCTCGAGCGTCAGCACCGCGATCGGGTTGCGCGGAATGATACGGTCGTGGCGGCGATCCTCCGGCAGGTTGAGGATGTCGCGGTTGGCGAGCCAGGTCAGCTGCGCGGCGAGCTTGTCGCGCTTGCGCGCGGTGGCGCCGATCGTCATCGCGAAGCCGTTGTCGATGATGCGGGTGATCTTGCCCTCGACGCGGCCGATATGGTCGAGATAGGCGATCACGCGGTCGCCGACATTGCCGATGCCGGGTGCGAGCAGCGCCAGCCCGCCCGGCGACATGTTGATCACCTGGCAGGGAAACTCGCGCCGGTCGGGCAGCATGTAGCGGCCGAGCAGGTGGACCTTGACCCGCTGGAAACGGCGGCGCTCCTCGGCGGCCGGAAGAGAGAGTTTTTTGTTCGGCAACGCCATGTTTCGCCACTCAAAGCCGGCTCTTAGCGTGCCGGATGATCCAGTGTTGAAACTAAGTCCTGCACGGTTAATTCAGCGTTATCGCAGCACCGCAGGCGTTCATCTTGTTCGCGCAAGACGAGCATTGCCGCTGATGACGGCTCTCTCCGTCATTCCGGGCCTTGTCCGGATGATGCGCTCGCAATGACGGGGAGAGAGCTGGGGCCCCGACAAGGCTTACGGGACACGCATCTGCAGGAAGTTAGCGCAGTCCCTCATACACCATCAGGCCGCGGGCGAGCGCGAGCTTGCGCAGCGCGCGCGGCACGATCGGCTCGACCGGCGGATGGATATAGCGCCAGGACACCATCTCCAGCGGGCCGAGCGCGCCCCTTGGCGTCTCGAACGGGGCGAGCAGGCCGGTCAGGCTGATCGGCTCATGCGCGCGGGTCGCGAACGGCAGCAGCAGCAGTTCGAAATGCGCGGTCGTGCGATCCGGCGCCTGCGCCGTCACGCCGGCGATCGCGGGCAGCGTCTCTTCGCAGACCACCGCCGTGATCTCCTCGATCTCGCGGCGGCTGGCCGGCGCGAACTGCGCCGGAAAGCTGCTGTCCTTGACGTCGCCGCCGAGCAGGGCGCACAGCCGCGTGCCGGCCATGCGGAACGGAAAGCCGCTGTCCGCATCGCAGGACAGGACAAAGATGTCGCCGAGCAGCTCGCGCACGGCCGACGGCTCGAAGTCGCTGCGCTCCGGCGCCTTGGCATGGCCGCGCCTGTCGTTCCAATAGGCGAAGAGCTCGCGATTGGACGGATGTTTCATCTCGGTAACCCCTCGCGCCCCTCGACGTCACGGGGGACATTGCTGTCCCGCTTTCGTCCAGGCGCCTCCCTGGTTGATTTTCGCAGGAGGGGTGGTGCAGCGTCCATGCCGATGGTGCGATCGTGCCGGCTTTACCCCGGCCTTCCGCGCGTTAAGGTTAAATTAACGATGAGCTTGGCGGCGTCCCGGCGATCGTTAACAATGCGTTCATCAGATCGCGGCCGGACGGTGCAAGGTCCGCCGCGATACGGTGAGGTACACGCAGGCGGCGTCAAACAAGTCTGGTCGTCGCGACGGGGCGGGGTGGGGACAACAACCCCGGGCGCTCCGGACGCGGCAAAGGCCGGCAAGTCTCGGAGGGAGGGTCTTCTCAGGACCCTCCCTCGTTCTTTTGGCGGATCCGTCGCCCTTTCGCCTCCGCTGCCTCCGCCCCACACATCAACTCTGCCGCCGTGCGCTTGCGCAGGCCGGCCAAAGCCGCCTATCTGACGGATCTGTTCCTCTCGTCGAAGGCGTGCGTTCCGTTGGATTCCTCCTCGTCAGACCTCACGCAGGATCCGCCGCTCCAGCAGGCGCGGGAGCCGATCCTCAATCTGCCGGGCGCACTGACCGCCTACATCCTGCTGATCGCGGTGATCCATCTGCGCGTGCTGCTGCCGGACGAGTGGAACGCAGGGATCATCGACCTGTTCGCCTTTGTCCCGAAACGATACGACCAGACCCTGATGGACGGGGCGTTTCCCGGCGGCACGCCGGCCAAGATCTGGACCTTTTTCAGCTACTCGCTGCTGCACGCCAATCTGGCGCATATCGGCTTCAACGTGCTGTGGCTGCTGCCGTTCGGCAGCGCGCTCGCGCGCCGCTTCGGAGCGCTCAGGTTCTATCTGTTCCTGGCGGTGACGGCGGCGGCCGGTGCGCTGGCTCATCTGCTCACCCATGAGCACGCGCTGGCGCCGATGATCGGCGCCTCGGCCTCCGTGTCCGGCACCATGGCGGCGGCGATGCGCTTTGCCTTCGTGAGCGGCAGCTTCCTGTCGTTCACCCGCGGCGATGCCGATGCGGCGGCCAGGGTGCCGGCGCTGTCGCTGTCGCGTGCGCTGCGCAATCCGCGGGTCCTCGGCTTCCTGGCGGTGTGGTTCGGCGTCAACATCGTGTTCGGCATCGGCGGCATCACGCCCGGCGCCGAGGGCGCCGACGTCGCCTGGCAGGCGCATATCGGCGGCTTCATCGCCGGACTGATCCTGTTTGCGCTGTTCGATCCCATCCCGCATGCGCGTGGCGATGCTGCACCTGCGTTGCCGTCCGACGCGGCCGACCATTAGTTGCCGCGATCCTGCGCTTGCGAGCGCGGGTGATTTCATTCATCATTTGCGTCCACCACAACCGGGACACGATTCCGGGCGAACGAAAGCAGGCCCTTTTGTGCCATGCGGCAGGCCTGCGAAGGGCGTTGCAACCACAACGCGATCCGCTGCGTTGGATCAGACGCGGTCGGGCCGGATGCGTTGGATCGGTTGCGCTGCCAGACTGTTGATTGAAGACTCGCTTGACTGACGATCGCTGGAAGCATCGGCCGCAACGACGCCTCGTTCAAGAAGGCGCACCGGCCTTTCAAGGAGACGAGCAATGACAGTACGTGCGATCCTCGACATCAAGGGCCACCAGGTCGAGAGCGTCGAGTCCCAGACCACACTCGCCGAGGCTGCCAAGCGGCTCGCCGAGCGCAAGATCGGCGCGGTGCTGGTGATGTCGGGCAGCCGGATGGAGGGCATCCTCTCGGAACGCGACATCGTCCGCGCGCTCGGCGAGCGCGGCGCCGCGGCGCTGACCGAGCCGGTGTCGAACGTGATGACGCGGCGGGTGGTGAGCTGCAAGCCGGCGGACACGGTCGCCTCGATCATGGAGATGATGACCAACGGCAAGTTCCGCCATCTGCCGGTGATCGAGGGGGGCGGCGTGGTCGGCCTGATCTCGATCGGCGACGTCGTGAAGTGGCGCGTCCAGGAATACGAGACCGAGCAGGAAGCGCTCCGCCAGTATATCAAGACGGCGTAGTCGCTCCGCCGCCGGTCGGCGTGACTGCGCCGATCGCCTCCTGGATTGAATCCAGCGCACGTTCGGCCGCCCTTGTGCCGAACGCGATGAGGTCGGCCGCGCGGTGGAAGTCGAACCAGCCGATCTGGCCGACGCGCGGCGAGATCAGCAGGTCCGGCGGGTCGCCGGCGAGGCGCGCACGGGTGATGCGGTCCTGCATGATGTTGAAGGCGTCGACCATCACCGACGAGATGCCCGGCCGGCCGCCTTCGCCGAAGAACTGCCGTTTCACCGCGCGCTCCGGCGAGAACAGCCTGCGGAAGCGCCGCTTCGGCGGCGTGCTTTCCATCACCGTCTCCGGCACCTGGACCGGCTGGCCATGCGCGTAGATCGTTGTCGAATGCGTGAACACGTCGCTGGACAGGTTGGCGGCGATCACGATCTCGGCGCCGAGCGCCCGCGCCGCCGACACCGGCACCGGATTGACCATCGCGCCGTCGACCAGCCAGCGGTCGCCGATCAGGACCGGCGCGAAGATGCCGGGCAGGGCATAGGAGGCGCGCATCGCATCGACCAGGCTGCCATGGGTCAGCCAGATCTCGTGCCCTGTGCGAATCTCGGTTGCCACCGTCGCGACCTTCATCGGCAGCTCCTCGATGGTGACGCGGCCGAGCGATGCTTCGAGCTGGGCGGCGAGCTTCTCGCCGCCGATCAGGCCGGAGCCATTGAGGCGGATGTCGAGATAGCCGAGGATGTTGCGCATCTGCAGGCTGCGCGCCCATTCCTCCAGGGTATCGAGCTGGCCGGCCGCATAGGCGCCGCCGACCACGGCGCCGATCGAGGTGCCGACCACGACGTCGGGCACGATGCCGTGGGCCATCAGGGTCCGGATGACGCCGATATGGGCAAAGCCGCGCGCCGCGCCGCCACCCAGCGCCAGCCCGATCACCGGCTTGCGGATCGTCCCGAGACCGACATCGGAACCTTCGGTTCCGCTCGCACGGCGTCCTTTCAGAATATCCAGCACCACGATCTCCACGCCTACGCATACTGTGTGCAACGAGTCGGCAACGGACTCATGACGCATGACAGCCTAGCACCAGCCTACCAGAAGCATCCTTTATGCCGGGTCGACGGGAGTGCCGGATGCCGCTGATTTGAACGCTCCGCCGGGCAGACTGCGCGCCGCGGGCGCTCAGGCGCCCGAGAACGCGACCAGGTCGCGCGCCGTTCGCGCGGTTCCTCAGGGAAGGTTGAGTAGAGGCTTGAATTTGCCGCGTTTTCGGTCAAAAGCAGGACGATGACGACAGGTCGCGGGTTCACCAGATTCCGGCGCAGCGGGCGGCTATGGCTTGTGCTCGCCTTGTCGTGCCCGCTGACCGGTTTCGTGATGTCGCCGGCCGCGGCGCAACTGTTCGGCGACCGGCCGCCGCCGGTTCCGCCGGCCTCAGTGCCTGATCCCGGGGCGGCGGTCAGCCTGGCGCCACCCTCCGGCCCCGCCGCCGGGCCCATTCCGCCGCCGGCCCCGCAGGCGCTGCCGGGACCCCCGGTCGCCGCGATCCCCCCCGGCGCGCCGGCCGCGATCCCGCCGGTGGCCGCTCCGCCGGCCGCGACTCCCAATCAGGGCGTGCTGTCGCTGTCGGCGCGGTTCGGCAAGGACCTGCCGAACATCAATGGCGGTCTGGTCTGGCGCGTGTTCGCCGACCGGCCGGACGAATCCGGCGCCTTCAAGATGCTGCGCGAGGATCGCGGCCCGACGCCGAACATCGTGCTGCCGCCCGGCACCTATGTCGTGCATGTCGCGCTCGGCCTCGTCAGCGCGGTCAGGTCGGTGAACCTGAAGACGGAGACCGATCGCGAATCCTTCGTGCTGCCGGCCGGCGGCCTGCGCCTCGAGGGCAGGGTCGGCAGCAGCAAGATCCCGCAGAACCAGATCTCGTTCGCCATCTACAAGGGCAGCCAGTTCGACGGCCGCGAGCGGGCGCCGCTGGTGCCGAACGTCGCCGCCGGCGACATGCTGATGCTGCCGGAAGGCACCTATTACATCGTCTCCAACTATGGCGACGCGAACTCGGTGGTGCGCTCCGACATCCGCGTCCAGGCCGGCAAGCTCACCGACGTCACGGTGACGCACCGTGCCGCGGTCATCACCTTGAAGCTCGTCTCCGACAAGGGCGGCGAGGCGCTCGCCAACACCGCCTGGTCGGTCATCAACCCCGGCGGCGACGTGATCAAGGAATCGATCGGCGCCTTCCCCAAGGTCGTGCTGTCCGAAGGCGACTACCGCGCCATCGCCAAGAACGAAGGCAAGGTGTTCGAGCGCTCCTTCAGCGTCGTCAACGGCGTCGACGGCGAGGTCGAGGTGCTGGCGCGGTAGGACGCGCGAAAGCCTGCAGGGGCAAACCGACTCTCCCCGCTATTGATGAGAACCCATCTCCGGGGAGAGCCGCATGCAGATATCCGACATCATCCGCCATGCCATCGCGATCGGTGAGCGTAAGGGATGGATCACGTTCGACGAGCTGAATGAGATCTGTCCAGGCAACACCGTCGCATCCGAGGACATCGAGCGGCTCATGGAGGCGCTCAGCGACGCAGGCATTCGTCTGGAGCAGGAGTGATGCGAGCGCAGAGTTTTTGCAGGATCGCGTTCCACCAACGGTGTCGTCCCGGCGAACGCCGGGACCCATACCGCGGATGCTATCGGGGACGTAGCTGTCAGCGGCCCGCCTCGCCGCGGCCGGTGGCTATGGGTCCCCGCTCAAGGCCGGGACGACGGCGGTGATCGTCGAAGCAGTGGTGCGCGACACGACTCGCTAAACTCGCGACGTCTGCCCGTCGGGTTACTTTGTCGCAGTTATTAGTCCTTGCGTCGTCGGGCAAATCAGGTGGATCTTTCCGCGCATCCCGCCTCGAGATGAGGGGCGTATCGCGGTCGTCACGAGACGCGAGGCGGGGAGCGGTGGGCGTGGTGGATTGCAGCGCGGGGTCTCTCGTGCCGACGAACGATCTGCTGCGCACGGTCAAGTCGCGCGGTCCTGATATCCCGATGCTGATATCAACTCACGTTGAGGCTTCGCCTTGCGTGGGGATGGTGGCCAGAAAGCCCGGCGCACCAGGGAGAACGCGAAGCAGCCGTTAAAGCCATCGCGCAGGGAGGGCCGGGTTTCCGGCTGACCTGTGGTACCTGCCGCCTGCATTTTTTTCGCAGGCGGGCCACGGGCCTCAGTCGAGGTCCGGCTCTCCCTGCGCCCTCTGTTTGAAGAGGGCGGTTCGATCAGCAAAACTCGGGCAGATCGTGTCGCGAGATCGCGCAGTCACATCCGCATCCGTGCCGTATCTCCCTCTCGTTGGCACAGCGGCGATGAAGCGACGCTGTCACAGTCGCTAATGCGCGATAACCATGGAACCACTTAAAACTGTCACAATCGCTGCGCGCCATGCGCGAAGCCAATGCATTTACAGCTCGTTAAAGCCGCGTCTGCTTCAGATACCGCCGGGACCTACAGGGTGGGCGATCGAGTGGGAATGATGAGTGCCGCGACGACCAAGGCGTTGACAACGATCAGCAGCGATCTCTTTGACGACATCCCGGTACTCAGGCGCAAATGGCAGGCCGCGTTGAGGCCAGGGCAGCGCCTGCCGCGCTACGAGGACGTGATGCTGGGCAGCCTCGGCCGTCTCGCCGATCACATCGCGGTGCTCAACAACGACGACGGCAGCCTGCAGATTTCGCGCAGCGGCCGCTACGTCCAGCAATGGCTGCAGGACGAACGCTGGGACGTCGCGGTCGAAGCCGTGTCGCCGGATTGCGCCACCGTGCTGGTGGAGGCCGCCAATTGCGCGCTCGCCAGCGGCCAGCCCTATCTCGCTTCTGCGCATTGCGTGCGCGACGGCATGGTCCGCAGCTATGACGTCCTGGCGTTGCCGACCAATTCGCGGTGGGGCAGCACGCTGGTCGGGACCTACGTCAACGAGCGTGCCACGCAGTACAATCTGCTCGACGCGATCTTCTCGACGACCGATGACGGCGTCGTCTCGCTCGCGACCATCCGCGACAGCGTCGGCATGCCCTGCGATTTCCAGGTGGTCCATCACAATCGCGCGGCCGCTGACCTGCTCAGGCTGCCGTCGGCGACGCTGCAATGGCATCGGCTGAAGCAGGGCGGCAACATGTTGTGCACGCCCGAGGTGATGGCGCGGCTGTTCGACGTGGTCACGCACGGGCGAAGCGACCAGTTCGAGCTCGACAGCGAAGCGCGCAGTCTCAGGCTCGGCGCCCACGCCTTCGGCGACATCATCTCATTGACCATTGCCGATGTGACCGCGCTGAAGCGGCGCGAGGCCTCGTTCCGGCTGCTGTTCGACGCCAATCCGGTGCCGATGTGCATCCTCGACGCCAAGACCGCGCAGATCCTCAACGTCAACGACGCGATGGTCGGGCACTATGGCTATGGCCGGGCCGATCTCCTGTGCATGAACGTCTGGGATCTCTGGCCGCCGGGCGAATGGGAAAGCCTCGATGACGCGCTGTTGCGGCTCGCCGACGGCGATCTGTTTCACCGCGACTGGCGCCATCGCAAGGCTGATGGCAGCGAGATCGAGGTGCTGACCTATGGCCGCGAGATCAGCTTCGATGGCCGCGACGGCGTGCTGGTCGCGATCGTCGACATCACCGAGCGCCGCCGCGCCGAGGCGCGCATCGCCTACATGGCGCACCATGACGGGCTGACCGGCCTGCCGAACCGCGAATTCTTCCAGCAGCGCCTCACGCAGGAGCTCGACGGCGCCTTGTCGGCGGACAGGCGCATCGCGGTGATGTGCATCGACCTCGACCTGTTCAAGACCGTCAACGATTCCTTCGGCCATCCGATGGGCGACCGGCTGCTGCAGGCGGTCGCGGGCCGCCTGACGCAGCAGATGCATGGCGGCAAGCTGGCGGCGCGGCTCGGCGGTGACGAGTTCGCGGTGATCATCCGTCAGGGCGGCGCCGATGACGCCAGCGAGAGCGCCGCGCGTCTGATCGCGGCGCTCAGCGCGCCCTATGACATCGACGGCAATGAGCTCGTGATCGGTGCCTCCATCGGCATCGCGCTGTCGCCGGGCGACGGCGCGAGCTGCGAGGAACTGATGAAGAACGCCGACATGGCGCTGTACCGCGCCAAGCAGGACGGCGGCCGCGTGCATCGGTTCTTCGAAAAGGAGATGGACCGCCAGGCGCAGAAGCGCCGCGACATGGAGCACGATTTGCGCCGCGCCTTCGCGCAGGGCGAATTCGAGCTGCACTACCAGCCGCTGGTCGACGTCGCGACCGGCGCGATCTCCGGCTTCGAATGCCTGCTGCGCTGGCGCCATCCCGACAAGGGCATGATCTCGCCGGCCGACTTCATCCCCGTGGCCGAAGACATTGGCCTGATCGTGCCGCTCGGCGAATGGGTGCTGCGCGAGGCCTGTCACGAGGCGGCGCGATGGCCCGATGGCATCAAGGTGGCGGTGAACCTTTCGGCGGTGCAGTTCCGCAGCCGCAATCTGGTGCAGGTCGTGGTGCAGGCGCTGGCACAGTCGGCGCTGGCGCCGGAGCGGCTCGAGCTCGAGATCACCGAGTCGATCCTGCTGGCGGAGACCGAGGCCAATCTGGCGACGCTGCATCAGCTGCGCCAGCTCGGCATCCGCATCTCGATGGACGATTTCGGCACCGGCTATTCCAGCCTCAGCTATCTCCGCAGCTTCCCGTTCGATAAGATCAAGATCGACCGCTCCTTCGTGAAGGACCTCGCGCAGCGCTCCGACTGCCTCGCCATCGTCCGCGCCATCTCCGGCCTCGGCAGGAGTCTCAACATCATCACCACCGCCGAGGGCGTCGAGACATCGGATCAGCTCGACTGGCTGCGCGCCGAAGGCTGCAACCAGGTCCAGGGCTATCTGTTCAGCGCCGCCAAGCCGGCCTCGGAGATCGCGGGGCTATTGGCGCAGTTCGGTGGGCGATCGTCCAAGGCGGCGTGATGGGATGACGGCCGCCACACCCTCAACCGTCGTCCCGGACAAGCGCGCCGTAGGCGCGCGCCGATCCGGGATCCATAACCCCAGGAAGATGTGGTGACGGATGGTGTCGAACGAGCTTGTGTCGCGACTGCCGCCGGTGGTTATGGGTCCCTGCGTTCGCATGCGTTCGCAGGGACGACAGCGGAGATTGTCGCGCTCAGAACCGCGTCACGATGTCCGCCAGCGCCGGGCGCGGGCGGTCCTCGCTCGGCTTGGTCGGCTTGCCGATATGAATGAGACCTGCGAGCTTCTCCTCCGGCTTCAGGCCGAGCCCGTCCATCACGTCGCGGTCGAACATGAACCAGCCGGACAGCCAGCAGCCGCCATAGCCGAGCGCGGTGGCCGCGGTCAGGATGTTCATCGCGCTGGCGCCGGCCGACAGCTCCTGCTCATAGGCCGGCACCTTGGGATGCGGCCGGGTGAAGCTGACGAGACCGATCACAAGCGGCGCTTCCATGAAGCGGTTCTTCTCCACCTCCAGCTCGGCAGCGGTCGCCTGCGGGTTCTTCCTGGCGAAGGCGGATGCAATGACTTCGCCGGCGCGGCGCCGGCCGTCGCCCTCGAACACGATGAAGCGCCACGGCGCGAGCTTGCCATGGTCCGGCACGCGGGCGCCGATGGTCAGGATGGTGTCGAGCTCGGCGGGCGAGGGGCCGGGACCGCTCATCTCGCGCGGCTTCACGGAGCGGCGGGTCTTCAGGAGTTCAATCGCGTCGGTCACGTCGTCAGGTCTCGTTGGTTGCATCCGCGACAGATAGCATGCGCCCCCGCCCGCAACGAGATCACGGCACGGCGTTTTGATCGGTTCTACCGCGTGCTGCCGCGGCCGCAGGCGGACCCTTTGCTCGAGCCGGCGTGCAGCCGTGACGTGAAGCCGGCCATCTTTCGCCTGGTGCGGCGGCGCCGGTCGTACGGGCTGCGGCCATCGGTCCGCAGCCCGGCCTGGCGCCGGCAATTGTGGAAGTTGGGGTGGATCGGTAAAAAGATGACGCTGGCGACCGCAGCTCGCGGCCGGCCGGGCACCAGCCTTGCAGTGGGAATGACAGCGCTGACACCTTCACCTGATGCCGTACTGCGGCTGCGCGGCGCCCCCGGCTTCGCCGCGGCGATGCGAGCCTCGACCGCAGCCGCGGTCCAGCTCTACCGCGGCGACCGCATCCTCAATGCGTTGCTGAGCGATCGGGCGAGGGCGCTGTTTCCGCATGTCGCGCTGTACCTGCATTTCGCCGAGCAGCGCGACGGCGAGCTCGGCCTGACCGTCGGCGCCATGAAGGAGATGTGCGCCAGACTCGATCTGTGCAGTGGCGGCCGCTGCGAGGCGATGCTGGCGCTGATGCGCGCGGCCGGGCTGGTCGCGTCCGCCGCCAATCTCGACCGTCGCCGGCGTCCGCTGGTGCCGACCGACAAGCTGATCGCGCTGCATCGGGAGCGCTGGGGCGTGCAGTTCGACGCGATGAGCGCGGTACTTCCGGCCGCCGTGGTCTATCGGACGGCGCTGAACGATCCGGCCTTCGTGAAGACCTTCGTGCTCGAGCTCGGCCGCCGCTTCATCGCCGGCCTGCGCGTCCTCGACGGCGCGCCCGAGCTGGAGCCGTTTGCCGAGCGCACAGCCGGCATGGTGATCCTGTTCAGCCTGGCCCAGGGCGCAGGGCCCGAGCAGCCGTTCCCGCCGGATGAACCCGTGCCGCTCTCCATCAACGCCCTGGCGACGCGCTTCTCGGTGTCGCGCAAGCATGTGCTGACACTGCTGCGCGATGCGGAAGAGAAGGGCCTGCTCGCCCGCGGCACCGACGCCATCACCATCCTGCCGCGCGGCCGCGAGGCGATCGAGCGGATGCTCGCGACGATGTTTCTCTACATGGCCGAATGCGCCGAGGTGGCGCTGCAGGCGGCGGGCAAAGACGGAGATTCCGTTGATGTCGTTGCCACTCTGTCAGCGTAGCCGCTCGCGACAGCCGGCCCATGCGGGCGCAAGATCTATCCCCGCGTCATTGCGAGCGCAGCGAAGCAATCCAGACTGTCCCTGTGGAAAGACATTGGATTGCTTCGCTGCGCTCGCAATGACGGCGAGGGAACGTGTTGATCGGGTCAACGCAAGCGACATGCGGGAATACCGTTCCCGCGTGTCGGCCCGCTTATGCGGGGATAGGCTGACCTCAGGCCGCCTCGCGCTGGCGGCGCCGCACGTCGGGCGGCGTCGCCTCGTCGACCAGCGCCGCGATGGCGTCCGCCGTCGGCATCACGGTCTGGCCGTCGCGGCCGAGCCGGCGGACCGAGACCGAATGCGTCTCGGCCTCCTTCTTGCCGACGACGAGCAAAGCCGGGATCTTCTGCAGCGAATGCTCGCGGACCTTGTAGTTGATCTTCTCGTTGCGCAGATCGATCTCGGCCCGCAGTCCCGCCCGCCGCAGCGCCGCCAGCACCTGCTTGGCATATTCGTCGCCCTCCGAGGTGATGGTGGTGACGACGACCTGGGTCGGCGCCAGCCACAGCGGGAAGCTGCCGGCGTAGTGCTCGATCAGGATGCCGATGTAGCGCTCCATCGAGCCGCAGATCGCGCGGTGTACCATCACCGGCGCCTTCTTGGCGCCGTCGGCGTCGATGTAGAACGCGCCGAACCGCTCCGGCAGGTTGAAGTCGACCTGCGTGGTGCCGCACTGCCAGTCGCGGCCGATGGCGTCGCGCAGCACGTATTCGAACTTCGGCCCGTAGAACGCGCCTTCGCCCGGATTGATCTCGGTCTTGATGTGGTTGCTCTGCGCCTTGATCTCATTCAGCACGGTCGCCATCACGCGCTCGGCGTGATCCCACATCTCGTCGGTCCCGACGCGCTTGTCCGGCCGGGTCGACAGCTTCACCGTCAGCTCGCCCTCGAAGCCGAAATCCGAGTAGGTCGACAGGATGAGGTCGTTGATCTTCAGGCATTCGTCGGCGAGCTGATCTTCCGTGCAGAAGATGTGCGCGTCGTCCTGGGTGAAGCCGCGCACGCGCATCAGGCCGTGCATGGCGCCGGAAGCCTCGTAGCGATGCACGACGCCGAACTCCGCGAGCCGCAACGGCAGGTCGCGGTAGCTCTTCAGGCCATGCTTGAAGATCTGCACGTGACCCGGGCAGTTCATCGGCTTCAGCGCGAACCAGCGCTTGTCCTCGGCCTCGTCGCCGGCGGACTGCGCCGCGAACATGTTCTCGCGATACCAGTTCCAGTGGCCCGAGGTCTCCCACAGCGACTTGTCGAGGATCTGCGGCGCGTTCACCTCGTCATACTCGCCGGCGAGGCGCCGGCGCATGTAGGCGATCAGCGCCTGGAAGATGCTCCAGCCTTTCGGATGCCAGAACACGACGCCCGGGCCTTCCTCCTGGAAGTGGAACAGGTCGAGCTCGCGGCCGAGCTTGCGGTGGTCGCGCTTCTCGGCCTCCTCGATCTGCTTCAGATAGGCGTCGAGCTGCTCCTGCTTGGCGAAGGCGGTGCCGTAGATGCGGGTCAGCATGGGATTGTTGGAATCGCCGCGCCAATAGGCGCCCGCCACCTTCATCAGCTTGAAGGCGTTGCCGATCTTCCCGGTCGAGGTCATGTGCGGGCCGCGGCACAGGTCGAACCAGTCGCCCTGGTAGTAGATCTTGATCGGCTCGCTGCCGGGAATGGCATCGACCAGCTCGACCTTGAACGCCTCGCCCTTGTCGCGGAACACCTGCTTGGTCTTTTCGCGGTCCCACACCTCCTTGGTGAAGGGTTTGTCGCGGCCGATGATCTCGCGCATCTTCTTCTCGATCGCGGCGAAGTCCTCGGGGGTGAACGGCTCGTTGCGGAAGAAATCGTAATAGAAGCCGTTCTCGATCACGGGGCCGATCGTGACCTGGGTGCCGGGCCACAGCGCCTGCACGGCTTCCGCAAGCACGTGCGCGCAGTCGTGCCGGATCAGCTCCAGCGCGCGCGGGTCGTCGCGGTCGACGAGCTCGAGCTTGGCGTCCTCGGTGATGGGATCGATGAGGTCGACGAGGTCGCCATTCAGCGCCATCGCGACGGTGCGCTTGGCGAGCGAGGGCGAGATGCCCTTGGCGATGTCGAAGCCGGTGGTGCCTCTGGGATATTCGCGGCGGGCGCCGTCGGGGAAGCTGATGGTGATCTTCTCGACCGGGGCGGCGGGCTTCAGGTTGCTGAGGCTGTATTGGAAGCCGGGCTTGGACTGGTCGGCGGCGGATTTCGCGTCGGGCGATTTGGAATCAGGCATGGGTCTCTCCTTGAGCTCACTCCTGCGAACGAGCGCAGGTAAGCGGGAGCAAGGGGTATAGCAGGGGATTCGGAGGCTGCAACCCGGGGAGGGAGGGGAAAACCGGCCAATTGCGGCCGACGGGGCGATGCGGTGATTGCCGCCGCGGGCCGGTATGATACAACTTCAAGTGTTCGGGGCGTGGGGACGCGTTTGGCGATGGAGTCTGCAGGGGAGGCGCCGCTCTCTCTTTTTCGGCGGGGTGGCGCGCATGTCGGGGCCGCGCTGATCATGTGCGTGCTGTCGAGCCTGTCGCCGCTCGCGGCCGCTCCGACGATGACGAGGCCGGCGGCCCAGCCAAAGCCCGCGGCACAGGCGAGGCCGGCCACCCCGGTCAGGCCCGCCACGGAGTCCAAGCCGGCTGTGCGCCGGGCGTCGCCGCCGCGGATCGCAGACGGCTCCACGCCGATCGCATTCGCGCTCGTCAAGGGCTCCTCGGATGTCTGCGGACATGGCTGTGACAGCTGGATCGCCGCCGAAGGCAAGATCGACGGCAGCGCCGCCGCGCGGTTTCGCAAGTTCATGAAGCAGATCGGGGAGCGCCGATTGCCGATCTACTTCAATTCGCCAGGCGGCAATCTGCAGCAGGCGCTCGCCATCGGCGACATGCTGCGCGAGCGCAAGGCCGCCGTGCGGGTGGGACGCACCACCTTGCGCGAGTGCGGCTTCGAGCCTCAGGAGGGCGACGCTTGCACCAAGCTGAAGCTGTCCGGGCGCGAACTGCACGGCGAGGTCTGGACCCGAGGGGCGATCTGTAATTCGGCCTGTCCCTACCTGCTGCTCGGCGCGCCCACGCGCGAGATCGCAGCGGATGCGACGCTCGCGGTGCATTCGCCGCGCGTCATCCTGAACTTCACCGGCGGCGTCCCGACCCGCGAGATGCGGGCGCAGGCAATGCAGCAGGCGATGGCGCGGGCCGACAAGATGGTGCTCGACTACATCACCAGGCTCGGCGCGGATCCCGCTCTGCTCACGGTGGCGCGGTCTATCCCGTTCGAGAGCATGCGCATCCTGACGCGGGAGGAGATTGCGCGCTTCGCGCTCGACCGGCGGCAGCGGGTCGAAAGCCCCTGGATGTTCGAGACCGCCAGCCGTGGGATTGCCTACAAGACCATTCTCGCACGCAAGGAGGGTGAGAGCACGTTCCAGACCACGCGCTTGCAGATGGTCTGCTTCGATCAGGACCGCTTTGAGCTCGACGTCGAGCGCATCGCGCCGGCCGGCCCGCCGCCGGCTCCGCTGGCGATGACGAGCGGAGATCTGCGGCTCAATTTCCTCTCGCCGCCGCGGCGGTCCGGCGATCGCGAGACTTGGGGCGTGTTCCTGAATGCAAGCCAGGTGAAAACGCTGTCCTTGATGCCGTCTGCCGAGCTGAGCGATTCCCTGTTGAATGTTGCGCGTCGCAATGTCTCGACATTTCCGGTGAGCAGCGAAGGCCTGCAATCTGCTCTGAAGATGCTGACCGAGAGCTGCCCGCCGTCCAAGGCTATCGTCCGTCCGACGGGCACGCCGGTTCCCTGGAGGCAGATTCCCTCGCCGCAGGCCTCGGCGGCGCAGCCTGCCCCCGCGCGCTGACGAGAATAGCGGCCAGGACAAGGGAGGAGGACGAGAGAAAGTCATGGACGGCATGAGACATTTTCATGCAAATGCATGAAATTCTCTGCTATTGAGGCGCGATGACATCCGCTTCCGCTTCCGGGCGCCTTGCGCCGACCTCGCTCATGCTCGGCAATCTCGTCACTGGCTGCTCGGTGCTGGCGCCCGCTGGCCTGCTGCCGGAGCTCGCCTCGGATCTCGCCGTCGGAATTCAGACGGCGGGGCTGCTGATCACCTTCGGCGCGGTGGTGCTCTGTATCTGCTCGCCCTTGACCGCCTGGCTGACGAGCCGCTTCGACCGGCGCCGTCTGCTGGCGGCGACACTCCTGGTGCTCACGCTCGGCAATTTCGCCTCGGCGTTTGCGCCGGACTATGCGAGCCTGCTGGCGCTGCGCCTGGTGATGCTCGCGGTCGGCGCTCTCTATACACCGCAGGCCGCCGGGACCGCGGCGCTGATCAGCCCGGTCGAGAAGCGCGGCAGCACCATCGCCTATGTCTTCCTCGGCTGGTCGCTGGCGGCCGCCGTGGGGCTGCCCATGATCACCTTCATCGGCAGTCATTCCGGTTGGCGGGCCGCCTATCTCGCGGTCGCTGCGGCCGGCGCGGTCAGCTTCGTGCTGCTGACATGGCGCCTGCCATCCGGCCTGAAGGGCGCGCCGGTCGCGTTGAAGACCTGGACCGAGCTCGGCCGCAACCGCCTGGTGGTGCTGCTGCTCCTGGTCACGACCCTGCAGATGTCGGGACAGTTCGTGATCTTCACCTTCATGGGACCGCTGCTGAAGCGCCTGACCGGCGCCGACTCCAACCAGATCGGGCTGGTGTTCGCGATCTACGGCGCCTGCGGCTTTCTCGGCGTCGTCATCGCAACCCGGATCGTCGATGGCTGGGGGGCCTATCGGACGTCGCTGTTGTTCACCTGCCTGATGTTCGCCGGCGTATCGGCCTGGACGCTGGCGGCCGGCACCTACGTCCTGATGGCGGTGGCGGTCGCGATCTGGGGGCTGGGGTTTGCGTCCACCAATTCGATGCAGCAGGTTCGGCTGGTGGCAGCCGCGCCGCCGCTCGCCTCGGCCTCGGTGTCGCTCAACACGTCCGTGCTCTATATCGGCCAGGCCATCGGCTCCGCGATCGGCGGCAGCCTGTTTGCACGCGACCTGCTCGGCACCACCGGCTACGTCGCCCTGATGTTCCTGACCCTGGCATTGCTGGCGATCCTGGCCAGCCGCCAGCGCGCGCAGATCGCGGTTCCGGCCCGAGCAGCGGGTTGACGCTTGGCAAGACCGGTCCGACCGGATTAAAGGCCGATGTCGTTGGGGGGCTGCCGGGGGCGTGGATTCTGCCTCGGCCGGCGAGTAGCATCGGCGGACGTCCTCGCGTGCCCACGGGTCGGACAAGAGAGATATGGCATGAAGAAGATGATGTTGAGCTTGGCCGCAGTGCTGCTGTGCACCCCTGCGCTGGCCCAGAGCGCGCCGATGGTCGGTGACCGCCCGCTGGTGCAGGTCAAGCCGAAGGGAACGAAGACCGCCGCCGCCGCGCCGGCCAAGCCGCAATCGGCAGCCGTCAAGCTCCAGGCCTGCCTGGACATCGACGACGGAACCAAGGAGCGGCTGAACTGCTATGACGCCGTCATTCCTCCGGCAGCCAAGCCGAAAGCGATGAAGGCCAAGACCGTCGCCGACTGCAAGTTCACCAAGGAAGAGGACGAGCGGCTCGCCTGCTTCAACGGCTTCGTCGAGAACATGCCGAAGCTGCCGAAATCCTGAAGCGCGGCGTCGGCTGCCCGCTCAGCGGCTCGACACACGGTTCGAACTATCCTGGGCTCCGGCCGCAATCCGGATCGGCGGCTGGGCGGCCGCCATCTTCATCAGCACGTCCTTGATCGGTTGGCGGGTCCAGGCCTGCGTGACGTAGTCGCGATGGGTGATGCCCTCGTCGGTCTCGACGAAGACGACGCTGCCCGGCCGCAGCGGCCGGTCCATGCCCTCGGAGACCTCGATGCCGCGATTGCGCAGCATGGTCATCAGCTCCTGATCATGCCGCGCGGTATAGCGGGTGTAGGAGCTGATGAAGAAGCCGGAGCGGTTGCGCTCGATCCAGTTGGCGAATTTGTCGAGCTGGCCATAGACCGCATCGAGCAGCACCACGCCGCGCACGCGGTCGCTGATGCCGCCGACCTCGAGGCTCCAGGCCGTAGGGAGAAAGCCGCCGCTGTAGCCGACGATCACGATGGGCATGCCGGCGAAGGTCTTCGCGCTCGCGGGATCGCCGGTCAGGCGGGCGAGGCTGGCCGCAGCCTCGTCCATGAAGCGCTTGAAGCCGCCGGCCTGCCAAAACTTGCCGGCGCTCGAATCGGCGGCGTCGACGGCCATCTGCGGCGCGAGCAGCACCGCGTTGACGCCGGCCGCCGTGATCTGCTGCGGCACCAACTGGCGGTCGCGCACGTCGCGCTCCAGCGTGGCGCCGTTGCCGTGGAAGAACACGACGATCACGCCCGGCTTGCGCACATCGAACTGTTCGGGGACGTGCACCAGCACGCGGCTGTCGTTGTAGGTCTGGTCCTGCCAGTAGACGCGGCCGGAGAAGCTGCGGTGGCCGCGTCGCTCACCGTTGCTGACGTTCAGGAACGGCGCGTCGGAGGCTGGGTTGTTGCCGAAATAGGGAAAGGCCGACGACTTCATGCTGACGAGGGTCGTCAGATCCTCACGCTGCCGCCGTTCCGGCCGTTGCGGCTCCAGCGATGCGATCTGAGAGGGCGCGGGCTTCGAAGCGAAGTCGGAGGGCGTGTGAAGCCGGAAGCTCTCCTGCGCGGACGGGAAGCGGTCGCTGAATTCAGGTACCGGAAAACGGTCGTCGAAGGTCAGCCCCTGGGCCGTCGATGCGTTGGCGGCCAACGCCTCGGGATTCGGCGCCTTGCCGCAATGCGTGACGGAAAGACAGATTGCCAGCGCCGATGCCGCGCGCCACCAGAGGCGCAAGCCCTGGCGCACAGACCTCATGACGTTCTGGTGTTCCCCGATCATCCGTCCCCAAAGACGCGTTCGAGCCCCAACGCGGCTCTTCAACCAGCGGATTTCGTTCAACCTGCGCCGCCGAAATTGAGGTCGCGTTAAGGATCGTGTCCGGTCAACCCCGGGCGCACCGGGACACACCACGCGAACGTGTCGCGATTGTGGGTCGTTTGGCCGCCCGATGCAATGCCGCAGCCTGGCCCGGCCGAAATCGGTTCAAAAATACCCTTGAGGAAGGTCATATTTAATGCCCGTTAACGATGTTTGAATGCTTCGGCGGGAACCTGGGCTGAGGCAGAGGAAGGGGCGCACGGCGTCCCTCGACGAAATGGCTGCATCCGAGGCGGACGATCCCAGCCTGGGCCGGGCGGACGGCGACCGGGTTCCATCCGTGTCCTTGCCGGTCGCGACCGCCATCGTCATCGCCGACATGATCGGGGTCGGCGTCTTCACCAGCCTCGGCTTCCAGGTCCGCGACATCCCATCCGGCTTCTCCATCCTGGCGCTGTGGGCGGTGGGCGGACTGGTGTCGATCTGCGGGGCGCTGGCCTACGCCGAACTCGGCACGATGTTTCCTCGCTCCAGCGGCGAGTACAATTTGCTCACGCGGGCGTTCCACCCGGCGATCGGCTTCATGGCCGGGTGGGTCTCGGCGACCGTGGGCTTCGCAGCGCCCGTGGCACTCGCGGCCATGGCGTTCGGAGAATATGGCCGTGCCGTCATCCCGGGCGCTCCGCCGATGCTGCTCGCCACGGGCGCAGTCTGGCTCGTGACGGCAGTGCAACTCGGCGGCATCAGGCAGTCGAGCCGCTTCCAGCTGTTGTCGACCGTGCTGAAGCTCGGGCTCATCACCGCCTTCCTGATCGCCGGCTATACCATTGCCGCCCCGCAACCGGTGACGTTCCTGCCGGCCGCGACCGATCTCGGCCACGTGACGAGCGCTGCGTTCGCGACTGGACTGGTTTTCGTCATGTACGCGTTCTCCGGCTGGAACGCGGCGACCTACATCATCGGCGAGTTGCATGCGCCTGAGCGAACCTTGCCGCGCGCGCTGCTGCTGGGCACCGTGATCGTTCTGGTGCTCTACATTGCGCTCAACGCGGTTTTCCTGCGGGCTGCACCGATGGACGCGCTCGCGGGCCAGCTCCAGGTCGCAAGCATCGCGGGCAGTCATATCTTCGGCGAGACCGGCGGGCGCTTCGTGGCCGCGATGATCTGCATCGGACTGGTTCCTTCCATCGCCGCGATGATGTGGATCGGCCCGCGCGTGCTGATGACGATGGGCGAGGACATTCCGGCGCTGTCGGTGTTCGCGCGGCGCTCGCGCAACGGGGCGCCGGCCTATGCCGTCCTGTTCCAGCTCACGGTGGCCACCCTGATGCTGTTCACGGAGAGCTTTGAGGCGGTGCTGGACCTGGTCCAGTTCTCGCTCTTGTCCTGCTCGTTTCTCGCTGTGGTCGGACTGTTCAAGCTGCGCATCGCGCAGCCGGACCTCCAGCGACCCTATCGCGCCTGGGGCTATCCGGTCACGCCGTTGATCTTCCTCAGCGTGACCTTCTTCATGATGTACTATCTCGTCATGACGCGGCCGTTGCAGGCAGGGCTCGGCGCAGGCGCAATGGCGTCGGGACTGGTGATCTATTGGTTCGCTCACGCGCGGTCTCGCCGTGTCGCCGCAACGCTCGCATCGGGTTCGGATTGAAATGCTGTGGGTCTCGAGAGTCTGGTTCGCCGTCGCATGTCTGATGCTTGCCCCGAGCTTCGAGGCTCGGGCTCAGACCATCACGCCGGATGATACGGCGCGGGTGCTGGCGGGGATCGCGCCGGCGGCGGGCTCGCCACTCGCGCCCTTCGTACAGGATCCGGCGTGGCGGCGGCACGCGGCTTTCTTCGACAACGCCTTCAATCAGCTCGAGCAGCGGCAGTTGTCGAAGATCAGGGCCTGGACGGATGCCAATCTGACGGCCCCGCAGCCGGCGATGTTCTATTTCTTCTCGGGGCCGGATTTTCTCTATGCCGACGCCTTTCACCCGAAGGCAACGACCTATGTCCTGGCGGCGCTCGAGCCAACCGGCCCGATCCCGGACCTGTCCAGATTGCCGCGCGGCGGCATTGGCCCGGCACTGTCCTATGTCGAACGCTCGTTGCAGTCGATCCTGAGCTTCTCCTTCTTCATCACCAAGGACATGAAGGTCGACCTGCGCGAAGGCGAGCTCGAAGGGACCTTGCCGATCCTCTACGTGTTCCTGGCACGCACCGGCAAGACGATCCGCGAGGCGAGCCTGATCTGGTTGGACGAGAACGGCGGATTGCACGGCAACTCCGAGCCGCCGGCGCGCAATGCGACAAAGGGCGCGCGTATTCTGTTCGCCGGCGCCGACGGGGTCGTGAAGACGCTCTATTACTTCTCCACCGATCTCTCCGATTCCGGCGTGAAGGCGAGTGGGCTGCTCAAGTTCTGCGAGCCGCTGGGGCCAGGCGACAGCCTGCTGAAGAGCGCGTCCTATCTGTTGCATGAGAACGGCTTCGGACGGGTCCGCAGCTGGCTGCTCAAGAACAGTGCGACCGTCGTCCAGGATGATTCCGGCATCCCGCTCGCGAGCTATGAGGCGCGGGCCTGGCGTTTCCTGCCGTTCGGACGCTACGCCGGGCCGATCGACAAGTTTCCGGACATGTACCAGAGGAGCTATGCGAAGCTGTTCGAGCGTGCGCAGCCGCTGGAGTTCGGGATCGGCTATCGCTGGCGAACGCGGGAATCGAATGTCCTGCTCGCGGTGAGATCGCCTCCTGCCGACGCGACGGTGTCGGCCGAAGCGAGCGCCCCTCCAGAGACGGATTATCAGCCGCCGCCGCGCGCCCGGCGCGTCCCGCGGACGCCGGAGCCCGTTCCTCTCTATCCGCCGCCGCGGCGCGACGATTTCATCTTTTGGCCGAGATGGTAGGGGTGAATCTCACCAGTGCACGCTCTGGCTGGGCACGATGTAGGACGTCGTCGGCGGGGGCAGGGCGGTGCTGTCGGCGAGATAGCGCCAGGCACCGACAATGACGATCAACAAAGCGATGATGCAGAGCAGGTCCACCTGACGGGCATCGTGGTGGTCGGCATGGTCGGGACCGATGCTCTTGCGCGATCGGTTGCTTCTGGGACTGATTGTCCAGCGCATCGTTGTCTCCTCCCGAAGGAAGCGTCACATCAATGCAGGCCGAGGCAGCGCGGTTCCTGCTGGGAGCGCCGGCTCTTGGCGTAAGAATAAGCCTGACTACAGATTTCGCCAGGCCCTTTTGCTGCAGATCAATCGACGGGCGAGGCGTCTGTTGCGCTGCACATCAGTCCGGGCCGTTGACGCCGCGCCATCGCGCGTAGCGCCACGGCAGGTACCAGCGGGCGCGCACAGGAGCCGTCGTTGGGACGTTGTCGATGCCCGAGGTGCCAAAGGGCTGGCAGCGCAGCAGCCGAGCGAGTGTCATCCACCCACCCGCCCAGAGCCCGAAGCGTTCGATGGCTTCATCGGCATAGACCGAGCAGGTCGGCAGATGCCGGCAATTGTAGCCGACCAGTGGCGACAATGTGTGGCGATACAGCCAGATCAGCGCATGAGCAGCGCGCCGCGGGAGTCGGGCCAGCAGCGACCCGATGTGCGCAGAATGGCAGCCGATGTCAGAGCATGAGTGCTTCATGAGCGCGATGCAAGATGGATGGGCGAGCTTCTGACCGGTTCCTCGGCAGGGAACCCGGCTCTCGGTCATTTGTGGTGATGTGATGCAACAATGGCCGGTTTTCAGCGGCGTCGCAGCACGCCGCAGCTGGACGGTAGGTGATTGCCCGGATACGTTTCTCGGCAAGGATGTGACAGACTAATAACGGATTTGAGGCCAAGTTGTCAGGTCTTTCCGCAAGAAAACCGAGGAACTGCGTACCGAGCTTGACGAGGGGGACGGATTGCGCGTGAGATTGCTGCGGTCGCGTGAATTGCGCTGGATGCTACTCGGTGTTGCAGCGCTTGGGATGGTGGTCGGTGGCGCGATCACCATCATGTCAAACACGGCGCGCGCCGGCGGCGCGCTCGAAGAGCGCAAACTCCCGATGCGGTTTGGTTGGGTCGCCTGCGAGCCGAATTGCGGCTGGGTCAGCGCGGTCGGGATCGTCACCGGCGATACGCCGAAGGATTTCGAGGATTTCGCGAGGGATCGCGACCTGACTGGCACCACGCTGGTGCTCGATTCCAGCGGCGGCTCCGTCAATGACGCGATCACCTTGGGCCGCCGGTTCCGCGGCTTGAAGATGCGCACCACCGTCGGCATGACCCAACGCCCGAGCCGCGGGGGTGATCGGCCGCGGGTCATGCCCGAGGCCTATTGCGAGTCGATGTGCGTGTTCCTGCTGCTGGCCGGAACCACGCGTTATGTTCCGGATGCGGCCCATGTCCGCGTCCACCAGATCTGGATGGGAGACCGCGCCGACGACGCCAAGGCGGCGAGCTACACGGCGCAGGACCTGATGATCGTCGAGCGCGACATCGGGCGTCTCGCCAAATACACCTTCGACATGGGTGGAGCGGGCGATCTGCTGTCGCTGGCGCTGAACGTGCCGCCGTGGGAAGACCTGCATGAGCTGTCGCGCGCCGAACTGCGGCTCACCAATGTTGTGACCACGGATCTGATCGCCGAGGTGCTGCCGCCGAAGGGCACGACACCGGTCGCCGAGCTCGCGCCGAAGCCGCAGGCCAAGGACAAGCAGCAGGACCGCTTCCCCGTTGCGCTGGACAAGGCGCAACTGTCGCGTACCGCCGAGGCGTTGCCGCCCGCGACCGTCGCCGCGACGCCACAGCAATAGGCTCGACGTCGCCTGGGTGAGCCGGGCCTCGCGCCAAGAATCGGCGTGTCGAAATACTGCTCCCGCATGTCGCCGCGCTCATGCGGGCTACGGATCGGTCATTCTGCTCGCGCGGGCGGGAAGCGGCGTTGCCTCAGCCCTGGGCGGCGGCCGGCTCCGCGCCGTTGGCCTTCGCCTCGATCTGGCCGATGGCATCGACCACGGCATCGAAGGTCAGCATCGTCGAGGCGTGGCGGGCCTTGTAATCCCGGACGGGCTCGAGCAGGGCGATGTCGGCCCATTTGCCCTCCGGCGGCGCGCCGTTTTCCTTCAGCATCCTCCGGACCGTCTCCCGCAGCTCGCGCAGCTCCGCGGCGCTGGAACCGATAACGTGGCGGGCCATGATCGAGGAGGAGGCCTGGCCGAGGGCGCAGGCTTTCACGTCGTGGGCGAAGTCGGTCACCACGGGCCCATCCATCTTGAGGTCGACCTTGACGGTCGAGCCGCAGAGCTTGGAATGGGCGGTGGCGGTGGCGTCCGGGTGGTCCAGCCGTCCGAGCCGCGGAATGTTGCCGGCCAGCTCGATGATGCGCTTGTTGTAGATGTCGTTCAGCATGTGCCTGACGTCCCGGAATTACCGGCGTGGCGGCCTTGGCGGCCGGGTTTCATCGCCCTATATTGCGAGTATATGGAAACGATTGGCAGGAATTCCAGCCACATCCACAGGCGTCCGGCGCCAGAGGCGCCAAGCCTGCGTGTGGCGCCTCTGCAGGTGACGCCCTCAAGGTGATGCTGTGCCGGTGACACTCCGGTCGGACCGCCGACCGGTCGAACGGAGTTGAGATGGACACTTTGATCAAGACGCTGCGCACCACCAAGCCCGAGGGCAAGCCGTTAGACGCCAAGCTGACCGACCCCCGCGCTGCAGAGCTCGATCCTGCCGATTTTCTTGCTGCTGCCGTGCGGCCGGACCGGCCACGGCCGTCGCGCGCCGAAGCCGAGGCCGCGGTTTACACGCTCCTGAACTATATCGGCGAGGATCCGACCCGCGAAGGGCTGGTCGATACGCCGCGCCGGGTCGTCGAGGCCTATGACGAGCTGTACCAGGGCTATCACCAGTGCCCGGCCGAGGTGCTCGACCGTACCTTTGGCGAGACCGCCGGCTACGACGACTTCGTCCTGATTCGCGACATCGAGTTCACGTCGCAATGCGAGCATCACATGATGCCCTTCTACGGCCGCGCGCATATCGCCTATACGCCGGTCGAGCGTGTCGTCGGCCTGTCCAAGCTGGCGCGCCTGACCGACATCTTCGCCCGCCGCCTGCAGACCCAGGAGCATCTGACCGCCCAGATCGCGGCTGCGATCGACGAGGTGCTGAAGCCGCGCGGCGTCGCTGTCATGATCGAGGCCGAGCACACCTGCATGTCGGTGCGCGGCGTCGCCAAGCACGGCGCCATCACCTTCACCAGCCGCTTCACCGGCATGTTCAGGGACAATCCGGCCGAGCAGGGGCGCTTCCTGTCGATGGTGCGCTCGCCGCAACGGTAAGACCAGCAACATCTTAGCGAGAGTTTCGTGTCCTCATCCTCAGTCGAGCGCGAGGAGGGCTTGGCCTTCCTGCCCAAGTTCGACGCGGCCGGCCTCGTCACGTGCGTGACGACGGACGCCGTGAGCGGCGACGTGCTGATGGTCGCCCACATGAACGAGGAGGCGCTGCGCAAGACGGTGGCAACCGGCGAAGCCTGGTATTTCAGCCGCTCGCGCAATGCGTTGTGGCGCAAGGGTGAGAGCTCGGGCCAGACCCAGCGCGTGGTCGAGATGCGCACCGATTGCGACCAGGACGCGGTCTGGCTGCGCGTCGAGCAGACCGGCGCGGCCTGTCACACCGGCCGCCACTCCTGCTTCTATCGCAAGGTGGAGCGGGCTGAGGGCGAGGGCGCGCGACTGGTGTTTGTCGAGGCCGACCGGCTGTTCGATCCGGCCGAGGTCTATCGCAAGTAGGCCAGCGACCTTCCTCCGGGTCTGTCCTGTGGTTCATTGGCCCGGCCGGGCCCAGCGAATTAACCCGCCATTAACCATACCCGCCGCATTTTGCCGGACGTTTCCGGCGCGTTCGTCTGCCAGCGAATCTGCAAACAGCGGGTCTTCCCATGTCGGTCGACGCATCCAACTCCTCGTCCACCGGTTTCCTCGATGGCGTCCGGGCGAAGGTCGCCGGCGCGATCAAGCAGGCCGCCGACAGCGTCGGCACCAGCTTCGAATATCTGCTGTCGACCGCCAAGATGGAGTCCGACTTCAATCCGACCGCCGGCGCCTCGACGTCGTCAGCGCGCGGGCTCTACCAGTTCATCGACCAGACCTGGCTGGGCACGGTGAAGGAAGCCGGCGCCGATCTCGGCTACGGCCAATATGCCGACGCGATCACCCGGACATCGTCGGGCGACTATACGGTCAGCGATCCCGCCATGCGGCAGGCGATCATGAAGCTGCGCGACGACCCGCAGGCGTCGTCCGCCATGGCCGCTGCGCTCACGCAATCGAACAGCTTCCAGCTCACCGGCAAGATCGGCCGCCGGCCGACCGATGCCGAGCTCTACATGGCGCATTTCATGGGCGTCGGCGGCGCCGCGAAGCTGATCACCAGCGCCCGGGAGACGCCGAACGCATCGGCTACGCAGATGTTTCCCGGTGCCGCCGCGGCCAACCGGCCGATCTTCTACGATCGCGACGGACAAGCCCGCAGCGTGTCCCAGGTCTATGCAGTCCTGAACACGCGCTATGCCGGCGCCGCCAATTCCTCGGCCACCCGGGGCGCGCTTGCGCTCTACGGTGGGACGAATGTCGCGGCCAATGCGGCCGGCGGCGGCGCGCTACCGACGACCGACACCGCAACCTTCCTGTCGATGTTTCCGGATGCGCGCGGCTCATCCCGGGCCGGCGCCTCGACGACGGCCGACGCATCGGCCGTCAACCGTCCGGCGGATCCGATGTTTCGTTCGCTATTCCAGGTCGACGGCCAGTCGAGCCAGGCGGTCTCGCCAACCGTGCGCGAGTTGTGGGGCCATTCATCGGTTGCCAGTGCGACCCCGCCGGAGGGCGGCAGCAACGATGCCAGCGGCAATGGTCAGCGCAGGCTCGACCTGTTCAGCGATCCGCACGGCACCTTCTCGGGCTGATGCGCCGGCGCAGGCGGTCGCACGCGTCGCTGAACCATTGATCAAAAAGAACTATTTTTGACGTCCCGCCGCGGCTCGCACCGTCGGCGGCGGCCGCATTTCCCCCGTCGGATTACGGCCAAATGAGGCGTTGAGTGGTATCATAGTATAGAAACAACCTGTCGCCTTAACAAAACATCAACAAAACCAGCCACTTATGGTGAACGCTTTGTTAAGCGTCGTGGTTTATTTTCGGTGCTGTTGAGGCCCTCGTGGCCTTTGTCTGCAAGTTGCGTAAGCCGGAAAGACCATGATCGTTCGGCAGTTTCTCAGTTGGGTCAGAACCGCACCCGCCGGTGAGCGGGCAGAGGCCACCAGGGCGCTCGCGCGGGCGTGGTTGTTGTCGGATCTCTGCGACGAGGATCGCGGCGCCGCGGAGGGCGCGCTCCTTATGCTGTTGGACGATCCGTCGCCGCTGGTGCGGCAGGCGATGGCGGAGGTGTTCGCCCGCTCGGAGGAGGCGCCGGCCGCCATCGTCCAGGCGCTCGCCACCGACCAGGCTTCTGTCGCCGCCATCATCCTCGAATATTCGCCGCTGCTGATCGATGCCGACCTCGTCGACATCGTCGCGACTGGTAACTCCGAAACCCAATGCGCGATCGCGCGCCGCGTCGGCCTGCCGGCGCCGGTGTGCGCAGCGATCGCCGAGGTCGGCAGCGCCGCTGCAGCGCTCGAGCTGATCGAGAATGCTTATGCCGAGCTGGCGCCGTTTTCCTGGGACCGCATCGTCGAGCGTCACGGCCATCTCGCCGCCATCCGCGAAGCGATGCTGGTGCTGGACGATCTGCCGGCCGCGACGCGCGCGGCGCTGGTCGACAAGCTCTCAGAGACACTGGCGCAGTTCGTGGTCGCCAGGAACTGGCTCAGCGCCGACAGGGCAGGGCGCATCACCAATGAGGCGCGCGACCGCTCGACCATCACCATCGCGGCGCGCTCGCGCGGCGAGGAGCTGCGCGGGCTGGTCCAGCATCTGCGCGCAACCTCGCAACTCACCGCGGGTCTGATCCTGCGCGCGCTGCTCTCCGGCAATGTCGAATTGTTCGAGATCGCGCTGTCGGAGCTCGCCGACATGCCACGGGCGCGGGTGGCGGCGCTGCTCAACGATCGCGGCCGCGCCAGCCTGCAGGGGCTGCTGCGCAAGGCGGGCATTCCCGACACCACCTTCGACGCCTTCAGCATCGCGCTCGAGGTCTGCCGTGAGAACGGCTTTGCCGACACCTTGAGCGGGGCAGCGATCCTGCGCCGCAAGATGGTGGAGCGCGTGCTCACCCATTGCGCCACCGACCGCGACGCGGCGGCGCCGCTCTTGATCCTGCTGCGCCGCTTCGCCACCGAATCCGCGCGCGACGAGGCCCGTGAGTTCTGCGACGAGGTGATGGCCGAGGATTTCGTCGCCGGGCTGGAGTTCGGACTGATCGCGGCGTGAACCGTGTGCGCTGCCGTAGGGTAGGCAAAGGCGCGTCGCAGATATTGCCACGTTCGAGCGCGCGGGGGCGTCGTGCCCACCGACTTGCTGCAAAGACTGCCGATCCATGATGGGCACGCGACCGCCGCTTTGCGGCGGCGCTTTGCCCATCCTACGTGATCGCCATCCGATTACGGCTGATCGCTCGGCACGAGGCTCGGCGCCAGGATCGCTTCGAGATGCTCCGGCCGGTTGCGGTTGACCTGGATCAGATAGTCGTCCGCCACGCGGCGCAGCCGGCGGCTCAGTTCGCCTGCGACCGTCGCGCTGTCATACTTCGTATGATCATGCACGATCGCCTGGATCGCGTTGACGTGATGCTCGAACAGCTCGGCCGGGACCTTTTCGAGATCCGGCGCGTGCTCGATGATCCGGCAAAGGCTGTCGGCAACCTCGGCGGCGGCGGGATAGCCGAAGGTCGCGGCGTCGCCCTTGATGTCGTGTGCCGCGCGGAACATCTCCTCGCAGGCATCGTCGTCGAAGCCGGTCTTGAGGACTGCTGCATAGGCTTTCGTCAGGCGATCGGCCTCGGTGTCCATCCACGACTTGAACTCGCCGGACAGCCCTTCGAGCGCGGCTTCGGCACGCGCGATCGGATCGTCGAGATCCTTCTCTTCGGCGCGACGCAGCACCTTCTTCAGCGGATTGGGCTGGGTGATGACGTGATGCGAGGCGTAGGTCTTGACTTGGATCGCCGGGGTCTTGTCTTTTGCCATCTCGATATCCCCTGATGATGCCGACCAGCGCACTTCGACGCATCGCCCCGATTCATATCCGAGGAGCTTGGAGCGCTGGGCGCCGATCCCCGGATTGCGTTAACGCCGGCTCACTGCCGCGCCCCTAAACTGCGGAGCGCGCTTTATCCAGAAGTGACGGCTGCTGGAAAATCTCCGCCTCGCCGCCGATCCGGCGCTCGGGCCCGATATAGGCCGTGTTGGTGTTGCGGCGCCGGTCCGGGCCGAAATAGGTCTTTGTCTTGATGAAGGGGCGCGGATTGGCGACCACGTTGAGGATGCGCTGATACAGGCCTTTGGCCGAGATCGGCTTGGCGAGGAATTCCGTCACGCCGGCGTCGCGCGCGACGGTGACCCGGCGCTTCTCCGAATGCCCTGTCAGCATGATGATCGGCGCGTAGGGATTGCCCTTGGCTTCCGGCTGCCGGATCATCTGCGCGAGCTCGAGGCCGTCGAAGATCGGCATTGCCCAGTCGGTGATGACGATATCAGGCGAGAAATGAGTGTACATCTCGAGAGCGGTCGCGCCGTCCTCGGCCTCGTTGACCTCGCGGGCGCCGAACGAATGCAGCAATGTGCGCAGGATGCGGCGCATGTGCGGGTTGTCGTCGCAGACGAGAAAGCGCAGCTTGTTGAAGTCGATGCGATACATTTGGGCCGGCCCGGAGGGATCACCGGTGAAGGTGGTCAACGCGCATTAACCATACGGAGCCGCGGGTTAACAAAGCGTTGCGCGGGGCGGCTGAGGCGCAAAAAGGCGCGGACAACCGAGATGTCAGTAGCCGAACTGCTCGCTCAGGATCCGCTCTTCCAGGCTGTGGCCGGCGTCGAACAGCATCCGCATCGAGATCGTCTTGTCGGAAAGCACCTCGACCCGCTGGACGTTGCGGACCTCGTCATGGTCGGCCACCGCCGCGACCGGCCGCTTGTCGCCTTCGAGCACCTCGATGATCACATAGGCGGTGTTCGGCAGCAGGGCGCCGCGCCAGCGCCGCGGCCGGAACGCGCTGATCGGCGTCAGCGCCAGCAGCGCGGCGTTGATCGGCAGGATCGGGCCCTGCACGGAGAGATTATAGGCGGTGGAGCCCGCGGGCGTCGCGACGAGCACGCCGTCGGCGATCAGCTCCGGCATGCGCTCGCGCTCATCGATCAGGATGCGCAGCCGCGCGGTCTGTGCCGTCTGGCGGAACAGGTAGACCTCGTTGATGGCGTGGTGGATGTGAACGACGCCAGCGGCGTCGGTCGCTCGCATCAGCAGCGGATGGATCACCGATTCCTGTGCCGCTTCGAGCCGTCCATGCAGATCGATCGTGCTGAATTCGTTCATCAGGAAGCCGACCGTGCCGCGATGCATGCCGTAGATCGGCTTTCCCGAGCGCATGTGGTCGTGCAGCGTCTGCAGCATCAGGCCGTCGCCGCCGAGCGCGACCACGACGTCCGCCAGGTCCGGATCGGAGTTGCCATAGAGCGCGGAGAGCTGCGTCAGCGCGGCCTGGGCCTCGGCACTCGGACTCGCAACGAAGGCGATCCGCTCATATCGCTTGGACGTGGTCATGCGTCGCAGGGCTCGCTGGTCGGTTGGCCGGTAACAGGCGCCGTGTCGTCTAGCCGACCTTGCCCGTGCTTGTCCATCGCGGCCGGTATCCTGGGGCAATGGGGCCGCGGTGAGGCTGATGTGGCCAGGACATACGCGCACGCGCGGAAGTCATCGGGGCGTCATTTTTCCTGCAGGCTCCGCACGGGATCCCAGGACGAGGAGCCGGTCCCCAGGGTTGCTTTCGCCCGCTCGGCGAAGAAGCGGCTCGGAGGATCGCTCGGTGCGCCCCGCGCGAAGCAGTCGGCCGCTTGCGGCAGCTCGCGGGCGCGCCAATGCGCGAGGCCTGTGGCATAGCCGGTCAGGAGGACCTGTTCCTCCGGCCTGAGCTCGGCTGCGCGGCCATGCAGCTCGTAGATCTTCAGCGACTGCTCGCGACCCTTGACCCGGATGGTGTCGAGCTCGCGCCAGGCGAACTCGGTGCCGGCGAGCGCGACCGTGCTCTCGGAGGCGATGATCGTGGTGCCATAGAACTTGTTGGCGCCCTCGAGCCGCGAGGCGACGTTCACGGCGTCGCTCATCACGGAATAGTTGAAGCGGCGCTGCGAGCCGAAATTGCCGACCAGCGCGGCGCCGCTGTTGATGCCGATGCGCTGTGCCACCTTGATGCCCTGGAACGCCGTCGACGTATTGTTGAGCTCGGCGAGCTTCGCCTTGCAGTCGAGCGCCGCGCGCGCCGCGCTGCGCGCATGATCGGGATCGTCGAGCGGAGCGCCGAACACGGCGACCACGGAGTCGCCGATGTATTTGTCGACATAGCCGTCGTGGCTTTCGATGACGTCGGTCATGGCCGAGAGATATTCGTTGGTGAGGGCCATGAGCTGCTCCGGCGTCATCTGCTCGGCGAGGCGCGAGAAGCCCTCGATGTCGGAGAAGAACACGGTGACCTCGCGGGTCTCGCCGCCGAGTTGCGGCAGCCGGCGCGAAGCGAGCATGCGGTCGATCTCGTGCGGTGCGAGGTAATAGGCAAAGCTCTTCTGCAGCAGCCTGCGGTCCTTGTCGGTGACCATGAAGCGATAGCCGGTGGTCGCTGCCAGCGCGAGCACGCCCGCTGCGAGCGGCTCCGCCAGGGGCAGCGCGTAGGCATGGTCGAAGAGAGCGGTTGCGAGCACGGTGTAGAGCAGGGCGACCACGGCCAGGATGGCCGCTGCGGAGGCGGGCCGCAGCAGTCGGGCGAGCAGCGCGGCAAGCAGCGCGATGGTTGCGGCGATGGCGTAGATCGCAGGGCGTCCGAGTTCGGTTGCCGCGTCCTGCCGCACCAGATTGTTCACCGCCGTGGCGTGGATGTAGACGCCGGCAATGGTGCTGCGGGCGAACGTCTCGGCGATCCTGCGCTCGTCCAGCACGCAGCGCGGCCGCCGCGCGCCCTCGGCACGGGTTGCGAAGCGCTTCGAGGTGAGCCGCCGATCCTCGATCCCGACGGTGCCGAGCAGGACGACCTTGCCGGCGAACTCGCGGCGGAAATAGTCCTTGTCGCCTTTCAGCGCGCAGGCGCGCAAGTCGGCGAACGAGTAGGTCGGAATGTCCTGGGCGCCGCCGGCAAAATTCAGGGTCATGGTGCTCGGCACGCTGCCGGGCACCTTGTACGCACCGAGTGTGACGCCGTCAGCGGCAATGAGCGGCGCGGTGCCGGTTGCGCGCCCCGCCAGTTCCAGCGCCATGCTCGGGACGGCCTTGCCGTCGACCGACAGCGTTAGCGGATGGCGGCGGACGACATCGTCGCTGTCAGTATAGGTGTTGAGCGGACGAAGATTCTGCTGCTGGCGCACCGCGATGCGCTGGCCGGGCGCGGGCAGGATCGGCGGCTCGGCAAAGATCTCGCCCAGCACCACCTTGCCGCCGGCGGCCGCGGCAGCGAGCGCGCGCAGGAAGTCGCGATCGAAGCCGCGCGTCTTCTCGCCGAGGGTGCTGTCGCCGAGCGGAATCTCCGACTGCTCGATCGATGTCTGGAACACGATGTCGAAGCCGACCACCTTGGCGCCGCCATCGAGCACCGCCGTCATCACGCGGCCGATCTCGCCGGTCCATGTCAACAGCGGCGCACCCTTGAAGGGGGGCGCCTGGTAGCTCTCCTCGTCGACCGCGATCACCACCGCCGGACTCGCCGCCGCATCGTGACGGTTGCCGAAGGTCTCGAAGCGCAGCCATGTCAGCGCATCCAGCGACAGGCCACGGCCGCGCTCGAAGACTGGCGACACGAACAGGCCCGCGCACGCCAGCGCGATGGCGATGACGGCAATGGCGTCGCGCGTCCGGCGTCCGATCGCCACCGATAAAAGCCTTCGGTCTCAGTTGAACCGGATCAATCGCCCGACCGCGGGTCCAGGTCCCGCCTTGGCCTGTGCGTCGACCTTGAACACGATCCGCGCGTTGCTGAAGCTCGCAACATAGGTCCCGCCGGGCGTGAGCGGGTGGCTGGTGCCGGCGAAATCGTAGAATCGTCCCTTGTATTGCCGGCCCGAGAGCTCGACCTGCTGGCGCTCGCCGGGCTGGTCGAGGCGCTCGACGACCAGCGTGCCGCGGCCCTTGGCCTCGAAGATGGGCGACGCGCTGTAGATGATCGCCTGGGCCACCGGTGCGCTGTCCGGCCCGACGCTGCGCACGATCGTGGCCGCGACCTCGCTGGTCTCGCGCGAAGTGGCCTGTGCGTGGCTGGCGTCGCAATTGACGATGTCGCTCTTGAGCGTCGCGCCGTCGACCGTGCTTTCGCCGGGGCCGACGGTGACGCTGCCGGCGCCGTTGACCGTCTCGCGCCGGCACGATTTGAGGTAGCTCATCACCACGGCGCCATCCGGGCCAAGCTTGATCACCTGGCCGGGCGCGACATAGTCCATCAGCTCGGCGCCGGCCACATCCCCCTGGACGTCCTCGACCAGCGCCGCCGGCGGGCCGGCCCAGGCCGCCGGCGGTCCAATCACGACCGGTCCGGCGAGCCCGGTGAGGGCTGCGATGATGAGCGTCGGCAACTTCATGATGAACTCCGTGATCGCGATCGGCGGCGCGCCTCTTGTCCCAAACCTGGGTGTCCCGGTGATGGGACGTCGGAAGCGCTGGAGAGGTTCGAGCCCATAACACACCTGAGGGGACCAGGCACGGGTGCTGATGTGACCTGGATCACGGAAGAGTTGCTTGAGCTTGCTCCCAAGCCGCGGTTCATGCGCTTGCAGAAATGGCGAGTTACGCCAATCGCCTGGTCGAGGGAGTGAGCTGATGGCAGGTTTGAGATCGTCCGTCGCGTGGCCGGGACTGATGGCGTTGGCCTTGACGGCAGTGCTCGCCGGGCCGGCCTTGCACGCCGAGGACGCGCCACCGGCGGCGCAGGACGCCGCGGCGCCGGGGTCACATCGCACCGGCTCGGCTGGAAATCGCGCCGCGAGCCCGCCCGGCTCAGCATCGACCGCCGAGCAGCACAAGCTGCCGCCGGACTCCACCACGACGCAGAAGCTCGAACTGCCCGGCCGCACGCTGTCGTTCACGGCGACTGCCGGTTCGATCCGCCTGTTCGACGACAAGAGCGAGCCGCAGGCCGACATCGCCTACACCTCCTATCAGCTCGATGGCGCCGATCGCGCCAGCCGCCCGGTGACCTTCTTCTTCAACGGCGGCCCTGGCGCCTCATCCGCCTATCTGCAGCTCGGCAATGCCGGTCCGTGGCGGATCGGTATCGATGCGGCCAGCGTGACGCCCTCGTCGAAGCCGGAGCTGATGCCGAATGCAGACACCTGGCTCGACTTTACCGATCTCGTGTTCATCGATCCCGTCGGGACCGGCTACAGCCGTTTCGTCGCGACCGGCGACGAGGTGCGCAAACGGTTCTTCTCGGTCGATGGCGACGTGCGTTCGCTGTCGCTCGTGGTGCGTCGCTGGCTGGAGAAGCACGACCGTCTCGCATCGCCCAAGTTCATCACGGCTGAGAGCTATGGCGGCATTCGCGGTCCGAAGATCGTCAACAACCTGCAGCATGACCAGGGCATCGGCATCAGCGGCCTGATCCTGCTGTCGCCGCTGATGGATTTTCGCGACTATTCCGGCTCGAGCCTGATGCAATATGTCGCGAGCCTGCCGAGCTATGCCGCCGTCGCCAAGCAGTTGAAGGGGCCGGTGACCCGCGCCGATCTTGCCGACGTCGAGCGTTACGCCAGCGGCGAGTTCCTGCTCGACCTCGTCAAGGGCGAGGCCGATGTGGAAGCAACCAATCGGCTCGCCGACAAGGTCGCGAGCCTGACCGGCATCGACCAGGCGGTCAGCCGCAGGCTGGCCGGGCGCTTCGACGTCTCGGAGTTTCGCCGCGAGTTCGACCGCAAGAACGGCCGCATCACCGGCCGCTATGACGGCTCGGTGCTCGGCATCGATCCCTATCCGGATTCGAGTCGGTCGCGCAGCTCCGATCCATCGGGTGACGTACTCACTGCGCCGCTGACCAGTGCGGCGGTCGAGCTGACGACGCGCAAGCTGAACTGGCGCCCCGAGGGCTCCTATGAGCTGCTGAGCGGAGCCGTGAACCGGTCATGGGATTTCGGCCGCGGCACCAGCCCGCCGGAGTCCACCGCCGAGCTCCGGCAGATCCTCGCGCTCGATCCCAAGCTCAAGCTGCTGGTCGGCCACGGCCTGTTCGATCTCGCCACGCCGTATTACGGCTCGAAGATCCTGCTCGACCAGCTGCCCGCCTTCGCGCGGCCGCCGCGGGTCAAGCTCGTGGTCTATCCCGGCGGGCACATGTTCTATTCCCGCGACGACGCGCGCAAAGCCTTCCGCGGCGAGGCCGAGGCGCTGATGAAGTAGGCCAAGCAAGTAGCCCGGATGAGCGCAGCAATATCCGGGTTCACACGAGCTGGGTGCGAGAACCCGCGTATCGCTGCGCTCACCCGGGCTACGCACCATGTTTGCGCCTACGCGTCCTTCTTCCGGCGCCCTTTCGGATATTTCCGCTCCATCTCGGCCTTCACCACGCGTTCGGGCCGCACCCGTGCGCCCGCGAGCCAGATCTCGCTGACGCCGGACTTGGTGCGGACTCGCCTGACCGCCTCGCCATGGCTGGCATAGCCGGCCGCGTGCACGATGCGCCCGGTATCGCGTCCGGTCACCTCGATGCGGGCGGCATCGAGGAACGGGTTGATGAACACCGGATTGGCGACCATGACCCTCTCGCCGAACGGGACGAGATCGACGGCGCCCCACAGCGTCCACCAGCGGCCGGTCCAATCGCGCGTCCTGCGCGACGGTGCGCCATGGGTGGCGAAGGCCTGCAGGATGAACTTGACGCCATTGGCCCAGCCGGGCGCCCAGCCGTCGACGGCATTGGTCAGCACAGTGATCGTGATGTCGCGCGCGGGAATGACCGAGGTGCGTGAGATGTAGCCCTGAAAGCCGCCGCCATGGCCGAACCAGTCGAAGCCGGCGGTCGTCCCGCTCATGAGCGCCAGGCCGTAATAGGCCTCTTCGACGTCTTGGGGCACGCGCCATTGCCGCCGGATCATCTCGCGCCGGCTCGCGACCGACAGCAGGCTCTTCTTCGCGTTCGGGGCGAGCTGGGCGAAGAAGCGGGCGGTGTCGGCTGCCGTCGCAACCACGCCGGCTGCGGCCATGATGGCGTTGGTCGGATTGTCGCCGGGAATCACCACACGGCGGCCCACGGGGACGGTGCGCGAATGGCCGCGCGCGAACGGGATGCCCTTGCCAAGCAGCGTCATGTCCGGCGCGCTTTCACGCAAGGCCAGCGGCGTCATGATCTCGCGCTGCAGCCAGGTCGGGTAGGGCTCGCCGGTGATCGCCTCGATGACCAGGCCGAGCAGGCCGTAGCCGTGGTTGGAATATTTGAAGCGGCTGTTGGGATCGATCGCCGGCGGCAGCTTCAGCTCGGCCAGCAGCTCATCCTTGTCGAGATAGGAGCGGCCGTCGGTGAACTGGCCGGAATCCTTGCCGTCGCGGATCAGGCCCGCCGTGTGCGACAGCAGCTGGTTCAGCGTGGCCGCGGCGACGTCCGGATGCAGATCCTTGACGTATTGTCCGACGGTGTCGTCGAGCTTCAACCGCTTCTGCTCGCGCAGGCGCATGAGGGCTGCGGCGGTGAACGCCTTGGTGTGCGAGGCGATGCGGAAGCGGTGCCGCGGCGTCAGCTTCTCGCCGCTGTCGAGATTGGCGTGGCCGTAGGCCGCCTCCAGGACGATCTCACCGCGATGGGCGATCGCAAGGATGCAGCCGGGCTGCTCGGAGACCGCGACCTGAAAGGCCAGCCAATCCTTGATGTAATCGAGTGCTGCGCCAAGCCAGGGCTCCACGAGGCAATCTCCTGTCCAAAAGACGTGATGAAAATGAACTGCGAGACATCCTATCCATAGCGGACGAGGGACATGGGACAAACGAAAATGGCGCAACCCTTTCGGGTTGCGCCACTGTCGAGATCGGAGCTGCTCCGATCGCGCCGTCAGTAGACGAGGCCGGTGCCCGGCTGTTTCTCCAGCGCGTCGGCCAGCGAACGATATTCGGGGCTGTTGGTGCCGGCGAGCTGTGCGACCTTGTCGAGGTGGTACTTGGCCTGCTCGCGGTTGCCCTGTTCGAGCTGCCACAGGCCGTAATACTGCCAGGTGCGCACGTGGTTCGGATCATCCGCCAGGGCCTGCTCGTAGTACTGCTTGGAGGCCTGGTAGTTGCCGAGCTTGCGGTAGGAGTAGCCGATCAGGTTGGCGACGTCGGCGACGTCCTCGCGGTTCAGCGCCTTGAGCTGCTGGATCGCGGTGGTGTAGTCGCCGCGATCATAGATCGAGGTGTAGGCCGTGCGATAGGCCGCCAGGAACTTCGGATCTTCGATGCTCGAGCTCTTGTCCTTCTTCTTCTTGCCCGAATCCGACGCCGGCGGCGCAGACGGGGTATCGCTGCCCGCGGCATAGGCCTTCGACAGAAGCAGCGGCCCGGAGGCCACGGCCATCGAGAACAGAGCCAGCGTGGCAATCCTGATCGCAGACTTTTTCATTCGTATCTCCCGAGTTGTCGATCCAACAGGTGACTGCGTACGGAGAAGAACTCCCGCAGCTGCGAAATATTCCCGGCCATTTGCGCGGATTTTGCGCCGCGATCGGTGCATTATACGGACGACATGATGACAGACCAGTCACCTCGATGACTATCCCTTCATGTCCATGAACTGAAAACACCGCTTTACTTCAGGGTGGGTTCAGTGCCGGTTCCCTATCGTCGTCTCCATGATCACGAGCCTATCCGGACTGGATGGTGCCTCCAGATCTTCACATCACGGAGATGACCATGCTGAAGTCAATGTCTGTTGCGCTGCTCGCAGCGTCGATCCTGGCTGCGCCCGCGTTCGCCGCTGGTCCTGCAAAAACCGATACGTCCGCGAAGTCCAGCCAGACCACTGGCACCGCGAAGACCGATGTGAGCAAGACCGATGCGGCCAAGACCGACGCCACCAAGCCGGGCGCGATGCAGGCCGGCGACAAGGCCAACGAGATGAAGCCCACCGTCGGCAAGACGAAGACCAAGCCGCATGCCTCGCTTGTCCGCCACAAGCATCGCCACGTCGCGCATCTCAGCCATCACAACAAGGTGAGCCTCAAGCGCGTGACGCCGGCGACCCGCCGCGGCTGATCCGGCCACGGCCTGGCCAAGCCAGATCTGATCGTCGACCGCCGGAGCGCCAGAGCGCTCCGGCGGTCGCGGCCTGACGAAGGCGTGAGCCGGGACGGATTTCCCGGGTGTCGGCTTTGAGCTAGAACGACCGCGGGATTGGATTGCAAGAGTTGGGCGCCGTGGGGATGGGGAGATCGAGCTGGTGGCCGGCGACAGCGCTGGCGCTGCTGTTGGCCGGCTGCGCGAGCGGCGGTCCGGCCGCGTTCATGAGCGAGGACAATCGCGGCATCGCCTATACCGGTGATCGTGGCGTCGGCAGCCAGCCGTTTCCGACCAACCACCGCAGCGAGATCCTGTCCTATCTGAGGACCTACCTGAACAATCCGGTCGGGGTGCGCGACGGCGTCATGGCGGAGCCGGTGCAACGGACGGTCGGTGGCCGGCTGCGTTATGTGAGCTGTCTCCGCTATGCGGCGCGCGAGTCCGACGGCAGCTACCGTCCGGCGCAGGAGCGGGCGGCGGTGTTCGTCGACGGCCGGTTCGACCGCCTGGTCGAGGATGCCGGCGAGCTCTGTGCCGGGTCGACCTACACGCCATTCCCGGAGCTGGCCGGCCTCACGCGTTAGGCCGCGGCGTTTTCGACGGCCTGCCACGTCGTCGCAGCGCCTTGCCAAGCGGTTCGTCCGATCACAAATCAGGGACGGGCCGAACGCTTTGTCGCCTTGCGGCGACCAAATGTCGGGCGAGGCGTCAGCTTCACGAAATATTCGGGAAGCCTATGGAACAAAAGGCCTTTGTTGCCCTCTGGTGACACCGCAGCAGCAATCACAGCTGCGTCACCGCCACCGGGCAACCCAAATGCGGCCATGATGTTCGATAGATGTCGCAAACGAATAACGGGGACGTCCCATGAAGCGGTTTTTGATCAGTGCAGTGGCCTTGACCACCTTGGCTGCCCCGGCTTTCGCCGCCGACATGCCTCCGCGCACCTACACCAAGGCGCCGGTCTACACGCCCCCTCAGGCGATCTACAACTGGACCGGCTTCTATCTCGGTGGTCACCTCGGCGGCGCCTTCGCGGGCAACAACAGCCTGGAAGGCAACAACGGGCGCTTTCTCGGCGGCGTGCAGGGTGGCTTCGACTACCAGTTTGCCCCGAACTGGGTGCTCGGCATCGAGGCCCAGTACAGCTGGATGGACCGCAACACGACCAATTTCGGCTTCCCGGGGGCGACGGTCGTGACCTCGACCGGCGCCAACCAGCTCGGCTCGGTCACCGGCCGTCTCGGCTACACCTGGGGACCGGCGTTGCTCTACGCCAAGGGCGGTTACGCCTGGCGGGACGGCAACAATCTCGGGGTGAGCGTCGCCGGCGTGCCGACGGCCTTCACCACGTCCGGCAATACCAAGGACGGCTACACCGTCGGCGCCGGCCTCGAATACATGTTCGCGCCGAACTGGTCGGCCAAGGCCGAATACCAGTACTACAATTTCGGCAATACGACCTTCACGGGCGGACCGACTCCGGTCGTGGGCAGCCGCTTCAACAGCGACGAGCATACGGTCAAGGTCGGCGTGAACTACCGCTTCGGCTGGGGCGGGCCGGCCGCCAGCAAGTACTAAGCGAGGTCGCGAGCCCCTGGCCGACGGCTTCCGGGGCGAGCGTATCGCGCCTCAATTCCAACACGCCCGCGCCGTCTGGTGCGGGCGTGTTGCTGTCCGGCGGGTGGCCGGCGATGGTTTCGAGGACGCTCACGCGGTGCGAAAAAATTTTCAAACCTTCGTGAAACTTTCGCCATCAGTTGATATTATCAGTCCGCCGGTTTGATGGATCATCCCACATGCGTATCTTGGTGTCCGTGCTGTTGTTGTCGGCGGCTGTTTTGCCGTGCTCCGCCCAGACCGTTCTGAAGTCCGAACCGTTGATGCTGGCCCCCTACGAGGTGGCGCTGGTGCAAACCGCGTCCTGCCCGTCGGGCAAGGTGCTGAAGGTGACCGGCGCGATCCGCGGCGTCAGCCGCAAGCGCGCCTGTGTCGCCCTTCCGGCCGAAACGGTATCGCTGGCGACGGCGACGCCCTGAGAACGGGCTTCATGGCGACCTTCCAGCGGGCAGCTCCGGCTGCCCGCTGATCGCGGGTCCGTCTGTCGAAAAATCCTTGATCAAGGCAAGTCGTCCGCGGGAGCGGACGGGCATGAATGCGTGAATGTCTTCTGCCGGCGGCTTCGGTCTGGGCACGCCGAGGCTCCGGGATCAGCCGTGCACAGAGCCTATGGTATCATCCAAGGCGCGCTTCCGCCGCAGCCGCTCAGGATGCGAACGGGATGTTGAACTCCTGCTCGGCTTCGGCACGGTTCTGCCAGGGATCTTCCTCGGGCTCGGCGGCGCAGGGCCGGATCTCGTAATCATTGTCGAGCTGCAGATGCGCGGTCGATCGCGCATTGATCATCACGTCCACCACCAGCCCACTCTGCCGCGCCAGCCTCCAGACGTCTCCCTCGGTCGGATAGGCCTTGCTCAACTTGGCGTCGTTGCAAAACAGCGCGTAGGGCATTCCAAACAGCTCCGGAGAAGCGAAGGATGAACCGAGAATGAACGGCACGTGCAGCGAGACACTGGCGCGCCTGAGGCAGGAAAGGGGCCTTTTCGGGCGGCCGAGTCGTAAACGAGTCCTAAATTTTTGAAAAAAGAATCCGTGGGACTCCGGGGCTAGAATCGCCAGATGGTTAAACCCATGGGAACCGATCTCCACGTCTTCTGCGGGCGGATCCAGCTGACGCTCGCCTTTGGGTTGCTGCTCGCCTTCGTCGCCAATGTGGCGCTGCTGTGCGCCTGGCTGTGAGCCGGCGTGTCGATTGCGGATACGTTTGTGTACCCTCGGCCATCGGAGATCCTTGGCGCGGTCGCCTTTAGTCCTCAGGGAGGGCGCTCCGTCCGGCCGATGCTTTCAGGCGCGCGAGTGTCGCGCTGAAATATTCCTGACGCTCCCGATTGAAGCGCTCCTGATGGGCCCGGAAGCGCGCGACGCGGGCGCGAATCTCCGCCTGCATGTCGCGCTGGAGATCGAGCTGCGAGGCGATGCTTGTGAAACGCTCCGCAGGGACCGGGCTCGCGGTGGCGAACGAAGCCTCGGACGCGACGGCGTCGGGCGCTCTCGGCCTTGCAGGCTCCCCCACAGCATCGGGGATCTCAACTTGCACGTTGCCGCCGCGACGTGTCTCGGTTTCGACGGTGTTGGCCATCACGTGCTCGACAGCGGCATGCGTCGGGCGACCGGCCACGGTCTGCTGCGGTGTGATGGGGGTGCCGACCGGAACGGTCGGCAGCTCGAACTGGGCGAAGTCGGCGGGCTTGCCGGTGACCGACTGCACGAAGGCCATGGTCTGCGCGATCAGCGCATCACGCTCTTCCTTCCACGTCATGACGCTTGTCCCCCGATGCCTCAATTGCAACAAAAGCGGCTGACGAAATCAAGTTGAAGACCAGTGACTTCTGGGGATAAGCAGGAGTTCTAGGTGAGATGTGACAACAATATTGCCACAGTCTGAACCCGTTTCGTCCCCACCCGCGAAAGGCGATACCGGAAATCCAGTCGCGTACAAATGGTTCCTAAGCGGCGGGTTTTTCCGGAGCTCTTCTTGACAGAGGAGGGCGGCTCGCCCCTATGACCGAGCCGCCCCGGACTTCGGGGATCATCTGCTCGCAACCTTCGTGCACCGTCCGGGCACTTCGCAGTCTTCGATGGACAACCCTTCACGCTCCGAGCGGTCGCGCAAGGCCGCGCTCACCGCCGCCCTCACCATCATCGCCCGCGATGGTCCGGGGCGGCTGACGCTCGACGCCATCGCCCGCGAGAGCGGGCTGAGCAAGGGCGGCCTGATGCACCAGTTTCCCAACAAGGAAGCGGTGCTCAAGGCTCTGCTGGAACAGCAATTCCTGCATTTCGACGAATTCGCCAGCAGGTACAGGGCTGAAGCCGGCAAAGCGGCTGATCAGCCCGAGCTCGCGACGCAGATCGCGATCTCGCGGGAGCTGATCGCACAGCAATATTCGGTGGCGCAGGCCATGCTCGGGGCGCTCGCCCAGGAGCCGGGATTGCTGGCCGATGCCCGTGCCAAGGATGCCGAGAGAGTAGCCGAGATCCGCGGCGAGGCCGATGACGCCGATCTCGCGGTTCTGCGATGGGCGGCGGCACGTGGGCTTGCCTTGATGACGATGCTGCGCGTCTCGCCGCTGGAGCAGCCGGACCTGGACCGTCTGTTTGCCCGCCTGCTCGACGACCAGCAATGGACTGCATTCCGGCAGGCCGGGACGACCGGGGAGCGGTGACACCCTCGAGCTCGGCGCCATCTCCAGCCTTGGACGGTTCGATCTGAGCGAAGTCGGGCTGGCTTGCGTCCGATGGCGCTCGATGCCGCCGGAAGTCCCTGTCGACCGCGCATTCCTTCTCATTCGATTTGCTATTTACAAACCGTCTAGTCGGTTTATAAAGATGATTGTGTGAGGCGCTGGCAGCGGCGCCGCAGTCGTGGAGAAGGGGATGAGGAGTCGATTTCGGATGTCCGGCTTCGCTGCGATCGCCGCCGCAGGCCTCTGCGCGGGGTGCAACACGGTGACGCCGGTGGCCTATACCGGAGTGGCGTCGGCGCGCTATCTGGCGCCCAACACATCCGATCCCTCGGGCCGGGTGCCTTACCGCTACGCGGCTGCCGCCGACTGGCGCAGCTATGACAAGGTGACGGTCGATCCGGTCGTGATCTATCGCGGCGCGGATCACCAGTTCGGCGACATGTCCGATCGGGACAAAGCTGCGCTTGCCGCCTACATGCAGCAGCGTTTCCTGGAAAGTCTCTCGACACGCTTCCAGATCGTCCATCAGCGTGGGCCGAATACTCTGCGCCTGCGGCTGACCCTGACCGGCGCCGTCGCCAACACGCCGGTGCTCGGCGTCGCCTCCCGCTTCGATCTCGCCGGAGCCGTCTACAACGGCGTGCAGAGTGCACGCGACGGAGAAGGACTACTGACCGGCTCGGTGTTCTATGCGGCGGAGATTTTCGATGCCGCGAGCGGGCGACTGCTCAGCGCCTTCGTCAGCAAGCAATATCCCTCGCCCTACGACATCAAAGCCAGCGTTGGTGCGCTCGCGGCCGCCGAGGCCGGAATCGACAAGGGCGCCGAGGCCCTGGTCGCACAGCTCCAGTGAGCGGGCCGTGCGAACGATCGCGCCGCGCGGGCAGATGGCACCGCATCGGACGAGCGCGTGGCTCGAGGCCATGGAGACAATGAGGTCCCTAGACATGACATTGAGATTCGTTCTGCGCGTCGGGTTGCGCATCGTCGTCAGTCTGCTGCTGTCGATGGCGGAGGGCCGTGGTCACGCCGCTCCCGTCGGCGATCCGGTCGGCACATGGTTGACCGAGGACGGCCGCGCCCGCGTCCGCATCGAGCGCTGTGGCGCGATGGCCGACCGCGTCTGCGGCTACATCGTCTGGATGAAGGAGGTGGCGGATGCCAAGGGGCAGCCGTTCCGCGACCGGCTGAATCCCGATCCGGCCAGGCGCGGCCGTCTGCTGCTCGGCCACCAGATGCTGCTCGGCCTGAAGCTGAACGCCGACGGCCGCCACAGCGGCGAGGTCTACAACGCCGAGGACGGCAAGACCTATGCTGTCTCGATCTGGCGCGATGGCCCGAAGATTCTGGCGGTCAAGGGCTGTCTGCTCGGGCTGTTCTGCGCGACGCAAGGTTGGGCGTTGGTCACTGATCAGGTGCCCGGCCAACTCATCGGAGCGACCGGCGAGGGCGGCGGGCCGTTGCCGGATCCAGAGTGGACTGCGCCCAGGCCGCCGTCGGCGAGCGGCATCGCCAAGCCAGCCGCCAGGACGAGGGCGAATTGACGCCTAAAGCCGGTGACAGCCATTGCCGCAGCAAATCCCAACTGCACGGAAGCTGGTGCCGGCTGAGGGGATTGAACCCCCGACCTTCGGTTTACAAAACCGCTGCTCTACCGCTGAGCTAAGCCGGCGAAGGCACATTGGTGGCGCAGATCTCGTCGTCAGTTTGCGACGAGGTCTCGCGAAGCGCGGTGTTCCTACCAGAGTTGATGCAGTCCGGCTACTCCCCGCGTGAGCGCCGCTTCTCCCATCAGCCCAGCAAAAAGGGCGGCCGTTGGGCCGCCCCTGTCGGAGCCGATCGTCGAAGCCGCTCCGGCTCGATCTTTAGCCCGTCGCTGCCCTTGAACATGGTGCCGGGGCGGCAGACCAGGCCGTTGCGGGTCGCGTAACTGTTCCAGTCGCCATAGTAGCCGTTCGGGCCGCGATCATAGCTCGGTTGGCCGTAAGAGGGGCCGGGACCGTAGGCATAGGCGTCGGCGGTGCGGAACGGCGCGGTGGCGATGGCGCCGGCGGTTCCGATGGCTGCGCCAGCAACACCTGCGGCGGCCCCCACGGCACCCGCCGCGACGTCAGCCGGCCAGAAGCCGGTGCCGCGGCGATTCCAGTCGTTGTTCCAGCCATTGTTGGTCCAGCCGGCGTCGGCGCGCTGCTGCTGCATCATCGCGCCGTCGTGGCGGGCCATGTGGTGGCGGTGGTGCATGTCGCGCGCCATGGCCGGGCCGGCCAGCGCGGTCGCGAGAACAGCAGCCCCTAGAATTGCAGATCTGATCATGGATGACTCCGTCGTTGCGCCCCAACTCCTAAGTTCCTCCGGCCGCTGCCGTTCCGCGGTCACGCCGTTTTTCACGACGGCCGGCGGTGCGCGTTGTCGACACTGATCGCGATCGTCGCGTGCGGGGCTAGCGGGCCAACCGGGCGGTTGAGGGAGCCGTCGGGCTGGTGACTCCACGATCGGGCTGCGCACGATGGTCGCGACCGCGCGGGCTGATGATCAGGCATTAACCCTCACGCGTGAACCCGACCGGAGCTTTAACCCGGAATGATGGCTCGCGCGTTAGTCTTACCGGCAGATTGATGTGCGCGTTTAACCCATCAGGGCGCGCGTTGCGGTATTTGTAGGACGGCAACCGGGGCGTGAATTCATGCGTATTGCAACGGCTTTTGTGATTGTGATCGGGACCTCTTCCGCCGCGCTCGCGAGCGAAGGCTTCGAGATCGTCATTCCCCAGCGACCCGGCGTGCCCGTCGTCATCGACGGCATCGATGCCTCCTATGCTGTCGTCGAAGGCCAGTCCAGTCTCGGCAAGGGTCAATACATGCAGCCCACGATCTATGGCGGCCGCACGGTCCCGCCCGAGCCATATGTCGGCCATTACTATCCGACCCTCGGAGCGAGGCCCGGCTATGGCCGGATGGAGATCGAGCCGCCGGCCGATCGCAAGCTGCCGAAGCCCGCCGAGAGCTATTCCCGCTCGTGGGGCGCTCAATCCCAGATGCAGCCGCCGGAGCCGGCGGTGCCGATGTATCCGCCTGCCGTCATCCTGGCTCCGCCCGATGGTGATCCACGCGGCTATCACAATCGGCCGCCGGCCTACCGCCGCTAGCGAGCAACTCACCATCGACAGCCAAACACAAGCAAGACAAGCAAGAACAGATCAACAGGAGAGAGTTATGCGTGGAGTAATTTCAGGACTTGTCGCGATTGCCGGTCTCGCCGTCGCCGGCAGCGCACCGGCCGCGGCCTGCGGCGCCACCGCCTGCGGCCCGTGCGGCTATGCCACCCCCTGCGCGCCGCAGGTCACCTATCAGCCGACGCTCACCTATCAGCCGACCGTGACGTACCAGCCGACGGTGACGTATCGGCCGCAATATTTCTATCAGCCCGGCTACACCTATGGCCACGGCTGCGGCGCCTGCGGCGCGAGCTATGAGCGGCTGTCCGAGCCGACCCGGCAGTATTATTACGTCAACCAGGGGCCGACCTACAGTGGTCCAGGCGCCTTCGCGCCGTATCCGGCCTATGAGGAGCAGGCGCTGCCGGTCTACAGCTATCACCATCGCCGCCACGCCTATCGCTGGGGCGCCTCCCCTTACTATCACGGCCAGCGCGTGCTGCGCCGCTACTACTGATCAGCCGGACATTCGTTCAGGCCAACGCCCGTGCGCCTCGGCGCGCGGGCGTTTGATCATTTCGGCATCAATCCGATCCGGGTCGCGCCGATATAGAGCGCGAGCACGGCGGCATTGGAGACGTTGAGGCTCTTGATGGCGCCGGGCATGTCGAGCCGTGCCACGACGCTGCAGGTCTCGCGCGTCAATTGCCGCAGGCCTTTGCCCTCCGCGCCCAGCACCAACGCGAGCGGCTCGCGCAAGGCGACCGCCGCGATGTCCTGCTCGCCCGCGCTGTCCAGCCCCACCGTCTGGAAGCCGCGCTCGTTCAGGCGCGTCAGGGCGCGAGCGAGGTTCTGCACCGTGATGATCGGCACCAGTTCGAGCGCACCGGAGGCTGATTTGGCCAGCACGCCGGTGGCCTCCGGGCTGTGGCGGGCGGTGGTCACGATCGCCTTCACGTCGAATGCTGCCGCCGAGCGCAGGATGGCGCCGACATTGTGCGGGTCGGTGATCTGGTCGAGCACCAGGATCAGCCCCTCGGCCGCGAGCGTGTCGATGTCCGGCGAGGGCAGGGGATCTGCCTCCGCCAACAGGCCCTGGTGCACGGCGTCCGGACCGAGCCGCTGGTCGATCTGGCTGGGGCGCACGATCTCCGGCGTCACCCTTGTTTCGATCCGCTCGTCGGCGAGCCGCCGCGCAGCGTTCTCGGTCAGGTAAAGTTTGCGAATCCTCCGCTTCGGATTGGCCAGCGCCAGGGTCACGGTGTGCCAGCCATAGAGAATGACGGGGCCATCCGAGCCGTGGTCGCGTTCACGCCACGGCTGCGGCCGCTCGAATCCGCGCGGTTTGCCGGAGAATTTGCCGCCCGGACGGCGAAAAGGGGGCTTTCGGTCGCGTTCGCTCATGGCCCGAGCTTCTGTCACGGCCTGCGGATTCTGGCAATTTGGCACCGCTCAGGCGGGAAAATTCGTCGTCCCTTGGTTGACTTCGAGGGGCGGGTTCGATCATAAGGGCCCCGGCCGCGCGCGCCCGCTCATCCGGGCCCCGCGGTCTTACCGTCTCCATGGCGCTGATGGTCCCCGACGCTGCTGTTCCGCGGCCGGCCCGAATTGCCATCGATACGGGGGAGTGTCCCGAGTGGCAAAGGGAGCTGACTGTAAATCAGCCGCCTCATGGCTTCGCAGGTTCGAGTCCTGCCTCCCCCACCATCTACTGCCTTTCAGCTCGACGAGATTTTTCGAGGGCAATGGACCCCCTTAGCCATTGTTTCGCTGCAGACCGTGCGTCGAAATATATGCCTCGCATCTCGGGCCCGGCGGTCGGTCGCGATATTCATTGGATCCTTCGTTGTTCCTTGATGCCGGGGCGGCGATTGCTCACGGCCGTCGTGGCGGGCCGGCGTGGCAATGGCGTGCGACTGGTCGCCTGTTGCCGTTCCGCTGTGTCGCTTGAGGGCCTCTCACTTAATGCCGCGGAAGCGGTCCATATTGAAGACAAACACGAAAAACTCGACATTCTCCGAGGCGAGATTTTTCTTTGTGAAATAAATAGCTGACTTTAAATCACCGCCTCGGCTTTACTTCATTCCCACTGCTTTGATTTTGCTTCAGATTCTGAAATCTCCGCTCCGGAGAATATGGCGGAGCGTAGCTATTCTGCCACAACCGGTCGATTTTTCGCCGCAACTGTGGCGAGTCACATTGCGAGCCGATCTCGGGTTTGTTATCGGTTCCCTATGTTGAAGATCGTATATACACCCATTTTCATATGTGTTGTGGGAATGAGCTTCAGCCCGGCATTGGGCGCTGAGCCGTTCACCATCCAGGATGCCATCAACCAGGCGGTGAAGACCAATCCCGGTGTCGGGGAGGCCGCCGCCAACCGGCGGGCCACCGAAGCCGAGCTTCGCCAGTCCCAGGGTACGCTGCTGCCGCAGGTCCGGCTCGACGCGAGCGCCGGGCCGGAGATGCTCAAGCAATATGTCTCGCCGGCTCCGAGCAATAATGGCCGCTACCTGCGCGGCCGCGAGGCCGGCGTGGTGGTCCGTCAATTGCTGTTCGATGGCTTTTCCTCGATCAATGAAGTGTGGCGCCAGGCGGCGCGGGTCGATGCCGCCGCGTATCGCGTGCTGGAGCGAACAGAGCTGATTGGTCTCGATGCCGCCGAAGCCTATGTCGACGTGGTGCGCTACTCCAGGCTGGTCGCGCTGGCTGATAAGAACCTCAAGGTTCATCTCGAGCTGCGCAAGAACGTGCTGGCCCGTTTCCAGGGCGGCCGGGCCGGCGAGGGCGACACGCAGCAGGCCGAGGAGCGGGTCGCGGCAGCGCAGGCCGTGCTCGAAGAGTTCCGGCTCAGCCTGGAAGTGGCGCGGGCGAAGTACCGCAAGGTCGTCGGCGTGGAGCCTTATAACCTGCGCTTCCCGGGCCGGCTGTCCGACATGCCGCGGGACAAGGCGGAATCGCTCGACATCGCCTACAAGTTCAATCCGACCCTGCGCGCTGCCGCGGCGGATGTGACGGCTGCCAAGCGCGGCTTCGATGCCACGACCGGCACCTTCCTGCCGACGCTTTCGTTGGAAGGCCGCGCGACGACAGGCAAGGAATCGATCACCTACAACAATCGTTACGACGAGGTCAGCGGCAAGGTCGTTGCGTCCTGGGATATCTTCAACGGCGGTCAGAACAGCTGGCGCCGCGAGGAGGCCGCGCAGCGGATGATCCAGGAGCAGCAGAAGCATGCTCGGCTGCAGCGCGATGCGCTGGAGTCGATCGACAAGGCCTGGGCGGCCCGGATCATCACCGCTGATCGCGTCTCAGCTCTTGTCCGCGATGTCGAAGCGGCCCGCCGCACCTTCGTCGCCTACAACAAGGAGTATGAGCTCGGCCAGCGCACGTTGATCGATCTCCTGAACTCCCAGAACCAGTATTTCAACGCCAACGTGTCGCTGGTGTCGGCGCGCGGTGTGGTGGTGTTTGCGGACTACCAGCTGCTTGCCGCGATGGGCCAGATGCTGAACTACCTGAAGACCGGTCACCCCCCGGAGACCGAGCCGGTGGACACGCCGAGCGGCTTCATCGGCTACAGCCTGGCGCCCATTCGACTGCGCGCGCCGGCGCCGGGACCGCAGCCGCTGAGCTCTGCCGGCCCGGTGCCGCTGTTCGGACTGAATGATGGGACGCCGAAGCATCCCGCGCCGATTACCTTTGGCGATCGGTGGGCCTCGAGCGATCCCGAGGATGCGACGCTGTTTGTTACCTCCGGAAAGTACGGCGGATTTGCTCAGAGCCCCAACGGGCCCGCGTCGAAATAGCTGCAACTAACAAAAGCCGGCGCATCTCGCGCCGGCTTTTCACCATATGCATTTACTTTGCGCTGAGATTGTCGAGAAACACCCGTAAAAGTCTCGAAAAAGTCGGGTGCAGGCCAAAGAACTGGGCTAGAGCAAATTATTAGCAAGAAGCGATGGGTGCAGGCCCGCGTGGGTCGTTGGGCCAGATGGATTTCCGAGGCGTTGTTGAATATTCGTCCGACAAGGTTCGAGCTCGAAGAGACGGCGCATGTGATGCCGCAGATGAGCACAGCCGTACCGGCAGCTGATCCTCTCAGCGACAGTCTGCTTTACCTCGCAGCTCATCACGGCCGCGCCTTGAGCCGCAGCGCGCTGCTGTCCGGACTGCCGCTCGAAAGCGGCGTGCTCAGCATCGCGCTGTACGAGCGCGCCGCGCAGCGGGCCGGGCTCGAGGCGCAACTGGTCGAACGGCCGCTGAGCGAGATCCCCGCGCTGGTGCTGCCCTGCGTGCTGATGTTTCACGACGGCACCACGCGCATCCTGCTGACGATCGACGAGGCCGCCGGCCGTCTCACCATCGTCGATCCCTCGCGCCGCGAACAGCCGGCGATCGAGCGCTTCGAGGCGGTCGCGGCGCGATATGTCGGCTTCGCCTATCTGGTGCGGCCCGCCGCAGTCGTCGATCCGCGCGTGGCGGCGGCCGGCGAGGTGTCGAAGACGCACTGGTTCTGGTCGGTGGTCAGCCGCTTCGGCGCCAACTACGGCCATGTCGCGATCGCCGCATTCATCGTCAACATCCTGGCGCTGGCGGCGCCGCTGTTCACGATGAGCGTGTACGACCGGGTGATTCCGAATGGCGCGATCCCCTCGCTGGTCGCGCTCGGCGTCGGCCTCATGCTGGCCATCGGATTCGACTTCCTGCTCAAGGTGGTGCGCAGCCGCATCATCGACATGACCGGAAAGAAGATCGACGTGGTGCTCGCCGCCAACATCTTCGAGCACGTGATGTCGCTGAAGATGGACAAGCGGCCGCCATCGGTCGGCATCCTCGCCAACCAGCTCCGCGACTTCGATTCGGTGCGCGAGTTCTTCACGTCCGGTACCGTGGTCTCGGCGACCGACATGCTGTTCGCGGTCGTTTTCATCATCGTGCTGTTCATCATCGCGGGTCCCATCGCCTGGATTCCGCTGCTGATGCTGCCGGTGATGATTGCCGTCGGGCTGCTGATCCAGCGGCCGCTCGAACGCGCGATGCGGCAGATGCAGGCGCAATCCGCCGCGCGTCACGGCATCCTGGTGGAATCGCTGAACGGGATGGAGACAGTCCGCGCGGTCGCCGGCGAGAGCCGCGTGCAGACGGTGTGGGAGCGCTCGGTGGCGGCGCAGGCGCGCTCCAGCGAGGACGTCCAGTTCTGGGCGTCGATGGCGATGACCACGGCGAGCGTCGCGAGCCAGTTCTGCAGCCTGCTGCTGGTCGTCGTCGGCGTGTTCCTGATCCTCGACGGCAAGCTCTCGGTCGGCGCGCTGGTGGCGGCCAACATGCTGTCGGGGCGCGTGCTCGGTCCGATCGCAGGCATCGCCGGCCTGATGACGCGCTTCACCCAGACGACGTCGGCGCTGCGCTCGATCGACCGGCTGATGTCGCTGGACCGTGAGCGTCCGCCGGAAAAGATCTACGTCGCGCGCGAGATCAACCAGGGCCGCATCCAGTTCAAGAATGTCAGCTTCTCCTATCCGGGAAGCCAGACCAAGGCGCTCGACAACGTCTCCTTCGACATCAAGCCGGGCGAGAAGATCGGCATCATCGGCCGCGTCGGCTCCGGCAAGACCACGGTCGGCCGTCTCGCGACCGCGTTCTATCCGCCGACCGAAGGCAGCATCCTGATCGACGGCATCGACATCCAGCAATACGATCCGGCCGATCTGCGCGCCGGCATCGGCTTCGTGCTGCAGGACACCGACCTGTTCTACGGCAAGCTGCGCGACAACATCACGCTCGGCCGCCCCGCAGCGACCGATGAGGAGGTGCTGGAGGCGGCGCGGCTCGCCGGCGTCGAGACCTTCATCGCGGGCCATCCGCAGGGCTATGAGATGATGATCGCCGAAGGCGGCCGCAGCCTGTCGGGCGGGCAGAAGCAGGCGATCGGGCTGGCGCGCGTGCTGATCCGTAAGCCGCGCGTGCTGTTCCTCGACGAGCCGACCGCGCATTTCGACGTTCGCAGCGAGGGCGAATTCCTCGAGCGCCTGAAGTTGCTGGCCAAGGGCGAGATGTCCATCATCGTCTCGACCCACCGGCCGTCGTTGTTGTCCCTCGTCGACCGCATCCTGGTGTTCGACTCCGGAAAGATCGTCGCCGACGGGCCGACCGCGCAGATCCTCACCATGCTGCGTCCGCAGCCGCCCGCGGCGGCGCCGGCCGCGAGCCACACCGCGAAGCCGGTCCAGGGGACGAGGTGACATGGCGCACAGCGATTTCGCGTTCTCCAACGACATCCGCGCTGCCGCCGAGCTGCGCACGCCGAAGACGGCGCGGATGCTGCTGCTCGCTTCGCTCGGCCTGTTCTTCACCTTCCTGATCTGGGCGCATTTCGCCGTGCTCGACGAGGTCAAGCGCGGCAACGGCAAGGTCGTGCCGTCGCGCCAGACCCAGGTGGTGCAATCGCTGGAAGGCGGCATCATTGCCGATCTCCTGGTGCAGGAAGGCGCGATCGTCGACAAGGATCAGCCGCTGGCGCGGATCGAGGACACCAATTTCGCTTCGCAGTTCGGCGAGATCCGCGAGCGCCGCGGCGCGATGGCGGCCCGGGTGATCCGGCTGGAGGCGGAAACCGAGGGCCGTAGCCCGGTCGCGTTTCCCGATGATCTCGTCGCCGACGCCCCGCGCGCAGTCCAGAGCGAGCGCGCCGTGTTCGATGCGCATGCGCGCAAGCTCGCGCAGGACGTCGACGTGGTGCAGCAGCAGGAGCAGCAGAAGAGCAAGGAGATCGACGAGCTCAGGGCGACCGAGAAGCGCTTCTCGGAGACGCTGGCGCTGCTCAATCGCGAGCTGGGTCTGACCCGCAAGCTCTATGACCAGAAGGTGGTGCCCGAGATCGAGATGTTGCGTGCCGACCGCCAGGCCACCGACATGCGCGGGCAGCTCGCGGTGGTGCAGGCGAGCATCGTGAAGACCGAGGCCGCGGTGCAGGAGGCGCGCTCGCGCCGGCTCAACATCGTCACCGCCTTTCGCGCCCAGGCCGAAGACGATCTCGCGAAATCCCGCGGCGATCTCGCCGTGCTCGACGAGAACATCAAGTCGGCGCAGGACCGGGTACGGCGCACCGAATTGCGCTCGCCGGTGCGCGGCATCGTCAACAAGCTCAACGTCACCACCATCGGCGCCGTGGTCGCGCCGGGCGCCAGCCTGATGGAGATCACGCCGCTCGACGACACGCTGCTGGTCGAGGGCCGCATCCGTCCGCAGGACATCGCCTTCATCCGCCCGAACCACGAGGCGGTGGTCAAGCTCAGCGCCTATGATTCATCCGTGTACGGCTCGTTGCACGGGCGCGTCGAGCGCATCAGCGCCGACACGATCACCGACGAGAAGGGCGACAAGAACGAGCGCGGCGAGACCTTCTATCGCGTGATGGTGCGCACCGAGAAGAACCATCTCGGCACCGCCCAGCAGCCGCTTCCGATCCTCCCGGGCATGGTCGCGACCGTCGAGATCCTGACGGGCAAGAAATCGGTGCTGGACTATCTGGTCAAGCCCGCCCGCATGCTGCGCGACGAGGCGCTGCGCGAGCGCTGAGCAAGGAGCAGGGTGCCCGCGCTGGGTACGGGCTCCGCGAAGGCATGCGTGCCACCGGCGCCGCTGCGCTCATCCGGGCCCGCCCCGAGCGGCGGGCAGCGTTACCAGAATCTGAATCGTTCAAATGCGACACGGTTCGGTTGGCCTTGATTAGTCGCGTTCGCAGCTTGGCGGCGAACATCATTGCGGTTTAACCGGCCCGAAGCAGCGCCGGCCCTATCCCTGATCCGATAACGACCGGGACAGGGATCGACGCGATGACGTCGGCCGATGCCCCGGAGCATACGGGGCGTCACTGATGTTGCGGATCGATCGGCCGCGGGTTCTCCCGCGTGCGCTGGGGCTTGTGCTTGCCTTGTCGGTGGGGGCCGGTTGCGCCGGCGCCGCATTTGCCGAGACTTCAAACCGCAGGTCTGCGCAGGGCACTGCGGATAGCGCGCTGCCGGTGCCGCCGCCCGTCCGTTTCTTCACAATCAATGCCGTGCTCGCCAAGCATGACGGCCTGCGTCGCTCCGCCTCTGGACCCGTGGAAGTCGCATCGACCGATGCATCCGGGCGCGCCGGAGTCGTCAGCGACGCCCCGCAGGCACCAGCGGTCGCGATGCCAAGCGACGAGCCGTTCGGCCTGATGACGTTCCGTGCCCCCGAGGGCGTGCTGTGGGTGAAATGGCGCGGCATCCAGGGCGCGATGGCAAGCGAGCGGATCTCGGTCGAACGTTGCAACGGCGACGACGCACGCTGCTCGGCGTCGGAGCGGATATTCGTCGCGCTGACGCGGTCGGCGGCTGCGGCTGGCGACGGCCGCGCGCGCGCGGAAATGATCAATCGCGGCGTCAACCAGGCGGTGCGCTACGTCAGCGACGACCAGCAACACGGCGTGCCGGACGTCTGGAGTTCGCCATTGCAGACCTTGCGCAGCGGCCTCGGCGACTGCGAGGATTACGCGATCGCCAAATACGCGCTGCTGCTGGCGGCGGGAACGCCCGAATCGGATCTCAAGCTGCTGCTGGTCCGCGACCTCGCCGTGCGGCAGGATCACGCCGTCGTCGCCGTGCGGCTCGACGGCAAATGGTCCGTGCTCGACAACCGGCGGGCCGCGCTGATGGAAGGCCGCGATCTGCAGTCGTTCATGCCGCTGTTCGCCATCGATCACCGCGGCGTCAGCCTGTTCGCGGCGCCCTATGCCGAGCGTCCGCACCACGAGAGCGAGAGCGACGTCACGCCGGCGGCGGAAGCCGATATCGGCGGCGGCCGGGATCCGGGTCGGCCGCTGCTGCTCTGAATGTCGCAGGCGGACGACTTGTAGCCGAGATCATTTACGGTCTTAATGCGCGCAGGGAAGCTTGCGAGCAGGGGGCCGGGGTGAATATCAAACAAGTGATGATTTGCGGGGCATTGGCTCTGGCGGCGATCGGTGGATTCATCGGCCGCGCGCAGGCTCACGCGGTGATGCTGCCGGGCGCGGCGTTTTCGATCGCCTGCGAGAATGGCGGCAGCTACATGCTGCGCTCACGCCCCGTGCTTGCGCCGGGCGAGATCGTCACCGCACAGCTCTACCTCCATCCCCATCGCGCGATTCCAGTTCGTCTCGTCCCGATGGGCGACGGCTATCGCTATGCGGGCCGCGGGGTGTGGCTCGATGGCATCGGTGACCAGGCTTTGTTGTATTTCCGCAAATACGAACCGGTGGCCTGCGTCGTCAGTCGCATCTGAGGCAATCTGCCGCGACTTCAATCCTCTTCAAGAATAATTCCTGCCTTTCGCAAATAATTCGCGAGAGGCCGGTTCCATTTCGGCCGTTTGATGGCGGCAAGCTCTTATTCCCAACAGCGTGCGTGTTGTTCCCCGAGTATTGCGCGATTGAATAACTGCGAATTGGCAGTAATTCTGCAGGCCTCGCCTCCATTTATTCTTGTCGTTCAGGCAGCTCCGCCCCTTAGGCGGAAGCATAGGCACAGCCTTGTTTACCTTCGCAAATGCCGCTGCACTTGACTGCATTTACCCAAAGTCCCTAAAGTCTGATTAACAAGAACCGGTAATATTGACCCGTATTCTCGTTTAATAATAGTTTAACGATAGAAATGGGGCGCCACCAAAGCGCCCCATATTTGGAGGTTTTGGCGCATGAATGCTCCTGTCCTGCTGGCCCAGTTGACCGGCACGTCCACGCAGCCATCCAGCGCCTCGGCCAAGCACCTCAAGATCGGGAAGCCACAGGGCAACCAAGCCGTCACGGTCCATCTCGACGGCCCGAACCAGATCGATTTCAGCGACATTGCCAGCGAGCGGCTGACCTTCGTCAAGATCGGCAACCGCCTGATCATCCTGTTCGATAATCAGTCGACGGTCTCGATCGACCCGGTTTTCGACACCAACGGCGCCCCGCTGAAGGACGTCAGCTTCGAAGTCGGCCCCGATCGAATCATCAATGGCGATCAGTTTGCCGAACTGTTTCCGATCACCACCGACCAGTCGGTGCTGCCGGCCGCGGGGACGCCCGGAGCGCCGGGCGTGCCTGCCGGCGCGAACTTCGGAACGTTCAAGGTCGACCCGCTGACTGTCGGCACGCCGCTGGGGCTGCTGGGAGCCGAAGACATCGGCGCTCAATTCGGCGACAGGCCGGTCACGCCGAATCCGACGCCGATCGCCGGCGTTGCCGACAGCGTCGTGCTCAACGAGGACGGATTGTCCGAAGGCCGGCCCGGCGGCAGCGGCGATATCGGCGGCGTGGCGACGAGCTTCACCGGTTCGCTCAACGTCGACTTCGGCACCGACGTGATCGGCCGCGCCTTTGCGTTCGCGGCGTCGCAGCCCGGTCTCGCCGGACTGACCTCCGGCGGCCAGGAGGTGCATTTTGCGATCACCACCGTCAACGGCCAGCCTGAGCTGATCGGCTATATCGGCAGCGATCCATCGATTACCGCCAATCACGTCTTCACCGTCACGCTCGACGCCAACTCGACGATTGCTGGCACCTATACGGTCACGCTGCTGCTGCCGCTCGATCATCCGGTCTTCGGCACCGAAGACACGCTGAACCTCACCTTCAACGTCATCGCCATCGACGGCAGCGGCGACAACGCGCCGGTGACGATCGTGATCGGCATCAACGACGATTCGCCGGTCGCCGGCACCGTCGAGGCGATCAATGTCGCCGAGCACACCGGCGGCGGCAGTGAGGGCGGCGGGGAGAGCGAGCTCGGCGCCAAAATCGTGGGCGACGCCAAGCCCTCGGGCGGCGACGGCTTCGAGCCGACCACCGCGAGCGTGGACCTCCACATCGGCTGGGGCGCCGACAACGGCAACAGCAAGGTCGATGGCGGCTCCAACGGCACCGTGGTCGACGGCGACCGCTCGCTGGTGTTTGACGCGTCCGAGATCGCGACCCTGCAGGCACTGGGCCTGACCTCGAACGGCGAGGCCATCTCCTACACGCTGTCGGCCAACGGCACCGAGATCATCGCGACGGCAGGTGAGGGCGAGGGCGCGCGCACCATCTTCAGCGTGTCGCTGTCCGACACCGGCTCCGGCAGCGCCACCTTCACGCTGTCCGACAACATCGACCACAACGGCGCCAACGACGCGTCGCTGCCGCTGACCTTCAAGGTGGTCGCGACCGACGCCGACGGCGACCCCGTCAACAGCGCCTTCACCGTCAACGTCGCCGATGACGGCCCGAGCTTCGGCGAGAAGCCGAGCTATTCGGTGGTCGACGAAGACGGCCTCGGCAATGCCGGCAACAGCTACGCCGACAGCCACGATGCCTATGGCGAGGACCTGACGGTCACCGATACGCTCGGAATCCGCTGGGGCTCCGACGACGCCAACAACAATGTCGACGGCGGCATCAGCGGAACGCCGGTCAACGGCGACCGCGCCGTCACCTTCGCCGCGAACGTGGTGGCCTCGCTCGAGGCGCAGGATCTCACCTCCGACGGCTTTGCCCTGCGCTATGACGTGTCGGCGAACGGCACCGTGCTGACCGCCTATCGCTACGATGCCGCGCACGAGACCTATGTCGACGCCAACGGCAAGCCGCTGGAAGGCGAGGGTCTGTCGGGCGCCGTGGTGTTCACGGTGTCGCTGTCAGACCAGGGCCACGGCTCCTACACCTTCGCGCTGTCGGGCAACCTGGATCACCCGGTGCACGGCACCGAGGACGACATCACCCTCAACATCGGATTCGTCGCGACCGATTCCGATGGCGATGCGATCACCGACACCTTCACGGTGAAGGTCAATGACGACGCGCCGACCTTCGGCGAGAAGCCGAGCTATTCGGTGGTCGACGAGGACGGCCTCGGCAACGCCGGCAACAGCTACAAGGACGACGGCGACGCCTATGGCGAAGACCTGAAGGTCACCGATACGCTCGGCATCCGTTGGGGCGCCGACAGCGCCAACAGCCATGTCGATGGCGGCATCGATGGCACGCCGGTCAACGGCGACCGCGCCGTGACCTTCGCGGCCGACGTGGTCGCGACGCTCGACGCCCAGAATCTCACATCGAACGGCTTCGGTCTCACCTATGTCGTGTCCGAGAACGGCACGCTGCTGACGGCCTATCGCTACGACGCCGAGCACGAGACCTATGTCGGCGCGGATGGCAAGCCGACGGATTCGGCCCATGCAACGGTGTTCACCGTGTCGCTGTCCGATCAGGACCACGGCTCCTACACCTTCGAGCTGAAAGGCAATCTCGATCACCCGGTGCACGGCACCGAGGACGACATCACACTCAATATCGGCTTCGTCGCCACCGACTCGGACGGTGACGCGGTCACCGACAGCTTCACCCTGAAGGTCAACGACGACGCGCCGGTGTTCGGCGATGCGCCGAGTGCCGGCGTCGTCGACGAGGACGGCCTCGGCAATGCCGGCGACAGCTATGCGCACGGCAGCGACGTCGTGGGCGCCGATCTGACGGTGACCAGGTCGCTCGCGATCCTGTGGGGCGCCGATAGCGCCAACAGCCATGTCGACGGCGGCATCGATGGCGCCCCGGTCAAGGGTGATCGCGCCGTGACTTTCGCTGCCGACGCCGTGTCCTCGCTCGAGGAGCTGGGGCTGACGTCGAACGGAACGGCGCTGAGCTATCAGGTTTCCGAGAACGGCACGCTGCTGACCGCCTATCGCTACGACGCCGCCCACGAGACCTATGTCGACGCGAACGGCAAGCCGACGGAGGACCTCGCCAGCGCCACGGTGTTCACCGTCTCGCTGTCGGATCAGGACAACGGCTCCTACACCTTCAACCTCACCGGCAATCTCGATCACGCGGTCCACGGCAGCGAGGATAATCAGGGGCTGAATTTCAGCTTCGTCGCCACCGATTCCGACGGCGATGCGATCCACAGCAGCTTCAATGTCGAGGTCAATGACGACGCCCCGGTGTTCGGCGAGCGCGTCAGCTACTCGGTGGTCGACGAGGACGGTCTTGGCAATCCCGGCAACTCCTATGCGGACGGCAAGGACGCTGCGGGCGCCAATCTGACGGTGACCGATTTCCTCGGCATCCGCTGGGGCGCCGACAGCGCCAACAGCCATGTCGACGGCGGCATCAACGGGGTGCCGGTGAACGGCGACCGCGCCGTGACCTTCGCCTCCGACGTGATCTCGACGCTCACCGCACAGCATCTGACGTCGAACGGCGTGGCGCTGAGCTACACCGTGTCAGCCGATGGCACGCTGCTGACGGCCTACCGCTACGATGAAGCCCATCACACCTATGTCGACGGCCAGGGCCATGCGACCGGCGATCCGGCCAAGGCCGCGGTGTTCACGGTGTCGCTGTCCGACCAGGGGCAGGGGTCCTACAGCTTCACGCTGATCGACAACATCGATCATCCGGGCCACAATACCGAGGACGACGTCACGCTCACCCTCGGCTTCGTCGCCACGGATTCGGATGGCGATGCGGTCTCCGACACCTTCAAGATCAAGATCAACGACGACGCGCCGGTGCTGAACCGGGAGATTGCGACTGGCGTGGTCGATGAGGACGGGCTTGCCACCGGGCTCGCGGGCGGGCCTGGCGACGTTCCCGGCCAGAACACCGTCGCAACGGGTGCTCTCGGCATCTCCTGGGGCGCCGACAGCGCCAACAATCTCGGCAATGTCGGGATCACCGGTGCGTCACCGGTGAACGGCGACCGCGCCGTCACCTTCGCCTCCGACGCCACCTCCTCGCTCGCCGCGCAGCACCTGACGTCGAACGGCGTCGCGTTGTCCTACGCCGTCAGCGAAGGCGGCACGCTGATCACGGCCTACCGCTTCGACGGACAGCATTACATCGACGGCAACGGCAACTGGACCAGCAACAAGGCCAATGCTGCCGTGTTCACGGTGAAGCTGTCCGATCTCGATTCGGGCTCCTACACCTTCACGCTGCTCGACAATCTCGACCACCCGGTGCCCAACACCGAGGACAGCATTGCGCTGACTCTGAAATACGTCGCCACCGATTCCGACGGCGATCAGATCGGCGGCACGTTCAAGGTCAGCGTCAACGACGACAGCCCGGAGGCGCATACCGGGACGGCCAAGAGCATCAACGAAGCCGATCTCAACGCCGGCGGCGGCGATTGCGGCCCCGATTTCGGCGGTCATGATGGCGGCAGCCATGATCCCCAGGTGACCGGCGCGCTCAACATCAAATGGGGTGCCGACAACAACGACAACGGCGCAGCCGATCGCTCGGTCCGCTTCACCAACACGTCCAACGCCGCCGCCGACGTCCATGTGACCAACGGCAGCGATGTCGGTCTCAGCGGCCTGACGTCGGACGGTCAGCAGGTGAAATACGCCTTCGATCATGGCGTGCTGGTCGGTTACACCGGCAACAGCCTCAATTCCGGTCAGCGCGTGTTCGAGGTCTCGCTCGATGACGACGGCACCGGCACCTACACATTCAAGCTGCTCGGCAATCTCGATCATCCGGCGGGGCAGGGCAGCAACGTCGTCAAGCTGACCTTCGACTACACGGCGACCGATTCCGACGGCGATGCGAGCAGCAGCACCTTTACGGTCACCGTCGTCGACGACGTCCCGACGATCGGGCACGCCGAGAGCGAGACGGTCAGCGAATCCAACCTGCCGACCGATCTCTACGACGTCTTGTTCCCGGATTCGCCGTACTCGACGGTGCAAACCGGGCATCTCGCGATTTCCTGGGGCGCCGACGACAATGATTCCGGCGCGACCAACAACCGCTCGGTGGCGTTCTTCAACACGACCGCGCCGGACGGGCTGACGTCGAACGGCTATGCGATCAGCTATGTGGTCTCGTCCGACGGCACCACGTTGAGCGCGGTGACCACCGACCACCGCACCGTCTTCACCGTCACGCTGAGCGACGACGGCGACGGCAGCTACAAGTTCACGCTGCTCGACAACCTCGACCATGGCAAGTCGGGTGCCGACAGCCTGGCGCTGAGCTTCGGCTTCAAGGCCACCGATTCCGACGGCGACAGCGCCACCAGCAGCTTCACGGTTGCGGTGACCGACGACGTGCCGACCGTCGGCTGCGCCGAGGACGAGACCGTCAGCGAGGCCAACCTGCCGACCGACGGTTACGACACCAGCCACCCGGATGCGTCGAACTCGACGGTCCAGACCGGCAGCCTCGCCATTTCCTGGGGCGCCGACGACAACAATACGGGTGTCGGGCACAACCGCGCGGTGGCCTTTATCACCGTCGCCGGCGCCACGGGCCTGACCTCCGACGGCTCGGCGATCAGCTACACGATCTCTGGCGACGGCACCTTGCTGACGGCGGTCACCGCGGATCACCGCACCGTCTTCACCATCCAGCTGTCCGACACTGGCGACGGCAGCTACAAGTTCACGCTGTACGACAACATCGACCACCCGGCGTCCGGCCAGAACGGCACCAGCCTGCCGCTGACCTTCGGCTTCAAGGCCACGGATTCCGACGGCGACAGCGTCAGCAGCAGCTTCAAGGTCAACGTGCTCGACACCGCGCCGGTGGCGGCGGCCGGTGATGCCAGGACCGTCGACGAGGACGATCTGCCGAGCGGCACCGATTCTTCCAAGGAGTCGACCTCGGTCAGCGGCGACCTCAACATCAACTGGGGCTCCGACGACAGCAACAAGACCGCGGGCGGCGGGCTCGGCGACCGCTCGGTCACCTTCCGCTACACCAGCGCCGGCGCGAATGTCGACGCCGAGGACAGCGCGGGCCACAATCTGACGCTGACGTCGGACGGCCAGACGGTGAAGTACAGCTTCGAGAACGGCGTGCTGGTCGGCTACACCGGCAGCGATCTCGCTCACGGCACCCGCGTGTTCGAAGTGTCGCTGAGCGACCAGAACGACGGCTCCTACAGCTTCAAGCTGCTCGGCACCCTGGATCACCCCGCCGGCAGCGGCGAGAACATCGTCAAGCTGTCCTTCAGCTTCACGGCGACCGACGGCGACGGCGACACGTCCAGCAACAGCTTCACGGTCTCGGTCAAGGACGACGTGCCGGTGCTCGGTTCGGCGGCCGCCGCGACGCTGACCGAGAACACCACGGGATCAGCCGGGTCCGAGGTGTTCCAGACCCAGACCGCGGCCAATGTCGCGCTCAACATCAATTGGGGCGCCGACGACAACAATTCGGGCGCGGCCAATCGCAGCGTGGCGTTCGACAGCGCGATCCATACCGGCGATGTGGTCAAGACCACCGGCGCGGGCAGCCCGACCCTGACCTCGAACGGCACGGCGGTGCAGTTCATCCGCGTGTCGGACACCGAGATCTGGGGCGTCGCCAACGACAATGGCGGCCAGCTCACGACGAACGACCGCAAGGTGTTCCACATCACGCTGTCCGACGATGGCTCGGGCAGCTATACCTTCGAGCTCCCGGACAATGTCGATCACGTCGGCTCGGGCCAGACCAACGCGCTGTCGCTGAAGCTCGGCTTCACCGCGACCGACGCCGACGGCGACACCGCCTCGGGCGGCAACTTCACTGTCACCATCAATGACGACAACGGCCGGCCTGCGATCGGCACGGCTGACGCCGGGACCGTCGACGAGGATGGTCTTTCCGGCGGCAACACCGGAGCGGCGACTGGCGACGTCGCCGGCGCCAATGTCACGGCCAACGGCTCGCTGGCGATCTCCTGGGGCGCCGACGACAACAACAGCGGCAGCGTGAACCGCGCGGTCGCGTTCAGCGGCATCACCAACGGCCAGAACGCCACCTCGGACGCCGGTCTGCTGACGGTCGAGGGCGTCCAGGTCAAGCTCTGGGTCGTCGGCAATACGGTCTATGGCTACACCGGCAGCAATCCGACCAACGGCAATCCGCCATCGGCGGCCAACCAGGTGTTCAAGGTCTCGCTCGATGATTCCGGCGCGGGCAGCTACAGCTTCACGCTGCTGAAGCATGTCGATCATCCGGCCGGCCAGAACGAGAACGACGTCAAGCTGAGCTTCGGCTTCACCGCCACCGATGCGGATGGCGACAGCGCCAGCTCCTCGTTCGCGGTGACGATCGACGACGACACGCCTGTCGCGACCGCGGCGGTGCTGAGAGCCACTGTCTACGAGAGCGAGCTGCCGAACGGCACGGTGGTGACCGCCACCGGCAACCATGGCGGCGACCTCAACGGGGACGGCAACGGCAACGACTCCTACTTCACAGGCAATCTGAGCTCGCTGGTGTCGTTCGGCGCCGACAAGCCCGGCACCTATACGGTCGAGAAGACCAACCTCGCGCCCGAGCTGTTGTCGCTGACGTCGGGCGGCGTGGCGCTGACCTACAGCATCGGGGCCGACAACACGCTGATCGCCAAGGCAGGCGGCGTCACGATCTTCGAGTTCCAGGTCGACGCCAACACCGGGCAGTATTCGTTCCGTCTGAAGGGCGCGCTGGACCACGTCGGCACCGGCCATGACAACGCGCTCACGCTCGATCTGTCGACCGCGGTGACCGCCACCGATTCGGACGGCGATTCCGTCGCGCTGCACGACCAGATCATCATCACCGTCAACGACGATGCCCCGCAGTCGCAGGATGTCGACATTGTCGCGGTCTCGGAGGCGGCCGGCAATGTCTCGACCGGCGCGGTCGATCTGCGCATCACCTACGGAGCCGACGGCGACAGCTCCGGTCCGTCGGTGACCTTCTTCGGCTCGTCGCCGGTCCGCGTCTACGATGCGGCCAATCACCAGCTCTCCGGGCTGACCTCGCTCGGCTTCGGCCTGACCTATGTGATGTCGGCGGATCATACGACGCTGACCGCCTATCGCATGAGCGGTGGCAGCTATATCGGGCAGAACGGCCAGGTGACGGGCAATGCCGCCGATGCGGCGGTGTTCACGGTGACGCTGTCGGAGGCCGGCACCGGCTCCTACAACTTCATTCTGCTGCAGCCGCTCGATCACCCCGCGCCGATCGGGACCCCGAGCGCGGCCGATCAGTATCTCGACCTCAACTTCGCGTTCGCGGTCGAGGATCGCGACCACGACGTCTTCACCAACAATTTCACAGTCCGGGTCGATGCCGCGGGCACCGTGACGACAACGCGCTATGACGCGCCGAATTCGCCGGTATTCGTCAATCTCGGCGACAGCTCGGCGACGGTTCTCGGCGAGACGGTCGGCGCCCACAGCGTGACCGACCGTGCCGCGGTGACCGACAAGGTGGTCGGCACCGACAAGCTCGGCGGCGTGAACGAAGCCCACGGCTCGAATGGCGACGACATCCTGGTCGGCGGCAACGGCGCGGGCGGCGACGTCCTGTATGGCGGCGCCGGCAACGACATCATCGTCGGCGGAGGAGGTGGCGACCGGCTGTTCGGCGGTGCCGGCAACGACACCTTCCTGTACACCGTTGGCGACGGCAGCGACGTCATCGATGGCGGCTCGGAGACCGGGGCGACTTCTCCGAACTACGATGTGCTCGCAATCACCGGCGATGGCAATGCGCGCAATTTCACCATCGGCAAGACCTCGACCGGCACCGAGATCAATCCGACGCTGAACGATCCCTCGGCCAGCAACGCCACCGACATTCTGGTGCGCTACGATGGTCCGAACGGCGCGACCATCCGCGCCGACGAGATCGAGCGCATCACCATCACCGGCGGCACGGCCAGCGACACGGTGACGATCACCGACATCAGCGGCACCGCGATCGCGCCGTCGACCATCGTGTTCGACGGCGGCTCCGGCAACGACACGCTGGATCTCGTCCGGTTTGCCGGCAACACCAGCGTCGTGTCCGACGGCGGCGCCGACAGCGACACCGTCAAGTTCGGCTTCAAGTTTGCCGACGCGACCTATACCAAGGTGTTTGCGACGGACGGCGTGACGCTGATCGGCGTGCAGGTCACCCACAACGGTCTGACCGATACGTTCACGAACTATGAAAGCTTCGCGTTCACCGACGGCACGCGCACGCTGACCGGCGTGTTCAACACGCCGCCTGTGGCTCACGACGACACGGTCCAGGCGAGCGAGGACGCTCCGCTCACCATCAATTCCCTGCTGAGCCTGCTCAACAACGACACCGACGTTGACCACAACACCTTGACCGTCACGGGCGTCGGCAATGCGACGCACGGCATCGTTTCGCTCACCAACGGCAACCCGGTGTTCACGGCGGACAAGAACTTCTCCGGTATCGCCGGCTTCGACTACACGGTCAGCGACGGCGATGGCGGCACCGCGACCGCGCATGTCACGGTCGACGTCGCGCCGAAGGCCGACTCTCTGACGTTGAGCTTCATGGACCTCGGCCCGGCCTCAGGCGCCGAGGATCAGACGATCAACCTGAAGCTCATCAGTGCCGCCGTTACCGACACCGACGGCTCCGAAAGCCTGCGGCTGCTGATTTCGGGCTATCCGGCCGGGGCGACCTTCTCGGTCGGCCATGCCGGAACCGGCGCCGATGCCGGCAAATGGGTGATCGACGACGCCGCAGCGATCGCCGCGTTCGACAGCCATCCGCTGCAGGTCACGCCGCCCGCGAACTACAACGGCACGTTCTCATTGTCGGTCGTCGCCGAGGTCACCGATCACGCCACGTTGTCGGACGGCAACGTCCATACCGACGTCGTCAACACCGCGCTGCAGACGATCGACGTCACGGTGACCCCGGTCAACGACGCGCCGCAGATCCACGCGCCGGCGCAGGTGACGACGAACGAGGATACGCCAATCGCCTTTACCGGCGCGAACGCGTTCACCTTCTCCGATGCGGATGGCGATGTCGTCGAGTTCGTGCGGTTCGATATCTCCGGCGGCACGCTCTCGGTGCCGTCGCTCGGCGTCTTCGACGCCAGCCAGACGCTCACGATGAGCGGGTTCAAGATCAGCGACCTGAACACCTACCTGGCGTCGGCCGTGTTCACGCCCTCAGCCGACAACGACACGACGGGATCGGTCACGATCACCATCAACGACAACGGCAATATCGGCAGCGGCGGCAATCTGAGCGCGACGCAGACGATCACCATCAACATCAACCCGATCGAGGATGCGCCCACGGCCGTGGACGACACGGCCAGCGTGAACGAGGACACGACGCTGACCGTGTCCGATCCCGCACAGGGCGTTCTGCACAACGATCGCGACCCGGACACCGGCGACACGCTGAGCGTGGTGGCGGGCGACTTCGCGACGGCCAAGGGCGGCACCATCCACTTCAATGCCGACGGCACCTATGTCTACAAGCCGAAGGCCGACTTCTACGGCGCGGACACCGTGGACTACACGGTGCGTGACGCGGCCGGACAGACGGACACCGGCACGCTGACGATCAACGTGGCGCCGGTGAACGATGCACCCGAGGTCCACGCTCCGACGCACGTGACCGCCAATGAAGGTGCCGCGTTCGCTTTCACCGGCGCCAACGCGATCACCTTCTCCGACGCGGACGGCGATGTCGTCGAGTCCGTGAGGTTCGATATCTCCGGCGGGACGTTCTCGATCCCATCTCTCGGCGTCTTCGACGCCAGCCAGACGCTCACGATGAGCGGGTTCAAGATCAGCGATCTGAACACCTATCTGGCCTCCGCCGTCTTCACGCCGAACAGCGACCATCCGGGATCGGTCACGATCACCATCAACGACAACGGCAATGTCGGCGGCGGCGATCTGAGTGCCACGCAGACGGTCAGCGTCGATGTCATCCCCGCCAATCACCCGCCGGTGGCGAACTCCGACACCAACGCGGTGCTTGAGGATGGCACGCTCAACATCGCGGCTGCGAATGGCGTCGTCCGCGGTACGACCGGCGGCTCGGTCGCCGACAGCGACGTCGATAGCGGGACGTCCTCGCTGGTCGTCTCCGGTGTCGTTGCCGGCACCGGCAGCGTGACCCAGGGCACGGGCATCGGTACCTCGATCGAGGGCGCCTACGGCCATCTGACGCTGAATTCGGACGGCTCCTACACCTACGTGGCCGACAAGGCCGACGCGCTGGCCGCAGGCGTCAACGCCGTCGACACCTTCACCTATACCGACAAGGATCCGTCGGGCGCGGTGTCGAACACCGCGACCCTGAAGATCACGGTCACCGGCGTCAACGACGCGGCCGTGATCAGCGGCGACGCCACCGGCACGATCGCCGAGGAGGGCGGCATCGCCAACAGCCAGAGCAGCCCGCTCTACGGTATCGCCCGCGGCGACCTCAACGCGACCGACGTCGACGGCCACAACGATGTGTGGCAGGCGGCCTCTTCGAACACGGCCAATGGCTATGGCTGGTACGACATCGGCAGCGACGGCAAGTGGACCTACGGGATCTACAACAACGATCCGCGGATCCAGGCGCTGAAGGAAGGCGAGACCACGCTGACCGACAGCTTCACGGTCCATACCGAGGACGGCACCGCCAAGACGGTGACGATCCAGATCCTCGGCAACAATGACGCGCCGACCCTGCAGAACGCGCTGGCAGACCGCAGCTCGGCGGAAGATCAGCCGTTCAGCTTCGCCATCCCGTCCAACACCTTCGCCGACGTGGACGGCCGTTTCGACGGCAGCAACGGTCCGCTGACGCTGGAGGCTGTTCTCAGCGACGGCAGCCAGCTGCCGGCTTGGCTGCATTTCGACGCGGCGACGGGCACCTTCAGCGGCACCCCACCGGCGAATTTCGCGGGCGCGGTCAATGTCACGGTGTACGCCTCGGACGGCGAATATTCCGTTTCGGACGCCTTTACGCTGACGATCTCGCCGGTCAATGACGGTGCTGCGACGGTGACGGTGTCGGGCGCTGCGACGCAGGGCCAGACGCTGACCGCCAATCTCGGCAGCGATCCGGATGGTACGGCGTCGAACGTCGTCTATCACTGGCTGCGGGACGGCTCCGTCATCAACGGCGCGACGGGCTCGACCTACACGCTGGGCTCCGGCGACGTCGGTCACAAGATATCGGCCAACGTCACCTACACCGACGGCCAGGGCTTCGCCGAGAACGTGACCAGCGGCCAGACCGGCTCGGTGACGGCGCCGAACCACGCGCCGACCTTCGGGGTGGGCACGACCACGGCAAGCGTCACCGAGGACGCCTCCTACGCGGCGCCGGCCGGCAACCTGATCCAGAACGGCTCGTTCGGCTACTACAACGGCAATTTCTACACGCTGGATGCCTGGACGGTCGGGGGCGCTCATGCCGTCACCGTCGTGGGCGGCCGCACGGATGGCGGCTCGGCAGATTTCTACGGCGCATCGAGCTCGATGAGCCAGACCATCAGCACCGTCGTCGGCGTGACCTATACCGTCGACTTCTACGTGATGACCTACGGTACGGCCGTGACATCGGGCGTGGACGGAACGACTGTCCTGACGACGAGCAACTGGAACCTCGGCTGGACCGAGCAGACCTACCAGTTCACCGCGACCTCGACGTCGACGATCCTCAAGTTCGCGGGCGCCGGCGGCGCCGTCATCGACGACATCTCGGTGCAACCCAGCACGGCCCTGACACCGGGAGTTGAGAAGGCGTCCGGGGCGATCGCCTTCGCCGACGTGGACGGCGACGCCCAGACGGTGACCTACACGACACCGGCGGGCAGCAACTACTACGGTTCGTTCAACGCGACGGTCGACAATGCCGGCCACAAGGTGAACTGGACGTTTACCGTCAACGACGCCGACATCCAGTCGCTGCGCGCCAGCGACCATATCGATCAGACCTACACGGTGAAGATCGACGACGGCCACGGCGGAACGACGACGCAGACCGTCACCGTCACGGTGAACGGCGTCAACGATGCGGCGTCGATCGCGGGCACGGCGAGCGGGACGGTCAAGGAGGACGGCACGCTCACGGCCGGCGGGACCCTGACCGTTACCGACGTCGACAGCGGCGAAGCCCAGTTCCAGACGCCGGCGTCGCTGGCGGGGACGTATGGCACCTTCACCTTCAACGCGGCGACCGGGGCGTGGGGCTATACGCTGAACAATTCGGCCGCCAATGTGCAGGCGCTCAACGACGGCGACGTCAAGCACGACACGCTGACCGTGAAGTCGGTCGACGGTACCGCGAGCCAGGTCATCGACGTCACCATCAGCGGCACCAACGAGCCGGCGCCGCTGGCCGTCGTGGACACCACGAGTGCGGACGGACGCTATGCGCTGTCGCAGAACGGCGACTCGCCGAATGTGATCAGCCTGAATGCGGCGACGCTGTTCTCCGGCGGAATGGGAGCGGTTACCTACACCTACAGCCTGGTCTACAGCTCGACAGGTGATGACAGCTGGATTCACCGCACGGGCAATCAGTTCACCGGAGATCCGAACAACAACGACGCCGGCCTGTACGTCTACAAGGTGACGGCCACCGATTCGGTGTCCTCGGTGTCGACCTATCTCGCCTTCAATGCGCTCGACAATGGTGCGTTCAATCTCACCATCAACTCGCTGTCGAGCAATGCGAACGTCGTCGGCTCGGCACCGTGGCTGTCCGGCTACAGCGCCAATGACGGCGATGCGATCACCGCGACCGTGAACAACACGATCGAGGCCAATGCCAACAACGGCTATGACGTGATGATCGGGTCGAGCGGCACCAACAACTTCAACGGCGGCGCCGACGATGACGGCATCTACGGCCTCGGCGGCAACGACACGCTGCTCGGCGGCGCCGGCAACGACTACATCAATGGCGGCGCCGGCAACGACTCCATCCGCGGCGGCAGCGGCAACGACGTCACCATCGGCGGCTCCGGCAACGACACCTTCTACTGGGGCGTCAACGATGGCGTTGACACCGTCGACGGCGGCAGCGGCACCGATACATTCGTCATCGAGGGGACGTCGTCCCAGGACCTGATCTATGTCACGGTTGCCGGCGGCATGATCACCGACGTCAACGGGACCAAGCTCAGCAATATCGAGGCGGTGACCGCCGATCTCGGCGGCCACAGCGGCGACACGCTGACCTACATCACCAGCGAGGACGTGACGGTCAATCTCGGAGCCGGCACCGCCACCGGCTTCAGCTCGATCGCCAATATCGAGCGCGTGACCGGTGGCTCGGGCGACGACATCCTGATCGGCAGCAGTGTTGCGAACACGATCAATGGTGGCGACGGCGACGACATCATCCGCGGCGGTGGCGGCAACGACACCATCGACGGCGGGGCAGGGATCGACCTGCTCGACTTCTCCGATGCGACCGCCGGCATCACCTTCACGCTGACCCAGAGCAGCAACAGCACCACCGGCCCGACCTTGTCCGGGATCGGCCAGGACAACTACAAAAACATGGAAGGTGTCATCGGATCGGCCTTCAACGATGTCATCAACGGCTCGTCGAGCAACGACGTCCTGATCGGCGGCGCCGGCTCCGACCAGCTCACCGGCAACGGCGGCTCGGATACGTTCAAGTGGAACGCGGGCGACCTCGCCGGCGGCGGGCTCGACACCATCCTGGACTTCCAGACCGGGACGTCCGGCGACGTCATCGACCTCTCGGGCCTGCTGTCGGGCGTGTCCGGCAACCACGCCGACGCGGTGCGCTTCGTCGATAGCGGCGGGCACTCCAGCCTCGCCTCGGCCAATGGCAGCGGCGTGCTGAACAACGGCGACCTGACCCTGCAGGTCAATACCGGCTCCGGCTGGACCAATGTGGCGACCATCAAGGACACCGGCACCAACCTCACGGGCGGCGACGACGTCATCAAGATGATCCTCGACAACAGCCACGCCCAGACGCAGGTCCACGTCTGATCCCGGCCGGCGTCGGACGAGCAAAAGGGCCGCCGATGAGGCGGCCCTTTTTCATGGCTGGAGGCGGCTTCATCGCTGGAGGCGTCGTCGCGCCGTCGATGCGTTGCGGCTCAGATCTTCTGCCCCGCCGGCCCGACGCCGACGTTGATCATGATCCGCTGCACTTCGGTGCGGCCCTGCGGGAACTTGACCTCGAGCGTCACCGTGTCGGTGCCGGCGAAATCGGCCTTCGATTGGTAGAAGGCGATGAAGCCCGGCACTTCCAGGGCGAGGCACTGCTTGTAGTTGGTGGCACTGACCTTGCCGCGCTTGATCGTGACGGTGCCGTTGCCCGGCGGCGTCACCAGGCGGATGGCGGGAAGGGGCCCGGATGAGCAGTCGGACTGGACGTTGAGATAGATGCCGACCTGGATCGGCTTGCCGGCAACGCCCTTGGCGTTGCGCTCGACCGTGGTCTGAGCGGGAGCAGGCGCTGCGGCGCCGGGAGCCGGCGTCTGGGCTTGCGCCGAGGCTGCGGTGGTCGCCGCCAGCAGCGCCGCGACGGCTATTCCCGCGAACGCTGCCCGCCATTCTCTTCGCAACAGGTTCATCACCGCCCTCAGCCCCGCATTGTCCCTCAGCGCCGCCAGATTGCCGTATTCAAGCCGATCGTTCAACGGATTGCCGAACTTGCGGCCGACTTCGGCAGACCCCCTTCACGTCCGCCACGCCGCCGCCGGCGCGGTGTCATCGGATGGGTCCGATGACGTCATGACTGTTTCCTGCTGTTGCCATCCGTGTCTGCGCAACTGGTCCGCCTCGAGGAATGCGCGGAGTGGACGACATTGGAACGCAGTCATCGGGCTGACATCGATGCCCTCCGGGCGATCGCCGTCGTCATCGTCATCCTCTTCCACCTGAGGATCACCGGCTTCTCGGCCGGCTATGCCGGCGTCGACATCTTCTTCGTCATCTCCGGCTATCTCATCACCGGGCAGATCCTGCGCGATGTCGGCGCCCGGCGCTTCTCGCTGTCGGAGTTCTATCTGCGGCGGGCAAGGCGCATCCTGCCGGCGCTGGTTGTAACCATTGCGGCCACGTTCGCGGTCGGCTGGCTGTTCCTGTCGCCGGAAGCCCTGCGCCAGCTCGCCAAGGAGGCGACGCATGGGCTGCTCTCCATCGCCAACATCCAGTATTGGCGCGAGGCCAGCGCCTATTTCGCGCCGAGCGCGGATGAGTTGCCGCTGCTGCACCTGTGGTCGCTGTCGGCGGAGGTCCAATTCTACGCGCTGGCGCCGCTGCTGCTGATGTGGCTCGGCACGCGCCGACATATGTTCCGCGCCATTGCCGCGATCGGGTTGTTGTCCCTTGCCGCGGCCGCACTCTGGTCATCGCGCGATCCGGACGCCGTGTTCTTCCTGACGCCATTCCGGGTGTTCGAATTCGCCATCGGCGCGCTCGCCATTCCGCTCGAGGCTCGCCTGGCAGCGTCGCCGCGCGCCCGCTCTCTCGCCGCCGCCTGCGGTGATGTTCTGTTGTTCGGCAGCCTTCTCCTCATCGGCTACTATCAGTCCCAGGCAGGCGTCGCCGCGCTGCTGCCCTGCATCGCCACGGCCGTCATCATTGCGGCCAATGCCCCGACGTCGCTGGTGATGGCTCACCCGGTTCGCGTTGTCGGCGCCGCGTCCTATTCGCTCTATCTCGTGCACTGGCCGGTGATCTTCTTCGTCCGCTTCATCTTCGGCGATGCGGCGCAGACCGCGGCGGGACTGGCAGCGCAGCTCGCGCTGATGGCAGTGCTGACCACGCTGATGTTCGCCATCGTCGAGCGGCCGCTGCGGCGGTTGCCGTGGCCGCGCGTCGCGCAGGTGGCGAGCTTTGCAACGGTGCTTATCGTCGGTGCCGCGCTCACCCACGTCACGTTCCGCGCCAACGGCGTCGTGTCGCGGCTGCCCGACGATCAGCTCGCGCTGTTCCAGCTGCAGGGCTTCGGCCTCAACAAATGCGGCCGCGCCGTCGGCCGTCTGTGTGCGTTCGGCGATCTCGAGGGTACGCGCGGCGTCGAGCTGCTCGGCGATTCCTACGTTCAGCAATATGTCGCCGCGCTCGATGCGACGCTGAAGGCGCGCGGCATGATCGGGCACGTCTCCACCATGAGCGGATGTCCCACCCTCGCGGGGCTCACCGCCGAGGGACCTCGCGCCCAGGTCTGCGCCGAGCTGCGCGACAGCGAGCTGCCGCGGATCCGGCAGTCGCCGGCCGATTTCGTCGTGATCGGGCAGGCATGGCAGCACTATCTCGATCTCGGTGATGGGCCGGCAGCGCGGACCCGCAACGCCGCGGTCGCCGGTCATCTCGCCGAGACCATCCGTCTGCTCGACCGGCCCGGCCGGCATTTCCTCGTCGTCGGCGGCCAGGTCCGTCCGGTGAATTGCGCCTTCGATCAGTTGCGCATGCTGCCGGGGCCGCGCTGGCACGCGCCCGCCAAGCCGTGCGATGCCGTGCCGAAGAGCGAGGCAATCGCGACCAACCGCGTCATCGACGCCGTCCTGTCGGAGGCGATCAGGCCGCTCGCCAAGGTGACGCTGCTCAGGCCCTCGGAGGTCTATTGCGACCAGGATTGCCCGGTCGTCGAGGATGGCGTGTGGCTGTTCCAGGATGCCGGCCATTTCACCGTGGCCGGGGCCCAGCGCATGGGCGAGCGCGCCGCGCCGGTGTTCGCGAGGTTCCTGTCGGACGACTAGTTGGCGCTGTTCGCCGTCAGTTGCGGCGCGCTTGCGGCCGCGGCCAATGCCGGCGACGCCGCGACGATCCGTGGCCCTGCGAGCTCCGAACCCTGCGCCGTGAGATGGCCACCGTCCCAGGCGAGCGGCGCGCCGTCGGGGGTCTGGAGCGCGCAATCTCCGGCCGGGCACAGCAGCGCGAGCAGCGAGACGTAGTCGGTCCGCGCTGAATCCTTCAGCAGAACACGCATGAAGCCGTCGACCTCGCCGAGACCATCCAGCATGTGCCCGTCGGTCGAGACGCCGAAGCGCTTCGCGGCAATCAGCAGATGCGGCAGTGGGCGGTCGAACTGCGGGCTCGGCCCGACCACCACCACCTTGCTGCCGTTGTCCGTGATCGCCTTGATCGTGGCGAGCAGGCTCGCCTGTGCGGCCGGCGTCATCGCGGTGCGCGTCCAATTGCCCGAGAGAACGACGATGTCGGGTGTGAGCTCGCGCACCAGAAGTGGCAGCCGGCGGTTGAAATCCGCACAGGCGGCGGACTGGCCTGCTTCGGCGTGAGGAACGCATTGCGCGAGGCTGGCGCGCAGCAGCGAGGCCTGGGGCAGGGCTCGCTTCAGGCCAGGGATGAGGTGAGCAGCGTGGCTGTCGCCCCACACCAGGATGCGCGGGCGCGGGCCTTTGGCAAGGCACGACGGCTGCAACGCCTCGAAGGTCTGGCCCGGATCGAGGAAGCAGGTGCCGCTCTCATAGGCGGACTTATGATCGTAGCTGATGAATTCCGCCAGCGTCCGCTCCTGCGGCGAGAAGCGGGCGGGAAATCCGGCAAGCCCGATGATCGCGAGTGAGGCCAGCAGCACGACCGATGCGCTCGCGACCAGCGCGTGCGCCGTGACCGGCGACTGCGCGCGCCTCGCCGGCTGCTCGATCAGATAGAAGCTCGTCAGCGCCATCGCGGTGCAGGCGCCGAGCAGCGCCAGCTTGTGCTGAATCGAGCTCGGCGGACCCCAGACCGCCGTCGCCAGCGAGACGACGGGCCAGTGCCAGAGATAGAGCGAGTAGGACCACAGCCCGACCGCGATCATCGGTTTGACCGCGGTCAGCACGGCCTTGCTCGGGGACGGGTTGGCCCAGATCACGGCGGCGGCGCCGAGGCACGGCAGCAGCGCGGCCGTGCCGGGATAGGGCGTGTGCGGCGAGAACAGGTTGACGGCGGCGCCGAGCGCGATCCAACCCAGTGCGGCCAAAGTGATCCTGAGCCACTGGCTGTGCGGCGCCGGCGGGGCTTCCATGGCCAGCAGCGCGCCCAGCGCGAGCTCCCAGACCCGGGCCGGCAACAGAAAGAACGCGGCGGCGGGCTGCAGCCGGGTCTGGATCACGCAGAGCAGGAACGAGGTCGCGCAGATCCCGGCGAAGCTCGCAAGCATCAGCGGCCGCCGCAGCGCGAAGGCGGCGAGCGCCAGCATGGGAAACAGCAGATAGTACTGCTCCTCGACCCCGAGCGACCAGGTGTGCAGCAGCGGCTTGGTGATGGCGGCGGCGTCGAAATAGCCCTGCTGCGACCACAGCAGGACGTTGGAGCAGAAGACGAGCACGGCCAGCGCCTGCTGCGCCACCGCCACCGCGTCCCCAGGCAACAGGATCACGCTGGCGGCGAGCAGGGTCACGCACAGCATCGCCAGGGCCGCCGGCAGGATGCGCCGGGCGCGGCGCCGGTAGAACGCCGCGAACGAGAACGTTCCGGTCTGCACCTCCGCATGAATGATCCGCGTGATCAGGAAGCCCGAGATGACGAAGAATATGTCGACGCCGACATAGCCGCTGCGAAACGGCGAGATGTCGTAGTGGAACGCGATCACCGAGATCACTGCGAAGCCGCGCAGGCAGTCGATGTCGGGACGATAGCCGGTTGCGCTCAAGGGTTCTGTCCGGACGCTCGCATCTGGCGGCGGCCGTCAATTCCCGACGGTCACTGCACGCAGGCGACCCTGGTAGGCTCCGATTGCAACCGCATTGAGGGATTCCTGCGGCACCGTTGGTCGTGCAAACAGGACACAATGCCATCGAATTGAGATCGCAGCGGGAATCCGCGGCTTGCCTTCACAGACTTGCCTCAATGGCGTGATGGCCTTGCCGGAGTTCATGCGTCGAGCGAGCGTGTCATGCGTACATTGGGGCAGAAGGCCGGCCGGGCCGGATTGTTGTGCGGCGTTGTTCTATTTCAGGTTGTGGTTGGCGTTTCGCTTGCGCGAAGCGCCGAGCCGGGCGGCTCCTCACCACCCGCAGGCGAGGTGGCCAAGGATCAGGGCAAGGAGAGCGGGCCGTTCGGCGGATGCGAGCCGATCGGGTTGACGGCATCGGGCGAGCTGGTGTTCCCGCTGGACTGCAAGAAGCTGATCAAGAAGCCGGTCGAGGCGCCCGTCGCCGAGGACAAGACCCCAGCCGACGACAAGACCGCGTCGGTCGATCCCGCGCCATCCGTTCCGAGCCAGGCGGCCAGCGCCGACATTCCGGCCGGTCCCGAGGTCAAGCCTGCCGCGGCTGCGGAAGCGGTTGCGACGATACCCACCGCGTCGGCTGAGCCGAAGCAGGCCGCAGTTACGGACAAGCAGGATGCGGTTCAGAAGGCTGCGGCAGCAGAGCCAGTCGCCGGCAAGCCTTCCCTGACCAAGCCGTCCGTGAAATCGCCATCGATGGCGGCGCCAGCGACCAAGCCGCCCTCTGCCAAGTCGTCCTCTGCCAAGCCGTCCTCTCCCAGAACGGCCGCGGCCAATCCGCCCGCGACGACGCCATCCCCAGCCGGGGCATCATCGGCCAAGCCGTCATCCGGCAAGGCGGCCCAGGCGCAGGCCGTTGTGGTTGCCGCCAGGGATGCAGCGGTCAAGGATGCCGGCAGGACATCGCGGATGGTCGCCAGCCGGCCGATGATCGTGATGGCAAGGCCTGCCACCGCAACCCCGGCCTCGGCCCGGCTGCAGGCGGAGGGCAGGCCGCGACTGCGCACCGCGGGACTGCCGGCCTGCGTCCAATTCCGCAGCTACAATCCGGCGACGCACAGCTATCGCGGCTTCGATGGCCACACCTATGCCTGCCGGTGAGGGCTGACGCTCGAGGGCCGGTGGGTCTGGAGGGCGGCGGCGAGTGACGTGACAGCTGCCGCCCAAGGGCGGCAGCGAAGTCGGGCGGTGCGGCGCCGGAGCTGCTATAGAACCCGAGTCCTCATCTCCGTCCCTCGCCGCGGTTGCTTCCGATTCGACATGGCAGAGCCTCAGTCCGACCTGTTCGAGATGCGCCGGCTGGAATCGCTCTCCAACACCATCTTCGGTGTTGCGATGACGCTTCTCGCCTACGACCTGCCGAAGCCCAATTTCGCGCATATGCCCGGTTGGATCGACCTGGTGCACACCTATTCCGGGCGGCTCGCCGGGCTGGTCCTCAGCTTCATCATCGCCGGCGTGTTCTGGATCAGCCACCACCGGCGGCTGGCCCGGCAGCCGTTCGCGGGCCGGCCCGTGGTCATCCTGAATCTGTTCTTCCTGTTGTCGATCGTGCTGCTGCCGGTGACCAACGGGCTCTACGGCGGCTACAGGCTGAGCAGCGCGGTGGCCGTCCTCTATGGCCTGCATCTGACGATCATCGCGTCGCTGAACGCCGCGCTGTGGTGGCTCGCGCTTCCCAGCGGCCGCCATGCCGAAATCGCCGGCGCGATCTTTCCCGTGATCGTGTTCGTGCCGGGCATCGTCATCGCGGCGATTGCCCCGGAGTACGTGCAGTATTTCTGGATGCTCGGCTTCGGCGGCTTCCTGGCGCGGCGGTTCGTCCGCAGCCCGCCGGCGGCGCTAGCCGGCGAGCAGGCGGAGCTGCCGTAAAAAAACGCGGCGGGCCGTGAGACCCGCCGCGCTTCCGTTCTTGAACTCGCTGGTCCAGGGCCGAGACCGCCCCGTTGCCGAGCCGCGATGGCGCTGAAACGCTGACGAATCATGCGCTCACACGTCGCTCATGAAGAGCCGCTCAGCGGGCGATCCCAGCGAGGTGACAGCGCTTGGTGAAAGACACTGGATCACCTCCTTTCGTTGTTGATGGTGACCGGAATATAGGATGGTCCGGGCCGCGAGGGTAGGGGGGCCGATTACGGAACCCACCAGCCGCCGCCGTCGTGCTGCGCTGCGGCTCGGGTCGCGGATTCCGCTCGATTCCGGCCGTTCCAACCGCGGATCCCGATGCATCCGCCTCCAGACCCCGTGGCGAAGAGGTTGAGAGCCGCCGCGGACCATGTTAGGGAACGCCCCGATGCGGGTGTAGCTCAATGGTAGAGCAGCAGCCTTCCAAGCTGAATACGAGGGTTCGATTCCCTTCACCCGCTCCAAGGCTTCCGCGGCCACTCCGTCATCCGACCAGAAGCGATCCTCGTCATGGGGCGCTCACGCGATGTCGCAGTCCCAATCTTCTGGGGACGTCGGTTTCCCTGGTCGTCGGTGCAGACTCCCCAGCCGGTCCGGCCGATCAGTCGCAAGCGACGCGATTGCCCATCCGCCGGCACGTCCTGCCGTCGCTGAAATAGGTCGTGTTTCCGATCGTATGCGCCGACGTGCCATCGCTGTAGTAGGTGTGATTGCCGATCTGCTGCGAGCTGCTGCCGTCGTTGTTGTAGGTGAAGCGCCCGATCTGCTGCGACGAGGAGCCGTCGTTCCAATAGGTATTGTTGCCGATCCGCTGCCCCGACGTCCCGTCGTCGCACAGGATCTGGTTGCCGATGAGCTGGCAGGTCTCGGCCTGAGCTGCTGTCGCTGCCCACAGGCCGAAAGCGATCGCGAGAACGTGGCGCATGAGATCGACTCCCGAAATTGCAACATCCAATCTCAACCCCTGTGCCAGCGCAACCGGAAACGATCCGTGATGATCGGCGCGGATCAACGTCCGGCGCCGCGTGTCCTGGTCTTGCCGGCGGCTCCGCCGACCCGGAACGCCCGCATCTGGCCGCTGAGAAAGCGCAGCAGATGGCTGGCGGCATGCGGCAGCTCGCGGCCGCGCCGGGTGATGACGCAGGCTTCGCTCGACGACAGCAGGCGGTTGTCGACCGGCACCGCGGCGAGCGAGCCGTCGGCAAGATCGGCGGCGATCGCGAAGGCGGGCAGGAGCGTCAGGCCGAGGCCGCCCTTGACGAAGTGGCGGAGCACGTTGATGGAGCTGGTGGTGAGCTTCGGCGACAGGGCGATACGCTCGGCGGCCTCCGCCATCGCCACGATCTGACGCGTGCCGTAGCTCGCATGCATCAGGCCGAGCGGATGGTCGGCGAGCTCGCGCAGGCGCAGGGGACGGCCGAGCCGCGCCAGCGCGTGGTCCGGCGGCATGATCGCGCAGAGCGGTTGGCGGCTCGCGGTGGCGATCCGGATGCGCGGATCGGCTGATGGATTGAACACCAGGCCGATGTGATGGCGATCCTCGGCAACGGCATTGACGACCTCGTTGGTGCCGGCGAGGTCGAACGACATCGTGAGGTCGGGATGGCGCTGCCAGAACCGGCTGAGCGGGCCGGACATGAGATCGCTGACGAAACCCTCGCCGAGCACGATGTCGACATGGCCGCGCTTGAGGCCCTGCAATTCGCGCAGCTTGGCGACGGTGTCGGCCTGGTCGGCCTGCCATTGCCGGAAGCGCTCGACCAGCAGCGCGCCGGCCGCGGTGGCGCGGATGCCGCGGCTGAGGCGCTCGAGCAAAGTGAGGCCGAGCTCGTTCTCCAGCAGCGCGATCTGCCGGCTGATCACCGACGCGTTGACGTCGAGCGCTTCGGCGGCGGCGCGCACCGAGCCGAGGCGGATCGTCTCGTGCAGATAATGCAGGCGGTGGTGATCGAGCAGGGCGGACATGGCTTCGGAAACTGTTGACCTCAGGTCAACACTAGCGGCGGGCGGCGCTGATGTCTGCTCCGGAATCGTGCGGCTACGCTGCCGAGGCAAATCTGGCAGGAGGCATCGTGACCGCTGTTGGCATCATCGGACTTGGCAACATGGGGCGCGGTATGGCGCTGACGCTGAAGGGCGCGGGCTTTGCCGTCACCGGCTACGACACGCTGGCCGCGACGCGCGCGGCGCTGGCGGCCGAGGGCATTGTGGTTGTCGACGGCATCGCCAGCGTGATCGCCGCCGCCGACATCGTGATCCTGTCGCTGCCGACCGCCGGCATCGTCGCCGATGTCGTGGAAGGCGCCGGCGGCATCCTCGCGCATGCCAGGGTCGGCGTCGTCATCGTCGATACCTCGACCTCGCATCCCGAGACCTCGCGCCGGCTTGCGGCCGTTCTCAAGGCGCGCGGCATGGGCTTCGTCGATGCGCCCGTCAGCGGTGGCCCAAAGGGGGCGGCGACGGGCACCATGACCATGGTGATCGGGGCCGATGAGGACGACCTCGCGCGTGTGCTGCCGGTGCTGGAGCGGATGAGCGCCAAGCGCGTCCATGTCGGCGGCGTCGGCGCCGGCAACGTTGCCAAGATCGTCAACAATCTGCTCTGCGCCGCCCATCTGCTGACCGCCGCGGAGGCGCTGCGCATCGCTGATGCGGCGGGTGTCGATGCCGGGCGGCTGCTCGAAGGCCTGAATGCCGGCTCCGGCCGCTCCGGCGTCACGCTCGTCAACGTGCCCAATTGGATTCTCAACGGCGCCTTCGATTCCGGCTTCACCATGCAGTTGATGCGCAAGGACGTCAGGCTCGCGGCGCAGTTCATCGGTGAGCTCGGACTGTCGCTGCCGATCGCAAGCGATACCGCGCGCATCTGGGCCGACAGCGCCGCGAGCATCGCCGACGCCGATGATTTCAACCGCATCGTCGAGCTGCCGCTCGGCCCGATGCCGAAGCCGTGAGCGTACCGCCATGACCCATTTCATCGATCCCCGCCTGCGCGCCGCAGCGCTGCCGTTCTGGCCGGATCTGAAAGCCGTCGGCTCCCATGTCGGCGGCGACGTCATCGTCGGCGAAGGCGCGACGGTCTCGGTCAACGATCCCGCCACCGGCCGATTGCTGTTCACCTATGCCGATGCCGGCGCCGACGTCGCGGCCAAGGCGGCTTCTGCTGCCGCGGCGGGGCAGGCGGAGTGGGCGAAGCTGACCGCCGCGGGCCGCGGCCGCGTGATGCAGGCGGTGGCGCGGGCGATCCTCGCCGCGGCCGAGCCGCTGGCGCATCTGGAAGCGCTGTCCGCCGGCAAGCCGATCCGCGACACCAGGGGCGAAGTCGCCAAGGTCGCCGAGATGTTCGAGTATTATGCGGGCTGGGCGGACAAATTCCACGGCGACGTCATCCCGGTGCCGTCAAGCCATCTCAACTACACGCGCCGCGAGCCGATGGGCGTGGTGCTGCAGATCACGCCGTGGAACGCGCCAGTCTTCACCGCGGGATGGCAGATCGCACCGGCGATCAGCATGGGCAACGCCGTGCTGCTGAAGCCGTCGGAGCTGACGCCGCTGACCTCGCTGGCGCTGGCGGGGATCGCCGAACGCGCCGGATTGCCGAAGGGCGTCGTCAACGTGCTCGCGGGTCTCGGCCACACAACGGGGCAGGCGGCGCTGGCGCAGCCCGCCGTGAAGAAGGTCGTGTTCGTCGGCTCGGTGCCGACGGGGCGGCTGATCGGCGAGGCCGCGGCGCGCAGGCTGCTGCCGTCGGTGCTCGAGCTCGGCGGCAAGTCGGCCAACATCGTGTTCGCCGATGCGGACCTCGAACGCGCCGCCATCGGCGCGCAGGCCGCGATCTTCGGCGGTGCCGGCCAGAGCTGCGTCGCCGGCTCCAGGCTGCTGGTGCAGGGCGCGGTCTATGACCGCTTCGTCGATCTGGTCGCGCAAGGTGCTACGAAGATCAGATGCGGCGATCCGCTGTCGGCGGAGACCGAGATCGGGCCGATCAACAACGCCAGGCAATATGACCACGTGCTGTCGCTGATCCGCGAGGGCGCCGCCGAGGGCGCGGAGATCGTCACCGGCGCGAGCGGCGGCGTGGGCGAGGGCGGATATTTCGTCAGGCCGACCGTGCTCAAGAACGTCACCAACGCCATGGGCATCGCGCGCAAGGAGGTGTTCGGACCCGTCGTCGCCGCGATCCGTTTCGATACCGAGGCGGAGGCGATCGCGATCGCCAATGACAGCGAGTTCGGCCTCGCGGGCGCGGTGTGGACCAGGGACGTCGCGCGCGCGCATCGCGTCGCAGCACAGGTCAAGGCCGGCACGTTCTGGATCAACGCGTACAAGACCATCAACGTCGCCTCGCCGTTCGGCGGCTATAACAACAGCGGCCATGGCCGCTCCTCCGGCAGCGAGGCGCTGTACGAATACACGCAGGTGAAGAGCGTGTGGGTCGAGACCGCGGCCGAGCCGGCGGTGGCGTTCGGCTACGCGCCGGGCTTGCGCGACTGAGCAAGCATGGCATGATCGGTGCAAGAGCTGCGCGCCACGGAACGACCACTTAGTTCCGAAATAAGGAACGGAAACATGCCGCGCTTCGTCAACGTCGCCATTGGTCAGCTCGGCCCGATTGCCAAGAGCGAAACACGGACCGCGGTGGTTGCGCGACTGATGGCGTTGATGCGGCAGGCGCACGCCAATGGCTGCGACCTGATCGTCTATCCCGAGCTCGCGCTGACGACGTTCTTCCCGCGCTGGTACATGGCCGATCAGGCCGAGATCGATCAATATTTCGAGCGCGAGATGCCGGGGCCGGAGACGCAAGTCTTGTTCGCGCTCGCGAAGGATCTGCGCATCGGCTTCTGCTTAGGCTATGCCGAGCTCGCGGTCGAGGACGGCATCGTGCACCGCTACAACACCGCCATTCTTGTCGACAAGACGGGCACCGTCGTCTCGAAATACCGCAAGGTGCATCTGCCGGGACATGCCGAGCACGAACCGTGGCGCAAGTTCCAGCATCTGGAAAAGCGCTATTTCGAACCGGGCAAGAGCTTTGGCGTCGCCAACGCCTTTGGCGGCGTCATCGGCATGGCGATCTGCAACGACCGCCGCTGGCCCGAGACCTATCGCGTGATGGGCCTGCAGGGCGTCGAGATGGTGCTGATCGGCTACAACACGCCGGTGCATAATCCGCCGGCGCCGGAGCATGACGACCTTTCGCTGTTTCACAACCGCCTCGTGATGCAGTCGGGTGCCTATCAGAACGGCACCTGGGTGATTGGCGTCGCCAAGGGCGGCGTCGAGGAGGGCATCGACCACATCGCCGGCAGCTGCATCATCGCCCCTTCAGGCGAGATCGTCGCGGCCTGCGCCACCAAGGGCGACGAGATCGCGCTGGCACGCTGTGACCTCGATTTGTGCAGATCCTACAAGCAGACGATCTTCAACTTCGACGTCCATCGCCAGCCGCACGCTTACGGCATGATCGTCGAGCGCAAGGGCGAGACGCTGATGGCCGACGGCTCGCCGGTGCGGAAGGCATGATGCGTTCGGCAATCGCGCGCAAGTCCGTAGCCCGCATGAGCGCAGCGACATGCGGGTTCACACGAGGAGTCTCGGAGAACCCGGGGTCGCTGCGCTCGCCCGGGCTTCGATAGGCTTGCGCCCCATGCCTCATTTGCGTTCAAATGAACGCGCTCCACACGCGTGGCATGGGCCTTGCTTACAATTTCGGCAATTGAACTTGGGCATGTTGCATCAGGAGAGAACATGGATCGCAGAACGGTATTGAAGGGATTGGCGGGCGCGGGTGGTCTGGCGCTGACGGGATTTGCGGCGCCGGCGATCGCCCAAGGCGCTGCCGCACGCACCTTGCGTTTTGTGCCACAGGCCAATCTCGCCAATTTCGATCCGATCTGGGGCACCCAATATGTCGTGCGCAACGCAGCCGCGATGGTGTGGGATACGCTGTACGGCATCGACGATCAGTTCGTGCCGCAGCGCCAGATGGTGGAATCGGAGGAGGTGTCCTCCGACGGCCTGACCTGGACCTTCAAGCTGCGTCCCGGCCTCAAATTCCACGACGGCGAGCCGGTGCTCGCCAAGGACGTCGTCGCCAGCCTCACGCGCTGGTCGGCGCGCGATCCGATGGGCCTGATGCTCAAGGCGATCCAGAACGAGCTCACGGCGGTCGACGACAAGACCTTCAAATGGGTGCTGAAGCAGCCTTATCCGAAGATGCTGTTCGCGCTCGGCAAGGGCAACGCGCCGTGCGCCTTCATCATGCCCGAGCGCATCGCGCAGACTGATCCGTTCAAGCAGATCTCCGAATATGTCGGCTCCGGCCCGTTCAAATTTGCCAAGGGCGAGTGGGTGCCGGGTGCGAAAGCCGTGTTCGAGAAGTTCGCCGACTACCTGCCGCGCCAGGAGAAGCCGCTGTGGCTCGCCGGCGGCAAGCAGGTGCTGGTCGACCGCGTCGAATGGGTGATCATGCCGGATCCGGCGACGGCCGCGGCCGCGCTGCAGAACGGCGAGGTCGACTGGTGGGAGAACCCGATCACCGATCTCGTGCCGGTGCTGAAGGGCAACAAGAACATCGGCGTCGACATCGGCGATCCCCTCGGCAATGTCGGTGCGTTCCGCATCAATCATCTGTATCCGCCCTTCAACAATGTGAAGGCGCGGCAGGCCATCCTCATGGCAATGAGCCAGGAGGACTACATGCGCGCGCTGGTCGGCGACGACAATGCGCTGTGGAAGCCGCTGCCCGGCGTGTTCACACCCGGCACGCCGCTCTACACCGAGGAGGGCGGTGACATCCTGAAGGGCAAGCGCGACCTGGCGAAAGCCAAGAAGCTGCTGGAGGAGGCCGGCTACAAGGGCGAACCGATCACCTGCCTCGTCGCGCAGGATCAGCCGATCACGAAGGCGTTCGGCGACGTCACCGCGGATCTGCTCAAGAAGCTCGGCATGAACGTGGATTTCGTCGCGACCGATTGGGGTACGGTCGGCGCGCGCCGGGCGCTGAAGACGCCGCCCGCGCAGGGCGGCTGGCACATGTTCCACACCTGGCACGCCGGCGCCGACTGCATCAACCCGGCGGCCTACAACGCGTTGCGCGCCAATGGCGACAAGGCGTGGTTCGGCTGGCCGAACAGCGAGCCGGTGGAGAAGGAGATCACCAACTGGTTCAACGCCAAGTCGTTGGACGAGGAGAAGACCGTCGCCGCGCGCATCAACAAGGCCGCGCTCGACGACGTCGTGTTCGCGCCGACCGGCTTCTTCCTCGGCTACACCGCGTGGCGCAAGACCGTCTCCGGCGTGACCAAGGGGCCGATCCCGCTGTTCTGGGGCGTGTCGAAGACCGCATAGGCACTGACATCCATGCTCGCTTATGCGCTCCGACGCGTGCTGTCGACCTTGCCGGTGATGGCGATCGTCGCGCTGTTCGTCTTCAGCCTGCTCTACATCGCGCCGGGCGATCCCGCCGCGGTGATCGCGGGCGACCAGGCGAGCCCGGCCGATGTCGAGCGCATCCGCGCCAATCTCGGGCTGGACCAGCCTTTCCTGGTCCAGTTCGGAAGCTGGGTGTGGCGCCTGCTGCACTTTGATCTGGGCACCTCGATCTTCACCAATCTCCCGGTGGCTTCGATGATCGCCCAGCGCATCGAGCCGACCTTGTCGCTGATGATGGTGACGCTGTGTCTCACCATCATCATCGCCGTGCCGCTCGGCGTCATCGCCGCGTGGAAGGCCGGCACCTGGATCGACCGGATCATCATGGCGTTCGCCGTGTTCGGCTTCTCGGTGCCGGTGTTCGTGGTCGGCTACATCCTCGCCTATGTCTTTGCGCTGAAGTTCGATTGGCTGCCGGTGCAGGGCTACACGCCGCTGTCCCAAGGATTCTGGCCGTGGCTGCAGAACCTGATCCTGCCGGCGGTCGCGCTCGGCTGCGTCTACATCGCGCTGATCGCGCGCATCACCCGCGCCGCGATGCTCGAAGTGCTGCAGCAGGACTACATCCGCACCGCGCGCGCCAAGGGCCTGGGGCAGGGCGGCATCCTGTTCATCCACGCGCTGAAGAACGCGGCGGTGCCGATCGTCACCGTCGTGGGCATCGGCATCGCGCTCCTGATCGGCGGCGCCGTCGTCACCGAGAGCGTGTTCGCGATTCCCGGTCTCGGCCGTCTCACCATCGATGCCATCCTGCGCCGTGACTATCCGGTGATCCAGGGCATCGTGCTCTTGTTCAGCTTCGTCTACGTGCTCGTCAATCTCCTGATCGACATCACCTACACCCTGGTCGACCCGAGGATCCGCTATTGACCGTCACGACATCAACATCGCCGCCGCCGGGCCTCGTCCTCGCGCCTGTTCTGCCGGACCTGATGGTCGCGCCAAAGATCCGGCGCGGCGCCATCGGCTTCCTGCGCAACCATCCGACGGTCGCGATCGGCGGCGCGCTGCTGTTGCTGCTCGTCATCATCGGCGTGTTCGCGCCGTTCCTGTTCACCGTCGATCCGACCGCGATCGCGCCGGCCAAGCGCACGCGGCTGCCGTCGGCGGATTTCTGGTTCGGCACCGATGCGCTGGGACGCGACGTCTATTCGCGCGTGCTCTATGGCACGCGCGTCTCGCTTACGGTCGGGCTGTCGGTGGCGCTGGCGGCATCGCTGATCGGGCTTGCGATCGGCCTCGTCGCCGGCTTCCTGCGCTGGGCCGACGGCGTGCTGATGCGCTGCATGGACGGGCTGATGTCGATCCCGCCGATCCTGCTCGCGGTGGCGCTGATGGCGCTCACGCGCGGCAGCGTCGGCAATGTCATCCTCGCCATCACCATCGCCGAGATTCCGCGCGTCGCACGACTCGTGCGCGGCGTTGTGTTGTCCCTGCGCGAGCAGCCCTATGTCGACGGTGCGGTCGCGTCGGGCACGCGCACGCCGATGGTCATCCTGCGCCACATCCTGCCCAACACAATGGCGCCGATGCTGGTGCAGGCGACCTACATCTGCGCCAGCGCCATGATCACCGAGGCCATCCTGTCCTTCATCGGCGCCGGCACGCCGCCGACGATTCCCTCCTGGGGCAACATCATGGCCGAGGGCCGCGCGCTGTGGCAGGTCAAGCCCTACATCGTGTTCTTCCCCGCGGCGTTCCTCTCGGTCACCGTGCTCGCGGTGAATCTCGTCGGCGACGGCCTCCGTGACGCGCTCGACCCGCGCATGGCGAAGAGCCCATGAGCGGAGTGATGAGAAGCATGTTCGCCTGCGCCATCGCAGCACCCGCGCCAACGCTGCCCATGGCTCGCTCCACTCTCTCCGCCCGCCATTCCGGGGCAGCCCGTGGGGCTGAGCCCGGAATCCATAGCCACAAGCAGGTGTTGCGGGACAAGATCCCACCACGAGTGTGCCTCACACGTCGTCCCGTGGCTATGGGTTCCCCGACGCGCAATTGCGCATCGTGGCTCGCGCTGACGCGCGCCCCGGAAAGACTTGAGGAGAGAGCGGGGTTCGCTACTGAATTACTGAGACCTAGCAAGTTCATTTGCGGCCACGCATCCGCCGGCCAGGAGCACCCCTAATGCCGCTGCTCGAGGTCGAGAATCTCCAGGTGCATTTCCGCACCCCCACCGGCATCAACCGCGCCGTCGACGGCGTGTCGTTCCACGTCAACCCCGGCGAGACGCTCGCCATCGTCGGCGAGTCCGGCTGCGGCAAGTCGGTGACCTCGATGTCGATGATGCGCCTGATTCCGGAGCCGCCGGGCAAGATCGCGGGCTCGATCAAGCTCGAGGGCCGGGACATCCTGACGCTCAGCGATCGCGAGATGCGCGCACTCCGCGGCAACGACATCTCGATGATCTTCCAGGAACCGATGACGAGTCTCAATCCGGTGCTGACGGTCGGACGCCAGATCGGCGAGACCTTGCGGCTGCACCAGGGGCTCGACCAGGCGCAGGCCGAGGCGCGCGCGGTGGAGATGCTGACCCTGGTCGGAATCCCTGAGCCGGCACGGCGCGTGCGCGAATATCCACATCAGCTCTCGGGCGGCATGCGCCAGCGCGTGATGATCGCGATGGCGCTGGCCTGCAATCCAAAGCTCCTGATCGCGGACGAGCCGACCACCGCGCTCGACGTCACCATCCAGGCGCAGATCCTCAAGCTGATGCTGGAGCTGAAGCAGCGCGTCGGCGCCGCGATCATCCTGATCACCCATGATCTCGGCGTCGTCGCCGAGGTCGCCGAGCGCGTGATGGTGATGTATGCGGGACGCAAGGTCGAGGAAGCGCCGGTCAAGGAGCTGTTCCGCACCCCCCGCCATCCCTACACGCAAGGCCTGCTCGGCGCGCTGCCCAAGCTCGGCTCGTCGCTGTCGGGCGAGACGAAGCGCCTCGCCGAGATCCCCGGCCAGGTGCCGGATTTGAAGCAGCGCATCGAAGGCTGCGTGTTCGCCGGCCGCTGCGCGCTCGCGACCGACCTGTGCCGTCAATATGCGCCGGGGCTGGAGCAGAAGGCCGCGCACCACATCGCCGCCTGTCATTTCGCCGCCAAGGAGCAGGCTGCCGCATGACCATGCCGCTGCTCCAGGTCAACGACCTCAAGAAGCACTTCCCGATCTCCAGCGGGCTGTTCGGCCGCAGCAAGAGCAAGGTGCATGCGGTCGACGGCGTGTCATTCGAGATCGCGCGCGGCGAGACGCTCTCCCTGGTCGGCGAATCCGGCTGCGGCAAGTCGACGGTCGGCCGCGCCATCCTGCGGCTGTTCGACGTCACCGCCGGCCAGATCGTGCTTGACGGCCAGCGCATCGACGATCTTCCCCCGGGCAGCCTGCGCGAGATGCGCCGCCGCGTCCAGGTCGTGTTCCAGGATCCGTTCTCCAGCCTCAATCCGCGGATGCGGATCCGCGACATCCTGGCCGAGCCGATCAACAATTTCGGCCTCGCGAAGACCGCCGCGGAGCGCGACGCGCGCATCGCCGAGCTGATGGAGATCGTCCGGCTGCCGCGCGACGCCGTGAACCGCCGGCCGCACGAATTCTCCGGCGGCCAGCGCCAGCGCATCGGCATTGCACGGGCGCTCGCCGCCAAGCCCGATCTCATCGTCTGCGACGAGGCGGTGTCCGCGCTCGACGTCTCCGTCAAGGCGCAGATCGTCAACCTGCTGCAGGATCTGCAGCGCGAGTTCGGCCTGGCGCTGCTGTTCATCAGCCACGACCTCGCGATCGTCGAGCACATGACGCACCGCGTGGCGGTGATGTATCTCGGCAAGATCGTCGAGATGGCGCCAAGGCGGCAGATCTTTGCCACACCGGGTCATCCCTACACCAAGGCGCTGCTGTCAGCCGTGCCCATTCCCGAACCCGGCGCCGAGCGCACACCGATCATCCTCAAGGGCGACGTTCCGAGCCCGGTCAACCCGCCCAAAGGCTGCCGCTTCAACACCCGCTGCCCCCTGGCCTTCGACCGCTGCCGCGTAGAGGCTCCCGAGCTGCGGCTGAAAGGCGAGGACCAGTGGGTGGCGTGCCATTTGGAGAATGTGTAGTTACGTCCTTGCGCAGGATTGGCAAAGCGGCCGCCGAAGGCGGCGGCGTGCCCACTATGCAGGTGCAATGACAGCTTGATGCACGACCGCCGCGCCAATCACGGAGGAGAGACGGTGCGTTTCTCATGCGGATCTCGGTGCGGCGCGTAGCCCGCATGAGCGACAGCCGGCCCGTGGGACACGTCGGCGCCAGCCGACGTGCGGGGCCTCACGTGTCGTGTCGGTGAACCGGGATGTCGCTGCGCCCATCCGCGCTACGTGGCGACTGAACGAAACTTCGATGGCACGCAACATCGCTGCGCCGCGCGCCGTCGCTGCCCATCATGTTTTGAGGAACGGTATCGCAGCCGCGCCCGGTTGCGACCAGGCATCGGCTCACCGGGTACGGCTCTCGCCAGCTTTAGGCTGCAAGCGACCGATTGAATCTCGTCCAACAGAACGTCGCAAAGCGCGATCTGCGACAACAGGTCGGCCTCTAGGGACTGGCACGACGTCGGCCGATCGAGGCGCAGCTTTGCTGTGCGGATTCTACTTAGCGATTTCAATACTGCAGGATTGGACAGGTCGCCGCCTCGAATATTGGTCATCTTTGCACCACGACTACACCAGATCCGCCGCGGCAGGGCCGATTTGGTTCGATGCAATCGGTATGCCGCGAATTGGGGCGGGAGCGGACGACGCAACCTTGCGGTACCCTCCGGCGTCTGCAAAGCAGCGGCCAGGGACATCAATTGGCGGTTTACAGTCGTTTCCGAATTTGGAAATTGGCACGGTGTATGCTGGCCTCTGTACGGGTGCTTTGTTGTTGAGTTGACGCGTTGCTTGCCAGATCGCCAACTTATCGCCTTTGGTCGAGCGATTGGCGATCTGCTGATAACGTATTGCAGTGGTGCCAGATTGGAAGATGGTCGCTGTGCCCGGCGAGGGGATGGCATGGTGTACTGCCACTGAACTGGTAATGCCTACAAGATAAGTGATAGAATGCAACGTGACCGTCTTGATAAGCATGACAGAACTCACTCCATACCGACTCATATCGACAGGCGTGTGGACGTTGCCAGGTTCGCGTTGTGACGAAGTCATAAGTCCATCGTCTCGGTGACCTGCTTCGCAAGATCGGGTATCTCAATCGCCCAGCGTCGACGGTTGGGTGGCGCTTGTCTTGCTCTGCTGATCCCATTGCGCCTCAAAGCCGTCGAGCAGGTGGCGAGCGAGACCGGCTTGAGCTTGAGAGCCAATCATGAGGACTGTGTCCCATGGGACGTGTGTCAGTGTTCCGAACATCATCGTCTCCCGAAAGTGCCCCGGTTCTCAGCTTGTTCGGGTCACGTGCACCCTTGGCTGCCGCTGCCAGGATGCGCGCAGCGAGCTTTGACTTCATGGTGGAGTTCTGCTCGGCCTTTGCCGCCACGTTCGCCTCCTCGCTTGCCGCCGCATTCTGGAGAGACGGCCGCCTTGCCCCTCTCAACGAGATTGAAGCGCGTCGCGCGGCGATTCTGAAGTCATTCTCAAGTCCAAACTCTGCAAACATCGCTCAGGATTTGCTGCATCATTAGCCAATTACCGCCTTCAAAATAACATGCGATAAATCGGGGACGTGATCGAACTGTTGCGCCCGGCCGCCGGCCGCCCGACGGGAGCGTTTCCGATGTTGACTTGGATCAGTCCGGAAGACTTGCGCTCCAGTAGTTTGACACGAGCCTTATAAGCGAGGACTGATCCTTCGATGGACTTGGAGCGATCCGTGAGCCCGCTGAGCCGCGCTCCCGTCATTCGTACAGACGATCCGGAGGCGATGGAGCACGCGTTGCGGACGGTCTACGGGGCAACCGGATTCGCAGTCACCAACGCAGATGAATTCCAGGGGGTTGGCAACTATCTTCAGCTCGGGAGCATCGGTCTCGGCTTTTGTGCATATAGCGGGGCAAGGTCGCTCGTCGAGTTCCCGGAGAGCGACTTCGCGCGCCTGCAAATCGGCCTCAAAGGCAGCGCTTTGACCGTTCTAAATCGCACGGCGATCGCAATAAACGAGCGGCAGTCCTGCATAGTTGCGCCGGGCGAAGCCAACAAGATTGTGTTCGAGCCAGGTTATGAGCAGCTCATTCTTCGAATAAGCGCGAGGGCGTTGGAGCAGACATTGACGATGCTGCTCGGTGCAAAGCCAGCCGGTGTTCTCAAGTTTGATCCCATTGCCGCAGCGGTTCAGCCGAACGCTCTGGTCTTGCGCGATCTGGCGATGTTCCTCGCTCATCAGTTGGATGCGGCGGCGACAGAGCCGCCACGCACGGTGCTCGTCGAACTGGAGCAGGCTCTCATCGTTTCCTTCCTGTCGGCTCACCGCCACAATTTCAGCGAGCTGTTGAAGAGAGGCGAAAGAGATGTCACCCCGCGGATCGTTCGACTGGCCGAGGAATATATCGAGGCCTCTTGGGACCGCGCCATCACGATCGAGGAGCTGGCTTCGCAGACAGGCGTCAGCGTCCGCGCGCTCTATGCTGCGTTCAGGAAGAGCCGCGGATATTCGCCGATGGCGTTTGCGAAGACGGTGCGATTGCGTCGGGCAAAACAGATGCTCTCGGGGCCAAATCAGCGTACCTCCGTCTCTGCAGTCGCCTTCAATTGCGGTTTCGGAAATCTCGGACACTTCGCAAGAGACTATCGCGACGTGTTCGGTGAGCTTCCATCCGAAACTCTGTCACGCGCGCGGCGCGCCGCCTAGCTCGCCTGACAGACGCGTCGGCGACACCATTCTCAAGAGCGCTGGGGCGGCCTCAAAAGCTATATCGGCCTTCACGAAGATCGAGCTGCGACACCGCGCCGCTGACCGGGTTTTTCCCAGGTTTGAGTTCGGTCAATCTGAGATACTATCTTTGGATGAACCTTGACCGATCCGTAAGCCTGCTGAGCCGCGCTCCCGTCATTCGTACAGACGATCCGGAGGCGATGGAGCACGCGTTGCGTACGGTCTATGGGGCAACTGGCTTCGCAGTCACCAACGCAAATGAATTCCAAGGGGTAGGAAACTACCTTCAGCTTGCGAATATCGGCCTTGGCTTCTGTGCATATGGCGGGGGAAGGTCGGTCGTAAAGTTCCCGGAGAGCGACTTCGCGCGCCTGCAAATTGGCCTCAAAGGCAGCGCTTTGACCATTCTAAATCGCACGGCGGTCGCGATAACCGAGCGGCAGTCCTGCATAGTTGCGCCGGGCGAAGCCAACAGGATTGTGTTCGAGCCAGGTTATGAGCAGCTCATTCTTCGAATAAGCGCGAGGGCGTTGGAGCAGACACTGACGACGCTGCTCGGTGCAAAGCCGGCCGGTGTTCTCAAGTTTGATCCGATTGCCGCGGCGTTGCAGCCGAACGCTCTGGTCCTGCGCGATCTGGCGATGTTCCTCGCTCATCAGTTGGATGCGACGGCGACAGAGCTGCCACGCGCGGTCCTCGTCGAACTGGAGCAGGCTCTCATCGTTTCCTTCCTGTCGGCTCACCGCCACAATTTCAGCGAGCTGTTGGAGAGAGCCGAAAAGGACGTCGTGCCGCGGATCGTTCGGCTGGCCGAGGAATATATCGAGGCCTCTTGGGACCGCGCCATCACGATCGAGGGGCTGGCTTCGCAGACGGGCGTCAGCGTCCGCGCGCTCTATGCTGCGTTCAAGAAGAGCCGCGGATATTCGCCGATGGCGTTTGCGAAAACGGTGCGATTGCGACAGGCAAAGCAGATGCTCGAGGGGCCCAATCAGCGTACCTCCGTCTCTGCAGTCGCCTTCAATTGCGGCTTCGGAAATCTCGGACACTTCGCAAGAGACTATCGCGACATGTTCGGTGAGCTCCCATCCGAAACTCTTTCGCGCGGGCGGCGCGCCGCCTAGCTCGCCTGTCAGAAGCGCCGGCCAGGACCATCCCAAGAGCGCAAGAGCAGTGAGGCAGCAACGCGCGGCAGGCAGGTTGTGCCTGGCGACGGGTGCTGACGATGTCCGCTATTCGCGGGCAGGCTGAGCCTCCGTGCTGCGTCTGGAGGCAAAAGCGAACGAACTGCGACATTACAGGTGACGTGTCAGGGTCATTGCGCTCGGCGGCGGGCATGCTGCAGGACGGGGAAACGCGCGCATGCGACGATGTGGCGGGTAGCAGCACGCCATGGCGATTCACGGACCTCCGCTCGGCGATGCATAAAGCCGGTACCCCGCTTGCTCGCCAGAGATTGGAGGCTTCTCAGCCTGCGACCGGCCCGCCACACCAACGCAGCCAATCGTCCATATGCCGTGCCGTCGCCGGGCGGGTGCATTGTCAGGAGCCCGTATGGCCATTAAAGATTCCGGCCCAAACCGCGTCGGGATCGCAAGCCTTCCCGCGCGGTCCCGCGTTTGATGAGGCCGCCATGCATCTCTCCCACGATCCGACAGCACCGGCGGCAGCAGGGATCGGCTTTGACCAGTTCCTGGCCGTCGACATCCGCGTCGGCACCATCGTCGCGGCCGAGCCCTATCCGGAGGCGAAGAAGCCGTCGCTGAAGCTGACGATCGATTTCGGGCCCGGTATCGGCACGAAGCGCTCCAGCGCGCAGATCGCGGCGCTGTATGATCCGGCCACCCTGGTCGGCCGCCAGGTCGCCGGCGTCGTCAACTTCCCGCCGCGTCAGATCGGCAAGTTCATGTCCGAGGTCCTGACGCTCGGCTTTCCCGATGAGCAGGGCAACGTCGTGCTGTTCCAGCCCGACAAGGCCGTGCCGAACGGCGCGCGGCTGTTCTGAGCGGAGGGCCGGCCGTGGATATGCTGCTCGAACCTGTTACGCTGCCGCCGTTTCCCGAAGGCCTACGGATATCGCTCAGGCAGATGCATCTTCTCCAGGCTCCGATGGGTGGCACCCTGGTGACCGGCGGCGCCACGTTCCGCGTGTTCGCGCCGCATGCCAAGGCGGTCTACGTCTCCGGCCCGTTCAACGACTGGGCGCAGGATGCGAACTGCCGTCTCGCGCCGATCGGCAACGGCCATTGGGCGATCTTCGTGCCGTCGCTCAAGGACGGCGACGCCTACATGTATTTCGTCGAGGGTGAGGGCTCGTCCGGCTACAAGCGCGATCCGCATGCGCGGCTGCTCACCGTGGATCCGCCGTTTCCGCAGGCGCATTCGGTGCTGCGCAATCCCGGCGCGTTTCCCTGGCACGACACCGACTTCACGCCGCCGCCCAACAACGAGCTCGTGATCTATCAGCTCCATGTCGGCACCTTCGACATGAAGGCGGGCAATCCCGACGGCTGCTTCTTCGACGTCATCGAGCGCGTGCCGCATCTGGCGAAGCTCGGCGTCAACGCCATCGAGCTGCTGCCGGTGCAGGAATTCCCGACCATGTTCAGCATGGGCTACAACGGCACCGACCTGTTCAGCCCGGAAACCGAATATGGCGAGCACGAAGAGGCGCATCTCGCCGCCTATTTCGCACGGACCAACGAAATCCTGACGGCTGCCGGCGCCGCGCCTTACGCCGATATCGGCGCGGTGCGTCATTGCGACGACCAGCTGCGCGCGCTGATCGATGTCTGCCATGTCCATGGCATCGCCGTGCTGTTCGACGTCGTCTACAATCACGCCGGCGGCGGGTTCGACGAGAGCAGCATCTGGTTCTTCGACCGTCAGGCCTATGGCGATCCCAACCGCAGCCTGTATTTCACCGACCAGGGCTGGGCCGGCGGCCAGGTGTTTGCCTATTGGAACGCCGACGTGCGGCAATACCTCGTCGACAATGCCATCATGCTGTATCGCGAGTATCACGCCGACGGCCTGCGCTTCGACGAGGTCAGCGTGATGGACCGCTTCGGCGGCTGGGCGACCTGCCAGCAGCTCACCGAGGCGCTGCGCGCCGAGAAGCCGGATGCGATCCAGATCGCCGAATACTGGCCTGTCAACCCGTGGGTGGTGAGGGACATCGCGCAGGGCGGCGCCGGCTTCGACGCGACCTGGAGCGACGGCCTGCGGTTGTCGGTGCGCGGCGCCATCGCGAGCGCGGCCGGCGGCGCGGGCGCTGTCGTCCCGATGCAGCCGATCGCCGCGGCGATCGCCGATCTCAGCCTCGACAAGCGCTGGCGCGCGGTCAACTCGATCGAGAACCACGACATCGTCTATGCCGGCCGCGAGCCGCGCATTCCGCGCCTCGCTGATCCCGTCGACAGTCGCTGCTGGTATGCGCGCAGCCGCAGCCGCGTCGCCACCGGCCTGTTGCTGACCGCGCCGGGCATCCCGATGCTGTTCATGGGCCAGGAGCTGTTCGAGGACAGACCATGGAGCGACACGCCGAGCCTGGACACCACGATCCAGTGGTCGCTGCTCGACGGCGAGGACAAGATCACCGCGGATGCGATGCGCTTCACGTCAGAGCTGATCGCGATCCGCCGCACCCATCCGGCGCTGACCGCGGAGGGCTGCGCCATCGTCCACGTCCATGACGGCAACCGCGTGCTTGCCTTCCACCGCTGGGATGGCCAGGGCGACGACGTCATGGTGATCGTGAGCCTGAGCGAGACGCCATGGCGCGACTACGCCATCGGTTTTCCGGCAGGCGGCACCTGGCTCGAGGTGTTCAACAGCGACGTCTACGACAACTGGGTCAACCCGGGCGTCGTCGGCAACAATGGCTCCGTCACCGCCGGCGGCCCGCCGCTGCACGGCCAGCCGAGCTCGGCTGATGTGACGATCCCGGCGAACGGCGTGCTCGTGTTCGCGAGGAAATGAGGATCGTAGGGTGGGCAAAGCGGCCGCCGAAGGCGGCGGCGTGCCCACCATCCAGCAGCGAACTGCAGCGGCGTTCGGTATCGGTTCACACGATCAGCCGTCCCTGCCGCTCCGCAATCCCGATCACCGCTTCCGTTCCGGCATTGAAATCGAGATTGTCCGCCTCGATGCCGTCGGAGAAGATCACGCCGTTCTCGGGCATCAGCGAGCGCAGGCGCAAGGTTTCGGCGCCGTTCAGCCCGCCGCAGACCAGGGAGGTCTGCGACGTCCTGCTCGGAAACGGCTCGCGCACGGCGAAGCGCAAGCTCCGGGCGTCCCAGGGCAGGGCGGTGTAGTCGCCATCGCCGTGGCTGCCGTAACGGCCGGCTATGGCCAGCGCGCCGGTGACGATGCTCTTGAACCAGGCGGTCGAGCCGAGCCCGGTGGCGACGATCAGTCCGCTCGACGACTGCCGTTCCTGACCGTCGCGCGTTGCGATCTCATAGCGGGCGGAAACGTGGGTACGCGCGCCGATGAAGAGGTCGTTGACCGCATGCAGCGTCTGGCCGTCGGCGAGACTCGCGCGCGCCATGGTCACGGCCTTGGCGGCGCGCTTGTCGGCGGCGACCTCGGGCAGCAGGCTCGCGAGATCGGTCGGCGCGAACGGCAGCAGCACGCCGTCATGGCGCTGAGCGTCGGAGTTCAGTCCGAGCAGCGGCTGGCCGTCGAGATATTTCATGGTGTTGGCGACGAGCCCGTCGGGGCCGAGCGCCGCGACGATGTCGGCGGGGCCGAAGATGAAGTTCGGCAGGAAGCCGCGGTCGACGATCTGGTAGCGGCCCCAGCGCTCCAGCGTCTGCGTCGCCGTGGCGCGCGCGGCCTGATAGGCCGCGTGCTCGCGCTCGTAGTCGGAGAAATCGGCGCCGAGATGCTCGACATAGAAGCGGGCCTGGTCCGCGGTGAGGAATCTTGCGATCAGCTCCTCGAGCCGCGTTCTCCTGACGACCAAGACCACCTTGCGGTCATTGCCGGACACGGGGCGCCTCCGCGGGCTTCTGCATCAGGCTGTTCAGCAGCTCCGGCGAGACGTTGAGCTGCCCGATCTTCTCGGCCTTTTCGGCGAGGCCCGAGAACGCCTGCGCGATCAACTGGCCCGGCTGCATGCCGGTCGCGGCCAGCGCCTGGATCACGCGGGTGTCGACGCCCTCGAAGATCTTCATCAGCGCGCCGACGCGATAGGCTTCGGCATCCGCCAAAGTGCGGGTGTTCGCCGCATTCAGCGACACGAAATCCTTGCGCTTGGCCTCGAGCCCGATATCGGCGACCATGCCGGCCTCGCGCAGCTCGTTCTTTTTTGCGGCGACGCTGGCCTCGGCATCCATCTGCGTCTCGCGGATCGAGCGCTTCTTCTGCTCGACCGCGATCTCCGTGTCGAGCTCGCTCTCGCGGATCGCCCGCTCGCGCTCGACGGCGAAATTGCGCCGCGCGAAGATGGCTTCGTCAGCGGTCTTCAGGATCGCCTCGCGCGCTTCGGCCTCCAGCGCCTTGGCGGTCTCCGGCGTCGGCTTCACCGCGCGCACGGCGACGCCGAGGATGTCCAGGCCCAGCGCATCGATGTCGGCGCGGCGCTTCAATCCGGCCGCGATCGCCTCGGCGATGCGGTCGGAGGCGCGCAGCGCTTCCTTCAGGGTCATGTCCTTGACCGCCTGCTGCGCCAGCACCTCGACCGCGCCGAGCACGCGCTGCGGCAGCTCCTCCGGGTCATCGGACTCGTAGGTCTTGCCGTCGCGCTTGAGCGTGAAGTTCAGCATCGCGGCCGCCTTCCTCGGCTCGCCGATGCGGTAGGTCACCTGGCCCTGGATCGTCAGCGTCTGAAAGTCGCGGGCGATCTGCTGGAAGATGAAGGCGGCATCGCGGCTGCCGATCGGGATCGCGACCAGCGAGGTCGCGGGCCCATAATAGAAGGTGGAGAGCCCGGCGCCTTCCTCGACCACGCTGCCGGCGCGGTACTTGAGGAGATAGGTGGTGGGTTGGGCCTTGATGAAGCGTAAGCCGAACATGGCGGCCTCCTGACGTTGACTGGCGTAAGTGTGTCACGCCAACTTAGTAAGTTGGACAGTACAACTAAGTATGCTAGTGTCAAGGGACGAATTCGGGGGCGGGCGGTATGGCAACACGGCAGGGGCAGGGCGGCGGAGCGGCCGCGAGAGCGGGCGGACTGGATTTTCCGCGGCCGCTGACCACGGTGGACATCGTCATCTTCACGATCCGGCTGGAGGCGCTGCACGTGCTGCTGGTGCGGCGCGGCCACGGCGAGGGGGAGCCGTTCCCGGACGCCTTTGCATTGCCAGGCGGCTTCGTTGACGTGGCCAAGGACGATGATCTCGAAGCTTGCGCGGGGCGGAAGCTCGCCGAGAAGACCGGCGTCCTCAGTCCCTATCTGGAGCAGCTCGGCAGCTGGGGCAGCGCGCACCGTGACCCGCGCGGCTGGTCGGCGACGCACGCCTATTTCGCGCTGATCCCGGCGTCAGCAGCGGAGGCCGGGCTCGCGGCCGATGCGCAATGGTTTCCGCTCGCGGGCATGAGCGTGAAGCCGAAGCTCGCCTTCGATCATGCCGAGATCCTGCAGGCCGCCGTGCGGCGGCTGCGCAACAAGGTCGAGTACACCTCGCTGCCGGCCTATCTGATGCCGGAGGAGTTCACTCTGCCCGAGCTGCAGCGGACCTACGAGATCGTGCTCGATCGTCCGCTGGAGAAGAGCGCCTTCCGCACCCGCATGCTCTCGGCCGACCTGATCGAGCCGGTCGCCAAGATGCGCAAGGGACCGAACCGGCCGGCCCAGCTCTACCGCCTCAAGGCGGCGGCCGCGCCGGTGTATTTTGCGCGGACATTCAACGCGCCGGAGTGAAGCCCCGTAGCCCGCATGAGCGTAGCGACATGCGGGGCTCACGCGCTGGCTGGGAGAACCCGGCTGCCTCGCAATGACCAGGATGGGAAGACGGTGCGCCACGAGACCGTGCGGACTACGCGGCGCGTCTTCGTTCGGTCACGCCGAGAAGTCCACCACCAGCGACTTGCTGGTCGAGCTCGACGAACTGGTGCCGCTGGCGCCGTAGGACGAGGTCGTGCTGCTGTTCGAGCTCTGCAGCGCCTCGAGCAGCTTCTTCAGGAGCTCCTCGACCTGGGACGAGGACGATGACGACGACGAGGACGAGGTGCTTGAGGTGGTGTCGCTGCTGCTGTCGTCGCTCGGCGGCGGACCGGGTGGCGGGCCACCGGCACCACCCGCGCCGCCCGGGCCGCCGGAGAAGGCGTTGGCGAACACGTTCTTCAGCTCGCTTGCCTGGTCCGACGTCAGCTTGCCGCTGTCGACCTCGCTCTGGATGAGATCGTCGATCTTCGACTGCATCTCCTTGGGCGAGGGCGGTGTGCTGGAGGTCGATGACGAGGACGAGCTGCCGCTGCCGCTCTTCAACGCGGAGTCGATGTCGTCGAGCGCCGACGACAGGGCGGTCTGGTCGGTCGAGCTGACCTTGCCGGCCGAGACTTCCTTGGTGAGCTCCTGCTTGAGCAGGTCGAGCGGGGAAAAGCCGCTCATCGAGGAGGCAGAGATCGACGTCATGGCGTGCTCCAGAGGGTAAGACATCAAACCTGCCTCCAGCTGTGGCTGTAACGCTTAACGGCTCCTTGTTCCCTGTGTCCGGATGTGTCTGGACTCCGGTCGCACACAAAATGAAGCAAGAAAGTGGCCGGCCGTCGCGAATCCGGCAATGTCCGCGCCGGAGCGGCCGTCTTGGAGCGGCGACGAGTTTCCACCGCCCAGGATTTGGGTCGCCCGGGGCGCGGTGCTCGGGGTGACGTCCTCTGCCGGGCAAGGCGGCATGCCGCCAGCGCAGTGCTCCGAGTCGCGAAATGGTGTATCGGCGGGTGACGGGCGGGGCCCTCGCTAGGGCATGTCCGCGCCAAGGAATAAGAACTCCCGGAGGAACTCCATGTCGGCCCTGCCGCTTTCTGGCATCAAGATTCTCGATCTGACCCGCGTCCTGGCCGGACCGCTGTCGGCGCAGATGCTGGCCGATCTCGGCGCCGAGGTGATCAAGATCGAGCGGCCCGGCACCGGCGACGACGCGCGCGCGTTCGGTCCGCCCTACCTCAGGGATCCCGACGGCAAGGCCAACAACAACAATTCCTTCTACATCTGCGCCAACCGCAACAAGAAGTCCGTCACAGTCAACATCGCCTCGCCGGAGGGGCAGGAGATCATCCGCGCGCTCGCCAAGGACTGCGACGTGTTCATGGAGAACTACAAGGTCGGCGATCTCAAGCGCTACGGCCTCGACTACGAGGCCATCAAGGCGATCAATCCCGACGTGATCTACTGTTCGGTGACCGGCTTCGGCCAGACCGGGCCGTATTCACCGCGCGCCGGCTATGATGCGATCTTCCAGGCCATGGGCGGGCTGATGAGCGTGACCGGCCACATGGACGGCGAACCGGGGGCGGGGCCGATGAAGGTCGGTCCCTCGATCGTCGACTACATGACCGGCATGAACACCTCGATCGGCATCCTTTCGGCGCTGTATCACCGCGACGTCAATGACGGCGGCGGCCAGCACATCGACGTCTGCCTGTTCGATACCGTGATCGCGTCGCTGTCGCACTACGCCCAGATCTTCCTGGTCAACGGCAAGTCGCCGCCGCGCCGCGGCACCTGGGGCAATGGCGGCATGCCGGCCGGCGTGTTCCGCTGCACCGACGGCGAATTGATGCTGGTGGTCGGCAACGACGCGCAATTCGCGCGCACCTGCGCCGTGCTCGGCTCGCCCCAGCTCGCCACCGATCCGAAATTCGTCAGGAACAACGACCGCGTCGTCAACGGCAAGGAGATCATGGCGATCTTCGCCGGCCTGTTCCTGAAGAACTCGGTGGCGCATTGGCTGGAGGAGCTGGAGAAGGCCGGCGTGCCATGCGGGCCGGTCAACGATTTTGCGCACGTGTTCGCCGATCCGCATGTCCGCTCGCGCGGCATGGAGGTGAAGGTCGAGCACCCGTTCGAGCCGCAGCTGTCCCTGATCCGCAACGCGCTGACCTTTTCGGGCACCCCGATCACCGAATATCGCGCGCCGCCGCTGCTCGGCGAGCATACCCAGGACGTGCTGTCGGGGCTGGGCTATGACGAGGCGAAGATCGCGGCGTTGAAGCAGCAGGGCGTCGTGTAGGGCACCGCTAGTCGCGTCATTCTCCGGTGTCGTCCCGGCGAACGCCGGGACCCATAACCACCGGCCGGCGTGCTGACTCTCGATATCTCTCCGCGTGCCTCAAGACGGATCATGCGGTATGGGTCCCGGCGTTCGCCGGGACGACCCGTGGAGAGAGTTTGCTCCTAATTGTGGCTGTGATGACGGTGCCGCTTCGCCTTGTGCCGCGGCGCATGATAGCGCGGCTCTACAACGTACCGGGCGGGCGGTGGCGCGCCGAGCTGCTGCCGCGATTCCTGCAGACGGCGCTGATAGCCCGGCGAGTTCATGATGCTGGCGGCGGCGCCGCGGGCCAGCACCGGCTCGCTGGCGGTCACCATCACGAGCGTGGACGCGACGAAGGCGAGTAACAGGTGCGGTCGGTACGTCACGAGTGGACTCCATGGTGGATGGTGGGATCCCGGCTACGGGCTGCGCGCTGCAATCTTGACCTTCGACTTTGCCGCGCTCTCGCGCGTGGTCAAGCCGAGCACGGCGCCGCGCACCACCCGCGCGATCACATCCTCGACATCGTCGAGGTCGCATTGACCGTCGGAGAGCTTGGTGAGGCGCTCACTCTCGCGGATGGTGTGATGCGCCATGGCGAGCGCAAAATGCAGGCCCCAGAACAGATCGACCTCGGAGCTGTCGGGCAGGGCGCGCTGCATTGCGCTTGCGAACTTCCGCAGATGGTCGATTTCCTTGGTCTTGATGCGGCGAATTGGCGGCACCGATTCGATCGAGGCGCGGATCATGAACTGCGCCACCGCCGAGCGCTGGTTCTCAGGGCCGAGGCAGCCGCGCAGGATCGGGCCGACGAGGGCGCGCAGGATGTCGGAGATGTCGGCGCGGCCGCCGCCGGCATCCTCGGCTTCACGCAATTCGCGCAGGCGCTCGCGGTTGAGCGCGATCGAGCGCGTCACGAACAGTTCGGCGATCAGTTCGTCCTTGGAGCCGAAATGATAGTTCACCGCGGCGAGATTGACGTTCGCCTCCGCCACGATGTCGCGCAAGGTCACGTCGGAGAAGCCGCGTTCGGCATAGAGCCGCTCGGCGGCGATCAGGATCGCAGTCCGGGTCTGGTCGGTCGCCATGCTCGTCCTCCCGAACGATGAAGCGGGGAGTTGCGTTTCAAACAATTGTATGAAACTATTGTTTGAGACGGCCGCAATGTCAATCACGGTTCTTCCGTGGGGCGACATTTCGGCGCTGCAGCGACGGTTCGCGCGGTCGTGTTGCGCAAGATCACACTTGCACGGACGCCGTGGGCGGGCCGACACTGCGGCCAAAATTTCAGAGGAAACACCCAAGGAGAGTCCCATGGACTTCACGATGTCGGCGAAGCAGCAGGAATGGCTGGAGCGCGTGCGCAGCTTCATGACCAAGCATGTCCGCCCGGCGGTGCCGATCTACAAGCAGCAGGACGCCGAGGGCGATCGCTGGAAGGTGATCCCGATCCTGGAGGACCTCAAGGCCAAGGCGAAGGCCGAAGGGCTGTGGAACATGTTCATGCCGCCGTCGCCACATGAGGACGACGAGTTCCGCGGCGCCGGTCTGTCCAATCTCGAATATGCGCTGCTGTCCGAGGAGATGGGCCGCATTTCGTGGGCCTCCGAGGTGTTCAACTGCTCGGCGCCGGACACCGGCAACATGGAGGTGTTCATCCGCTACGGCACCAAGGAGCAGAAGCGCAAATGGTTGCGCCCGCTGATGGACGGCGAGATCCGCTCGGCCTTCCTGATGACCGAGCCGGCGGTGGCGTCGTCGGATGCCACCAACATCGAGACGCGGATCGTGCGTGACGGCGATCATTACGTCATCAACGGCCGCAAATGGTGGTCGTCGGGCGTCGGCGACCCCCGTTGCAAGATCGCGATCCTGATGGGCAAGACCGATCCGTCGGCCGCCAAGCATCAGCAGCAGTCGCAGATCCTGGTGCCGCTCGACACCCCCGGCATCAAGGTCGAGAAGATGCTGCCGGTGTTCGGCTTCGACGACGCGCCGCACGGCCACGCCCAGGTGCTGCTCGAGAACGTGCGGGTGCCTGCGGAGAACATCCTGCTCGGCGAGGGCCGCGGCTTCGAGATCGCGCAGGGCCGCCTCGGCCCCGGCCGCATCCATCACTGCATGCGCACCATCGGCAAGGCCGAGGAGTCGCTGGAGAAGATGGTGCGCCGGCTGATGACGCGCACCGCGTTCGGCAAGAAGATCATCGAGCATTCGGTGTGGGAGCAGCGCATCGGCGAGGCCCGGACCAATATCGAGATGTGCCGGCTGTTGTGCCTCAAGGCGGCCGACATGATGGACAAGGTCGGCAACAAGACCGCGCAGGGCGAGATCGCGATGATCAAGGTCGCCGCCCCGAACATGGCGCTGAAGATCATCGACGACGCCATCCAGGCGTTCGGCGGCGCCGGCGTGTCGGATGATGCGGGTCTCGCCAAGGACTACGCCAACATCCGCACGCTGCGACTTGCCGACGGCCCCGACGAGGTGCACAACCGCGCCATCGCCCGGCTCGAAATGAAGAAATACGCCAACGAGCCGCGGCACTGAACTCGTAGGGTGGGCAAGGCCTCCGGCTGTGCGCAAAGCGCGCAGTCGGAGGCGTGCCCACCATTGTCGAGCGCGAAGCAAGAGGGTGGGCACGCTTCGCTTTGCCCACCCTACGTAACTGAGCCCTCTCACGGGCATCGCAGGCGACGCCCGCAATGACGAAAAAAACGAGCGACGGCAATCGCCGCGGCTCGTAGGATGAGACGTAACACCAAGGGAGTTCGTCGTGGCCGACGGCGTCAAGAAGGACGAAGAATTCTCCGGCACCAAGCCGGTCGAGGAGCGGCATCGCTTCGACGAGGCCAAGCTCGCGGCCTGGATGGCCGAGCATGTCGAAGGCTATCAGGGCCCGCTGACCGTGCTCCAGTTCAAGGGCGGCCAGTCGAACCCGACCTATCGCCTGAACACGCCGGCGCGTTCCTACGTGCTCAGGCGAAAGCCGTTCGGCAAGCTGCTGCCGTCGGCGCATGCAGTCGATCGCGAATTCCGCGTCATCGCAGCACTCGGCAAGCAGGGCTTCCCGGTCGCCAAGGCCTATGCGCTGTGCAACGACGACAGCGTCATCGGCGCGGCCTTCTACATCATGTCGATGGAGGAGGGCCGGGTGTTCTGGGATCCGACCCTGCCGCATGTCGCAGCGCCCGAGCGGCGCGCGATCTTCGCCAGCAAGATCGAGACCTTGGCGAAGCTGCACAGCTATGATCCGGCGGCGATCGGCCTCGCCGAGTTCGGCAAGCCGGGCAACTACTTCGCCCGCCAGGTCGATCGCTGGACCAAGCAATATCGCGCCTCCGAGACCGAGCACCTGCCGGAAATGGAGAAGCTGATCGAGTGGTTGCCGCGCACCTTGCCGGTGCAGCAGCGCGTCTCGATCGTGCATGGCGACTACCGGCTCGACAACATGATCTTCCACGCATCAGAGCCGCGCGTCATCGCGGTGCTGGACTGGGAACTGTCGACGCTCGGCGATCCCATGGCCGATTTCACCTATCTCTTGATGCAGTGGATCATGCCGGGCCTCGACGGGGTCGACCTGAAGGCGCTGAACATCCCGACCATGGAGGAGGCGGCCGCAATCTATTGCGGCGTCACCGGCACCGAGCTGCCGGACCTCAACTGGTACTTCGCCTACAATCTGTTCCGGCTCGCCGGCATTTTGCAGGGCATCATCGGCCGCATCCGCGACGGCACCGCCGCCAACGACAAGGCCATCGAGTCCGTCAAGCGCATGGTGCCGATGACCAAGCAGGCCTGGGCCTACGCGCAGAAGGCCGGAGCGGCGTAGCTTGGTAGCCCGGATGAGCGTGAGCGTAAGCGACATCCGGGTTCTTCACCGGCAGAAGTGCTGAACCCGGATGCCGCTTTCGCGCATCCGGGCTCCTCATCAGGCCCGCGTTGGTGCGGGCTCAGCGCCCACCGCCGCCACCACCACCACCGCCGCCACCACCACCGGCCGCGGTCAGCGCGCCGCTGTAGCGCGGATCGGTCTGCTTCATGTAGATCGGCGAGGTATCGCGGCTCTGGCGGCGCTGCGATTGCTGCACCTGTGCATCGGTGCCGCAGGCCGTCCAGGAGACCAGCTCACAGCCCGGCCATTGGATCTCGCGCGCGCTCGCGCCCGTCATGGCCGCGCCGGCCGCCAGGGCGCCCAAGGTGAGCAGGGCTAGTTTCGACAATCTCGACATCTGATCCATCCTTCGGTTTCGGCGAGGCCGGAATGGTCCGCTTGCGAAGTTCGACGGAGGCTCGAAGCAGGCGGTTCGAAGACGTGGGCTGAAAAAATCGCAGCGAGCGCCGATGCCTGCGCTTGAACCAGACCGCTGTCCGCTGCGACACGACGCGGTCGCGCCGGCAAAGAAAGTTTGCGAGCGTGATCAAGGTGATCGCCTCGTTCAGCCTGGGCAGGCGAAAGATTTTACTTTCGCTTTTTCGGAATTTGTGATTTGATGGCCGCCATCCCGCCTCAACGAGAGGGGCGTTGCGCGCGATCGTCACGACACGCGAGGCGGGGAGGCGGTGGCCGCGGAGATGTCGCAGCGTAGCTTGCTACGCGGACGAACGGCAGTTCGCGGACGTGAAGTCGCAGGGTCCTGATACCCCGATGCTGGTATCAAGTCGCGTTGGCCTGAGCGCCGCGCGGCGATGGTGGCCAACAAGCCCGGCGCACCAGGGAGACTGCGTATAAGCGTTAAGACCATCGCGCAGGGAAGGCCGGGTGTTCTCGGCTGCACCTGTGGTACCTGCCGCCTGCATTTCTTTCGCAGGCGGGCCGCAGGCGTCAGCCGACGCCTGGCCTTCCCTGCGCCCTTCGATTGCGAAGGGCGGTGAGTTTCTTGGGATCACTCGGGCGCGGATGCGTCGCGGGAATGAACGCGCATGTTTGGATATCGTCATTGCGGCCAAGCATCGACAGCGTGAACGCGCTGGCGGTGCGCAGAGCCGGGATCCATACGCCGCAGCAGATGTGTTGGGCCAAAAGCCAACCGTCAGCCTGCCTCAAACCGCTCCCTGGGGGTATGGGTCCCCGCGTTCGCGGGGACGACAGCGGTGGGGATGGCGGGCAATCGTGGTTTAGGGGCCGCAGTCGTGCGGCAACAACAGGTGTCGTCCCCGCGAACGCGGGGACCCATACCGCGTGATCCATCGAGGGATGTCGCTGTCAGTTACCTGCCTCACTCCGGCCGGTGGTTATGGGTCCCGGCGTTCGCCGGGACGACAGCGGAGAGTGAGGCAGCCATTCAATTAGATCGGCTTGCCCGCATACGGCATCGACGCGGTCAGCCCACCGTCCACCGGAAAGGCCTGGCCGTTGACGTAGGAGGCCTCGTCGCTGGCGAGGAACAGGGCCATGGCGGCGATCTCATGCGGCTGGCCGGCGCGCTTCAACGGATTGAGCTGGCCGATCTTGCCTTCGGTGCCGCGCTCCTTGGCGCCGTCGAAGATCGGCTTGGTCATGCCGGTCTCGATCAGGCCGGGACAGACCGCATTGATCCGCACGCCGGTGCCGGACAGCGAGTAGGCCGTGGTCTGCACCAGGCTGATGACGCCCGCCTTGCTCGCCGCATAGGGATGGCCCGAGGCGCCGGACTTCAGGCCCGCAACGGAGGCCGTGCAGACGATGGCGCCGCGCTGCTGCCGCACCATGTGCGGCATCGCGTATTTCACCGCGAGGAACGGGCCGATCAGATTGATGCGCAGGATCTCCTGCCAGTGCTCGACGGTCTGTTCGGCGATCGGGATCAAGCCGCCGGAGATGCCGGCATTGGCCCAGATGACGTCGAGCTTGCCGTAAGTGGCAACGGCGCGATCGATGAAGCCGCTCACGTCGGCTTCCGAACCGGCGTCGGCCATCACGGCCTCCGCGATGCCGCCCTGCTGCTTGACGAGCTCGACCGTCTCCTTGACGCCTTCGCTGCGATCGACCGCGATCAGCCGCGCTCCTTCTTTCGTGAACATCAAGGATGCGGCGCGGCCGATGCCGCTGCCGGCGCCGGTGATGATGACGGATTTGCCTTCGAGGCGGCCCATGTTTCCTCCTGCTTCAATTGTGATCAGTTGCGTGCCGCGCAACGGAATTCAAACGCCGTTTCAAACGTGCTGAGATCGCCAAGCGGCTTGAGACGATCTGGGCCTTCACGTACAGCGAGAGACGAGCGGAGGGAAGGGTTGAGCGATGTCGGTTGATGCAACGAAACCTTCTGTCGTCACCACGCGCTGGTGGTGGGTGCGTCACGCGCCGGTGCGCAGCGACGGCGGCAATATCTACGGCCAGTCCGACATCGCCTGCGATACCTCCGATCGCGAGGTGTTCGAGGCGGTCGCAAAAATCCTGCCGCGCAGTGCGGCGTGGTATGCGAGCAATCTGATGCGCACGCATCAGACCGCGGAGGCGATCTGGGCCGCGGGCTTCCCGCGTCCCGCAGCGATGGTCAGGGAGGCCGCTTTTGCCGAGCAGCATCTCGGACAATGGCAGGGCATGAACCGCGCCGCGTTCCTGGCCAGCCGTCCCGCGGGCAGCCACTGGTTCGCCGCCATCGATGAGCCGGCGCCGGGCGGCGAGAGCTACATGGATCTCTACACCCGCGTCACCGCGGCGATTGCTCGTATCACCGTTTCGGAAGCCGGCCGCGACGTCATCGCCGTCGGCCATGGCGGCACCATCAAGGCCGCGGTGGGCCTCGCGCTCGGCGGCCTGGTCGAGAAGGGGTTGGCGTTCGACATCGACAACTGCTCGGTGACCCGGCTCGACCACATCGTGGCTGGCGACGTCAGCACTTGGCGGTTGCCGATGGTCAACCAGCAGCCATGGATCGCCGATGCCGCGCACCGCGCGATGCACCAGCCGGCCGGGCCGGAGGTGACGACGAGCAAGCTGGCGTAGTGAACTTCGTAGCCCGGACGAGCGCAGCGACATCCGGGTTCACCGTTGCAGCGCGTGAGACCCCGGATGTCGCTGCGCTCATCCGGGCTACGCGACCGAGCTCGCGGCTGCCATTCCGCAACTCATAACAACTCAACCCAGGAGGACTCCCCATGACCCTGTTCGACATGACCGGCAAGGTCGCCGTCATCACCGGATCGACCCGCGGCATCGGGCTCGCCATTGCCGAGCGCATGGCCGAGCATGGCGCCAAGGTGGTGATCTCGTCGCGCAAGGCCGATGTCTGCGATGCCGTCGCCAAGGAGCTCAATGACCGCTTCGGTGCAGGCACGGCGGCGGCCGTCGCCGCCAATATCTCCAGCAAGGAGAACCTGCAGAACCTGGTCGACGAGGCCAACCGCATCTACGGCAAGATCGACGTGCTGGTCTGCAACGCCGCCTCCAATCCCTATTATGGGCCGCTCGCCGGCATCTCCGACGATCAGTTCCGGAAGATCCTCGACAACAACATCGTCGCCAACAACTGGCTGATCAGCCTGGTCGTGCCGCAGATGATCGCGCGCAAGGACGGCTCGATCATCATCGTGTCGTCGATCGGCGGCCTGAAGGGCTCGACCATCCTCGGCGCCTACGCGATCTCCAAGGCTGCCGACATGCAGCTCGCGCGCAACCTCGCCTGCGAATACGGCCCGCACAATGTGCGCGTGAACTGCATCGCGCCCGGCCTGATCAAGACCGATTTCGCCAAAGCCTTGTGGGACAATCCGGACAACCTCAAGGCCTCCACCGCGCGCTCGCCGCTGCTGCGCATCGGCATCCCCGACGAGATCGCCGGCGCGGCGGTTTTCCTCGGCTCCGCCGCCGGCAATTTCATGACCGGCCAGACCATGGTGATCGACGGCGGCGCGACGATCAGTTGAGGGGAACTATTCGCGTGGCCGGCGGTGCGGCCTCACCCAACAGTGTCGTCCCGGCGAACGCCGGGACCCACAACCACCGGCCGTCATGAGGCAGGCAACTGGCAGTGACATCCCACGACAGATCACACGGTATGGGTCCCGGCGTTCGCCGGGACGACAGTTGTGATTGTCGCTGCATCCGGGCAAACGTCATAGGCCCCGTAGCCCGCATGAGCGGAAGCGACATGCGGGTTCACACGAAGAGTACGGGAGATCCCGGATGTCGCTGCGCTCATCCGGGCTACAAACGCCCCCTCACTCCACCGCGGCATACACCACGTCGCGCACCAGCGTGCGCAGGTAGTCGCGCTGTCCGGGAGCCTGGGCCATGAACACGCAGAACAGCTCCTCCTTCGGATCGATCCAGAAGAACGTGCCGGCGATGCCGCTCCAGAAGAAGGTGCCGGGCGAGCCGGGGAAGGGGGCGATGCCGGCCTCGCGGCGCACGGCGAAGCCGAGGCCGAAACCGTGACCGGGCGACAGCAGGGTGCCCTGCGTCTTCACATGAGGCCCGAGATGGTCGGAGGCCATCAGCTCCAGCGTCTTTCGGCCGACCAGCCTGATGCCATCGAGGCTGCCGCGGTTGAGCAGCATGGCGCAGAACCGCGCGTAGTCCATGGTGGTCGCGACAAGGCCGCCGCCGCCGGATTCCATCAGAGGCTGCTCGGTCATCTTGAACAGGTTGACCGCCTCGCCGGTCCACGGGTCCTTGGCGAACGGCTCGGCGAGCCGGCCGGCATTGACCTCCGCGGTGAAGAAGGCGGTCTCGTTCATGCCGAGCGGCTTGAGGATGCGCGCGGCGAGGAAGGCGCCGAGCGATTGGCCCGAGACGACCTCGATGATGCGCCCGAGAATGTCGGTCGAGCGGCTGTAGTTGAACTCGGCGCCCGGCTGGCAGATCAGCGGCAGGCCGGCGACGATTGTCGCGTGCTCGGCATTGGTGATCTTGCGGCTGCGCACCCGCGACTGCTGGTAGAGCTGGTGCACCGGCCCGGTGCCGGTGTGCTCATACGCGAGGCCCGAGGTGTGGCGCAGCAGGTCCTGGACCGTCATCGGCTGGGCGACCGGCACCAGCTCCAGCTGGCCGCCGGTCTCGACGCCCACTTTCTGCTCGCCGAATTCCGGGATGAACTTGGCGACCGGATCGGACAGCAGCAGCTCGCCGTCCTCGACCAGCATCATGATCCCGAGCGAGACGATCGGCTTGGTCATCGAGAAGATGCGGAAGATCGAATCCGGCCGCATCGGCGTGTCGGCGTCGGGCGTTTGCCGGCCGATGGCGTCGAACCAGCCGATCCGGCCGCGGCGGCCGACCAGCAGGGTGGCGCCGGGGATGGTTCCCTTGTCGGCCTCGCGCTTGAATGCATCGGAGGCCCGCTGCAGCCGAGCCTGGGACAGGCCCAGCGCCTCGGGGCGGTCATCCGGCAGCGGCGGCGTCAGCGAGCGGAGCGCGGAAAGGGGCACGCTGGATGCGGCAGTCGGCGGGGTCATGGGCTCTCCCTGAAGTCCTGTTGTCGGTTCGCATCAAGTCTGGCGCGGAAGTTGTGGTCTGACCAGTCGATTTGCCCCATTGCACCCTTGCATTCGGGGGGAGGTCTATGCTTCAAAGCGCGCGAACCGGCGACACTGTCCCGGCTCGCTAGGAGTGTAGCTCAATTGGTAGAGCACCGGTCTCCAAAACCGGGGGTTGGGAGTTCGAGCCTCTCCACTCCTGCCAGCGAGATCAAGCACTTAAGCCAAAAATCGACGAGACAGGTGAGGCCGGGGCCCGCGATGCGCGAGCCCCGAATGCGTTTCGGCGACCTCTTATTGCTTCACATAGGGACAGTTGCCGTCCTTCAGCGGCCGGAACACCTGGTCGCCGGGCACCTCCGCCAGCACCTTGTAATAGTCCCACGGGCCCTTCGATTCCTCCGGCTTCTTCACCTCGAACAGGAACATCGAGTGCACCATGCGGCCGTCCTCGCGCAGCACGCCGTTGTCGGTGAAGGCGTCGCGCACCGGGGTCTCGCGCATCTTCGCGAGCACCGGCTTGGTGTCGCGGGTGCCGGCGGCCTTCACGGCATTGAGATAGTGCAGGGTGGCGCTGTAGGTCGCGGCCTGGTTCATGGTCGGCATCCGCTTCATCCGCTCGAAGAACTTCTTGCCGAAGGCGCGGGTGCGGTCGTTGAGATCCCAGTAATAGGCCTCGGTGATGATCAGGCCCTGCGCCAGCTTCAGGCCGAGGCTGTGGATGTCGGAGATGAACATCACGATGCCGGCGAGGTTCTGGCCGCCGGCGACGATGCCGAACTCGGCGGCCTGCTTGATGGTGTTGATGGTGTCGCCGCCGCCATTGGCCATGCCGATGATCTTGGCCTTGGAGGCCTGGGCCTGCAGCAGGAAGGACGAGAAATCCTGGTTGTTGAGGGGATGGCGGGCGCTGCCGACCACCGTGCCGCCGGCGGCACGCACGACGTCGCCGGTGTCGCGCTCGATCGAATGGCCGAACAGATAGTCGGCGGTGATGAAGAACCAGGTGTTGCCGCCGTTCTTGACGATGGCGCTGCCGACCGTGTGCGCATTGCCGTAGGTGTCGTAGGTCCAGTGCACGGTGTAGGGCGAGCAGGACTTGCCGGTGATGTCGGAGCTCGCGGCATCCGTCACGATCATCAGCTTCTCGAACTGCTTCGACATCTCCATGCCGGCGAGCGCGGTGGCCGAGGTCGGCATGTCGATGACCATGTCGACGGCCTCGTTCTCATACCATTTGCGCACGATCGCGGCGGCGATGTCGGCCTTGTTCTGCGGATCGGCGCTGATCACCTCGATCGGCTTGCCGAACATCGTGCCGCCGAATTCCTCGATGGCGAGCTTGGTCGCCTCGAGATTGCCCTGGCCGCCAATGTCCGAATAGACCGACGAGAAGTCGCTGAGCACGCCGATCTTGAGCGGCGCCTGGGCGCGGGCGGGGACGGCGGTGAGGACGAGAGTGGCAAGGCCGATGGCCGCAAGGCTCATCACGCCCTTCCGCGGGGCAGACATCATGGATTTCCTCCGGATCATTGTTCTTATGGGCTGCAGCATGCGGGCCCGAATCATCATGAGCAAGCGCGGGCTGCGCATGAACCACGGCATTTCGTCGCGGTGCTCCGCCGTTCTCCCATCGCGCGGAAAGACAGGGTCGGCAGCGGTAATCCGTGGCCAGTCTTCGAGGCCCGCGCGGCCGTTGAGCGAATGCTCGATGTCGGTCGGGCAGGCGCTGTTTTTTCCGTGCCGCGAACCCGGCAACACGGTAGGCTGCCGTTCAACCCTGCATTGAAGGCGCGAAAGAGGTTGGGAGCATGAGGAGTTTTGCTGCGCTGGCGGTCGGGAGCGGCATCGCACTGGCGCTCGGCTTGTTGTCGGTGCTGGCCTCACCCGCGATAGCGCAGACCAAGCCCGCGCAGGAGATCAAGCTGTCGTATTCGCCATGGGCGAAGGCCTGTACGCGCGAAGCAGATGTTGACGGCAAGCAGATCTGTTTCACCACCAAGACAGCGCGGTCCGCCGAGAACGAGCGAGTTGTCGTGGCCGTGCTCGTCGAGAGAGACGGGGAGGCCCGTAAGGTCTTAAGGGTGGTTCTCCCGCTCGGTCTGCAAACCGTTCACGGAACGCGGATCATCGTCGACGCGGAGAAGCCGATCCAGAGCACCTATTTGTTCTGCGGCGCAGACGGCTGCGTCTCGGACTACAATGCGACGCCTGAGCTGATCGAAATGCTGAAGAACGGCAAGAGCCTGGTCGTTCAAGCCATCAATGCGAATGGCGCACCGCTGTCGCTTCCGCTTCCGCTCGCCGATTTGGCCCAGGCGCTCGGTGCCAAGGCAGGCAACTGGAATGCTGTCGACGAGCAGCAAAGAAAGATGTTCGTGGCTCTGTTCAAGATCAGGAACAACAAGAGCCTCCCGATTTTGAAACCGAATCTCTCTATCATGGCGCCCTGGACCAAGTTCTGCCTGAAGGGCAAGGACGCCGATGCCAAGTTGGTCTGCTTCACGGGCAAGGACGGCCGGATCGAAACGGGCCAACCCTTGCTCGCGGCCGTGGTCATCGAGCCGGAAGCCGACCCGAAGAGGCTGCTGCGGATCACGCTGCCGTTGGGCATGGATTTCGCCGAAGGCACCCGGTTGATGATCGACAGCGAGCGGAGTCTGCAGAAGCCGTTCATCATCTGCTTCAAGAACGGTTGTATGTCGGACTACGAGCTCACCCCGGAACTGTTGGGCAGCCTGCGCCGCGGTCAGACCATCAACGTTCAGGCCACGATGAATACCGGGCAGGTGGTTTCGATGAACCTGCCCTTGCGTGACTTCAACAAGGCTTATGACGGTCCTCCGACGGACCCAAAAGCGTTCGAAGCCCAGCAGAAGAAGCTGCAGCAGGAGCTGGCGCAGCGCGCGAAGGGATCCAAGACGGGGCAGCAGGCCAACATCGCCGACGCCATCGGCGCCGACGCTGCGCCGCCCGCCCAGACCAAGCAGGCTGCCCTCGGTGCCGTTCTTGCTTCCGGCCACTCACCCGGCAAACGAATCGCTCTGGTGATCGGCAATTCGGCCTATCAGAACGTTCCGACGCTCCCCAATCCTGGCCGGGACGCCGCTCTGGTGGCGGACGCGCTACGCCGGGCGAATTTTCAGACCGTGATGCTGGAGAACGACCTGGGCAGAGATCAACTCGTCGGTGCGCTGCGCGAGTTTGCACGGCAGGCCGAGTCCGCCGACTGGGCCGTCGTCTATTACGCCGGACATGGCATGGAGGTCGCAGGAGTCAACTATCTCATCCCGGTCGATGCCAGGATCGCAAGCGATCGCGACATCAGCCTCGAAGCGGTCTCGATCGATCAGGTGCTCAACTCTGCGGAGCGGGCCAAGCAACTGCGCCTGGTGCTGCTGGATGCATGTCGCGACAATCCCTTCGCCAGTCAGATGAAGCGAACCATGACGGTGGCGTCCAGGTCCGTCAGCCGCGGTCTGGCGCAGATGGAGCCCGATCCCGGGACGCTGGTCGTGTTCGCCGCAAAGCATGGCGAGACCGCTCTCGACGGCGATACAGCGAACTCGCCGTTCGCCACGGCCTTCGTCAAGAACATGCAGGTTCCGGGTCTCGAGGTTCGCCGCCTGTTCGACAACGTGCGCGACGACGTGATGGACATGACCGAACGCCGGCAGCAGCCGTATACCTATGGCTCGGTGCCAGGGCGGGTCGACTTCTATTTTGCGACGCCGAAGTGAAACGCGTCGGCCGCACGCGCCTGGGGCAGATCCACCAACCGACCGGGCCGGAGGGCCGTAGGAGCGTCGTTCACCTCGGTACCTTGACCTTCGGCCGGGTCGACAGTAGATATCGAGGACCTGCAGCCGGCCCGCTACACGCGGATATCCGGCGCGGCTTTTCACTCCCCGAACAAGCGAGCCCGTGGATTCGGCTCATCTCTCCGACAAGAGGGTGGGCCACGGTCGGCTGTTCGGTTTTCCCAGTCAACTCTTCAATCGTCCGATGACGGACGAGGACCCCTGACGATGGCTACCAGCCCGTTCAAATTCCTGCAGGAAGTGCGCTCGGAGACCGCCAAGGTCTCGTGGCCGAGCCGTCGCGAGGTCACCATCACCACGATCATGGTGTTCGTGATGGTGGCGCTGGCCTCGATCTTCTTCTTCGCCGCCGATCAGATCATCCGTTATCTCATCACCCTCGTGCTGGGCATCCACTGATGGCAATCGCAACGCAAAGCTCCGACAAGCGCTGGTACATCGTCCACGCCTATTCGAACTTCGAGAAGAAGGTCGCGGAGTCGATCCGCGAGCAGGCCAAGCAGCGCAATCTCGAGGATCTGTTCGAGCAGGTGCTGGTGCCGATCGAGAACGTCACCGAGGTGCGCCGCGGCCGAAAGATCAACGCCGAGCGCAAGTTCTTCCCCGGCTACGTGCTGGTGAAGATGAAGCTGACCGACGAGGCGTTCCACCTGATCAAGAACACGCCCAAGGTGACCGGCTTCCTCGGTGCCGAGAACAAGCCGATGCCGATTTCCGAAGGCGAGGCGATGCGCATCCTGAACCAGATGCAGGAAGGCGTGGAGCGGCCGAAATCGTCGGTGTCGTTCGAGATCGGCGAGAACGTCCGCGTCGCCGACGGCCCGTTCGCCTCGTTCTCCGGCGTGGTCGAGGAAATCGATGAGGCCCGCTCGCGCCTCAAGGTCGCGGTGTCGATCTTCGGCCGCGCCACCCCGGTCGAACTCGAGTTCAACCAGGTCGAGAAGGTCGTCGGCTGAGGCCGGCGATCCACGCTTTCTCCGCCGTCAGAGCTGAGCCCGGAATCCATAGCCTCGATCGGGAATGGGACGGCGAAGTGCCAGCTCCAGCGTGCCTCACGCGGCACCCTGTGGCTATGGAGTCCGGGCTCGCCCTGCGGGCGCCCCGGAATGACGGGAGGAGGGAGCTTTGCCCTCAACCCTTTCCTTTTTGTCCGATCTCGTGTATCGGGCGCCCTTCGCTGCCCAAACGGGGGGCGATTTCGTTCGTGGGAGGCGTGACCGGCTTTGCCAGCTGGGCCAAGCGCGCCGGACCACGGTCCCAAACCTCGCCCGACGGGTTTTGTCGCCCCAAGGCGTTGCGTTCGCATCAGGCAAGGTCGCGAGCGCATTGGAGAATCCCAATGGCAAAGAAAGTAACCGGTTACCTGAAGCTTCAGGTGCCGGCCGGCGCGGCCAACCCGTCGCCGCCGATCGGCCCGGCGCTCGGTCAGCGCGGTCTCAACATCATGGAGTTCTGCAAGGCGTTCAACGCGCAGACCCAGAAGGAAGAGAAGAACACCCCGATCCCGGTGGTCATCACCATTTATGCGGACCGGTCCTTCACCTTCGAGATGAAGACCCCCCCGATGTCCTACTTCCTCAAGCAGGCCGCCAAGATCCAGTCGGGCTCCAAGGCCCCGGGTCGCGACAAGGCCGGCAAGGTGACCAAGGCGCAGGTGCGCGAGATCGCCGAGAAGAAGATGAAGGACCTGAATTGCGACTCGATCGAGTCGGCCATGAAGATGGTCGAGGGCTCCGCCCGCTCGATGGGTCTGGAAGTTGCGGGGTAAGCGGCCATGGCACTCGGAAAGCGTTTGAAGAAGGCCCGCGAGGGTATCGACCGCACCAAGCTCTACCCGCTTGCTGACGCGATCAAGATGATCAAGGAGCGGGCCGTGTCGAAGTTCGACGAGACCATCGAGGTCTCGATCAACCTCGGCGTCGATCCGCGCCACGCCGACCAGATGGTCCGCGGCGTCGTCATGCTGCCGAACGGCACCGGCCGTACGCTGCGCGTGGGCGTGTTCGCCCGCGGCGCCAAGGCCGAGGAAGCCAAGGCCGCCGGTGCCGACGTGGTCGGCGCGGAGGACCTGGTCGAGAAGGTGCAGAACGGCAACATCGACTTCGACCGCTGTATCGCCACCCCCGACATGATGCCGCTGGTCGGCCGTCTCGGTAAGGTGCTCGGTCCGCGCGGCATGATGCCGAACCCGAAGATCGGCACCGTGACCATGGACGTCGCCGGTGCCGTCAAGGGCGCCAAGGGCGGCTCGGTCGAGTTCCGCGTCGAGAAGGCCGGCATCATCCAGGCTGGCGTCGGCAAGGCCTCGTTCGCCGAGGACAAGCTGGTCGAGAACATCAAGGCGCTGGCGGATGCGGTGGTGAAGGCCAAGCCGGCCGGCGCCAAGGGCACCTACGTCCAGCGCGTCGCGGTGTCCTCGACGATGGGCCCCGGCGTCAAGGTCGAGCCGGGCACCGTGCTCGCGTAAGCGGCCGGGCATAGGTTAGTTAGAAGGGCGGGATCGTTCATCGATCCCGCCCTTCGCATTTGGAGTGCCTGCCGCCATGCCCGACAAGGTCCTGATCTATTCCCGCCTGCCGAAGTCGCTGACCCAGCGCTTTGCCGACCGCTTCGAACTGCTCGACAGCGGCGGCAAGCCGGCGCACGAGGTTTTTCCGGCGGACGAGGTCGCGCGGATCCGGGCGCTGATCACGGCCGGCGGCACGCCGCTCGGCGCAGTCGACATGGACAGGCTCCCGGCGCTCGGGGCGATCGTCTGCTATGGCACCGGCTATGACGGGGTCGACCTGGAGGCGGCCGCGGCCCGTAACATCGCCGTCGCACACAGCCCGGGCGCCAATGCCGCGGCGGTCGCGGACGTCGCTGTGATGCTGATGCTGGCGAGCACGCGGCGGCTGATGGTGGCAGACGCTTACGTCCGCGACGGGGGCTGGGCGTCCGCAAAACCATCGCCGCTGATGAAGCCGCCGCCGAGCCTCGCCGGCTGCAAGGTCGGCGTCTACGGCATGGGCGAGATCGGCCGCAAGATCGCGGCCCGGGTCGCGGCGTTCGAGACCGAAATCGGCTATTTCAGCCGCACGCGCTACGACGACCTGCCGTATCAATATTTTCCGAGCCTCGAGGCGCTCGCCGAATGGTGCACCGTGCTGATGATCGCGGTCCGTGCCAGCACCGAGACCACTCACGTCGTCAACGCCGGGCTCCTGAAGCGGCTGGGGCCCGACGGCCATGTCGTCAACATCTCGCGCGGCTCCGTCATCGACGAGCGCGCGCTGCTGGCGGCGCTACAGGACGGCACCATCGCCGGCGCCGGCCTCGACGTGTTCGAAACCGAGCCGCATGCGCCGGATGAGCTGACCATGCTGCCGAACGTGGTGGTGACCCCGCATATCGGCGGCAACACCAGGGAGGCGCACGTCGCCATGCAGGCCTGCGTGGTCGCCAATCTTACCGCGTTCTTCGCCAGCGAGCCGATGCCGCATCCGGTGAAGTAGCCGCAGGACGCGTGTCGTAGCCCGGATGAGCTTCGCCTTCGCCCTTTCGGGCGCAGCCGTCCGCTCATTCGGGCTACGGATCTCGCTCCGTCGCTGCCGGATCGTTCCGCGCCGGTGCAGAAATATTTTGATGCACTGCACGGCTCTGTGAATTGCGAGCCATTCTCGAATGCATCTAACTCGCGTTGTCGAACGAAAGACAGCGAGGGCGGCAATGGCGGCGTTCACATTGAAGATCAACGGGCGCGAGCATCAGGTCGATGTCGATCCCGGAACTCCCTTGCTCTGGGCCATCCGCGACAATGTCGGGTTGACCGGCACGAAGTATGGCTGTGGCGTCGCGCAGTGCGGCGCCTGCACCGTCTATGTCGATGGCCAGACCGTCCGCTCCTGCTCGTTGCCCGTCTCGGCGGTCGGAAAGAGCGAGGTGACCACGATCGAGGGGCTGACCTCCACTGAAGCCGTCGCCGTGCAGAAGGCCTGGGCCGCGCACGATGTGCCGCAATGCGGCTACTGCCAATCGGGGCAGGTCATGAGCGCGGCCGCGCTGCTCGGCCTCAATCCCAAGCCCACCGACCAGGACATCGACCTGGCGATGAACGGCAACATCTGCCGCTGCGCGACCTATGTCCGCATCCGCGCTGCGATCCATTCCGCCGCCAAGTCGCTGGAGGGCTGACGATGAATGCATATGTGAAGCCCGCTGCCTCAACCGCATTGTCCCGGCGTTCGCTCCTGAAAGCCGGCGCAGGCCTGGTGCTCGCCACCTATGTCGCCCGCAACGGTGTGGCTTACGCGCAGGATGGCGCCGCGGCCAAGTCCGTCAACATCGCGCCGAACACGTTTCTGGTGATCGGCCAGGACGACACCGTCACCGTTCTCTGCAAGCACATCGAGTTCGGACAGGGCCCGTTCACCGGCATGGCCACCCTGGTGGCCGAGGAGCTCGATGCCGATTGGTCGCAGATGCGCGCCGATCACGCGCCCTCGAATCCGGTGCTCTACAAGAATCTCTTGTTCGGGGTGCAGGGCACTGGTGGCTCGAGCGCGATCGCCAATTCCTACGAGCAGATGCGCAAGGTCGGCGCCGCCGCGCGCGCGATGCTGGTGGCTGCGGCCGCCGACGAATGGAAGGTGCCGGCTGAGGAGATCACGGTCGATAAAGGCATCGTCCGACATTCCTCCGGCAAGCAGAGCGGTTTCGGCGCGTTGGCCGCCAAGGCGATGCAGCAGCCGGTGCCGTCGGACCCGCAGCTCAAGGATCCCTCCGCCTTCAAGCTGATCGGCAAGGAAGGCGCCGTGACCCGGCTCGACAGCGTGGCGAAGTCGAACGGCTCGGCCGAGTATACGCTCGACATCAAGGATCCGGGGACCTTGACCGTGCTGGTGGCGCGCTCGCCGCGCTTCGGCGGCAGGGTGGCCTCGTTCGACGCATCAGCAGCGAAGGCCGTGCCTGGCGTCGTCGACGTCAAGGAGGTGCCAAATGGTGTCGCCGTCTATGCCGAGGGCTTCTGGCCGGCCAAGACCGCGCGCGACCTGCTCGAGATCTCCTGGGACGACAGCAAGGCGGAGACGCGCGGGACGGCGCAACTGCTGGAGGAGTTTCGCGCGCGCGCAAAGAAGCAGGGCGCGCTGGTGAAGCAGGAGGGCGACGTTGACGCCGAGATCGCCAGGGGCGGCAGGCTGATCGAGACCGAGTTCGTCTTCCCGTATCTGGCCCATGCGCCGATGGAGCCGATCAACGCCTTCATCCACTGGAAAGGCGACACCGCCTCGGCGCGCTATGGCAGCCAGTTTCCGACGCCTGATCACGCCGTGATCGCGCAGGTGCTTGGGCTCGACATCGCCAAGGTCGATCTCAAGACGATTCTCGCTGGTGGCAGCTTCGGCCGGCGGGCGCAGCAGTCGACCCACGTCGCCACAGAGCTGGCGCAGGTCGCCAAGGCGATCGGGCCGGGACGTCCGGTCAAGCTGGTGTGGACCCGCGAGGATGATATGCGCGGCGGCTACTACCGACCGTTCAGCCTGCACCGGATGCGTGGTGTGGTCCGCGACGGCAAGATCGTGGCGTGGTCGGATACGATCGTCGGGCAGTCGATCATGAAGGGCTCGCCGTTCGAGGCGATGACCATGAAGAACGGCCTCGATTCGACGGCCTATGAGGGCTCCAACGAGATCCCTTACCAGGTGCCGAATTTCCGCTGCGACCTGCATCAGGTCGATGTCGGCGTGCCCGTGCTGTGGTGGCGCTCGGTCGGCCACACCCATACCGGCTACGCCGTCGAGGCGTTTGTCGATCAGTTGCTCGAAGCCGCCGGCCAGGATCCTGTGGAGGGACGACTGGCGATGATGGCCGACAAGCCGCGTCACGCCGGTGTGCTCAAGGCGGTCGCCGAGCTCGCGGACTGGAAGGGCGCCAAGCTCGAAGCGGGCCGTGCCCGCGGTGTGGCCGTGGTCGAGAGCTTCAACACCTACGTCGCCCAGGTGGTCGAGCTGTCGATGGGCGCCGACGGACCGGTCGTGCATAAGGTCTGGTGCGCTGTCGACTGTGGCGTCGCAGTCAATCCCGACATCATCCGCGCCCAGATGGAGGGCGGCATCGGCTTTGCGCTAGGCCACATCCTCTATGCGCAGCAGCCGCTCGACGAGGGACGACCGGTGTCGGGCAATTTCGACACCTACCGCTCGCTGCGCATCCACGAGATGCCGCAGATCGAGGTTGCGATCGTGCCGTCGACCGAGAAACCCTCGGGAGTCGGCGAGCCCGGCGTGCCACCGCTGGGACCTGCCGTCGCCAACGCCATGGCCAGGCTAGGTCTGCCGCGGCCGACCCAACTGCCGATCCGGCCGGGAGACACCGCATGAGCCTGTTCAGAACGGCGACGATGGCGCTGCTCGCTGGCAGCCTGGCTGCGGTTGCGATCGTAGCCCTGCCGGCACTGCGGCGCGCCGATGCGGCGCCCGAGGCGACGCGCGTCGCCGGCGTGCTCAAGCCGGTGGCGGACTTCGCCAGGATCAAGAGCAAGGACAAGCGCGCCGTGGCGCTGTTCGAAGAGGCCGGAAAGGTGCTGCAGTCGCCGCGATGCATGAACTGCCATCCGGCCGGCGACCGGCCGACCCAGACCGACAGGATGATTCCGCATCAGCCGCTGGTGGTCCGCGGCGAGGCCGGCATGGGTGCGCCCGGCGGGCTCGCCTGCACGACCTGCCACCACGAGGCCAATTTCGACGCGGCGCGCGTGCCGGGTAATCCCAAATGGCAGCTGGCTCCGATCGAGATGGCTTGGCAGGGCAAGTCGCTCGGCCAGATCTGCGCACAGATCAAGGATCCAAATCGCAACGGCGGCAAGACCATGGCGCAGCTGATTCACCATATGGCTGAGGATGAGCTGGTCGGCTGGGGCTGGAATCCGGGAGCAGGGCGGACCCCGGCCCCGGGAACCCAGAAGCAGTTCGGCGAGCTGATCAAGGCCTGGGCCGACGCCGGAGCGGCCTGTCCGAAGGGCTGAGGCGGGATTGCGCCCTGCGCGCGCAATGCCCGGTGGCCCTGATGAGCGCAGCGACATCCGGGTTCTCCGGCAGGGCACGTGAGACCCCGCACGTCGCTATCGCCGAACGCGCGTCCCGCGCGCCGGCTGTCGCTCATCCGGGCGACGGGGCTCCTACCCGGCTCCACGGCATGGCCCAACTGGTGCGATTTTTGCTCTTGGGGTCTTGGCAAGTCGCGATCGAGCGGTTAAAGAACCGGCTTCCAGGCGGGCCGGCTGTTGCTGGCGCGCCTGTGTGCGCATTCCGAAAGTTGAGAGGAGCCAGCATTCCTTTTGAGGATATCCGTTTGGATTTCTCGGAAGGAAGAAGGATCTTTCTGCTCTCGAAAATGCCGCAGGGGAGGTCGGTCCGCCGATCACCCCGATCCTGTCCGAGACTGCAGGCGCCGGCGTGGAATCCAATTTCCTCAATGGCTTAATCATCCAGCCTGCATAGACGGGTGAAGACCGGATTTCGGCATGTCCACTGCCTTCGTCGTGGTGGCATGCAGGTTTGGTTCGAACCTCGACACTCCGCGAGCCTCCCAGGGATCCCTGGGGCTTTCGGAAGGGCAGGCTATTCATCGCCGTTTTGCCTTGCGTGTCCTCGGGTTCTTCCGTCCGGAGGTCAGGTTTGGTGGGACGGCGGGTGCAACCCGGCGGTCCCGCTTTCGGGCGAAGGCCGCCAACCGGAGAGAGCTTGCTGTGGAACGAGCGGCAAAAAAAGAGGCGGTCGAGCAGCTGCACGAGGTCTTCAAGACCACGGGCGTTGCCGTCGTCGCTCACTATTCCGGCCTCACCGTGGCCCAGATGCAGAAGCTGCGCATGCAGATGAAGCAGGCTGGCGCGTCGGTGAAGGTCTCGAAGAACCGTCTCGCCAAAATTGCTCTTGAAGGCACGGACGTCGTCGGCATCGGTTCCCTGTTGAAGGGGCCGACCGTGATCGCAACTTCGAGCGATCCTGTCGCGGCGCCCAAGGTTGCCATCGAATTCGCCAAGGCGAACGAAAAGTTCGTCATCCTCGGCGGCTCGATGGGCTCAACCGTCCTGAATGTCGACAGCGTCAAGGCTCTGGCCTCGCTGCCGTCGCTGGACGAACTGCGCGGCAAGCTCGTCGGCCTGATCCAGGCTCCGGCGACCAAGCTCGCCCAGCTCGCCAATGCACCCGCGGCCAAGGTCGCGCGCGTCATTCAGGCTCATGCCTCAAAGGGCGAAGCGGCCTGACGCCCTTCGCAAACACTCACAACCTGGTTTCGAACCGAACCAAATCAAGGAACTACTTCAATGGCTGACCTGCAGAAGATCGTCGACGACCTCTCGGCCCTCACCGTTCTCGAGGCCGCTGAGCTCGCCAAGCTCCTGGAAGAGAAGTGGGGCGTGTCCGCCGCGGCCGCCGTGGCCGTCGCTGCTCCGGGTGCCGGTGGCGCCGCTGCCGCTCCGGCGGAAGAGAAGACCGAGTTCACCGTTGTCCTGGCTTCGGCCGGCGACAAGAAGATCGAGGTCATCAAGGAAGTCCGCGCCATCACCGGCCTGGGCCTGAAGGAAGCCAAGGACCTCGTCGAGGGCGCTCCGAAGCCGGTCAAGGAAGGCGTCAACAAGGACGAGGCCGAGAAGATCAAGGCTCAGCTCGAGAAGGCTGGCGCCAAGATCGAGCTCAAGTAATCGCTTCGATTACGCGAACGAAGTCCCCGGGCTGCCATGGGCAGGTCCGGGGCTTTCGAGAGATTATGATGGCCGGGTGGTAACATCGCCCGGTCATCATGTGGACAAGGAGTTTTGCAGGGGTATTGGGCGCGGCTCGGAATCACTGCAAAAGGCGTGCAACGGAACCGTCTGTTGTGGGCTGAACACGGAAAAGTGTGGAGATTTGGGGGCTTCGCTCTCGAATCTCGATTATTGTCAACCCATATTGGGTCGGCAGCACGAAAAGCCGGTTGATCGGTGGAGTGGCGTCTCCGTCCGTAAGCCGCTGGGAGATAGGCAATTTCGGGCTTTTGCAGTCCGTGACGAGATGGTTGTGACGAGCGGGTGCGTCCTCGCGCCTCGCGCGTCGTTTTGCGTTTTGCTGGTCTGAAGAACAGATCTGGGACGTTTCCGTTCCGGCTTTGAGCCTCAGATCCTCGAAATGGATCGAAATTCAACCCGAAGGGGCGGTGGCAGCCGCTGTTTCGGAAGGTTCGCCCCTCCGGGCGACGAAATGAGAGGCCACGATGGCGCAGCAGACATTCACCGGTCGCAAACGCGTTCGCAAGTTCTTTGGACACATCAAGGAAGTCGCGGAGATGCCGAACCTCATCGAGGTTCAGAAGGCGTCCTACGACCAGTTCCTGATGGTGGACGAGCCCACGGGCGGGCGGCCGGATGAGGGCCTGCAGGCGGTGTTCCGCTCGGTGTTCCCGATCTCCGACTTTTCCGGCACCTCGATGCTGGAGTTCGTCCGCTACGAGTTCGAGCCGCCGAAATATGACGTCGACGAGTGCCGTCAGCGTGGCATGACCTTCGCTGCGCCGCTCAAGGTGACCTTGCGCCTCATCGTGTTCGATATCGACGAGGAGACCGGCGCGAAGTCGGTCAAGGACATCAAGGAGCAGGACGTGTACATGGGCGACATCCCGCTCATGACCATGAACGGCACCTTCATCGTGAACGGCACCGAGCGCGTCATCGTCTCGCAGATGCACCGTTCGCCGGGCGTGTTCTTCGACCACGACAAGGGCAAGACCCATTCGTCGGGCAAGCTGCTGTTCGCCGCCCGCGTCATCCCGTATCGCGGCTCCTGGCTCGACATCGAGTTCGACGCCAAGGACATCGTGTTCGCGCGCATCGACCGTCGCCGCAAGCTGCCGGTGACGTCGCTGATGTTCGCGCTCGGCCTCGACGGCGAGACCATCCTGTCGACCTTCTACAAGAAGCTGATCTACAAGCGCATCAAGGAAGGCTGGCGCGTTCCGTTCGACGCCAACCGCTTCCGCGGCTATTCGACCGTCAACGACCTGATCGACGCCGACACCGGCAAGGTCGTGCTCGAAGCCGGCAAGAAGCTCACCGTCCGCGCCGCCCGCCAGCTCCAGGAGAAGGGGCTGAAGGCGCTGCGCATGTCGGACGAGGAGCTGCTCGGCAACTACATCGCCGAGGATCTCGTCAACCCGAAGACCGGCGAAATCTACGCCGAGGCGGGCGAGGAGATCACCGACAAGCTGTTCAAGGTGCTGAACGAGCAGGGCTACAAGGACCTGCCGCTGCTCGACATCGACCACGTCAATGTCGGGCCCTACATCCGCAACACGCTCTCGGCGGACAAGAACATGACGCGTGAGGACGCGCTGTTCGATATCTACCGCGTGATGCGTCCGGGTGAGCCGCCGACGCTCGATTCCGCGCAGGCGATGTTCCAGTCGCTGTTCTTCGATGCCGAGCGCTACGACCTCTCCGCGGTCGGCCGCGTCAAGATGAACATGCGCCTCGAGCTGGATGCGCCGGACACCCAGCGCACGCTGCGCAAGGAAGACATCCTGGCGGTCATCAAGACCCTGGTCGACCTGCGCGATGGCAAGGGCGAGATCGACGACATCGACCATCTCGGCAATCGCCGCGTCCGCTCGGTCGGCGAGCTGATGGAGAACCAGTACCGCATCGGTCTCTTGCGCATGGAGCGCGCCATCAAGGAGCGCATGTCGAGCGTCGACATCGACACCGTGATGCCGCAGGACCTGATCAACGCCAAGCCGGCCGCGGCCGCGGTGCGCGAGTTCTTCGGCTCGTCGCAGCTGTCGCAGTTCATGGACCAGACCAATCCGCTGTCGGAGATCACCCACAAGCGCCGCCTGTCGGCGCTTGGACCGGGCGGTCTGACCCGCGAGCGCGCCGGCTTCGAGGTGCGCGACGTGCATCCGACGCATTACGGCCGCATCTGCCCGATCGAGACGCCGGAAGGTCCGAACATCGGCCTGATCAACTCGCTGGCGACATTCGCCCGCGTCAACAAGTATGGCTTCGTCGAGACGCCGTACCGCAAGGTCAAGGACGGCCGCGTTACCGACGAGGTGGTGTATCTGTCCGCCATGGAGGAAGGGCGCTACCGCGTCGCGCAGGCCAACGTGCCGCTCGATGCCAAGGGCCGCTTCACCGAGGACCTCGTGGTCTGCCGTCATGCCGGCGAAGTCGTGCCGATGACGCCCGACAAGGTCGACTACATGGACGTGTCGCCGAAGCAGCTGGTTTCGGTGGCCGCGGCGCTGATCCCGTTCCTCGAGAACGACGACGCCAACCGCGCGCTGATGGGCTCGAACATGCAGCGCCAGGCGGTGCCGCTGGTTCGCGCCGAGGCGCCGTTCGTCGGCACCGGCATGGAAGGCGTGGTCGCCCGTGACTCGGGCGCCGCCATCGCGGCGCGCCGCTCGGGCGTGATCGACCAGATCGACGCCACCCGCGTCGTCATCCGCGCCACCGAGGATCTCGATCCGACCAAGTCGGGCGTCGATATCTATCGGCTGATGAAGTACCAGCGTTCGAACCAGTCGACCTGCATCAACCAGCGTCCGCTGGTGAAGGTCGGCGACATCGTCAAGAAGGGCGACATCATCGCCGACGGTCCGTCGACCGATCTCGGCGAGCTCGCGCTCGGCCGCAACGTGCTGGTCGCGTTCATGCCGTGGAACGGCTACAACTTCGAGGACTCCATCCTGCTCTCCGAGCGGATCGTGAAGGAGGACGTCTTCACCTCGATCCACATCGAGGAATTCGAGGTGATGGCCCGCGACACCAAGCTGGGTCCGGAGGAAATCACGCGCGACATTCCGAACGTGTCGGAGGAGGCGCTGAAGAACCTCGACGAAGCCGGCATCGTCTACATCGGCGCGGAAGTGCGCGCCGGCGACATCCTGGTCGGCAAGATCACGCCGAAGGGCGAGAGCCCGATGACGCCGGAAGAGAAGCTGCTGCGCGCCATCTTCGGCGAAAAGGCCTCGGACGTCCGCGACACGTCGCTGCGGGTGCCGCCGGGCGTGCAGGGCACGATCGTCGAAGTCCGCGTGTTCAACCGCCACGGCGTCGACAAGGACGAGCGTGCGCTGGCGATCGAGCGGGAAGAGATCGAGCGTCTGGCCAAGGACCGCGACGACGAGCAGGCGATCCTGGACCGCAACGTCTACAGCCGTCTCGCCGACATGCTGGATGGCCGCCAGGGCATTTCCGGTCCGAAGGGCTTCAAGAAGGACACCAAGATCACCCGCGCGGTGCTCGACGAGTATCCGAAGTCGCAGTGGTGGCTGTTCGCATCGCCGAACGACAAGCTGATGGCCGAGATCGAGGCCATGCGGAAGCAGTACGACGAGTCGAAGAAGGGGCTGGAACAGCGCTTCCTCGACAAGGTCGAGAAGCTGCAGCGTGGCGACGAGCTGCCGCCCGGCGTGATGAAGATGGTCAAGGTCTTCGTCGCCGTGAAGCGCAAGATCCAGCCGGGCGACAAGATGGCCGGCCGTCACGGCAACAAGGGCGTCGTGTCCAAGATCGTGCCGATCGAGGACATGCCGTTCCTCGAGGACGGCACCCATGCGGACATCGTGCTGAACCCGCTGGGCGTGCCCTCGCGCATGAACGTCGGGCAGATCCTCGAGACCCATCTGGGCTGGGCTTGCGCCGGCCTCGGCAAGCGTATCGCCCAGACGGTCGATGCCTACCTGTCGAAGCAGGACGTCAAGCCGCTGAAGGAGACCTTGAAGCGGATCTACGGCGACGACGAGACCATCAAGTCGCTCAACGACAACGAGTTGATCGAGCTTGGTCACAATCTGAGCCGCGGCGTGCCGATCGCCACGCCGGTGTTCGACGGCGCCAAGGAGGCCGACATCGAGGAGATGTTGAAGCTCGCCGGCCTCGACGCATCCGGTCAGTCGACGGTCTATGACGGCCGCACCGGCGATGCATTCGATCGCAAGGTGACGGTCGGCTACATCTACATGCTGAAGCTGCACCATCTGGTCGACGACAAGATCCATGCGCGTTCGATCGGCCCGTACTCGCTGGTCACCCAGCAGCCGCTGGGCGGCAAGGCCCAGTTCGGCGGCCAGCGTTTCGGCGAAATGGAGGTGTGGGCGCTCGAAGCCTACGGCGCGGCCTACACGCTGCAGGAGATGCTGACGGTGAAGTCGGACGACGTCGCCGGCCGCACCAAGGTCTACGAGGCGATCGTGCGCGGCGACGACACGTTCGAGGCCGGTATTCCGGAATCGTTCAACGTGCTGGTCAAGGAAATGCGCTCGCTCGGCCTCAACGTCGACCTGCACAACTCCAAGCTCGGACCGGCGCCGACGTCGGAAGCCGCCGAGTAGGTCAAGAGATCAGGCCCGGCCGTCTCGGACGGCCGGGTGCCGGCGCCTTCCCCCGCGGGTCAGGACAAGGCGCCCGTTGAGAGATTTTCGAATTTGCGGCCGACCCCCGATCGGCCCGCGAGGAGAATACGATGAACCAAGAAATTATGAATCTCTTCAATCCGACGACGCCGGCTCAGGTCTTCGACCAGATCCGGATCTCGATTGCGTCTCCGGAGAAGATTCTGTCCTGGTCCTACGGCGAGATCAAGAAGCCGGAAACGATCAACTACCGTACCTTCAAGCCCGAGCGCGACGGCCTGTTCTGCGCCCGCATCTTCGGGCCGATCAAGGACTACGAGTGCTTGTGCGGCAAGTACAAGCGGATGAAGTACAAGGGCATCATCTGCGAGAAGTGCTCGGTCGAGGTGACCTTGTCGCGTGTCCGGCGCGAGCGCATGGGCCATATCGAGCTCGCCGCTCCGGTCGCGCACATCTGGTTCCTGAAGTCGCTACCGTCGCGCATCGGCCTGCTGCTCGACATGACGCTGAAGGATCTCGAGCGGATCCTGTACTTCGAATACTACGTCGTCCTCGAGCCGGGTCTGACCGCGCTCAAGGACCGTCAGCTGCTGTCGGAAGACGAGTACCTCAAGGCGCAGGACGAATACGGCCAGGACAGCTTCACCGCCATGATCGGCGCCGAGGCCATCCGTGAGCTGCTGCGCGGCCTCGAGCTCGAGAAGCTCGAGCAGACGCTGCGTGCCGAGATGCAGGAGACCGACTCCGACATCAAGCACAAGAAGCTCGCCAAGCGCCTGAAGATCGTCGAGGCGTTCCGCCACTCCGGCAACAAGCCGGAATGGATGATCATGACCGTTGTTCCGGTGATCCCGCCGGATCTGCGGCCGCTGGTGCCGCTCGACGGCGGCCGCTTCGCGACCTCGGACCTCAACGACCTCTACCGTCGCGTCATCAACCGCAACAACCGCCTGAAGCGGCTGATGGAGCTGCGCGCGCCGGACATCATCATCCGCAACGAGAAGCGCATGCTTCAGGAGGCGGTGGATGCGCTGTTCGACAACGGCCGCCGCGGCCGCGTCATCACCGGCGCCAACAAGCGTCCGCTGAAGTCGCTCGCCGACATGCTGAAGGGCAAGCAGGGCCGCTTCCGTCAGAACCTGCTCGGCAAGCGCGTCGACTATTCCGGCCGCTCGGTCATCGTGGTCGGTCCCGAGCTGCGCCTGCATCAGTGCGGCCTGCCGAAGAAGATGGCGCTCGAGCTATTCAAGCCGTTCATCTACTCGCGGCTCGACGCCAAGGGCCTCTCGACGACCGTCAAGCAGGCCAAGAAGCTGGTCGAGAAGGAGCGCCCCGAGGTCTGGGACATCCTGGACGAGGTCATCCGCGAGCATCCGGTGCTGCTGAACCGCGCGCCGACGCTGCATCGCCTCGGCATCCAGGCGTTCGAGCCGGTGCTGATCGAGGGCAAGGCGATCCAGCTGCATCCGCTGGTCTGCTCGGCGTTCAACGCCGACTTCGACGGCGACCAGATGGCCGTGCACGTTCCGCTGTCGCTCGAAGCGCAGCTGGAAGCGCGCGTCCTGATGATGTCGACCAACAACATCCTGCATCCGGCCAATGGTCAGCCGATCATCGTGCCGTCGCAGGACATCGTGCTCGGTCTCTACTACGTCTCGATCATGCGCGAAGGCATGCCCGGCCAGGGCATGGCGTTCGGCAACATGGCCGAGCTCGAGCATGCGCTGCACGCCAAGGCCATCCATCTCCACAGCAAGATCAAGTACCGCTGGGAGGGGATGAACGAGGAAGGCAAGATCGCCAAGCGCTGGATCGAGACCACCGCGGGCCGCGTGATGCTCGGCAATCTCCTGCCGAAGCATCCGCGCGTGACGTTCGAGGTCATCAACAAGCTGATGACCAAGCGCGAGATCTCGGGCGTGATCGATCAGGTCTATCGTCACTGCGGCCAGAAGGAGACGGTGATCTTCTGCGACCGCATCATGGCGCTCGGTTTCTACAACGCCTTCAAGGCGGGCATCTCGTTCGGCAAGGACGACATGGTCGTGCCGGCGGGCAAGTGGAAGATCGTCGACACCACCCGTACGCTGGCGAAGGATTTCGAGCAGCAGTACAATGACGGTCTGATCACCCATGGCGAGAAGTACAACAAGGTCGTCGACGCCTGGTCGAAGGCCTCGGAAGAGATCGCCAAGGAGATGATGAAGGAGATCTCCGTCACCAAGAAGACGGCGACGGGGGCGGATGCCGACATCAACTCGATCTACATGATGTCGCATTCCGGTGCCCGCGGTTCGCCGGCCCAGATGCGTCAGCTCGCCGGCATGCGCGGCCTGATGGCCAAGCCGTCGGGTGAGATCATCGAGACGCCGATCATCTCGAACTTCAAGGAAGGTCTCTCGGTTCTCGAGTACTTCAACTCGACCCACGGCGCCCGCAAGGGCCTCGCGGACACCGCGTTGAAGACCGCGAACTCGGGCTACCTGACCCGCCGTCTGGTCGACGTGGCGCAGGACTGCATCATCACGCAGGACGATTGCGGCACCCATCTCGGCATCAAGATGCGCGCCATCGTCGATGCCGGCACGGTCGTGGCCTCGCTCGGCTCGCGCATCCTGGGCCGCGTGCCCTGCGACGACGTGCGCGATCCCGCGACCAACGCGGTGCTGGTCAAGGCCGGCACCTTGATGGAGGAAAGCCACATCGACGCCATCCAGCAGGCTGGCGTGCAGGAGGTGAAGATCCGCTCGGCGCTGACCTGCGAGCTGGTCAACGGCATCTGCAAGATGTGCTACGGCCGCGATCTGGCGCGCGGCACGCCGGTCAACCACGGTGAGGCCGTCGGCGTCATCGCCGCGCAGTCGATCGGTGAGCCCGGCACCCAGCTGACGATGCGCACTTTCCACATCGGTGGTGCGGCGCAGCTGAACGAGCAGTCCTTCGTGGAATCGAACTTCGAAGGCAAGGTGGTCATCAAGAACAAGGCGATCGCCCGCAACAGCGAGGGTCACCTGATCGCGATGGTCCGCAACATGGTCGTGACGATCGTCGACCCCGACGGCACCGAGCGTGCGACGCACCGCATCCAGTACGGCGCGCGCATGCATGTCGACGACGGCGACATGATCAAGCGCGGCCAGCGCATCGCCGAGTGGGATCCTTATACCCGTCCGATCCTCACGGAAGCCGAGGGTACGATCGGGTTCGAGGATCTGACCGAGGGTCTGTCGATCTCGGAAACGCTCGACGAATCCACCGGTATCGCCAAGCGCGTGGTCATCGACTGGCGTGGAACGCGCGGTGGCGCGGATCTGCGTCCGGCAATCGTGATCAAGGGCAAGGACGGCAAGGTGCTCAAGCTCGCCCGCGGCGGCGATGCCCGCTACATGCTGTCGGTCGACGCGATTCTGTCGGTCGACGTCGGTTCGACGGTGAAGCCGGGCGACATCCTGGCGCGTATCTCGACGGAAAGCGCCAAGACGCGCGACATCACCGGCGGTCTGCCGCGGGTGGCGGAGCTGTTCGAAGCGCGCAAGCCGAAGGATGCCGCGATCATCGCCGAGATCGCCGGCACCATCCGGTTCGGTCGCGACTACAAGAACAAGCGTCGCATCTCGATCGAGCCGGTCGACAAGACCGAGGAGCCGCGCGAGTACCTGATCCCGAAGGGCAAGCACATCCATCTGCAGGATGGCGACATCGTCGAGAAGGGCGACTTCATCGTCGAAGGCAACCCGGCGCCGCACGACATCCTGGCGATCAAGGGCATCGAGGAGCTCGCGGCCTATCTGGTCAACGAGATCCAGGAGGTCTACCGGCTGCAGGGCGTGCTCATCAACGACAAGCACATCGAGGTGATTGTCCGTCAGATGCTGCAGAAGGTGGAGATCACCGACCAGGGCGATACCGACATGATCTCGGGCGAACAGGTCGACAAGATCGAGTTCGACCTGCTCAACGCGAAGGCCGTGGAGGAGGCGAAGAAGCCGGCCACGGGAACTCCGGTTCTGCTCGGCATCACCAAGGCGAGCCTGCAGACCCGGTCGTTCTTCTCGGCGGCCTCGTTCCAGGAGACCACCCGCGTCCTCACCGAGGCGGCGGTCAATGGCAAGATCGATCCGCTCGAGGGTCTCAAGGAGAACGTCATCGTCGGCCGTCTGATCCCGGCCGGTACCGGCGCCTCGATGGCCCGCATCCGCGAAGTCGCTCTCAAGCGCGACAAGCTGATTCTCGACGAGCGCGAGAAGCAGGCGGCGATCGTGCCAGCGCAGCCCGAGCCTCAGCCGCTCGCGCTGCCGCCGGCAGAGTAACGGACGGTTGCGGCATGACCCTGACGGTGTCGGGGTCTGCCGTGCGTTCATCACGCGTAGAAAAGGCCGGCGTTTGCCGGCCTTTTTTTGACATTTTCTTCTCCTGTTGCCGCGCTGCTGCCCCGTTGTTCATCTTCCCTTCAGGGACAGAGGCGCTTTTGGAAGCATCAGATCCGCTGAGCTGATTTCCGTCGACTCCCGTGGCGATGCGCCGATTTGCTCCGGCGCAAACCTTCTGCGGGCCGGGTAGGCTATGGCCGATCGAGCCCCGAGGGTGGCAGGACCCCTGATATGGACGACCGGCAACGTCGCTGACAGCCGGAGATGGCGGAACTTCGATGCTTGACCTTGCGATTGTTGGTGGCGGTCCGGGTGGCCTGATGAGCGCCTGGTATCTGAGGCGCAAACTCGGCGATCTCTGCAAGGTGACGATCTACGAGGCATCCGACCGGCTCGGCGGCAAGATCGTGACGCGCAAGTTCGATACCGCTCCGGCGATGTACGAGGCTGGTGTCGCAGAAATCTACGACTACTCGATGACCGGCCCTGATCCGCTGCGCGAGCTGATCCAGCATTTCGGGCTGCAGACGATTCCGATGGATGCGCTGCAGGTCCAGCTCGACGGCGAGCTGCTCGACGACGTGCCGGGGCTGCGCCGCAAATACGGGCCGAAGACGGCCGCCGCGGTCGAGGCGTTCCGCAAGCGCTGCACCGACGTGATGTCGCCGGTCGAATATTACGAGGGCGTCGGCGCCCACGACAACGAGCACCCCTGGGCCTACAAGACCTGCGAGGAGCTGCTCGATGAGGAGGTCGAGGATCCCACCGCCAAGCGCTTCTTCAAGGTGATGTCGCGCTCCGACCTCGCGACCGAGGCCCACAACACCAACGGCCTCAATGCGCTCAAGAACTTCGTGATGGATATCGACGACTATATCGGCCTGTACTCGATTCAGAACGGCAACGAGCAACTGATCGAGTGCCTGCGCTCCGAGGTCGATGCCGACATCCAGCTCAATCATCGCGTGCTCCGCATCGGCAAGACGGAGGCGGGCCGCTACCGGCTCAACATGATGAACGGCAAGGGGCCGGAGACGCGCGAGTTCGATCTCGTGCTGGTGTGCCTGCCGCATTCCTGGCTGTCGACGGTCGGCTGGGAGGGCGAGAAGCTGCGCCAGTCGATGATCAAGCACATCGCCTATTTCGATCGTCCCGCGCACTACCTGCGCGTCTCGATCCTGTTCGACGAGCCGTTCTGGGGCGAGAAGATTCCGGGCTCCTGGTTCATGTCTGAGGCGTTCGGCGGCTGCTGCATCTACAACGAGGGCTCGCGCCACGATGTCGGCAAGCACGGCGTGCTCAACTGGCTGATCGCAGGCTCGGATGCGCTCGCCTTCGCCAACCTGTCGGACCAGGAACTGATCGATGCCGCGCTGAAGTCGCTCCCGGCGGCGCTCGGCGACGCGCGCGCGCACTTCATGGAAGGCAAGATCCATCGCTGGCTGTCGTCCGTCAACGCGCTGCCCGGCGGTCTGCCGGTACGCGACGTCATGACCAATCACCGGCCTGAGCCGAAGGAGCACCCCGGCATCGTCGTGGTCGGTGACTACCTGTTCGATTCAACCTTGAACGGACTGCTCGATTCCTCGGACGCCGCCACCGACATCATCCTGACCGAAATGATGCGGCTGCGCCGCGTCCGCTCGCAGGCCGAGATGCCGCTGTCGGACAAGATCGACCGGGACTATTTCGACAATTATCGCGGGCGGGGGCCGTACAGCGAAGCGTGGTCGCAGTTCACCGATCCGGACTATCTGACCAGCCTGATCAAGATCGTCTGGAACCGGGCCGGCAAGGGCAAAGGCTACAAGCTCCTGGTCGCCGGCTCCGCGAGCGGTGAACTGGTGGGAGCGCTCCGCGAGCGCAGCATCGATGCCTGGGGCATCGAAAACAACCGCTACATCCACGGCAAGACGCCGAAGGCGCTCAAGAAGTACAACAAGCTCGGCTCGATCACGGACATGCCGTTCAAGACCGGCGAGTTCGATTTCGTGTTCGAGACCAGCCTCTGCCACCTCGGTGACAAGCAGGTTGCGCGCGCGATTCGCGAACTGAACCGCGTCGTCAAGACCGGCCTCGTGTTCGGCTCGATCACCTCGGACATGGCTCCGGCGCTCGTCGACCGCTACGACCTGCTGCGCGGGGTCAAGAAGCTCGGCACCTGGTGGGAGTGGTCGGAGCTGTTCTTCGGCAACGGCTTCGATCTTGCCATGCATCGCCGCGACTGCACCGACGAGGTGTGGGCCGCGACGCTCGCGGCCAACAAAGGCCCGGGCCAATGGTACGCCGACGCGGACAGCCTGCGTTACTCGTTCTTCGACAAGGTCGAGGACGAAGACTGAGGACGCTGGCCGCGGCGCCGTGCAGATGTTAAAGGCCTGACGCGCAAGGCTGGCGCGTCGTCGGCCACGCTGCTTCGGTTGGTTGCATGGCGCCCAAGAAACCAGAGTCCAAGTCAGGGTCGGGTCCGGCCTCCAAATCAGGCTCGAAGCGAGGCTCGAAACCCGGTTCGGCCTCGGCTGCGCCCGGTCAGACCGAAGACGATCGGATCGCTGGCGAACGAATTGCGGCTGCCGCCGGCGCCGCTGCCGAGATCGCAAAGCGGCTTTCCGGAACCGCCGCGACGCCAACGACACCCGAATCGCCGCCGGCAACTCAAGCACCGGCCGCCGCCCTGCCGCCGACCACCGAAGCGCTGCAGCCCTCCGAGCCGTTACTGGCCGGCACGCCGCCGGAGGCGACCAAGCCGGCACAGCCGCCAGAGCCGGCGCCGCCTTCAAAGCCGGCGCAGCCCTCAAAGCCGCCACAAGCCAGCAAGCCTGCGCCGCCGCCTTCCGACGATGATGACGACGAGGACGGCGAGGACGAGGACGACGATCTCGACGACGACGATGACGACGAAGACCTCGTCGTCTACACCGCGCGCGAGGCCGCCGGCGCGCTCGCCACCATCTACGGCTTCGTCTCGCCGCTGCTCGCGAAATACAAGAAGATGCTCGCCTTCGTGTCGATCGGCGTGCTGATCGAGACCCTGTTCAACGTCATCATGCCGCTCAGCCTCAAGTTCCTGATCGACGATGCGCTCGGCGAAGAGGATTTCGAGGCGCTCTATCGCATCCTCGGCGTGCTCGCGGTTGCAGGCATCGTCACCTCGATCATTGCCGTGCTCTACGAGCGCTGGGATGCGCGGCTGGCGGCCTGCGTCATCTCGGATGTCCGCACCCGGCTGTTCGACCACGTGCAGAACCTGCCGGCGGCCTATTTCCAGCGCACCAAGCGCGGCGAGATCCTGTCGCGCTTCTCGGTCGACATGTCGGCGTTCGAGAACGTCGTGAAGAGTTTCGCCAACAGCGCCGTGCTGCCGTTCCTCGAGTTGATTGCAGGCATCATTCTGATGCTGTTCCTGAACTGGCAGCTCGCTGCGATCGCGCTGCTGGTGTTTCCGATCACCCTGATCGGCCCGCGCATCCTGACGCCGAAGGCGGTTCAGGCCAATTACGAGCAGAAACTGAACGAAGCGTCGCTGCTCGGCGTGATCCAGGAGAACATCGCGGCGCAAGCCGTCATCAAGGCCTTCAGCCTGCACCGCAAGGTGTTCGGCTGGTTCAGCTTCCGCAACGACGCGGCGCGGCGCAAGATGGCCGATGCGATGTTCCTGTCGACCATGGTCGAGCGCACCGTCACGATCTCGGTGCTGCTGCTGCATCTCGTCGTGCTCGCTCTCGGCGCCTATCTCGCCACCAAGGGCCAGATCACGATCGGCACCTTCGTTACCTTCGAGAGCGCATTCTGGGAGGTGTCCTACAACATCGCCCATGTCATGCACTTCGTGCCGGTGTCGATCTCGTCGGCGGCCGCGATCCGGCACATGCAGGAGTTGTTGGACGAGCCGACCCGCGGTGCCGACCGGCCCGGCGCGCCGGATCTGCCCCGCATCAGCCACGACATCACCTTCGAGCGCGTGACCTTCCAGTACGAGGGTAGCCAGACGCCGGTGCTCGACAATCTGAGCCTCAAGCTCGACGTCGGCAAGCGGATCGCGATCGTCGGTCCGTCGGGCTCGGGCAAGAGCACGCTGCTCAACCTGATCCTGCGGCTCTATGTGCCCGATGAAGGCCGCGTCACCATCGACGGCGTCGACATCCGCAAGGTGACGCGCGATTCGCTGCGCGGCAGCATGGCCGTGGTGTTCCAGGAGAACATGCTGTTCAACATGTCGCTGCGGGAAAACATCCGGCTCGGCAAGGAGGGCGCCACCGACGCGGAGGTGGAGGAGGCGGCCAAGAAGGCCGAGATCCACCGCTACATCATGAGCCTGCCGCAGAAATACGACACCATCGTCGGTGAGCGCGGCGACACGCTGTCCGGTGGCCAGCGCCAGCGCATCGCGATCGCCCGTGCCATCATCCGCAACCCGTCCGTGCTGCTGCTCGACGAGGCGACCTCGGCGCTGGACCAGACCACGGAAGCCGCGATCAACCGCACCCTGCTGAAGGTCGCCAAGGGCCGTACCATGATCTGGTCGACCCACCGCCTGACCTCGGTGGTCGAGATGGACGAGATCATCGTCATCTCCGGCGGCCGGGCGATCGAGCGCGGTAGCCACGCCGAGCTCCTGGCGAAGAATGGGACCTATCGCAAGCTCTGGGACGACCAGGGCCATCAGCCGAGCCGGCTCGATCAGGCCGACGACGACAGCGATGATGAGGAGGATGACGACGACGAGGAGGATGATGACGATGACGAGGAATAGACGTTGAGCGGCGCATTGGTCTTCGTCAGCCGCTGCTGAATCCCGCGGCCGAGCGAGACCGCAAAGCGCGCCCAGCGTTGTGCCTGCCAATAGGGGCTGGCCCCGATCGAGACCGATCGGAAATTCCAGGCCTTGTCGAGCGACCACGCATCGCAGGCGATCTTGACCGGGTCGGCATAGAAGGCCGCGATCTTGGCCTCGCCCATGCCGTCAGTCGCCAGCCAGCGCGGAATGTGGACGTTGCAGAGGCGCTCGACGTCGGTGAACACCTTGTCGGAGCCGGTGCCGGTGACGGGGCAGGTGGTGCAGAAGGCATCGCCGACGAGCACGACGCCCGGCATGCGGTATCCAGTGTTGATGGTGAGGTCGGCGGGGCGGACCTTCACTTCCCCCCTCACGGCGTACGGGCCGGTGATCCGCCGCAGGCCGGGCAGGGCGGCCATCAGCGTTTCGACCGGGGCGCGCCGGATCGCCCGCAGCCAGGGGTCGTCCACCTCGCGATAGGCGAACAGGTTCGCCCGCATACGCTCGCCGATCGGGAATAGGGTGATGTAGGGCACCCGCGCGTCGGCCCGCTCCTGGAAGTAGGTCATGGCCGGGAACGGGAAGGCGGCGCGGCCGGCCGGCGTCAGGTCGAACCCGATCGAGATCGAATGGGCGGGGCTGGTGATCTTGCGGGTGATTCCCAGCATGTGCCGCAGCCCAACGTTCAGCCCGTTGGCGAGCACGACGAGACGGGCGGAGATCGTCTGCCCGTTGGACAGCACGACCGACTGGCGATCCTCGCCTGGCGTGATCGCCACGGCCTTGGCGACGATTCGCGTCACGCGGCCGCGGATCTCGTCGCGCACGGCCGTCACCAGCGTGTCGTAAAGGATGCCGTATTGCGGGACCGGAGCCCGTTCGAGCACGTAGCCGAATCGGGCGATCCAGTTCTCCGGGGTCAGGGTGGCTTGGGTTAACGCCTTGTCGGCGATCCCGGTGCGACGGAATCGGCCGATCTGCCCGGCACCGGAGATCTTCTCGATTCGAAAGTCGGACGGGGAGATCGCGTGGGGATCGACCAGAATCGCCGGGATGCCGGCACGCCCGAGCATGGCGGCCGTGATCGAGCCGGCCAAGCCGCCGCCAATGATCGCAATATCGGTATAGTCTGTCACGGGGCGCCTCGTCGTGGGCGCCATCCTTGTCGGCCAAAGCCAAAAAAAGCCTTATCTTCAATGTCTCTGGATATGTCCCTGGGTTGGAGAGGGGCTGGGCCGGCGCGGGCAGGGCTCTGCGGTCTACAGATACCTTAGGATGTAGGGGCGCGGTCGGAGCGGAAACTGCAGCGGCCAGAAGCGCTTCTTTGCGCGTCCTGCGGCGTCGTTTTGCTTGACTTGGATATTTACCGCTTATAAAAGGCCGGCACTCAACGACAGGCGGTGAGCTTCGCCAGCGTCGGTACGGATCACCCAGACCACCCGGAACAGGGCGGGACGGGCACCACCCTCGACGAATGCCGCTCAAACGCTGTCGATCATAGCTAGGCAATGCCAAAACGATATTAGATCTCTCGAGCTCGTTCTCTGGAGACCAATTTCGGATGCATGACCTCGGTAGGCCGCCCGCCAGCGCAAGCTGACTGGTGGTGATCGCGGTCCTCTGTGGCGTCAAGCGCTTTCCGTTCAGCGATGAACGGTTGGCGCGATTTCGTTTTGCGCGGGTTTTGATCGCGCGAAACGGCCCGGTGAGGCGGGGAACCTCGAACAGAATTTGCGGAAGCCGGTCGCGGTCTCCGTGCGAACGTTGAGAAGGGTGAAGGCCAAGATGCCGACGATCAACCAGCTGATCGCAAATCCGCGCGAAGTGCAGAAGTCGCGCAAGAAGGTGCCGGCGCTGCAGCAGTCGCCGCAGAAGCGTGGCGTTTGCACGCGCGTCTACACCACGACCCCGAAGAAGCCGAACTCGGCGCTTCGTAAGGTCGCCAAGGTGCGCCTGACCAACGGCTTCGAGGTGATCGGCTACATTCCGGGTGAAGGCCATAACCTGCAGGAGCACTCGGTGGTCATGATCCGTGGCGGCCGCGTCAAGGACTTGCCGGGCGTGCGCTACCACATCCTCCGCGGCGTGCTGGATACCCAGGGCGTCAAGAACCGTAAGCAGCGCCGTTCGAAGTACGGCGCGAAGCGTCCGAAGTAAGACGTTCGAGAGAAGCGGGAACAAGATCACATGTCGCGTCGCCATTCAGCCGAAAAGCGTGAAGTGCTTCCGGATCCGAAGTTCGGGAACATCATCGTCACCAAGTTCATGAACTCGGTGATGTACGCCGGCAAGAAGTCGGTCGCCGAAGGTATCGTCTACGGCGCGTTCGGCATCATCGAGGCCAAGACCAAGCAGAGCCCGCTGACGGTGTTCGAGCAGGCCCTCGAAAACGTCATGCCGACCATCGAGGTCCGCTCCCGCCGCGTCGGCGGCGCGACCTACCAGGTGCCGGTCGAGGTTCGTTCGACCCGCCGGCAGGCGCTGGGCATCCGCTGGCTGATCTCGGCCGCGCGCGACCGCAACGAGAAGACGATGACTGAGCGGCTTTCGGCGGAGCTGCTCGACGCCTCGAACAATCGGGGTAACGCCGTGAAGAAGCGTGAAGACGTGCACCGGATGGCGGAAGCCAACCGCGCCTTCTCGCACTACCGCTGGTAACAGCGGCCCGAACGGAAATCAGGGAACACCTTCATGCCCCGCCAACATGCCATCGAGGACTACCGTAACTTCGGTATCATGGCGCATATCGACGCCGGTAAGACCACGACGACCGAGCGCATCCTCTATTACACCGGCAAGAGCCACAAGATCGGCGAAGTGCACGAAGGTGCCGCGACGATGGACTGGATGGAGCAGGAGCAGGAGCGTGGCATCACGATCACCTCGGCTGCCACCACCGCGTTCTGGAACGGCAAGCGCCTGAACATCATCGACACCCCTGGCCACGTCGACTTCACCATCGAGGTCGAGCGTTCGCTTCGCGTGCTCGACGGCGCCGTGTGCGTGCTCGACTCCAACCAGGGCGTCGAGCCGCAGACCGAGACCGTCTGGCGCCAGGGCGACAAGTACAAGGTGCCGCGCATCGTCTTCGCCAACAAGATGGACAAGACCGGCGCCGACTTCTTCAAGTGCCTGGCCGACATCGTCGACCGCCTGGGCGCGAAGCCGGTTGCGATCCAGCTGCCGATCGGTGCTGAGAACAACTTCAAGGGCTGCATCGACCTCGTGACCATGAAGGCGATCGTCTGGAACGACGAGGCGCTCGGCGCGAAGTTCGACTACGCCGAGATCCCGGCTGATCTGGCCGATCAGGCCAAGGAATATCGCGAGAAGCTGGTGGAAGCCGCCGTCGAGCTCGATGACGACGCGCTCACCGCGTTCCTGGACGGCAAGGAGCCGGACGAGGCGACCCTGAAGCGCCTGATCCGCAAGGCCGTGCTGACCGGTGCGTTCTATCCGGTGCTGTGCGGCTCGGCCTTCAAGAACAAGGGCGTGCAGCCCCTGCTCGACGCCGTCGTCGACTATCTGCCGTCGCCGCTCGACGTGCCTGCGATCAAGGGCACCGACGACAAGGGCAACGAGGTCGTGCGCAAGGCGGACGACAAGGAGCCGCTGGCGCTGCTCGCGTTCAAGATCATGGACGACCCGTTCGTCGGCACCATCACCTTCTGCCGCATCTATTCGGGCGTCCTGACCTCGGGCACCGGCGTCGTGAACTCGACCCGCGAGAAGAAGGAGCGCATCGGCCGCATGCTCCTGATGCATGCGAACAACCGCGAGGACATCAAGGAAGCCTATGCCGGCGACATCGTCGCCCTCGCAGGCCTCAAGGAAGCCCGCACCGGTGATACGCTGTGCGATCCGTCGAACCAGGTGATCCTGGAAAAGATGGAATTCCCGGAGCCGGTCATCGAGATTGCGATCGAGCCGAAGTCGAAGGCCGACCAGGAGAAGCTCGGCGTCGCCTTGGCGAAGCTGGCCGCGGAAGATCCGTCCTTCCGCGTCTCGACCGATCACGAGTCGGGCCAGACCATCCTCAAGGGCATGGGCGAGCTCCATCTCGACATCAAGGTCGACATTCTGAAGCGTACCTACAAGGTCGATGCGAACATCGGCGCGCCGCAGGTGGCGTTCCGTGAGCGCATCACCAAGCCGGCCAATGTGGACTACACCCACAAGAAGCAGACCGGCGGCACCGGCCAGTTCGCGGCCGTGAGCCTCGTGGTCGAGCCGAACGAGCCGGGTGGCGGCTACGTGTTCGAGTCCAAGATCGTCGGCGGTGCGGTTCCGAAGGAATACATCCCGGGCGTCGAGAAGGGCATCGAGAGCGTGCTCGGCGCGGGCGTGGTCGCCGGCTTCCCGGTGGTCGACGTCAAGGTGGCGCTGGTCGACGGCAAGTATCACGACGTCGACTCGTCGGCGCTGGCCTTCGAAATCGCCTCTCGCGCGGCTTTCCGCGAGGCGCTGCAGAAGGGCAAGTCGGTTCTGCTCGAGCCGATCATGAAGGTCGAGGTGGTGACCCCGGAAGACTACACCGGCTCGGTCATCGGCGACCTGAACTCGCGTCGTGGCCAGATCCAGGGCCAGGACATGCGCGGCAATGCCAACGTCATCAACGCGATGGTGCCGCTCATGAACATGTTCGGTTACGTGAACAACCTGCGCTCCATGAGCCAGGGCCGCGCGACCTTCACGATGCAGTTCTCGCACTACGCTGAAGCGCCGGCCAACGTGTCGGCCGAAGTCCAGAAGAAGTTTGCCTGATTGTCGTTAGCTCAAGTTAGCGACTGAACGGAGAGTCAAATGGCCAAAGCTAAGTTTGAACGTAACAAGCCCCACTGCAACATCGGCACCATCGGTCACGTCGACCACGGCAAGACCTCGCTGACGGCTGCAATCACCAAGATCCTGGCCGAGACGGGCGGTGCGACGTTCACTGCCTACGACCAGATCGACAAGGCGCCGGAAGAGAAGGCTCGCGGCATCACCATCTCGACCGCTCACGTCGAGTACGAGACCAAGAACCGCCACTACGCGCACGTCGACTGCCCCGGCCACGCCGACTACGTGAAGAACATGATCACCGGCGCCGCGCAGATGGACGGCGCGATCCTGGTCGTGTCGGCTGCTGACGGCCCGATGCCGCAGACCCGCGAGCACATCCTGCTCGCCCGCCAGGTCGGCGTGCCGGCGCTGGTCGTGTTCCTCAACAAGTGCGACATGGTCGACGATCCGGAGCTGCTCGAGCTGGTCGAGCTCGAGGTTCGCGAGCTGCTCTCGAAGTACGAATTCCCGGGCGACAAGATCCCGATCATCAAGGGCTCGGCGCTCGCCGCTCTCGAAGATTCGGACAAGAAGCTCGGCCACGACGCCATCCTCGAGCTGATGCGCAATGTCGACGAGTACATTCCGCAGCCGGAGCGTCCGATCGATCAGCCCTTCCTGATGCCGGTCGAAGACGTGTTCTCGATCTCGGGCCGCGGCACCGTCGTGACCGGCCGTGTCGAGCGCGGCATCATCAAGGTCGGTGAGGAAATCGAGATCGTCGGCATCCGTCCGACGCAGAAGACCACCGTCACCGGCGTTGAAATGTTCCGCAAGCTGCTCGATCAGGGCCAGGCGGGCGACAACATCGGTGCGCTGCTCCGCGGCACCAAGCGCGAGGACGTCGAGCGCGGCCAGGTGCTGTGCAAGCCGGGTTCGGTCAAGCCGCACACCAAGTTCAAGGCTGAGGCGTACATCCTCACCAAGGAAGAGGGCGGCCGTCACACGCCGTTCTTCACCAACTATCGTCCGCAGTTCTACTTCCGCACGACCGACGTGACCGGCGTCGTTCACCTGCCGGAAGGCACCGAGATGGTGATGCCGGGCGACAACATCGCGATGGAAGTGCACCTGATCGTGCCGATCGCGATGGAGGAGAAGCTGCGCTTCGCCATCCGCGAGGGCGGCCGCACCGTCGGCGCCGGCGTCGTCGCCTCGATCATCGAGTAACAACAGCGAATAGGGAATGGCGGGTGGCGAATGGAGATATCCATTCGCCGTTCGCTACTCGCCACTCACTACTCAAAGAAAGATACGGCAATGAACGGCCAAAATATCCGCATCCGTCTCAAGGCGTTTGACCATCGTATCCTCGATACGTCGACGCGCGAGATCGTCAACACGGCGAAACGGACCGGCGCGCAGGTTCGCGGACCCATTCCGCTGCCGACCCGCATCGAGAAGTTCACCGTGAACCGTTCGCCGCACGTCGACAAGAAGAGCCGCGAGCAGTTCGAGATGCGTACCCACAAGCGCCTGCTCGACATCGTCGATCCGACCCCGCAGACCGTCGATGCTCTCATGAAGCTCGACCTGGCCGCCGGCGTCGACGTCGAGATCAAGCTCTAAGTTTTTGGATTCACGTTCGCCCCATCGCGGACATAGAGAAGAACAGGAAGCACGCCGATGCGCTCCGGAGTGATCGCACAAAAGGTCGGGATGACGCGGGTCTTCACGGAGACCGGCGAACATATCCCCGTGACCGTGCTGAAGCTCGGCAATTGCCAGGTGGTCGGTCACCGCACCACCGAGAAGAACGGCTATGTCGCGCTGCAGCTCGGCAGCGGCAGCCGCAAGACGGTCTACATGCCGAAGGCGGAGCGCGGCCAGTTCGCGGTCGCCAAGGTCGAGCCGAAGCGTAAGCTTGCCGAATTCCGTGTCAGCGAGGATTCGCTGATCCCGGTCGGCGCCGAGATCCAGGCCGACCACTTCGTCGTCGGCCAGTTCGTCGACGTTACCGGCACCTCGGTCGGTAAGGGCTTCGCCGGCGGCATGAAGCGCTGGAACTTCGGCGGTCTTCGCGCCACGCACGGTGTGTCGATCTCGCATCGTTCGATCGGTTCGACCGGTGGTCGTCAGGACCCCGGCAAGACCTGGAAGAACAAGAAGATGCCCGGTCACATGGGCGTCGACCGCATCACCACGCTGAACCTGCGTGTGGTGCAGACGGACGTCGAGCGCGGCCTGATCCTGGTCGAAGGCGCGGTGCCCGGCTCCAAGGGCGGATGGATCTCGGTGCGGGACGCCGTCAAGAAGCCGCTGCCGAAGGAAGCGCCGAAGCCCGGCAAGTTCAAGGTCGCGGGTGAGCAGGCTGCCGAAGCGCCGGCCGTGCAGGAGGGCGCATAAATGGAACTGAAAGTCACCACCCTCGAGGGCAAGGAAGCCGGCTCCGTCCAGCTGTCCGACGCCATCTTCGGTCTGGAGCCGCGCGCTGACATCATTCAGCGTTGCGTCCAGTGGCAGCTGAACAAGCGCCAGGCCGGCACTCACAAGGCCAAGGGGCGCGCCGAGATCTGGCGCACCGGCAAGAAGATGTACAAGCAGAAGGGCACCGGCGGTGCTCGTCACGGCTCGGCTCGCGTGCCGCAGTTCCGTGGCGGCGGCCGCGCCTTCGGTCCGGTCGTGCGCTCGCATGCGACCGACCTGCCGAAGAAGGTCCGTGCGCTCGCTCTGAAGCATGCGCTGTCGGCCAAGGCCAAGGACGGTGATCTGGTCGTCTTGGAGAACGCCACCCTCGAGGCGGCGAAGACCAAGGCGCTGATCGGCCACTTCTCGGGTCTCGGCCTGACCAACGCGCTGATCATCGACGGCGCCGAGCTGCACAACGGCTTCGCCGCTGCGGCCCGCAACATCCCGAACCTGGACGTGCTGCCGATCCAGGGCATCAACGTCTACGACATCCTGCGCCGTCAGAAGCTCGTGCTGACCAAGGCGGCGATCGATGCGCTGGAGGCGCGCTTCAAATGAAGACCATCGATCCGCGCCACTACGACATCATCATCGCGCCGGTCGTGACCGAGAAGGCGACGTTCGCCTCGGAGCACAACAAGGTTCTGTTCAAGGTGGCCGCAAAGGCGACCAAGCCGCAGATCAAGGAAGCGATCGAGAAGCTGTTCGACGTCAAGGTCAAGAGCGTCAACACGCTCGTCCGCAAGGGCAAGACCAAGGTGTTCCGCGGCAATTTCGGTTCGCAATCGGACAGCAAGCGCGCGATCGTGACCCTCGAAGAGGGCCACCGTATCGACGTGACCACCGGACTGTAAGGCTGAGCTGCCATGGCACTGAAGACATTCAATCCCACGACGCCCGGCCAGCGCCAGCTGGTGATGGTCGATCGTTCGGCCCTGTACAAGGGCAAGCCGGTCAAGGCGCTGACCGAAGGCAAGCAGTCGAGCGGCGGTCGCAACAACACCGGCCGCATCACGGTTCGCTTCCTCGGCGGCGGCCACAAGCAGTCGTACCGCACGGTCGACTTCAAGCGCGACAAGGTCGACGTTCCCGCGACCGTCGAGCGCCTGGAGTATGATCCGAACCGGACCGCCTTCATCGCCCTGGTCAAGTATCAGGATGGCGAGCTCGCCTACATCCTGGCGCCGCAGCGCCTGGCGGTCGGCGACACCATCGTCGCCGGCAACTATGTCGACGTGAAGCCGGGCAACGTCATGCCGCTGGGCAACATGCCGGTCGGCACGATCGTGCACAACATCGAGGTCAAGATCGGGAAGGGCGGCCAGCTCGCGCGTTCGGCCGGCACCTACGCCCAGATCGTCGGCCGCGACCAGGACTACGTGATCGTCCGCCTGAACTCGGGCGAGCAGCGTCTGGTGCATGGCCGCTGCCGCGGCACCATCGGTGCGGTGTCGAACCCGGACCACATGAACACCTCGATCGGCAAGGCCGGCCGCAAGCGTTGGATGGGCCGCAGGCCCCACAACCGCGGTGTCGCGATGAACCCGATCGACCATCCGCACGGCGGCGGCGAAGGCCGTACCTCGGGCGGTCGTCACCCGGTCACTCCGTGGGGCAAGCCCACCAAGGGCAAGAAGACCCGCACCAACAAGTCGACCGATAAATTCATTCTCTTGAGCCGCCACAAGCGGAAGAAGTAAGGAACGACGGACATGGTTCGTTCAGTCTGGAAAGGCCCGTTCGTCGAGGCGTCGCTGCTCAAGAAGGCAGATGCGGCGCGCGCGTCCGGCCGTCACGACGTCATCAAGATCTGGAGCCGCCGCTCGACCATCCTGCCGCAGTTCGTCGGCCTGACGTTCGGCGTCTACAACGGCCAGAAGCACGTGCCGGTGGCGATCAACGAAGAGATGGTCGGCCACAAGTTCGGTGAGTTTTCGCCGACCCGCACCTTCCACGGCCATTCGGGCGATAAGAAAGCCAAGAAGGCTTGAGGATTAAGCGATGAGCAAACCAAAGCGCGAACGGAGCCTCCCCGAAAACGAGGCCAAGGCTGTGGCCCGGATGCTTCGGGTGAGCCCGCAGAAGCTGAACCTGGTGGCGCAGATGATCCGCGGCCGCAAGGCGTCGGCCGCCCTCGCCGACCTGCAGTTCTCGCGCAAGCGGATTGCGGTCGACGTCAAGAAGTGCCTGGAATCGGCGATCGCCAATGCCGAGAACAATCACGAGCTCGAGGTCGACGATCTCGTCGTATCGCAGGCTTTCGTCGGCAAGGGAATCGTGATGAAGCGTTTCTCGCCGCGCGGCCGTGGCCGTTCGGGCCGAGTTTTCAAACCGTTTTCGCAGCTGACGATCATTGTGCGTCAGGTCGAGGCGAGCGCTTAAAGCAGGCGCTGGGAGAATACGATGGGTCAAAAGATCAATCCGATCGGTCTGCGTCTCGGCATCAACCGGACCTGGGATTCGCGCTGGTTCGCCGGCAAGGCCGAGTACGGCAAGCTGCTGCATGAAGACGTCAAGATCCGTGAGATCCTGCACAAGGAGCTCAAGCAGGCGGCCGTTGCCCGCATCGTGATCGAGCGTCCGCACAAGAAGTGCCGCGTCACGATCCACTCGGCACGTCCGGGCGTCGTGATCGGCAAGAAGGGCGCCGACATCGACAAGCTGCGCAAGCGCGTCGCCGACATCACCTCGTCGGACGTCGTCATCAACATCGTCGAGATCCGCAAGCCGGAGCTCGATGCCACGCTGGTCGCCGAATCGATCGCGCAGCAGCTCGAGCGTCGCGTTGCGTTCCGCCGCGCCATGAAGCGCGCCGTGCAGTCGGCGATGCGTCTCGGCGCCGAGGGCATCCGCATCAACTGCTCGGGTCGTCTGGGCGGCGCGGAAATCGCCCGCATGGAGTGGTATCGTGAGGGCCGGGTGCCGCTGCACACGCTGCGCGCCGACATCGACTACGGTGTGGCCACCGCGTTCACCACCTTCGGCACCTGCGGCGTGAAGGTCTGGATCTTCAAGGGCGAGATCCTCGAGCACGATCCGATGGCACAGGACAAGCGGATGAACGAAGGCGGCGGCGAGAGCTCGCAGCCCCGGTCGCGCCGCGACGCGGCCTGATCGATCAGCCGCGACAAGACAGGTTTGAGGGCTCAAAGCCATGATGCAACCAAAGAAGACCAAGTTCCGAAAGGCGCATAAGGGCCGTATCCACGGCGTTGCGTCCTCGGGCGCGACGCTGGCCTTCGGCCAGTTCGGGCTGAAGGCGATGGAGCCGGATCGCGTCACCGCGCGCCAGATCGAGGCCGCTCGTCGTGCCTTGACCCGTCACATGAAGCGCGCCGGCCGCGTCTGGATTCGCGTGTTCCCGGATCTTCCGGTGTCGAAGAAGCCGGCCGAGGTCCGCATGGGCTCCGGCAAGGGCTCGCCGGAATTGTGGGTGGCCCGCGTCAAGCCGGGCCGGGTGATGTTCGAGATCGACGGCGTGAGCAACCAGATCGCGCGCGAGGCGCTGCTGCTGGCGGCCGCCAAGCTGCCGATCAAGACGCGCTTCGTCGAACGCATTGCGGAGTAATGGTCATGGCCGAGATGAAGATTGCCGACATTCGCGCGATGAGCCCCGATCAGATGGACGATGCGATCGTCAATCTGAAGAAGGAGCGCTTCAACCTGCGCTTCCAGCGTGCCACCGGGCAGCTGGAGAATACCGCGCGGCTGCGTGAGGCGCGCCGCGACATCGCCCGTATCAAGACCATCGCCGCGCAGCAGCGCGCCAAGACGAAGTAAGAGGCTCGACATGCCGAAACGGACCCTTCAGGGCGTCGTCGTCAGCGACAAGCAGGCCAAGACGATCGTTGTGCGCGTCGACCGGCGCTTCACCCACCCGATCTACAAGAAGACCATCCGCCGCTCGAAGAACTACCACGCGCACGACGAGAACAACGAGTTCAAGCCGGGCGACATGGTGTGGATCGAGGAGAGCAAGCCGATCTCGAAGCTCAAGCGCTGGACCGTGATCCGGGGCGAGCACAAGAAAACCGCCTGAGGCGCGAGACGCGGCCCTGTCAAAGGGGCCGGTTTCGCTTTCGGGATCAAACAAGGCGCAGCTTTCCTGCGCAGCAGATGAAGAGGACGAGGTGCATCAATGATTCAGATGCAGACCAACCTCGACGTGGCCGATAATTCCGGCGCACGCCGTGTCATGTGTATCAAGGTGCTGGGCGGCTCGAAGCGCCGCTATGCCACCGTCGGCGACATCATCGTGGTGTCGATCAAGGAAGCCATTCCGCGTGGCAAGGTGAAGAAGGGCGACGTCATGAAGGCCGTCGTGGTGCGCGTCCGCAAGGACATCCGCCGCGCCGACGGCTCGGTGATCCGCTTCGACCGCAACGCGGCCGTCCTGATCAACAACCAGTCGGAGCCGGTCGGCACCCGCATCTTCGGGCCGGTGCCGCGCGAACTGCGCGCCAAGAACCACATGAAGATCATTTCGCTTGCGCCGGAGGTGCTGTGATGGCTGCCAAGATCCGCAAGGGCGACAAGGTGATCGTCCTGACCGGCCGCGACAAGGGTCGCACCGGGGAGGTGTTCGAGGTGCGTCCCGACGAGGGCACCGCGCTGGTACGCGGCATCAACCTGGTGAAGCGTCACCAGAAGCAGACCCAGAACCAGGAAGGCGGCATCATCTCCAAGGAGGCGCCGATCAACCTGTCTAACGTCGCGTATGTCGGCAAGGACGGCAAGCCGACGCGCGTTGGATTCAAGATTCAGGCGGACGGCAAGAAGGTCCGCGTTGCCAAGAGCTCGGGAGTTGAGATCGATGGCTGAGACCGCTTACACCCCGCGCCTGCGCGAGGAATATGATCGCAAGATCAAGAGCCAGCTGACCGAGAAGTTCGGCTACGCCAACGTCATGCAGGTGCCGCGGCTCGACAAGGTCGTGCTCAACATGGGCATCGGCGAGGCGGTCAACGACCGCAAGAAGGCGGAGACGGCGGCGGCCGACCTGTCGCTGATCGCCGGCCAGAAGGCGGTCGTGACCTATTCGCGCGTCGCCATCGCGACCTTCAAGCTGCGCGAGAACCAGCCGATCGGCTGCAAGGTCACCTTGCGCAAGACCAAGATGTACGAGTTCATCGACCGCCTGATCAACGTCGCGCTGCCGCGCGTCCGCGACTTCCGCGGCCTGAACCCGAAGAGCTTCGACGGCCGCGGCAACTATTCGCTCGGCATCAAGGAGCACATCATTTTCCCCGAGATCGACTTCGACAAGGCCGGGGAGAGCTGGGGCATGGACATCACGGTGTGCACCACCGCGACGACCGACGACGAGGCCCGTGCCCTTCTGACCGCATTCAATTTCCCGTTCCGGCAGTGAGACGCTGAACAGCCTCTCAAACGCGGATACCCAGGAGCCAAGCATGGCAAAGAAGAGTTCAGTCGAGAAGAACAACCGGCGCAAGCGGATGGCCAAGAACGCCGCCCCGAAGCGCGCCCGGTTGAAGGCGATCATCGCCGACAAGGAAAAGCCGATGGAGGAGCGCTTTGCCGCGACCCTGAAGCTGGCCGAGATGCCGCGCAATTCGTCGGCGACCCGCATCCGCAACCGGTGCGAGCTGACCGGCCGTCCGCGGTCGAACTATCGCAAGAACAAGCTGAGCCGCATCGCGTTGCGCGAGCTCGGGTCCAAGGGCCTGGTTCCGGGCCTCGTGAAGTCGAGCTGGTAAGGAGGATCGCACCATGTCAACGCACGATCCCATCAGCGATCTGATCACCCGCATCCGCAACGCGCAGATGCGCTCGAAGTCGAAGGTCTCGACTCCCGGCTCCAAGATGCGCGCCAGCGTGCTCGAGGTGCTGAAGTCCGAAGGCTACATCCGCGGCTATGCCACGCTGGAGCATCCGTCGGGCCGCAGCGAGATCGAGATCGAGCTGAAATATTTCGACGGCGAGCCCGTGATCCGCGAGATCGAGCGCGTCTCCAAGCCCGGCCGCCGCGTCTACACCTCGGTGAAGAACCTGCCGCGCGTGAACAACGGGCTCGGAATTTCTGTTTTGTCGACGCCGAAGGGAATCATGGCCGACCATAGCGCGCGTGACGCGAATGTCGGCGGTGAAGTTCTCTTCACGGTGTTCTAAGAAGGATTGAGCCATGTCACGTATTGGCAAGAAGCCTGTGGCGGTGCCGTCCGGAGTGACGGCCTCCGTCGACGGACAGACCGTCAAGATGAAGGGGCCGAAGGGCCAGCTTCAGTTCATCGTCCATGACGACGTGGACGTGAAGTTCGAGAACGGCCAGGTCAAGGTTGCTCCGCGCGCCGAGACCAAGCGCGCCCGGTCGCTGTACGGCACCGCGCGCGCCCAGATCGCCAACCTGGTCGAAGGCGTGACCAAGGGCTTCGAGAAGAAGCTCGAGATCACCGGCGTCGGCTACCGCGCCGCGATGCAGGGCAAGAACCTGCAGCTCGCGCTCGGCTACAGCCATGACGTCGTCTACCAGATCCCGGAGGGCATCACGATCGCGGTGCCGAAGCCGACCGAGATCACGGTCACGGGCATCGACCCGCAGCGCGTCGGCCAGGTGGCCGCCGAAATCCGCGCCTACCGGCCGCCGGAGCCCTACAAGGGCAAGGGCGTGAAGTACGCGGGTGAATTCATCTTCCGCAAGGAAGGCAAGAAGAAGTAACGGAGCCGGACATGTCGAGAGCAAAGGTTACGAATGCCCGGCGCAAGCAGCGCGTGAGGCTGTCGCTGCGCCGCTCCGCCGGCGGCCGTCCACGCCTGTCGGTGTTCCGTTCGTCGAAGCACATCTACGCTCAGGTCATCGACGATCAGAAGGGCGAGACGCTCGCCTCCGCGTCGTCGATGGAGAAGGAGATGCGCTCGGCCGGCAACACCGGTGCCGACATCGATGCGGCGAAGGCGGTGGGCAAGCTGCTCGCCGAGCGCGCGGTGAAGGCGGGGATCAAGGAAGTCGTGTTCGATCGCGGCGGCTATCTCTATCACGGTCGCGTCAAGGCCCTGGCCGACGCGGCGCGCGAGAGCGGGCTGAGCTTCTAACATCAATGGATATGGGCGCGAGAGCCCCTCAGAAGATTGGATAGCACCATGGCAGGTGAACGGGAACGAGGCGGTCGCGATCGCAAGGAGCGCGAGGAGCGCGACAGCGAGTTCGTCGACAAGCTCGTCCACATCAACCGAGTCGCGAAGGTCGTGAAGGGCGGTAAGCGCTTCGGCTTTGCGGCGCTCGTCGTGATCGGCGATCAGAAGGGCCGGGTCGGCTTCGGCCACGGCAAGGCACGCGAAGTGCCGGAGGCGATCCGCAAGGCGACGGACTCCGCCAAGCGCAACCTGACCCGCGTCGCGCTGCGCGAGGGCCGGACCCTGCACCACGACATCTTCGGTCGTCACGGTGCGGGCCGCGTCTATCTGCGTGCGGCTCCGGCCGGTACCGGCATCATCGCCGGCGGCCCGATGCGCGCCGTGTTCGAGACGCTGGGCATCCAGGACGTGGTGGCGAAGTCGATCGGCTCGTCCAACCCGTACAACATGGTGCGCGCGACCTTCAACGCGCTGAAGCACCAGGATTCACCGCGCTCGGTTGCCGCGCGCCGCAACATCAAGGTGTCGACCCTGCAGGCCCGCCGCGTCGGTGGCGATGCCGAGGCAGCTGCCGACTAACGAACGCGCGCCGCCTCTGGCCGGCGCATCTCGGAGTGAAGACCATGGCTAGCGCCAAGACGATCAAGATCGAGCAGATCGGCAGCCCGATCCGCCGGCATCACTCGCAGCGCGAGACGCTGATCGGGTTGAAGCTCAACAAGATCGGCCGCGTGACCGAGCTGCCGGATACGCCGGCGGTCCGCGGCATGATCACCAAGGTTCATCATCTCGTCCGCATCGTCGACGAGAAGTAAGGAGAAGGGCGATGAAGCTCAGCGATATCGCCGACAACGCCGGCGCGCGCAAGAAGCGCATGCGCGTCGGCCGCGGCATCGGCTCCGGCAAGGGCAAGACCTCGGGCCGTGGCGGCAAGGGCCAGACCGCGCGCTCCGGCGTGCGCATCAAGGGCTTCGAAGGCGGTCAGATGCCGATGCATCGCCGTCTGCCGAAGCGCGGCTTCAACAACATCTTCGCGCTCGATTTCGTCGAGATCAATCTCGACCGGATCCAGCAGGCGATCGATGCCAAGAAGCTCGATGCCGGCAGCGTGATCAACGCCGAGTCCCTCGTGAAGTCCGGTGCGCTGCGTCGCGCCAAGGACGGCGTGCGTCTGCTCGGCCGCGGCGAGCTCAAGGCCAAGATCAACATCGAGGTGCATGGTGCCTCGAAGTCGGCGATCGCGGCGGTCGAGAAGGCCGGCGGCACCGTCAAGCTCCTGGCGCCAGCCAAGGACGAAGGCGAGGCGGCGTAACATCTGCGTCATTGCCCTGCTGCCGGCTTGTGCTGGAGAGGGCAGGGCAATGGACAGAACGCGCTCGCGTACCAGATAATATCCGACGTCTGCCCAAGCCTCGCGAGCCCTCGCGGGGCTGATGCGGTCAAGAAGGGCGGCGGGAGAAAGCTAGACATGGCCTCAGCAGCGGAACAACTGGCGGCAAACCTCAATTTCGGCGCGCTCGCGAAGGCCGATGAGCTGAAGAAGCGCATTTGGTTCACCCTCGGCGCGCTGCTGGTCTACCGCCTCGGCACCTACATTCCGCTGCCCGGCATCGACCCGAACATCTGGGACTCGGTGTTCCGCACCCAGGCCGGCGGCATTCTCGGCATGTTCAACATGTTCGCCGGCGGCGGCATTCACCGCATGGCGATCTTCGCGCTGAACATCATGCCGTACATCTCGGCATCGATCATCATTCAGCTGCTCACCACCGTCTCGCCCCAGCTCGAAGCCCTCAAGAAAGAGGGGGAGGCTGGCCGCAAGATGCTGAACCAGTACACCCGCTATCTGACGGTGATCCTGGCTGCCGTGCAGTCCTACGGCATCGCCGTCGGCCTCGAAGGCGCCGGCAACGTCGTCGCCGATCCCGGCCTGTTCTTCCGCCTCTCGACCGCGATCACGCTGACCGGCGGCACCATGTTCCTGATGTGGCTCGGCGAGCAGATCACCTCGCGCGGCATCGGCAACGGCATCTCGCTGATCATCCTGTCCGGCATCGTCGCGGAGCTGCCCTCTGCACTCGCCAACATGCTGGAACTCGGCCGCCAGGGCGCGCTGTCGACCGGCCTGATCCTGATCGTCATCGTGATGGCGGTTGCCGTGATCGCCTTCATCGTGTTCGTGGAGCGCGCCCAGCGCCGGCTCCTGATCCAGTATCCGAAGCGCCAGGTCGGCAACAAGATGTTCGAGGGCCAGTCCTCGCATCTGCCGCTGAAGCTGAACACATCGGGCGTGATCCCGCCGATCTTCGCCTCGTCGCTGCTGCTGCTGCCGACCACGGTCGCCAATTTCAACGCCGGCAAGGGACCCGAGTGGTTCCAGTGGATCACCACCCAGCTCGGCCATGGCCGGCCGCTGTTCCTGGTGCTGTATCTGGCGCTGATTCTGTTCTTCGCCTTCTTCTACACCGCGATCGTGTTCAACCCGACCGAGACCGCCGACAATCTGAAGAAGCATGGCGGCTTCATCCCGGGCATCAGGCCGGGCGAGCGCACCGCGGAATATATCGATTACGTGCTGTCGCGGATCACCGTGCTCGGCGCCATCTATCTGGCGATCGTGTGTCTGATCCCGGAAATTCTGATTTCCTACGCTTCCGTCCCGTTCTACTTTGGTGGCACTTCGCTTCTGATCGTGGTCAGCGTTACGATGGATACCGTGGCGCAGGTTCAGGGTTATCTGCTCGCCCATCAGTATGAGGGGCTGATCAGGAAGTCGAAGTTGCGGGGGCGCCGCCGCGGATAGCGGCGGATCGCGGCCCGGGAACCACCAAGCCAAGAACAAGGTGTGCGGGAGGGTCGCTCACCGTGTGCCGGGGGGCGAAATTCGATGAGACTCATTCTTCTGGGGCCGCCCGGTTCGGGCAAGGGGACGCAGGCGCAGCGCCTGGTCCAGCAATACGGCATCGTTCAGCTGTCGACCGGCGACATGCTGCGCGCCGCGGTCGCCGCTCAGACGCCGATCGGGCTCAAGGCGAAGGACATCATGGCGGCGGGCGGTCTGGTGCCTGACGAGGTCGTGGTCGGCATCATCGCGGACCGGATCGAGCAGCCGGACGCTGCCAATGGCTTCATCCTTGACGGCTTCCCGCGCACGGTGCCGCAGGCGGAGGCGCTGGATGCGCTGCTGAAGCAGAAGCAGATGAAGCTCGACGCGGTGATCGAGCTCCGGGTCAATGAGGGCGTGCTGCTTGAGCGCGTCGAGCGCCGGGCCGCCGAGACCCGCGCGCGCGGCGAGGCTGTGCGGGCCGATGATACGCCGGAGGTCCTGACCAAGCGCCTGGCCAGCTACCGCGACCAGACCGAGCCTCTGATCCACTATTATTCGGACCACCGGATGCTGGCGACCGTCGACGGCATGATGCCGATCGAGCAGGTCACCGAGGAGATCGGACGGATCCTGGCCGCCGTCGGTAACACCGGCGGCAGCCGGGCGGCGAAGAAGGCGAGCCCGGCCAAGCGCAGTGCCAAGGCTGCGGGGAAGACCGCGCCGGCCAAATCGGCCAAGAAGGTCGCTAAAAAGGCTCCGAAGGCGCCTGCGCCGACGAAAAAGGCCGCAAAGACAGCCAAAAAGGGAGCAAAGGCGGCCCCCAAGAAAGCCTCCAAGGCCTCGAAGAAGGCTCCCAAGCCCGCTGCCAAGGCGGCCAAGGGAACCCGGAAAACCTCTGCAAAGGCTGCAAAAAAGCGCGCCAAGAGGTGATCGAATCTTGTAGGGGCGGTTGACGACCGCCGTGTGAATCCATTAATAAGCCCGCATCCAAGTCGGATGGTTTTCCAAAGATGCCGGGCCCCACGAATCGAGGGGTGGGCGTCTTGTTCGCGTTTGCGGACGCCTGCCCGAGATAGCGAGAACGAAGGCCGGTCCATCCTGGGATCGGTGACAGGAGAGAAGTCCGTGGCCCGTATTGCCGGTGTCAACATCCCGACCAACAAGCGCGTTCTGATCGCGCTCCAGTATATCCATGGCATCGGCCCGAAGATCGCGGGCGAGATCATTGACAAGGTCAAGATCGCCGAGGATCGTCGCGTCAACCAGCTGAGCGACCAGGAAGTCCTGCAGATCCGCGAAATCATCGACCGCGACTACGTCGTCGAGGGCGACCTGCGGCGCGAGACCGGCATCAACATCAAGCGTCTGATGGACCTCGGCTGCTATCGCGGCCTGCGCCATCGCCGCGGTCTGCCGGTGCGCGGCCAGCGCACCCACACCAATGCGCGCACGCGCAAGGGACCGGCCAAGGCGATTGCCGGCAAGAAGAAGTAATCTGGCGAACTGCTGATGGCGGGTGGCGGATAGGGGCGATCCCTATTCGCTACTCGCTATTCACCATTCGCCTTTCTGGTGTAGCCGCTGGCACTACGGCGGCGTTGAGATCTCGAGAAAGGTACTTATATGGCCAAGGAAGCCGCACGCGTCCGCCGTCGTGAGCGCAAGAACATCGCCTCCGGCGTCGCCCACGTGAATTCGTCGTTCAACAACACCACCATCACCATCACCGATGCGCAGGGCAACACTATTGCCTGGTCGTCGGCCGGCACGATGGGGTTCAAGGGATCGCGCAAGTCGACCCCGTATGCCGCGCAGGTCGCGGCGGAGGACGTGTCCAAGAAGGCTCAGGAACACGGCATGCGCACCCTCGAGGTCGAGGTTGCCGGCCCTGGCTCCGGCCGTGAATCGGCGCTCCGTGCGCTGCAGGCTGCGGGTTTCACCGTCACCTCGATCCGCGACGTGACGACGATCCCGCACAATGGTTGCCGCCCGCGCAAGCGTCGGCGCGTCTAATCTGAAAGAGGCGGACAGCATGTCCGCCTCGTCGTGCTTTTGAGACATTTCGACTGCCGCGATCTGAAGCGCGGTTCTCCAACGCCAGTCAGTCAGATCCCATGACTGGCCCATGGGTGAAACAGTGACGATCCAGAAGAATTGGCAAGAATTGATTCGGCCGAACAAGCTCCAGGTCACGCCGGGCTCCGACGCGACCCGTTTCGCCACCGTGGTTGCCGAGCCGCTGGAGCGCGGTTTCGGCCAGACGCTCGGCAATGCGCTGCGCCGCATCCTGCTGTCGTCGTTGCAGGGCGCCGCTGTGCAGTCGGTGCACATCGACGGCGTGCTGCACGAGTTCTCCTCGATCGCCGGTGTCCGCGAGGACGTCACCGACATCGTGCTGAACATCAAGGACATCGCGATCAAGATGCAGGGCGAAGGCCCGAAGCGGATGGTCGTGAAGAAGCAGGGTCCGGGCGCGGTCACCGCCGGCGACATCCAGACCGTCGGCGATATCGTCGTTCTGAACCCCGACCTGCAGCTCTGCACTCTGGACGAGGGCGCCGAGATCCGCATGGAGTTCACGGTCGCGACCGGCAAGGGCTATGTCGCCGCCGATCGTAACCGTCCCGAGGACGCGCCGATCGGCCTGATCCCGGTCGACAGCCTGTTCTCTCCGGTCCGCAAGGTCTCCTACAAGGTCGAGAACACCCGCGAGGGCCAGATCCTCGACTACGACAAGCTGACCATGACGATCGAGACCAACGGCGCGATCTCGCCGGAGGACGCGGTGGCCTATGCCGCGCGCATCCTGCAGGATCAGCTCAACGTGTTCGTCAACTTCGAAGAGCCGCGCAAGGAAGTCGCTCAGGAGATCATCCCGGACCTCGCCTTCAACCCGGCCTTCCTCAAGAAGGTGGACGAGCTTGAGCTGTCGGTGCGTTCGGCGAACTGCCTGAAGAACGACAACATCGTCTATATCGGCGACCTCGTGCAGAAGTCGGAAGCGGAAATGCTGCGCACCCCGAACTTCGGCCGCAAATCGCTGAACGAGATCAAGGAAGTGCTGGCCCAGATGGGTCTGCATCTCGGCATGGAAGTGCCCGGCTGGCCGCCGGAGAACATCGACGAGCTGGCCAAGCGCTTCGAGGATCACTACTGAGCGGCGGGCGGGTAGGGTCCTACCCGCCACCGTAACCACCCGGGCGAACGCAGGCAGCCCACCTGAGCAACATGTCCGACGAACCGTCGCGGCAGATTGAAATGAAGGACTAACACTATGCGTCACGGCAAGGTTCATCGGAAGCTCAACCGCACCGCCGAGCACCGCAAGGCGATGTTCGCTAACATGTGCGCCGCGCTGATCAAGCACGAGCAGATCGTCACCACGCTGCCGAAGGCCAAGGAGCTGCGGCCGATCGTCGAGAAGCTCGTCACCCTCGGCAAGAAGGGCGGACTCGCGCTGCGCCGTCAGGCGATCGCCGAGATGCGCGACGTCGACCAGGTCAAGAAGCTGTTCGACGTGCTGGCGCCCCGCTACAAGGACCGCAACGGCGGCTACACCCGCATCATCAAGGCCGGCTTCCGCTACGGCGACAACGCCGCGATGGCCGTGATCGAGTTCGTCGACCGCGACGTCGATGCCAAGGGGCAGGATTCCGGCCCGGTGCAGGAGACCTCGGAAGCCGCGTAAGCGGCGATCCGACCCGAGTTTTCAGAACGGCGCCTTCGGGCGCCGTTTTCGTTTGAGGGTGGTCGCTTCTAGGGTGGGCAAAGACGGGTCGACGCCGTCGCCTCGCACGTGCTCTTGGCGGCGCCGCGCCCGCCATCTCACCGAGAATTCGTCGATCGATGGTGGGCCCGCCGCCGCCTTCGGCGGCCGCTTTGCTCACCCTACGGAGGCCGCCGGCGGCATTTGCCCGCGCCATTCACCGTTCTTCTCGAGGATCAGCTCTGCGTTGCGTTGGCGCGACGACGCCCCACATCCGTTGCTTCAGCACAACGGAGAGCTGCTCATGCACATCGACCTCTCGGGAAAGACCGCCCTCGTCACGGGTTCGACCGCCGGCATCGGCTTTGCCATCGCCAAGGGGCTGGCCGCGGCCGGCGCGGAGGTCGTCATCAATGGTCGCAGCCAAGCCCGGGTCGACGAGACGGTCGCGAAGCTCAAGCAGCTTGTCCCGGCCGCCCGGCTGCGCGGCGTCGTCGGCGACGTCGCTCGGATCGACGGCTGCAATGCCATCGTCACCGCGCTCCCCGAGGTCGACATCCTCGTCAACAATGCCGGCATCTTCGAGCCCAAGGACTTCTTCGACATTCCCGACGAGGATTGGAGCCGCTTCTTCGAGACCAACGTGATGTCCGGCGTGCGCATGGCACGCGCCTACATGCAGGGCATGCTGAAGCGCAACTGGGGCCGCATCATCTTCATTTCCTCGGAGTCCGGGGTGAGCATTCCGACCGAGATGATCCACTACGGCACGACCAAGACCGCCCAACTCGCGATCTCGCGCGGGCTTGCCAAGCTGACCCGCGGCACCGGCGTCACAGTCAATGCCGTGCTTCCGGGTCCGACGATGTCGGAAGGCGTCGAGACCTTTGTGAGGGATCTCGCCCGCCAGAACGGCCAGTCGGAGGAGGAGGCGGCCTCGTCCTTCGTCAAGCAGCACCGGCCAGCCTCGCTGCTGCAGCGCTTCGCCAGCGTCGACGAGATCGCCAACATGGTCGTCTATGCCGCCTCGCAGCAGGCCTCTGCCACCAACGGAGCCGCGCTACGCGCCGAGGGCGGCATCCTCGACACCATCGCCTGAGGCCGGCCATGGCGGCTTACGTCATCTCCGAGGCCGAGGTTCGCGACGCCCAAGCGATGGAGCGCTACCGCATGCTCGCGGCGCGCTCGATCGCGCAGTATGGCGGGCGCTATCTGGTCCGCGGCGGGATCTCCGAGACGGTCGAAGGCGGTCCGCCGGCCAAGACCCTCATCATCGTCGAGTTCCCGTCGATGGCCCGGCTGCGCGAATGGTATGCGTCGGCCGAATACGCCGACGCCCTGGGCGAGCGCGGGAAGGCGCTGGACCGCCGGCTGATTTTCGTCGAGGGTGCTGCACCTGCGTAGAGAACGGACTCCGTTGCGCCCATGCTGACCATCACCCCCCGCCGCAAGCGTTGGCTCAAGCTGACCTCGGCGCGCTGGCAGCGGCGGGTGCTGTTCGTGGCCGGCGGCCTGGTGGTGGGCGCGGCGGCCGTGGCCCTGGCGGAGCTCGCCGACCTGGCCCAGCTCGCCTTCAACTGGCTGCTGTCGAAATCACGCTACGCCTCACTGATCGTGACGCCCGCCGGCTTCGCGCTGTCGGTCTACCTGACCCAGCGCTTCTTCCCGAACGCGCAAGGCAGCGGCATCCCTCAGGCGATCGCCGCTCGGCACCTGACCGACACGAGCGCGCGCAGCCCGCTGGTGTCGATCCGCATCGCCATCGGCAAGGTGCTCTTGACCCTGCTGGGGCTGCTGTGCGGCGGCTCGGTCGGCCGCGAGGGCCCGACAGTGCAGGTCGGCGCCTCCATCATGTTCGCGCTCGGCCGGCTATCGCCGCGGCGGCAGCCGGGCTTGATCCTGGCCGGCGCCGCCGCCGGGGTCGCGGCCGCCTTCAACACACCGCTCGCCGGCATCGTGTTCGGCATCGAGGAGATGAGTCGTGCCTTCGAGACGCGGACCTCGAGCCTCATCATCGCCACCGTGATCGCCGCGGGCCTGACCTCGCTGGCCCTGATGGGCAATTACGCCTATTTCGGCACGACGCCGATCGCGCTCGGCAAGGGCATCGACTGGCTGGCGGTGCCCGTCTGCGGGGTCCTGGGCGGCGCCGCCGGCGGCCTGTTCAGCCGCATCCTGATCACCATGGCGCGCGGACTGTCCGGCGCTGGCGGCCGCCTCATCAAACGCCACCCGCTGCCGTTCGCGCTCGCCTGCGGCTTTGCCGTCGCGCTGTGCGGGCTGGCCTCGGGCGATACGGTCTACGGCACCGGCTATGCACAGGTGAAAGGCGCGCTGGAGACCGGCACGCCGCTGCCGAGCGATTTCGGCGTGCTGAAATTCCTCGCCACCACCTTTGCCGCGATCAGCGGCATTCCCGGCGGCATCTTCGCGCCGTCGCTGGCGGTCGGGGCGGGCATCGGCGCCAACGTCGCCAGCCTGTTCCAGCAGTCGCCGCTGGCGCCGATCATGCTGCTCGGCATGGTCGCCTATTTCGCCGGCGTGGTGCAGGCGCCGATCACCGCCTTCGTCATCGTCACCGAGATGACCGACAACCACGCCATGGTGGTGCCGCTGATGATGGCGTCGCTGATCGCCTACGGCACCTCGCGCCTGATCTGCGAGGAGGGGCTCTATCACGCCCTCGCCAAGGGCTTCGTCGCCAGAGCTGAGACGAAGGCTGAGGCAGCGCAGGAGCCGAAGCAGGTTGCCGCGCCATCCTGATCCCAGCGCTCAAGCAGCGGTTCGGAGCGCGCCGATAGCCGGCGTCGGTTCAATCGCTTGATGGCAGATCCTGAGATCTGCCATCGGCTCGAAACGGCGGCGGCCCCGTTGCCGGCGCCGCCGCGCAAGCGTCGTCGGTCTACTTCCTGAACGGATCCGGCCGCATCAGGAGCCGGCCGGAGATCGAGTTCGGCACCTCGTAGGGCGAGCCGATCGACAGCACGTGGCTGAGCGCGATCAGCCGGTTCGGCAGCTTGGCCGGCGGCGGCGTCTGGAACGAATAGGACGTCGGGTTGTGGCACAGGAAGCAGTTCAGCACGTTCTTGATCGGCGTGTTGTCGGCGTTCTGCACGAAGGTCTCGGCGGTGGCGTTGGCGAGATTGACCGAACCGACCGCATTGGTCTGGTTGCTGTTCAGATTGTACGAGTTGGGGAGCATCCAGACGGTGCCGTCGAGGGCGTAGTTCGCGAACGTCGATTGCGGGCCCTTCAGGCCGGAGAGAAAGCCCTGGGCTTGCGCCGTGATCGCGAAGATGTTGCCGACGCCGTTGGGCTGGTTCTCGCCGCCGGTCTGGTTTTCGAGCACGACGTTGGTCACCGGCGTCAGCTTCTGGGTCGCCGGATCGAGCCGCAGTTGCGGCCGGTTGGCGCCGGGCTGCGCCGCGATGTTGACCTGCGAGAACGGCGTGCTGCCCTTGTAGAGCGTATAGTTCTTCGGATCCGAGCGGCTTGCCGAGGGCGCGAAGGTGTTGTCCGGCGTCTGCGGTGAGTTGTTCTTCAGCTCGAACGTGCCCCACAGGAATTCAGGGTGGTTCTCGGTGTAGCCGACGACGTGCAGGCCGACCAGCGCCACCGTCACCGTGACGAATTTGCCGGGCGCCGGCCGGATCGTGATCAGGCCGGGGGTGACGTTGTTCTCCAGCACCGGCACCTGTGCCTGGGTCGTATAGGCGCCCGCGGGCGGCGCCTGGCCGGGGTCGAGCCGCAGCCACGTCGCCTTGAACACCGCATCGCCCACGGCGAAGGAGGAATCTGCCGGCTGGCTCTGGTAGCCGCCGGTCGCGATCAGGTTCTTGCGCGCGGTGTTGAAATAGCTCTGGTTCATGTGAACCGAGGCGTAGACGGGATAGCCGTTCTGCGCGACCAGCATGTTGCCGTCGGCTTCGACGATGGCGCCGGCGCCTTCGGTGAAGCCGGCCATGCCATGGAAGACCTGGGCACGGGCCGCCAAGGTCAGCGGGCGCGGCCGTGGGGCGCCGGCATTCTCGGCGTTGTTGAGCAACTCGTCGGGCGTCGCCAAGGTCATGAACCGCGGCACGGCGGCGCCGGAGCCCGAATCCTTCACCAGAGCCGTCGCCCAGACGAAGGCCTCCCACGACCATTGATGGAAATTGCAGTCCGGCGTCGGGATGGTCTTGGTGTCGGAGGTGGGGAAGGCGGCGTCCGGCTTGAGATAACTGCCAAGTCCCTCCGACCAGCCGAAGGCCGGGCAGTTCTTCGCCGGCGGAGGCGGGGCGGCGCTCGCAGGGCTGAGGGCGCCGGCAAGGCCGCTTGCGGTGACGGTCGTCGCGAAAGTGAGCATGAGCCACTGAATCGTTCTCATGGCCGGTCTCCATGGATGTGCGCGCTGGGATGGGCTGTTGGTCTCGCCGCCATGCGTCGCCAATGATTGTTAAAAATGATTCATTCAAAAGTAGTGCGCGGCGAACATGCACCCAAAGGTGAGATTTGCAAGACCGGCAGCTCACGCAAGCCGCAATTTTTTTGCGGAGGCCCCCGCGGCGTGACATGCGGCTCCACCCGACGATCGATCACTGCAGCATTCGTCGTCATCGGACGACACGGCCGCGTGTGAGCCCGGGCACGGTCGACACGGCCGATCGCGCGCATCCTGGCGGCCGTTCGCTGGACGAGTGCGGACAATGACGTCTTCACGCCGGTGGACGACAACCACAGGAGAGTGAAATGAAGTCCATCATGGCCGCTGTGTTGCTGCTCGCGCTGACGTCGGGCGCAAGCCTTGCGGGCACGCCGCTGATCGATGCGCGTCAGCGCAACCAGTCACATCGCATCTACAATGGCATCGTGAGCGGGCGGCTGACCTATCCGGAGGCGCAGCAGCTCGTCCGCGGCCAGATCCACGTGCAGAAGCTGGAAAACAAGGCCAAGGCCGACGGCATGGTGACGCCGTTCGAGCGTGCACGCATCAACGTCGCGCAATCCGTGCAGGGCGCGCGCATCTTCTGGAAGAAGCATAACTAGCCGCGCACGGCAGCTCGCTGGGGGCAGAGCGCCGCTTCGGCGGCGCTTTGCCAACCATGTGATGCGGCGGCGCCGCCGCTTACACCAGCGCGGCCGCGACGCCGGCAATCGCGCTGAACGTCACCACGACGAGCGGCGGCGCGCGCCAGGCGACCAAGAGGACGAAACCGACCAGCGCGATGCCAAAATCTGCCGCGTTATGGACGGTGGTTGTCCAGACCGGGTTGTACAGGGCTGCTCCCAGCACACCGACGACCGCAGCGTTGACACCCCGCATCATGGCCTGGGCGCCGGCGCGCTTGCGGAACGAGTCCCAGAACGGCAGCGCGGCGAGCAGGACCAGCATGCCCGGAAGGAAGATTCCGAGGAGACCGAGCGCGGCCCCGATGATCCCATGCGGCTTCGGAGCGACCACGGTGCCGAGATAGGCGGCGAAGGTGAAGAGCGGGCCCGGGACGGCCTGCGCCGCACCGTAGCCGGCGAGAAAGGCGTCGTCGCTCAGCCAGCCTGGTCCGACGAAGGCTTCGCGCAACAGCGGCAGCACCACATGTCCACCGCCGAACACGAGCGCGCCGGAGCGATAGAACGCGTCGAACAAGGCAAGCGGCGTCGATCCCGTTGAGCCGCGCAGCAGCGGAAGTCCCGCCAACAGGACGACGAACAGCACGAGCGCCATGACCCCCACGCTCCGCGACACCGGGATCGCGACGTGTCCCGACGGCGCCGCCTCGCCGCGGCACAGCCAGAGGCCGGCGAGTCCGCCGAGCACGATGGCCCCGATCTGCGCGGCCGAGGCCGAACTGAGCAGAATGATCAACGTTGCGGCGACCGCGATCGAGGCGCGCGTGCGATCGGGACAGAGCGTGCGCGCCATGCCCCAGACCGCCTGTGCGACGATGGCGACTGCGGTCAGCTTCAGCCCGTGCAGCAGGCCGCTGCCGATCGGTCCACTCAATCGGCCCGCACCATAGGCGAACAGGATGAGCACGGCGGCCGACGGCAAAGTGAAGCCGGTCCAGGCCGCGAGCGCACCGAGATAGCCGGCGCGCATCAGCCCGATGGAGAAGCCGACCTGGCTGCTGGCGGGACCGGGCAGGAACTGGCACAGCCCGACCAGATCGGCATAGGCATGCTCGTCGATCCATTTTCGCCTGACGACGAACTCGTCGCGGAAATAGCCGATATGGGCAATCGGCCCGCCGAAGCAGGTGAGGCCGAGCTTGAGGAAGATGCTGAGGACCTCGAGCGGCGATCCGCTGCGCGGGCCGCGATCGGCGGACGAATGGGTCTCTTGCTCGAGGCTGCTCACGGACGCCGTTCCAGATGCGAATGTCGCGCTTCGTTAAAGGAGATCGGCCCGGCCGGCCAGTCCTCGCCCATCATGGCCTCGCAGCCCTCCGAATTATCGAATGCAGGGCGAATATGCAGCCCCTACATGCCGCGCTATGATCCATGATCAAGATCTGCCTGGAGGTTTCTTGTTTCCGGACCCTTCCATCAAATGGCGTCCTTACCCCTCGATGATCGACGGCATCGAACGACCGCCTGCGGTCTTCGATCAAGGTCTCTGGCGCGGCGTGCTCCACCTGATCGTCGTGGCATCGCCGCCCGGTTTGCGCGCCTACGGCATCGAGATCGCGTGCCAGATCTATGCCGGGTTCGAAGAGGTCGCTTACGCGGTGTCGGCGCATGGCGCCGACACCGTCGTGTACGACGGCGGCGTCTATATCAAGGAGGCCGAGCAATCGGCCTTGTTGAATGCCTATGAGGCGATCGATCCGGTCGGCCGTCGACCCCGGCATTTCAGTTTCGTCGGCAGTGAGTACTGCTACGAGGCGCTCGGCTTTTCCGAGCCGGTGATCAGGGCGTTCAGCACTCCCGATGAGGCCTACGCTTGGGGACCAGCGCGGCAATGAGCGACCGGACGCCGTTGCCGCTTCGCTCTCAATGACGGAAAGCTATGAAGCGCGGGCTTGTTAGTTGAGGGTGGCGGTGCCGTAGGTGGGCAAAGCAGCCGCCGTCAGGCGGCAGCGTGCCACCGTCCGTCAGCGAGTGCACCGGCGAGATGGTGGGCACGGCGCCACCGCGACCTCGAACGTGGAGAGACCTGAGCCACGCCTTTGCCCACCCTATGAGCGCTATTACTTAACCCCACCCCTCCAGCACGATCTTGCCGCGCGATGTGTTGCTCTCGATCAGCGCATGGGCGCGCTTGAGGTTGGCGGCGTTGATGGTGCCGTAGTTGTCGCCGAGGGTGGTGCGGATCACGCCCTTGTCGATGAGATCAGAGACATCGTTGAGCAGGTTGTGCTGCGCGATGATATCGGGCGTCGTGAACGAGGAGCGCGTGAACATCGATTCCCAGTGGATCGAGATCGCCTTGCCCTTGAAGGCTGCGAGTGAGAACTCGGCGGGATCGTCGATCAGGCCGAACTTGCCCTGCGGCGCCATGAAGTCGGCGATCGCCTTGTAGTGCTGGTCGGTGTGGGTGAGGCTCGCGATGAGCGCGACCGGCGGCAGCTTCAGCGCATCGATCTGCGCCTTCATCGGCTTGCCATGGTCGATCACGGCATGGGCGCCGAGCTTCAGGCACCAGTCGCGCGACTCGGGCCGGGTGGCGGTAGCGAGCACGGTCAGGCCGGTGAGGCGGCGCGACAGCTGGATCAGGATCGAGCCGACGCCGCCGGCGGCGCCCGTGATCAGCAAGGTGCGGTCATCGAGGCTCTTGCCGGGGACGGCGCCGAGCCGGTCGAACAGCAGCTCCCACGCGGTGATCGAGGTCAGGGGCAGGGCGGCGGCCTCGGCGAACGACAGGCTCTTCGGCTTGCGTCCGACGATGCGCTCGTCGACCAGATGGAATTCGGCATTGGTGCCCTGGCGCAGGATCGAGCCGGCGTAGAACACCTCGTCACCGGGCTTGAACAGGCTCACGTCCGGGCCGACAGCCTCGACCACGCCAGCGGCGTCATAGCCCAGGATCTTGGTTTCGCCGGCGGGCGGTGCGGCGCGCTTGCGCACCTTGGTGTCGACCGGATTGACCGACACCGCCTTCACTGCGACGCGGATGTCGCGTCCCTTCGGCTCGGGTTTGGCGGTCTCGAAGTCGAACAGCGCGCGGTCCTCGGTGATGGGGAGCGACTGCTGGTATCCGACGGCCTTCATGAACAACCTCCTGGTTGGCTTGGCGATAGGATCTGTTTGTCCTTCTGGCGTCATTTCAGCAAGTACTGTAAAAATGGGGAACTAGTCCCCGTTTGGATACTATTGGGCCAAAACGCGATGAAACGGAAGAATTTCACCCGCCGTCCGGGCTGCGCGGTCGAAGCCACGCTCGATCTGATCGACGGCAAGTGGAAGGGCGTGATCCTCTACCACCTGCAGGGCGGCAGCCAGCGCTTCGGCGAGCTGCGCCGCCTGATGCCCGGCATCACCCAGCGGATGCTGACCAAGCAGCTGCGGGCGCTCGAGGACGACGGGCTGGTGGTTCGCAAGGTCTATGCCGAGGTGCCGCCGCGGGTGGACTATACCCTGTCCGAGGTCGGCGAGAGCCTGCGGCCGGTGATCGAGGTCCTCAGGAGCTGGGGCGAGCGGCACCAGGAACGGCTGTCCTGCGGCCCCGTTGCAGAGACCATCAAAACGCCGCATCAGGCCGCCTGAGCTTGGCCGCGGCGGCCGTTCCGCCTATATCCAAGCCGTCATTTTCCCAGGATTGTTCGCATGACGTTGATTCGCTCCACACTGGTCCTGCTGCTGTCTCTGCTGGCAGCCACTCCGCTCGCGGCGCAGGACCGGCGCGTGCCGCAGTCCGCGGCCGAGCTGCGGCTGTCCTATGCGCCGATCGTGCAGCGCGTGCAGCCGGCGGTCGTCAACGTCTATGCCGCCAAGGTGGTGCAGAACCGCAATCCCTTTCTCGACGATCCGATCTTCCGCCGCTTCTTCGGCCTGCAGGGCGGGCCGCAGGAGCAGATGCAGCGCTCGCTCGGCTCGGGCGTGATGATCGATGCGTCCGGTCTCGTCGTCACCAACGTGCACGTGATCGAGGGCGCCGACGAGGTGAAGGTCTCGCTCGCCGACAAGCGCGAGTTCGAAGCCGAGATCGTGCTGAAGGACAGCCGCACTGATCTGGCCGTGCTCAAGCTGAAGGGCACCAAGGAGCAGTTTCCGACGCTCGACCTCGCCAACTCCGATGATCTCCTGGTCGGCGATGTCGTGCTAGCGATCGGCAATCCCTTCGGCGTCGGCCAGACCGTGACCCACGGCATCGTGTCGGCGCTGGCGCGCACGCAGGTCGGGATCACCGACTATCAGTTCTTCATCCAGACCGATGCCGCGATCAATCCCGGCAATTCCGGCGGCGCGCTGGTCGACATGACCGGACGTCTCGTCGGCATCAACACCGCGATCTATTCCAAGTCCGGCGGCTCGCAGGGCATCGGCTTCGCGATCCCTGCCAACATGGTGCGCGTGGTCGTGGCTTCGGCGAAGAGCGGCGGCAAGGCGGTGAAGCGCCCGTGGCTCGGCGCGCGGCTGCAGGCGGTGACGCCCGAGATCGCCGAGAGCCTCGGCCTGCGCTCGCCGACCGGCGCGCTGGTCGCTTCCGTGGTCGCGAACAGCCCGGCGGCAAAGGCGGGCATCAAGTCGTCGGACCTGATCGTGTCGATCGACGGCCAGACCGTCGATGACCCGAACGCGTTCGACTATCGCTTCGCGACCCGGCCGCTCGGCGGCACGGCGCAGATCGAGCTGCAGCGCGGCGGCAAGCCGGTGAAGGTCGCGGTCGCGCTGGAGACCGCGCCGGACACCGGACGCAACGAGATGGTGATCAACGGCCGCTCGCCGTTCCAGGGCGCCAAGGTCGCCAACATCTCTCCGGCGGTCGCCGATGAGCTGCATCTCGATGCCGACACCGAGGGCGTGGTCGTGCTCGAGCCGGGCGACGGCACCACCGCGGCCAATGTCGGCTTCCAGAAGGGCGACGTGATCATGGCCGTGAATAACCAGAAGATCGCCAAGACCGCCGACCTCGACAAGGCGTCGCGCGAGGCCGCGCGCATCTGGCGCATCACCGTGCTGCGCGGCGGCCAGCAGATCAACGTCACGCTCGGCGGATGAGCCCGAAGCGTCCCCAGCAGGGAGGCCCGAGCCTCTTCGCCGCGGCGGGGATGGAGCAGGATGCGCCGCGGCCGCTGCCCGAGCGGCTGCGTCCGCACAAATTGTCCGACGTCGTCGGGCAGGACCACATCCTCGGTCCCGACGGCGCGCTGACGCGCATGCTGGAGACGCGCACGCTGGGCTCGCTGATCTTCTGGGGCCCGCCCGGCACCGGCAAGACCACGGTGGCGCGGCTGCTGGCCGATGCTACCGAGCTGCATTTCGAGCAGATCTCGGCGGTGTTCTCCGGCGTCGCCGACCTGAAGAAAGTCTTCGACGCCGCGCGCGCGCGCCGCGAGACCGGGCAGGGCACGCTGCTGTTCGTCGACGAGGTGCATCGCTTCAACCGCGCGCAGCAGGACTCTTTCCTGCCGGTGATGGAGGACGGCACCGTCGTGCTGGTCGGCGCCACCACCGAGAATCCGTCGTTCGAGCTCAACGCCGCTTTGTTGTCGCGTTCGCGCGTGCTGGTGTTCCACTCGCTCGACGCCGCCGCGATCGAGAAGCTCTACAGCAACGCGGAAGCCGCCGAGGGCCGCAAGCTGCCGCTCGACGACGAGGCGCGCGCCGTGCTGATCCGCATGGCCGACGGCGACGGCCGCGCCGCACTGACGCTCGCCGAGGAAGTCTGGCGCTCGGCGCGCAAGGACGAGATCTTCAACGCGGTGCAGTTGCAGGACATCCTGCAGCGCCGTGCGCCGATCTACGACAAATCGGCCGACGGCCACTACAACCTGATCTCGGCCCTGCACAAATCGGTGCGCGGCTCCGATCCGGATGCGGCGCTGTACTACTTCGCCCGCATGCTCGACGCCGGCGAGGATCCGCTGTTCCTTGCTCGCCGCATCGTTCGGATGGCGGTGGAGGACATCGGCCTCGCCGATCCCCAGGCGCTGGTGATCGCCAACGCCGCCAAGGATGCCTATGACTTCTTGGGCTCACCCGAGGGCGAGCTCGCGATCGCGCAGGCCGTGATCTATGTCGCGACCGCGCCGAAATCGAACGCCGCCTACAAAGCGTTCGGCGCCGCCAAGCGCGTGGCGAAAGAGGGCGGCTCGCTGCTGCCGCCAAAGCACATCTTGAACGCGCCGACCAAGCTGATGCAGGGCGAAGGCTACGGCGCGGGCTATCAGTACGACCACGATGCGCCGGACGCGTTTTCGGGCCAGGACTACTTCCCCGACGCCCTCGGCCGCCAGCAGTTCTACGATCCCCCCGAGCGCGGCTTCGAGCGCGAGATCAGGAAGCGGCTGGACTACTGGGCGAAGCTGCGGAAGGAGCGGGGTGGGTAGGAGCCCCGACGCCGCTCGTTCTGTCACCGCGTGTCGCGCTGCTTATGTTGCGTCATGCTCTCTCCACGTCATTGCGAGCGCAGCGAAGCAATCCAGAGTCCTCGCGACGCCCTGGATTGTTTCGCTGCGGGTAATGACGGTGGAGGGAGCGCGCTACTACTTCCCCGTCTTGACGAACTCCGCAATCTCCCGCGTCAGCCGGTCGTCCTCGGTGTTGATCGCATACACCTCCGACATGTGGCTGTGCTGCGGCAGCATCACCGCGCGGGCGCAGCCGGACGGTCGCTTGCAGGCGGCCTGCTTGAGCAGATCGAACTGCTCGACGAAGCGCGGCGGGTCGAGCTCGGCGGAGACGATCATCAGCGGCAAGGGCGAGGCTTGCAGCCCCTGCAGCGACGAGCGCTCCTTGAAGCGCGAGGGATCGGTGCCGAAATAGGCCATCTCCTGGTCGCCAAGCGGCGTCGCGGTGAGGTCGTAGACGCCCGAGGCCATGATCGCGCCCGCAAGGCCGCCGCCGGCGACCTTGTGGAATTCGGGATGCGCCACATAGGTCGCGACGTGCACCGCGCCGGCCGAATGGCCCATCAGATAGATGCGCGCGGGATCGCCGCCGTTCTCGGCGGCGTGGGCGGCCACCCATTGCACCGCGCTGGCGACATCCTCGACGCCGGCAGGCCAGGAGAATTTCGGCGCCAGGCGGTAGGTGATGTTGACGCCGACGAAGCCGCTCTTCACCGCCCACAGCATGATGTTGTCGTAGAACGGGCCGTCCGGCGTGGTGCGCTTGTTGCCGCCGATGAAGGCGCCGCCATGCACGAAGATCAGCACCGGCCGGGGCGCGGCCGCGGCATCCGGCGTGAAGACGTCGAGCAGATTGCGTTCGGCCGTGCCGTATCTCACATCGCGCTGCACCTTGACGCCGGTGTAGGGTTCCTTGGCCTGCAGCGGCGTGTAGATCGCGGCGGTCTTCGGCGGGGCGATGACCCGGCCGATCTCGATCAGCTTCCAGGCGATGTCGTCGGGCATGGGGCTCTGCTGCGCCTGCGTGGCGGTCGTCGCCAGCGTGGCTGCCAGGATCGCCAGGCCCAGTCGCGTGAGCGTCATTCGAATTCGCTCCGATCAGTATCGATGGCCCAAGCGGCCGACTCACAAGCGGATTTATCGCGATTTCGCCGTGACTGGCAGGGGCTTTTGCGATACGCAACCTGCCATGAGCCGCCGTATCAAGCGAACCCAGACCCGATCCGATCGCCCGACCGATCGCCGCAGCGAGCGGCCGAAGGCCGAGGCCGCCCGCAGCGCAGGCGCCGCGGCCAAGCGTGAGTCTGCGAAGCGTCCCGATGCCGAGCGGCCGCGGCGCGACCGTTTTGCCGGTGACCGCGAGGCGGCACCGCGCGGCGATTTCGGGCGCGGCAAGGCCGAGCGCAGCCGTGCGCCGCGCGCCGAGGGAGAGGATCGCCGCGACAGCTTCGCCCCGCGCGAGCGGCCGCCGGCCAAGCGCGCCGGTGCCGGCAAGCCCGCGCGGTTCAGCTCGGAGCGTGCCGAGCGCAGGCCTGCGGCGCCGCCGCCGAAGAAGGTCGAGCCGGAGACGCCGCTGCTGCCGACGAAGGTGCAGACCGTGGTGGTCACGGCCGACGAGAACAACATGCGCGTCGACCGCTTCCTCGAGGCGCGCTTTCCCGGCCTGTCGTTCTCGCACATCCAGCGCATCGTCCGCAAAGGCGAGCTGCGCGTCGACGGCAAGCGCGCCGACTCCAAGGATCGCCTTGAAGAAGGCCAGAGCGTGCGTATTCCGCCGCTCAAGCTGGACGCGCCGAAGGAGCGCGCCGGCCTCACCGAGGGCGAGCGCAAGACGCTGGAGAGCCTCAAGGCGATGACCTTGTACGAGGACGTCGACGTGCTCGTCCTCAACAAGCCGGCCGGGCTCGCGGTGCAGGGCGGCTCCGGCATGACCCGTCATATCGACCAGATGCTGGAGGTTATGCGCGACGCCAAGGGCCAGAAGCCGCGGCTCGTGCACCGCATCGACCGCGAGACCTCCGGCTGCCTGCTGATCGCCAAGACCCGCTTCGCCGCGACGCATCTGACCGGCGCCTTCCGCAGCCGCTCGGCGCGCAAGATCTACTGGGCGCTGGTGGCGGGCGTGCCCAAGCCCAAGCAGGGCCGCATCTCCACCTATCTTGCCAAGGAGGAGAGCGAGGACGACACCATCATGCGCGTCGCCGCCCATGGCGACGAGGGCGCCAGCCACGCCGTGACCTACTACGCGGTGGTCGAGGCCTCGGCCAACAAGCTCGCCTGGGTGTCGCTGAAACCGGTGACCGGCCGCACCCATCAGCTGCGCGCGCACATGGCCCATATCGGCCATCCCATCGTCGGCGATCCCAAATATTTCAACATCGAGAACTGGGCGCTGCCCGGCGGCCTGCAGAACCGGCTGCATCTGCTGGCGCGCCGCATCGTCATCCCGCATCCGCGCGGCGGATTCATCGACGCCACCGCGCCGCTGCCGCCGCACATGCTGCAGTCGTGGAACCTGCTCGGCCTCGAGCACGACCGCTTCGACCCGATCGAGAACGCGCCGGAGGAGTGAGCGGCAGATTCAGCTCCTCTGCTCAACGAGCTGAATGCCCGCGTCATGAAGCGCCAAGAACACGTCTTCGACGTCCTCGGGCGGGCGTTCCGGACCGAAAAGGTCGTTCAGCTCGTCGAACGTGATCTCGCCGTCCGGCTCACTCAGCGCGATCGCGCGACGAATGATCTCGGCCACAGTCATGGTTATCCTCCTGAGGTGGGCCTCTATCTAAGGCGAGGAGAGTCGATCCCGCCGCGGCTCACTTCCGGAACTGCTCCAGGAATAACCGCAGCGAATCGTGCGGCGTTTCGACGTCGAGGATGACCCAGCCGTCCGGCCCCTTGACCACGATGAAGTTCATCGTCACGCGGTGGCCCTGGTTGTCGAAGCTGGCGGCGACATAGGTCTTGTCGAACTGCTTGCGCAAGATCGAGATCGCGACCGGGCCGAGCTTCCAGCGTGGGCTCTGCACCAGGAAATCGTAGGGCTCACGCCGCGGCGCCGCCCAGGCCCCGGCGAGGCTCGGATCGAAGAACTGCCGCGCGGTCTCGGCCGTCCGCGGCAGCCCGGCGGAGAGCTCCGGCGCGCCCCGGCCGTAATGCGCATAGACGTTGCGCACCAGCGATTCCGGCGAGCGGAAGCCGGCGGCGGCCTCAACGGCGCTGCCGAGCAGGACGAGGGCGGAGAGCAGCGGACGCATCGGCAGCTCGCATTTCGGGCGGACAGGGCTTATCTACCGCGAAAACAACGGATCCCGTGTGATCATCCCGCGAGAGGGCTGGAATTCTGATGCGTGAACTGTTTGACGAGGTCGTCGGCCGGTCGCCGCTCGATCCGCAGGAATCGGCGCGCCAGGCGATGCGGACGCCGCTGCGCAAGCGCTTCTATAAGGAGGCCGGGACCGCCGCGGCCGAGGGCGGCTTCAACGTCACCCTCGATGGCCGGCCGATCCGCACGCCGTCGGGGCGCGTCGTCATCGTTCCCGCCGGGGAGCTGGCGGAGGCCGTCGCCGCCGAGTGGCAGGCCCAGGGTGAGAACATCGATCCCGCCACGATGCCGCTGACGCGGTTCGCCAACAGCGTCGTGCAGTCGGTGGTCGACCGCACCGACGCGGTGCGCGAGGACATTGCCAAATATCTCCAGTCCGACCTGCTGTTCTACCGGGCCGGTCATCCCGAGGGGCTGGTCGCGCGCGAGGCCGAGCATTGGGACCCGGTGCTGGACTGGGCGCGCGACGGCCTGGGCGCGCATTTCATCCTGTCCGAAGGCATCATGCATGTGGCCCAGCCGGAGGCTGCGGTCCAGGCCGCGCGCGCTGCGCTGCCGACCGGCCCGTGGACGGTGGCGGCCGCGCATGTCGTCACCACACTGACCGGCTCGGCGCTGCTGGCGCTGGCGCTGGTGCATGGGGTGCGCGACGCCGATCAGGTCTGGGCGGCAGCCCATGTCGACGAGGACTGGAACGTCGCGCAATGGGGGGCCGACGAGGAGGCGATGAGCCGCCGCGCCGCCAAGCAGATCGACTACCAAGCCGCCGTCCGCATCCTCCGGGCAGTCGACGCCGCGCTCTGAGGCCGGTTAACGCCGGGTTTAGGGGCACCCGCTAGGCTGTGCGCGTAACCCGAGTACGCGCATGGTCCAGAGTGTCACCCCGTCGCCTTCCGTGAGCGCCGTCCGCGGCGTCGGCAGCTCGCCGGCCGGAACCACGGTGGCGGCAGCGACCACGCTGCAGGCCGGCGCACTGGTCAGCGCCAGGGTGCAGCAGGTGCTCGCCGAGAACCTGGTCCAGGTCGCGATCGGAAACCTGTCGATGGAGCTCGCGAGCGAGCTGCCGCTGCAGGCCGGCCAGACCGTGCAGGTCGCGGTGTCGCAGACCGCGCAAGGGCTGCAGCTCGCCATCGTCGGGCAGGGCGGCAGCGCTGCCACTGGCACCACCGGCACCCCGACGCCGGCCGCCACCGTCGTCGACGTCACCGGCCGGCTGGCACCGGCGCTGCCGCCACCGCCGGATCCGCTGACCGGGCTGGAGCGGCTCGCATTGTCGATCGCCAGCGAGGAGGCGGCGACCCGCCAGGGCAGCCAGGGCCAATTGTTCGCCGATCTCCAGGCCGTCGCCGACTCGCCGAACCTTCCACCGGCCTTGCGAGCCGCCGTGGCCCAGGTGCTGGCGCAGCAGACCCCGCTCTCGCCGGCGCTGACTGCGGAGGATGTGCAGACCGCCGTGCAGCAATCCGGCCTGTTCCTGGAATCCTCGCTCGCCAATGGCACTACCGGCACCGGCACGCCCGACCTGAAGGCGGCGCTGATCGTGCTGCGCCAGACGCTGGCGACGGTGCTGCAGACCGCCGATCCCGGTATGGCGGCATCGGCGCAGCCGTCGCCCGGTGGCTCCTATGCCTCGGTGCTGTCGGAGGCCGGCCGCGCCGCCGCCGCGCAGCAACAGAGCGGCGCTCCCTCGCTGGTGCCCGACATCGAGATCGAGCTGCCGCCCCAGCCCTGGGCCACGGGAATGGGGCGGCCCGACGCCGCGTCTGCCGGCTTCACCGGCTCGGCGCTGATCGAGGCCCTGACGGGCGCCAAGGCGCAGTCGCTCACGCCCGGCACGGTGCTGGCCGTGCTGCAGGAAGCGCAGCAGCAGATTCCGCGCGCCGCGGGCCTCGTTCCCGGACGCAACGCCAACGGCCGCGCCGATATGGTCGTGCGCACCAACACCCCGCCGCCGCCGTTCCGCGGGGCTGCACCGATGCCGCAGGCCGTGGCGATGCCGACGCTCGGTCCCGACACGCCGCTGTCGGCGATCGCGCACCGGCTGCTCGACGAGACCGACCAGGCGCTGTCGCGCCAGACCCTGCTGCAGGTCGCCTCGCTGCCGGATCGCCCGGACGCCTCGACCGCGCGCACCGACCCGGCGCCGCCGCGCTGGAACTTCGAGATTCCCTTCGCCACCCCGCAGGGCACGGCCATGGCGCAGTTCGAGATCGCGCGCGACGGCGGCACGCAATCGCCGGACGCGGCCAAGCGCGTCTGGCGGGCGCGCTTCTCGCTCGACGTCGAGCCGGCCGGCCCGGTGCATGCGATGATCTCATTCAGCGCCGAGCGCACCTCCGTGCGGATGTGGGCCGAGCGTCCGGTCACCGCCGCGCGGCTGCGCGCCGGCCTTGCCGACCTCAGCCAGGCCCTCAGCCGTGCCGAGCTCTCGCCGGGCGATCTCGTGGTGCAGGACGGCGCGCCGCCGGCCGTGATGCCGCCCAGGGCCGGCCATTTCCTGGATCGCGCGCTATGAGCATCGAGGTGAAGGCCGCCAACAAGACCCAGCTCGCCGTCGCCTTGCACTACGACAAGGGCCAGGGCGCGCCGCGCGTCGTCGCCAAGGGCAAGGGCACGATCGGCGCCAAGATCATCGAGGTCGCGAAGGCGCACGACATCCCGATCGAGGAGAACGAGGTGCTGGCCGGCGCGCTCTCCAATGTCGAGCTCGGCGACGAGATCCCGGAGGAGCTCTACAAGGCCGTCGCCGAGGTGCTGGTGTTCGTGCTCAACCTGTCGCGGCCGATGCGCTGAGCGCGCCGCATTTGTGATCTCCGTCATGCGTCGGTCGTCACCGCCCTGTGGTAGGGAGGGCGAACGACGACGGAGATTTGCGATGCCCATGATGAGCCGCCGCCACGCGCTCGCCCTGATGACCGGCGCCAGCCTGTTGCCCGCGCGCGCATTTGCGCATGTCGCACCGCCACGCAACGAGATCCGCGGCGAGCTCACCAAGCGCTTCACCGACGAGGGCACCAAGGGCACGTTCCTGGCCTACAAGGTCGAGGAATATCTCATCATCGCCAGCGATGCCGATCGCTCCGGCGAGGCGAAGCTGCCGGCCTCGACCTTCAAGATCGCGAACTCGCTGATCGCGCTGGAGACGGGCGTCGTCGAGGATCCCGACAAGGATGTGTTCAAATGGGATGGCGTCACGAGATCGATCGAGGCCTGGAACAGGGATCACACCTTGCGCAGCGCGATCGCGGTCTCCGCCGTGCCGGTCTATCAGGAGATCGCGCGCCGCATCGGTCCCGAGCGGATGCAAAAATATCTCGAGGAGCTCGACTACGGCAATCACGACATCGGCGGCGGCATCGACCAGTTCTGGCTCACCGGCGCGCTTCGCATCGATCCGGTGGAGCAGGTCGATTTCATCGATCGCCTGCGCCGTGGCGCGCTGACGGTGTCGAAGCGCAGCCAGGATCTGACGCGCGACATCATTCCGACGACCAAGGTCGGCGACGCCGTCATTCACTTCAAGTCGGGATTGCTCGGCAAGGAGCAGGGCTCACTCGGCTGGATGGTCGGCTGGGTCGACAAGGGTGACCAGCCGACCGTGTTCGCGCTCAACATGGACTGCCCGGAGCCGCGCCACGTCGAAGCCCGCATGACGTTGACCCAAGCGTGCCTGAAGGAGATCGGCGCGCTGTGAGCGAATCGTGAGGCGCGCATGCTCTCGCCACCGTCATTGCGAGCGTAGCGAAGCAATCCAGTGTGGTGTGTGGGACTCTGGATTGCTTCGCTGCGCTCGCAACGACGTGGATAGAGCGGCGCGTTGCTACGCGAAGCAACGATATCGTGGCGACCTAGCGTACGTCACCGCCGCGCCAGCTCCAGGTCGACGCCCCTGATGTCCGTGCCGGCCGGGCGGATCGACACGGTCTGCCGGCGTCCCTGCGTCGTCAGCGACAGGCCGGCGGAAAACGTCTGCCCGCGCGCCTGGGCCTCGATGCGGTTGCCGACGGCGCGGCCCTCGATCGTGCCGGACGCGTTGTGGCTCGACTCGCTCCATTGCCCCGAGATCTCGCCGCCGCGATAGGCGACGTCGCTGGAGAGATCGATGTTGTAGCTGTCGCTGGCGCAGCGGATGTTGAGCCGGAGCTGCTCGCCGGCGCCGCCGACGTCATAGGCCGCGCGGCAGCGCAGCCGCTCCTGGTTGCCGTCGGACAGGCTGATCACGCCGCCGCCGGTCCAGGAGCCCTGCAGCCCCCGGAACGGCGCGGCAGGCGCCGCATGGGCCGTGCCGCCCAAGGCGAGGGCGGTCAGCAAAGTGGGGATCGCAAGGCGAGAGGCGCGCATCATCGGGCTCCGTTTCATCGTCGAAAAGCGAGCGACAACGCAGCAAGACCCGATACGTTCGATCTGTCACCTCAAAAATTGATCCAAATCGTTCTATTTTTGCTCACGACAGCTTGAACAGCGCGCGCAGGAAATCCGTCACCGCCTGGCGCGCCGCCTCGGCCGTGGCCGGATTGCCGCCGACATGCGGATCGAACTCGACGCAGGCGTCCTGATAGGTGAAGGGCTGCTGCGTGTCGGCATTGATCAGCATCCCGCCGTCGCTCTCCTTGATGCGGCAGTTGCGCACGGTCTGCGCCTTCGGCGCGACTGCGAGCATGTTGGCGCCGAGCAGGCCGAGATCGAAGCCGTGCGGCGAGTCCGCGTATTCCGTCAGCGCGACGTCGCGGCCCGCGGCCTTCAGCCGCTCGACATAGGCCTTGCAGGTCCGCACCGGATTGTAGTCGTCCGGCCCGCCGTGAAAGATCCGGATCGGCCGCGCCACGACGTCGGTGTCGCCGAGATAGGTCGTCGAGCAGTCGGGATAGAACGGGATATAGGCGGCGAACTGCAGCCCCGAATTGTTCCAGCGCCTGTGGAAGCGCTCGAGGCTCGCATACAGCGCCGCCTGACCGCCGCGTGAAAAGCCCATCAGCACGATGCGCTCGGGATCGACGCGCGGATGCTTCGCCAGCACGTCCAGCGCACGGTAGATGTCCATGATCAGGTTCAGCCGGCCGAGCTGGGCCTGGTTGGTGCTGGTCGCGGTGATGCCGCGCCCGGTGAAGCCGTCGATCGCGAAGGTCGAGATCCCCATCGCATTGAAGGTGCGGCTCCACGCCGCGATGTTGGCGCCGACGCCGCCCGAGCCGTGCATCAGCACCACCACCGGCAGCCTGCCGCTGCCCTGCGCGACGCGCATTTCGCCGACGACGGTCACCGGCTTGCCGCCGTCGTCGCCGGAGAGGAACTGCCGATCGGATAAGGTCAGCGACGGGATCGGATACATCTCGACCCGGGCGGGCATATCCTTGGTGAAGCCCTGGGCGCTGGCGCTGCTGCCGAAGTCACCGGCCAAGGCTGTCAGCAGCATCGTCACGGCCACCACCGCCTGTCGGCAACGGGACCCTCCAACGGCGCGGCGCGGTCGATGCGAGACGGCAACACGAGCGTCCACGGCAAGCGTCGATGAGGCAGCAACAATGTGTCGCTCCATGACCGTCCTCCTGGCTCGCCGCTTGTGGCGCGGCTTTGCAACCAAGTAGAACGAGCGATCGCGGAGCTGTCAAACAGCCGTGCGCGGCGCGCTGGCTGACAGCGGTGGACAACACCGAGCCTGGTGCGCCGCGAAACAAGGGGCCGCGGGCCTCTTTGAGACTCCGGCATCTCGGACCGCGGTGTCAGGGTCGACGAACTCCGCCGATCCGGCCGAGATGGGTGAAGCCGAAGCCGTCGGCATATTTCAGGCCGTAGCCGGCGAGCCGGTCGACGCCGACATGGGCCAGCCAGATCGTGGCGATCTCGACCACCAGTGGCTGTCCGGCCGCCAGCCCGATCGCGAGCAGGGCGGCGGGTGCCAGCGTGCTGTGGACGGCATTGTAGGCCACGGCGCCGATCCGCGGGCCGCCGAGATAGGCGGCGAAGCTGACGTCGGGCGCCAGGAACAGGGCCGCGAACAGCCACCACGAGCCGCTTTGGTGGGCGTAGAAGGCGATCGCGGCGGCCGCCAGCACCAGCCCTTCGAGCCGCAGCAGCAGGCGCAGGCCGCCCTGGACGGCGCCACGCGATGTGCCCAAGGGCTCAGTGACCAGGTCCGGTTGCGCGGCCATATCCATGATTCTGCTTCCAATTCCGAGCTGTGGGAGGAGGGGCGGCACTGCCGAAAGCGGCTTTCCGGCTTCGAAATAGCCGTGTTAGAAGGCCGCCAACAGTCACGACATCGGGAACGGGCGGGAAGCGCATGAAGGACATTCTGGACACCCTCGAGGAACGGCGCAAAGGCGCCAAGCTCGGTGGCGGCGAGAAGCGCATCGAGGCGCAGCATGCGCGCGGCAAGCTGACGGCGCGGGAGCGCATCGAGCTGCTGCTCGACAAGGGCTCGTTCGAGGAGTTCGACATGTTCGTCGAGCACCGCTCCACCGAGTTCTCCATGGAGAAGACCAAGGTCCCCGGCGACGGCGTCGTCACCGGCTGGGGCACCGTCAACGGCCGCAAGACCTTCGTCTTCGCCAAGGATTTCACCGTGTTCGGCGGCTCGCTGTCCGAGACCCACGCGCTGAAGATCACCAAGCTGCAGGACATGGCGATGAAGGCGCGCGCGCCGATCATCGGCCTCTATGACGCCGGCGGCGCCCGCATCCAGGAGGGCGTCGCGGCGCTCGCAGGCTATTCCTACGTCTTCCGCCGCAACGTGCTGGCGTCCGGCGTGATCCCGCAGATCTCCGTCATCATGGGCCCGTGCGCCGGGGGCGACGTCTATTCGCCGGCCATGACCGACTTCATCTTCATGGTGAAGAACACCAGCTACATGTTCGTGACCGGACCCGACGTCGTGAAGACCGTGACCAACGAGGTCGTCACCGCGGAAGAGCTCGGCGGCGCCTCGGTGCATGCGACGCGCTCCTCGATCGCCGATGGCGCCTTCGACAACGACGTCGAGACGCTGTTGCAGATGCGCCGCCTGATCGACTTCCTGCCGTCGAACAACAGCGACGGCGTGCCGGAATGGCCGAGCTTCGACGACATCGAGCGCGTCGACATGTCGCTCGATACCCTGATCCCGGACAATCCGAACAAGCCCTACGACATGAAGGAGCTGATCCTGAAGGTCGTCGACGAGGGCGACTTCTTCGAGATCGCGGAAGGTTTTGCCAAGAACATCGTCACCGGCTTCGGCCGCATCGCGGGCCGCACGGTCGGCTTCGTCGCCAACCAGCCGATGGTGCTGGCCGGCGTGCTCGACTCGGATGCCTCGCGCAAGGCGGCGCGCTTCGTCCGCTTCTGCGACGCCTTCAACATTCCGATCGTCACCTTCGTCGACGTGCCGGGCTTCCTGCCGGGCACCGCGCAGGAATATGGCGGCCTGATCAAGCACGGCGCGAAGCTGTTGTTCGCGTACTCGCAATGCACCGTGCCGCTCGTCACCGTCATCACCCGCAAGGCCTATGGCGGCGCCTTCGACGTCATGGCCTCGAAGGAGATCGGCGCGGACATGAACTACGCCTGGCCGACGGCGCAGATCGCGGTCATGGGCGCCAAGGGCGCCGTCGAGATCATCTTCCGCGCCGACATGGCGGACCCGGAGAAAATTGCCGCGCGCACCAAGGAATACGAGGACCGCTTCCTGTCGCCGTTCATCGCCGCCGAGCGCGGCTATATCGACGACGTCATCATGCCGCACTCCACCCGCCGCCGCATCGCCCGTGCGCTCGCGATGCTCCGCGACAAGAAGATGGAGATGCCGGCGAAGAAGCACGACAATCTGCCGCTGTAGGCATCGGCTCGAGCCGTCGTCCTCGCGGGCGGCGGCGACAAAATCATTGCGAGCTGCCGCGTGGCCCTGGATTGCTTCGCTTCGCTCGCAATGACGGAGAACGCGGCGCGCGCGCCGGGCGCTGTCCTCGTCCCGCTGTGTCGGCCGGGGATGAAAGCCCGTCGCACCCATCGTCATTGCGAGGAGCGCAGCGACGAAGCAATCCAGGGGCTCGTGCCCGGCCTGCATCACGGAGAATGCGGCAATCGGGCGCCTTCTCTCGCCCTGGCGTTAAGCCTGTCGCTTAACTAACCTTTAACGATGGGTTTGCGGGAACTGGGCCGCTGGCCTAGCTTTGCCGGGTTGCGGGTGGGTCGGAAGAGTAGGGTCGCGTATCATGGCTGACAGAACATCGGCATTTCGGAATTCAGGCGTTTTCGTCGTCTGCGCGGCGGCCGCTGCGCTGATCTTCTCGACCGAGGCCGCATCGGCCCGGTCTGGCGCCGCAGTGGCTGCCGGTCCCGTTGGACCGAGCCAGGTCGTCCGGCCGGCGCCTGGGATCAGGCCCGGCCTGCGTCATCACCATTATCGCGGCGCTCGCGCCTATCTGCCGGCCGCCGGCGCCTTCGCCTATGGCGGTTATGACGAGCCCGTGCCGCAGCAGATCCCGGAGCGGACCTCGGCCGACGTGCGTTACACCTATACCTACGACGTCCCGTGGGACTGGGCCCACCGCTTTCCACCGAACGTCGTGCCATCCGATCGCCCCTACGTATCGAGCTGCCCGATGCAGACCGTGACGGTGCCGGGACGCCGCGGCGGCGATCACACCGTCACGATCACGCGCTGCTACTGACGTCTTGAGCCAGCTCAATGCGATCGGCGTGATCGGACGCTAGACATTGTCAAATACCGACCGGCTTCGCTCGCGCGAGGTCGCGAGGTGACGAGGCCCGGACTCCTAGGCACTCCGGGCCTCGTTGATTTCTGATAGCCTCCCGCGGCAGCGCGAGTCCGCGCGGGGAGGCTCCGATGATCAGACCGGCGAATTGGATACGTATCTGGCTGGCAGTTGCGATGTCGGCTGTCGCAGCCGGAGCAGCCTTCGCCGATGAGACCGTGACGATCGGCGGCTCCCGCGTCGCGCTGATCAGGCCGGCCTCGGTGCGCGCCAGCGTGATCCTGCTGCCCGGCGGTGACGGCGCCATCCATGTCGGCGAGCGCGGCGACATTCACGGCCTGCTCGGCAACCAGCTGGTGCGCACGCGCAACGCCTATGCCGCACGCGGGCTCGCCGTGATGGTCGCGGACACCAGTACCGATCTGAAGGCCGCGGTGGACTACATGGCCACGATCAAGCGGCCGGTGACGGTGATCGGCACCAGCCGCGGCACGTTGCGCGCCGCGGAAGGCATCGCGCGCGGTGCCCGGCCGGATGCGTTGGTGCTGACCTCGGGCTTCCTCAGTCCGGAGTCGGGGAGCTCCTCGAACGTGATGTCGATCCTCGGCTCGCCCTCGGCCTTGCCGCGGACGCTGGTCATCCATCATACCAGCGACGCCTGCAAGTTCACGCTGCCGGCAGGCGTCGACCCGTTCATCAGATGGTCCGGCGGCCGGGCGCGCGCGAAGTGGCTGTCGGGCGGCGCGGAAGAGGGGGATCCCTGTCAGGCGCGCGGCCATCACGGCTTCAACGGGCTCGACGGGCAGGTGGTCGGCCTGGCCGCGGGGTTTCGCTGAGCGCCGGATTGCGGGTAGACTCCGGAACAAAAGCGACGTGGTCCGGAGGAAACTCGATGCCGTCAGCCATCTTCGTCGTCCGCGCCACCGTGTCGGATCCGGCGAAACGCGATGCGTTCGACCGCTGGTATCGCGACGTTCATCTGCCCGACGCGATCAGGAGCTTCGGCGTGCGCAAGGCGTGGCGGGTGTGGAGTCTCGCTGATCCCAGGGTGCATCAGGCGATGTATCAGTTCGATGCCATCGCCGCGGTGGAGCGTGCGATCGGCGGCGCGAGATGAAACGCCTGACCGCCGATTTCAATCGCGACTGGCCCGACGTGACCCGGACGCGCGAGAGCTTCGTGCTGGCGCAGACGGTCGACGGCTGAGCTTGCGTTGCCTTCGACGACGAAGGCGTGGCGCTTCCATCACCGTACTGCGATCCGGTTCAGCTCACGTTCAGGTGATCGGCCGAATACTCCGTCATGCTCTGGCTCGTGGATCATGGAGGCGTGCGATGGAACGACGGAATTTCCTCAAGCTGGCATTGGGGCTCGGCTGTGCAGCGGCGGCCGGCGCCGTGCTTCGCACCAGCGATGCGGTCGCCGCGCCGCTCTCGCCGTCGCCGCTGAACGAAGCCGCGCCTTCAGCCAGGGATCAGCACGTCGAGCGCGCGGTCGGCTCGCAGGACGAGGCCGATCGGCTCGCGCCGGAGCAGGTGCGCTGGGGACACCACGGTCATCATCACGGACATCACGGCCACGGCCATCACTGGGGCTGGCGCCGGCGGCATTGGGGTTGGCGGCGCCGCCATTGGGGCTGGCGTCACCATCATCGGCACTGGCGCCGCCATTGGCATCGGCGCCACTCCTGGTGATCGGCCCGGCCGCGTTGCGGCCAGGCGCCGTTTCGGACTCGTGATTGCGGCACGGCAGGGATCGGCGCGATCCCTGCCGGTCGTGTCCGTTTGAACTACCTGCCGAGGAAGTCCAGCAGCAGCGCGTCGTATTTGTCCGGCGCGTCGAGGAAGACGAGGTGGCCGGCATTGGCGACCACCTCGGCGCGGGCATCGCGCATCCGGCTGGCCAGGTCCTTTGCCAGCTCGGCGTTCTGGCCCATCTTCGCTCTCAAGGCTTCCGGCGCGTTCGGCCGTCCCGGCGCGTTGTGATCGTCCGCGCCCATGATGAACAGCGTCGGCTGCGTCAGCAGCGGGATCTCGTGCACCACCGGCTCGCGGTAGATCATCTGATAGGAGCTGACGAAGCTCTTCAGCCAGCGCGGATAGTCGGCGCTTTGCTTCAGGTTGAAGCGGGCATCGATGAACGGCGTGACCTGCTCCGGTGGCAGCTTCAGCGCGTAGTTGGTCTCCAGCTGCTTGCGATAGCCGTCCGACGTCAGCCGGTCCTCGCTCTCGCTGATCTTTTCCGACGGGACCGGCGGCACGTAGGCGCGGTAGTCCTCGAGCCCGATCGGCGTGGTCAGCACGAGATGCGCGACCCGGTCGGGATGGGCGCGGGCGATGCGGACGGCCAGCATGCCGCCCATCGAATGCGCGACGATGTCGGCCTTGGCGATGCCGAGGTGATCGAGCAGCGTCATCGTGTTGCGCGCCAGCGTGTCGAAATGCAGTTCGCCCGACGGCTTGGATGATTTGCCGAAGCCGACTTGGTCGGGCACCACGACGCGGAAGCCGGCGTCGGTCAGTGTCTTGATCACGGGCGCCCAGTAGCTCGAGGGGAAGTTGCGGCCGTGGAGCAGCAGCGCAACGCGGCCGTTCTGCTGCGCCGGCGCGACATCCATGTAGGCCATGCGCAGCTGCTCGCTGTCGTTGACCAGGGGCAGCAGGCTGACCGGGTAGGGATAGGCGAAGCCTTCGAGGTTGATGCCATAGGGCTCGCGCGGCATCTCCGCAGCGCGGGCGGCGATCGGCGCGACGGTGAGCAGGGCAGCGCAGAGCGCGGCAGCGAAACGGGACATGGAGACTCCGGGAGCGAGATGGGGTCGTCAACCGTCTCGCCGTGCCCTGCGTTCGCTCTGGCCGCAATGCACGAAGGCATTGCTGCGATAAACAGCACGTGATCGTCAGTCCTCGGCCGGACCGAACAGCGCCGCGAAATGCTTTTCGCCGGCGCGGCTGAAATTGACCACGCGACTGCCTGGAGTGGCATCGCGCGCCGCCCATTTCAGCTCGGTGAAGCGCTTCATCAACGCTGCGCCGAGCGTGCCGGCGAGATGATGCCGCCGCGCGCTCCAGTCGAGGCAGGCCTTGCAGACGGGCCGGCGCGGATGCGCCAGCATTTCCGGCGAGATCCGCAAATGGCGCGCCAGGAATTGCTCGCCGTCCTCGGTGAGCACTATCTCCTGCTTGCGCCGGCGCACCAGCTTCTGCCGCGTCATGCTGTCGAGCATCTGCACGCCGAGATCGCCGGCGAGATGGTCGTAGCAGATGCGCGCGCGCCGCAGCTCCGGCTCCTTCGGTCCGGTGCGCACCCGCATGTGGCCGGCGCGCGCGGCGAGCCCGGCGAGCTTCTCCAGCACGTCGGCGACGTCCGGATCGGCGAGCCGGTAGTAGCGGTGACGGCCCTGTTTTTCCGGCTCGACCAGGCCGCCGCCTTCGAGCTTGGCAAGATGCGAGCTCGCCGTCTGCGGCGTCACGCCCGCTTCCTGGGCGAGCTCGGTCGCGGTCAGCGCCCGGCCCGAGAGCAGCGCCGTCAGCATGTTGGCGCGGGCGGGATCGCCGACCAGCGCCGCCACCATCGCAATGTCCGGACCCGATTTCATAGTTCGATGCTAGCCGAAGCATTCTCGCCCCGCAAGCGGATAGTGTCGATGATACGAAACTTACCGGAGGTTGTCATGGCCATCACCGTCTTCATCCGCTATCGCATCGATCCGCATCAGCGCGACGTGTTCGAAGCCTACGCCAGGCGCTGGCTGTCGATCATTCCCCGCTGCGGCGGCGACCTGATCGGCTATTTCATGCCTCATGAAGGCACGAACGACGTCGCCTATGGCCTGATTTCATTCGACAGTCTCGCGGCTTACGAGCGCTATCGCGCAACCTTGCGCAGCGATGGCGAGGGACGGGCGAACTTCGCACTCGCGGAGGAGCACAAACTCATTCTGGGCGAAGAGCGAACATTTCTGCGCAATGTCGTGGCGGCGCCATGAGAGCGGGACTATCCTGGTGCAACGAAGAGATGCATGGGAGGATGACATGACGGTGACCAGCACGGCGGACAAGCGTGCGGCCTTTCGCAAATTGCACGAGACCGGCTGCTTTATTTTGCCGAACCCGTTCGATGCCGGCACGGCGAAAATGCTGCAGCATCTCGGCTTCAAGGCGGTCGCCTCGACCAGCGCCGGCTTCGCGTGGTCGATCGGCAAGGCCGACACCGGCACGACGCTCGATGAGATGCTCGCGCATCTGGCGGCGCTGTCAGCGGCGGTCGACATTCCCGTCAATGCCGATTTCGAGGGCGGCTTCGCCGATGCCCCCGAGGGCGTGGCCGCCAACGTCACGCGTGCGGTCGCGACCGGCGTCGCGGGTCTGTCGATCGAGGACTCCACGGGTGACAAGGATGATCCGCTCTACGAACGCGAACTGGCGGTGGCGCGCATCCGCGCCGCGCGCCAGGCGATCGATGCCAGCGGCGGCGATGTCCTGCTGACCGGCCGCTGCGAGGCGTTTCTCTGGGGCAAGCCCGACCTCGCGCTGGTGACCGACCGCCTCGCGGCCTATGCCGAGGCCGGCGCGGATTGTCTGTACGCTCCCGGGATCAAGTCGGTCGAGGAGATCACGGCTGTCGTCAAAGCGGTGGCGCCCAAGCCGGTCAACCTGCTGATCGGCGCCTCCGGTCTTTCGCTGAGCCAGGCCGCCGAGCTCGGCGTGCGCCGCATCAGCGTCGGCGGGTCGCTGGCGCGGGTGGCCTGGGCCGGCTTCGTCCGGGCGGCCAAGGAGATGGCCGAGCAGGGCACCTTCAGCGAGCTGGCAGGCGGCTATCCCGGTGGCGAGCTGAACAAGCTCTTTGGTTGAGTTGGGCTACGCGCATGCAGAAAAGCCGCGGACCTGCCGCGGCTTTTCGATCCATTCGCTACAACTGTTCAGTCGCGGTCCGTTCCGATTCCGATGCTCACGCCGGGGGCGCGAATGCCGATGCCGTCGCGGTGTTCATAGGTGCGTCGTTCGATGTAGCGCTCGCGCGGCGCATAGGCGTAGGAGTCGCGGTCGTCGTGAATGATCACACGGCGCTCGTGGCGCTCGCGCCAGCAATGGCCGTCCTCGTTGCAGACCATGCGGACGGTCTGGACGTCGCGCTGGGGGACGGCCGACACATCGACCGAGAGCGGCGCAGCCTGTGCTGCGGTCATCACGAGCGTGCCTGCTGCGGCCGCGAGAATGAAAGCCTTCATCACAAATCTCCTCCAATCAGTGTGGGTCAAAGTGCCGCACAGGCAATCGGCAGGCGCGCAGATGGTTCCACCCCCGAAACCTGTTTGTTGTCGCCGTGACGTGCGAGCCGATATCAACCTTCTCGATGATCAGCCGCAAAAGAGCGGCGGGTGATCGCTCACCCGCCGCCCAAGTTGAGAACGGCATCATGCCGTCCGCGAGATCAACGAATTACTTCATGTTGTTGGTCGTGGTCGGAGCCTTCGGGGCCGGCGGCGGCGTGGTGCGGTCGCCCGCGGCGCCGGTGGTCACGCCGGACGAGCTGTTGCTGCTGCCATTGCTCGTCGACGCCGACTGCGAGGCGGGCGTCGTGCTCGCCTGATCGCTACGCATCGACATGTTGTTGAGGCCGTAGAACACGGCGCCGAGCAGGATCGCGATGCCCAGGGCGTAGGCGGCAATACGGCCGGTCGAGGCGGAGCCTTCCCTCAGCTCGGGATCGGGCTGCAGCTGGCTGTCCATCCGCGCCGCGCGCTCGTACTCGGCGCCGGTCATGTCAGCACCGACCGTGCCGGGCCGGGTGGTCACGTCCGGCCGGTTCATGCCGTCGGGATAGCGTTCGTTCGGGAGCCGTTCGTTGGCCATGATGTCCTCCTTGCAATTGTCACCCGACAACCAGCGCAGCCCCGGCTCTGTTCCGCGAAACCTTGCGAATTCCCCAGTCGATCCGCTGCACGGCGCGCTAAGGTTCCTCCCGCACCGCGATTCGTCGTCCTGTTGTTGGAGCCTTTCGATGTGGAACCTGCCGCCCGGTGACAGTGTGCTGCATCTGTTGACCTGGGTGGCGCTGGCGGCGCAGGCGATGACGGCCGCGCTCGCGGCGGGACGCCGCAGCATGGACTGGATGGGCGTCTGTTTGTTGGGGGCGATCACCGCGCTCGGCGGCGGCACCTTGCGCGACGTTCTGCTCGGCCACTATCCGCTCGCCTGGGTCGAGCGGCCGTCCCTGCTGCTGCTCACGGTGCTGGCGCCGTTCGTGACGATCGCCATGGCGCGCCTGGTTCACCGGCTGACGATGGCGTTCCTCGTTCTCGATGCCGTCGGCCTCGTCGTGTTCACGATGACCGGCTGCGACATCGCCTGGCAGATGAACGTGCCGATCGGCATCGTCATCGTCGCCGGGATGATCACCGGCTGCGCCGGCGGCGTGCTGCGCGACATCCTGTGCAATGACGTGCCATTGCTGTTTCGCGCCGAGCTCTACGCCAGCGTCTCCCTCGTCACGGGCCTGGTCTATGCGACGGGGCTGTCGCTCGGCATCGCCAGCGGATGGTGGACGGCGCTGACCTTCGCGCTCGGACTGTCGTTCCGGCTGCTCGCGATCCGCTATAAATGGAACATGCCGCGCTTCGTATTTTCAGGTGAGGAGCGCGGCTGAACGGCGGCGGTCCTATCGCATTGCACAATTCGTTGGGGCCAGAATCGCGCCGGCTACAACGGTTCAGTCACCGTCCGCCGAGCCGCCAAAGCCATCGCGCGCATCATCCCATTTCGCGGCAGCCGCCGTTTTCGACACAAACCGCAAAAGCCGCAGCCGGCTGCCGCCATGAAATTGCGATTTCGGTTGGCTGCCCTGCGCGGACGAGATTTGTGATGCGCATTCTTCAAAAGCAGACATAAATGATTGGCAGAACGCGCGCTTCCGCCGTCTGGCGGCAGCCGCGCACCCCTGATAAAGCACGGCAAGAGGGCGGAATGGGCATCAACGAGAGCGAGATCAATCTCGACCAGAAATACACCGCAAGCTCCGGCCACATCTTCCTGACCGGCATCCAGGCGCTGGTGCGGCTGCCGATGGCCCAGATCCGGCGCGACCGCGCCGCCGGCCTCAACACCGCCGGCTTCATCTCCGGCTATCGCGGCTCGCCGCTCGGCGGCTACGACCAGCAGCTGTTCTCCGCGCGCAAGCATCTCGAGCAGTACAACATCAAGTTCCAGCCCGGGGTGAACGAGGACCTGGCAGCGACCGCCGTGTGGGGCTCGCAGCAGCTTCATTTGTCGCCCGGCGGCAAGTATGACGGCGTGGTCGGCATCTGGTACGGCAAGGGCCCCGGCGTCGACCGCTGTGGTGACGTGTTCCGCCACGGCAATGCCGCGGGCTCCGCCAAGAACGGCGGCGTGCTCTGTCTCGCCGGCGACGACCACGGCGCCAAGTCCTCTACCGTGCCGCACCAGTCCGACCACGCCTTCATGTCGGCGCTGATGCCCTATCTCTATCCGTCCTCGATCCACGAGATGATCGAGATGGGCCTGCTCGGCATCGCCATGTCGCGCTACTCCGGCTGCTGGGTCGGCATGAAGGTGATCACCGAGACGGTCGAGACCACCGCCGAGATCAACCTCAACGACGAGATGACGCCGTTCGTCGTTCCCACCGACTTCGAGCTGCCGCCGGGCGGCCTCAACCTGCGCTGGCCCGACGATCGCTTCGACCAGGACCGCCGGCTGCAGGACTACAAGGGCTTTGCGGCGATCGCCTTCGCCCGCGCCAACAAGGTCAACCGCATCACGATGGATTCGCCGAACGCCCGCTACGGCATCATGGCGTCGGGCAAGAGCTACGAGGACATCCGGCAGGCGCTGCGCGAGTTGGGGATTACCGAGGAGGTCGCCGCCAAGATCGGTCTCAGGCTCTACAAGATCGGCATGCCCTGGCCGCTGGAGCCGGAAGGCGTGCGGCAGTTCGCGGTCGGGCTCGAGGAGATCTTCATCGTCGAGGAGCGCCGCGAGATCGTTGAGAACCAGGTCAAGCAGGAGCTGTTCAACTGGCGCGATGACGTCCGCCCGCGCATCGTCGGCAAGATGGACGACCACGACAAGCGCTTCCTGCCGTTCGCGACCGAGCTCTCCGTCGCCTCGCTCGCGACATCGCTCACGGAACGCCTTCTCCGCCTCGACCTCAATCCCGAGATCAAGGCGATGCTGCGTGCCAAGGCCGACTGGTTCAACGGCCGCGACGCCTCGCAGATGCAGCTGGTCTCGCCGGTGGCGCGCACGCCGTATTTCTGCTCCGGCTGTCCGCACAACACCTCGACGAAAGTGCCCGAAGGCAGCCGCGCGCTGGCCGGCATCGGCTGCCACTTCATGTCGTTGTGGATGAACCGCAACACCGAGACGTTCACGCATATGGGCGGCGAGGGCGTGCCGTGGGTCGGCATCGCGCCGTTCACCGATGAGAGGCACATCTTCGCCAATCTCGGCGACGGCACCTATTTCCATTCCGGCAGCCTCGCGATCCGCCAGGCGGTCGCCTCCAAGGCCAACATCACCTACAAGATTCTCTATAACGACGCCGTCGCGATGACCGGCGGCCAGCGCCATGACGGCGATCTGTCGCCGCAGCAGATCACCTTCCAGCTGCATTCGGAAGGCATCCGCGAGATCTACCTGGTCTCGGAGAATCCAGACTCGTACCCGAGTGACAGCATCGCGCCCGGCGTCAAGCTGGCGCATCGCGACGAGCTCGACAACGTCATGAAGACGCTGCGCCAGACCAAAGGCGCTTCCGCCATCGTGTTCGTGCAGACCTGCGCCGCCGAGAAGCGCCGCCGCCGCAAGCGCGGCACGATGGAGGATCCGCAGCGCCGCGTCTTCATCAACCCGGCCGTCTGCGAAGGCTGCGGCGACTGCTCGGTGCAGTCGAACTGCATCTCGGTCGAGCCGCTGGAGACCGAACTCGGCCGCAAGCGCGTCATCAACCAGTCGTCCTGCAACAAGGACTATTCCTGCGTGAAGGGCTTCTGCCCGTCCTTCGTGACCATCGACGGCGGCAAGCCGCGCTCGCGGGCTCCGGCCGAGCTCGGCGACATCGGCGTGATGCCGGAGCCCCTGACCAAGCCGTCGCTGGAGCGGCCCTACAATGTCGCCGTCGGCGGCGTCGGCGGCACCGGTGTGCTGACCATCGGCGCGCTGCTCGGCATGGCCGCCCATATCGAGGGCAAGGCCTCGATGATCCTCGACATGTCGGGCCTCGCGCAAAAGGGCGGCGCGGTGCTCAGCCACGTCCGCCTGTCGGAGAACACCGCCGACGTGACCTGCTCGCGCATCGTCACCGGCACCGCAGATCTCGTCATCGCCGCCGACGAGGTGGTCGCGGGTGCCAAGGAGACGATCACGCTGTGCGATGCCGAGCGCACCCATGGCGTCATCAATAGCCATCTCATTCCCACCGCCGACTTCGTGCTCAACCGCGACTTCAACTTCCAGAACCGCAAGGTGACGAGCCTGCTGGAAACGGCGCTGCGCAAGGACTCGACGTTCTTCGACTTCACCAAGCCGGCAGAGGCACTGCTCGGCGACTCCATCGCCACCAACATGATGATGATGGGCTATGCCTATCAGAAGGGCCTGCTGCCGCTCTCGGCCGAGGCCATCGAGAAGGCGATCGCGATCAACGGCGTCGCGGTCAAGATGAACACCGAGGCATTCCGGCTCGGCCGCCTCGTGGTGGTCAACCCCGAGCGTGTCGCCGGCATGATGACCGGACAGGACGAGACGGTGCCGCCGAAATCGCTCGACGCGATGACGCTGGACGAGATCATCGCCCATCGCATGACCTATCTCACGGCCTACCAGAACGCCCGGCTCGCCAAGCGCTACCGCAAGCTGGTCGACCAGGTGCGCGAGGCCGCCGACAAGGGCGGCTACGGCGAGGCACTGCCGCGCGCCGTTGCGATCAACTACGCCAAGCTGCTCGCCTACAAGGACGAGTACGAGGTGGCGCGGCTGTTCTCCGACGGCACCTTCGAGAAGCAGCTCCACGACGCCTTCGAAGGCGACTACAAGATCTCCTTCAACCTGGCGCCGCCGATCTTCAATTCCGGCCTCGATCCCCAGGGCCGGCCGAAGAAGAAGAGCTATGGCCCGGGCATGATGAAGATGTTCCGGCTGCTGGCCAGGCTGAAGGGCCTGCGCGGCACGCCGCTCGACATCTTCGGCTACTCCGCCGAGCGCAAGATGGAGCGCGACCTGATCGCCGGCTACGAAAGGGACGTCGCGACGGTGCTCAGCCTCTTGTCGCCCGCCAATGCCGACATCGCCGTCGAATTCCTGTCGCTGCCCGACAAGATCCGCGGCTACGGCCCGGTGAAGGACAAGGCCGTGCAGGACGCCAAGGCGCGCTACGCCCAGCTCGCCGCCGATTTGGCGAACCCGCCGCCGGCACCGCGCCAGATGGCGGCGGAGTAGGGCGCTCTCTCCGTCATCGCGAGGAGCACAGCGACGAAGCTATCCAGAGCCATCGCGGGACTCTGGATTGCTTCGCTTCGCTCGCAATGACGCGGAGAGAGCCGTAGCCCGCATGAGCGAAGCGATATGCGAGACGGCTGTCCCGGGTGTCGCTGCGCTCACCCGGGTGACAGGCCTCGTTCAAATTCTGATTTACAGATTTATATTGACGAATATCGGAAATCATGCTTTATTGCCGCCATCCCGCCTCACTCGGAAGGGGCGTTGCGCGCGATCGTCACGACACGCGGGGCGGGGAGCGATGGCCGCGATGGAGCCGCAGCGTGTCCTTGAGGGATGCGCGGACGAACGGTTCGGCGCGGACGTGAAGTCGCAGCGTGCTGGCACCCCGACGCTGGTGTCACGTTCGTGACGGCGCTGACGCGCCGCGCGGATCATGGTGGCCAACAAGCCCGGCGCACCAGGCAGACTGCGTATAAGCGTGAAGACCATCGCGCAGGGAAGGCCGGGTGTTCTCGGCTGCACCTGTGGTACCTGCCGCCTGCATTTTTTTCGCAGGCGGGCCGCAGGCGTCAGCCGACGCCTGGCCTTCCCTGCGCCCTCCGATTCGACGAGGGCGAACAAGATCAGCATGACCCGGGCAGTGATGTCGCGGGAGTGCTGGGTCACGTGTAGTTCGATATGTGCTCGCTCGCGCCACACGATCGCTGTCGTCCCGGGCTTGACCCGGGACCCATAACCACCGGCGGGTGTGAGAGGGCACGCGGGGCGACCATCGAGTCCAACAAGATCCGCCGGTGGTTATGGGTCCCGGGTCAAGCCCGGGACGACGGCGGAGTGAAGGGCGAGACCATGCGTCATCTCCACCGCGCGGAATATTTTCACCGCTTGCCAAGCCTCATGCGAGGGTCCAGAAAATCTCCAACCATCGGGCAGGAAACGACGACAAGCGGAGACGGAATTGACCATCAAGGGCAAGGCCTACATTGCCGGGATCTATGAGCATCCGACCCGGCACGCACCGGACAAATCGACCGCACAACTGCATGCCGAGGTCGCCAAGGGGGCGCTGGAGGATGCCGGGTTGAGCGCGAAAGATGTCGACGGCTATTTCTGCGCCGGCGATGCGCCGGGCGGCGCGTGGCCGATGGTCGACTATCTCGGTTTGAAGGTGCGGCACATCGATTCCACCGAGACCGGCGGCTGCTCCTATCTGATCCACGTCGGCCACGCCGCTGAGGCGATTGCCGCCGGCAAATGCTCGATCGCGCTGATCACGCTGGCCGGCAAGCCGCGCACCGGCCCGATGCCGCCGCGCGCCGCCGGCGCGGAAGCCGACTTCGAGATGGCCTATGGCGCCACCACGCACAATGCCTACGGCATGTGCGCCATGCGCCACATGCACGACTATGGCACCACGTCGGAGCAGCTCGCCTGGATCAAGGTCGCGGCCTCGCATCACGCGCAGTACAATCCGCATGCGATGCTGAAGGAGGTCGTGACGGTCGAGGACGTGATCAACTCGCCGATGATCTCCGATCCGTTGCACCGCATGGATTGCTGCGTCGTTACCGACGGCGGCGGTGCGCTGATCGTGACCACGCCGGAGATCGCCAAGAGCCTGAAGAAGCCGCTGGTGCGGCTGATCGGCCATGGCGAGGCGATGAAGGGGCCGCGCGGCGGCAAGGACCTCGATCTCACTTATTCCGCCGGTGTGTGGTCCGGCCCGCGCGCCTTCGAGGAGGCGGGCGTGACCCCGAATGATATCAAATACGCCTCGATCTATGACAGCTTCACCATCACGGTGCTGATGCAGCTCGAGGACCTCGGCTTCTGCAAGAAGGGCGAGGGCGGCAAGTTCGTCGCCGACGGCAACCTCATCTCCGGCGTCGGCAAGCTGCCGTTCAACACCGATGGCGGCGGCCTGTGCAGCAACCATCCGGTCAACCGCGGCGGCATGACCAAGGTGATCGAGGCCGTGCGCCAGCTGCGCGGCGAAGCTCATCCGAAGGTCCAGGTGCCGAATTGCGACCTCGCCATCGCCCATGGCACCGGCGGCCTGCTCGGCGTGCGCCACGCCGCCTCGACCTGCATTCTGGAGCGCGTCTGATGTCCGAAGCCAAGAAACTTCCGGCCCCCGTCACCAATCCCGAGACCAAGGCGTTCTGGGATGCCGCCGCCGAGGGCAAATTCATGATCAAGCGCTGCACGGCATGCGGCGAGGCGCATTATTTCCCGCGCTCGATCTGCCCGTTCTGCTTCTCCGACCAGACGGTGTGGGAGCAGAGCGCGGGCGAGGGCGAGATCTACACGTTCTCGATCATGCGCAAGTCGCCGACCGGGCCCTATGCGATCGGCTACGTGACCTTGAAGGAGGGGCCGTCGCTGCAGACCAATTTCGTCGATTGCGATTTCGATGCGTTGAAGATCGGCCAGAAGGTGAGGGTTGTGTTCAAGCCCACCGACGGCGCCCCGCTGCCGTTCTTTACACCGGCGTAGGTGAGTGAGCACGGATGCGGCTCCACGTCATTGGAGCGAAGCGACGAAGCAATCCAGAGTCCTCGCGCAGCCCTGGATTGCTTCGCTCCGCTCGCAATGACGATGGGGCATGCATCTGCGTGCTCCAACAATGGTGTACCCTCTCCCTTTGTGGGAGAGGGTGGCGAGATCGAGCGAAGCGAGATTGAGCCGGGTGAGGGGTCTCTCTCCGCGCAGACAGTGCGGCTGTGGAGACAACCCCTCACCCGAGTGAGGTCGGAATTGATAGTTGCGCTGCCCTCTCCCACAAGGGGAGAGGGCGCAGCAATGGGCATCGGAAGACGTGCGTAGGGTGGGCTAAGGCGCGGAGCGCCGTGCCCACCGATATACAACAAGAAAGGCGGTGGGCACGCTTCGCTTTGCCCACCCTACAAGAGAACGAAGTTCGGGGAGGCGACATGCCGATCAACTACGATGAGCTGATGGCGATGAAGGCGATCGGGCAGCCCTATGCCTACGGTGATCGCGAGGTGATGCTGTACGCCTATGGCATCGGCATGGGGGCCGATCCCATGGATGAGAAGGAGCTCGCCTTCGTCAACGAGGCCACCGCCGAGCCGCGGCCGCTGAAGGTGGTGCCGACCTTTGCCTCCGTCGCGGCCTGGGGCGCCGGTCCCGGCGACATGAAGCTCAACCGCGTGCTGGTGGTCGACGGCGAGCGCGACATCACCTTTCACAAGCCGCTGGCGGTGGCCGCGAAGATCACGGCCGACTCCTCCGTGCTCGCGGTGTCCGACAAGGGCAAGGACAAGGGCGCCGTCATCCGCCATCAGACCATCCTGCGCGACGAGGGCGGCGCGCCGCTGACGACGCTGGTCGCCTCACGCTTCGCCCGCGGCGACGGCGGCTTCGGCGGTCCGTCTGGCGGCATTCCCGAGCCGCACCCGGTGCCGACCCGCGCACCGGATCGCAGCGTCGACATCTCGACACGGCCTGACCAGGCGCTGATCTACCGCCTGTGCGGGGACCGCAACCCGCTGCACTCCGATCCCGAGTTTGCCCGTCGCGCCGGTTTCCCACGGCCGATCCTGCACGGCATGTGCACCTACGGCCTCACCTGCCGCGCCGTGCTGCAGACCTATGCCGACTACGACGCCTCGGCGTTCCGCCAGCACGCCGCGCGGTTCTCGTCGCCGGTGTTCCCCGGCGAGACCGTGACGGTCGATCTCTGGAAGGATGGCGATGTGATCTCCTTCGAAGCGCGCGTGAAGTCGCGCAACGTCACGGTGATCAAGAACGGCAAGACAGTGCTGGGATGATCCTCGTGATGTGAGGCACAGCTGTTAGTTATCGTCATGCCCGGGCTTGACCCGGGCATCCATCCTCTTCTGGTGATGGATGGACGGTTCAGGAGATGGATGGCCGGGTCAAGCCCGGCCATGACGGAGAAAGCAAGAACATAAGCGGAGGACGCACCCATGGGACTGCTCGACGGCAAGGTGGCGCTGATCACCGGCGCAGGTGGCGGCCTCGGCGAGGCCTACGCCAAACTGTTCGCGCGCGAGGGCGCGGCGGTGGTGGTCAACGACCTTGGCGGGCCGCGCGACGGCTCCGGCTCCGACCTGTCGATGGCCGAGCAGGTGGTGGCCGCGATCAAGGCCGAGGGCGGCCACGCCGTCGCCAACGCCGCCGACATCTCCACCATGGCCGGCGGGCAGTCTGTGTTCGACGACGCCATCCGGCATTTCGGCCGCGCCGACATCCTGGTCAACAATGCCGGCATCCTGCGCGACCAGACCTTTGCCAAGTCGAGCGAAGCGGATTGGGACAAGGTGATCCAGGTGCACCTCAAAGGCACCTTCTGCTGCACCCTGCCGGTGTTCCGCTGGATGCGCGACAATGGCGGCGGCGTCATCGTCAACACCTCATCGACCTCGGGCCTGATCGGCAATTTCGGCCAGTCCAACTACGGCGCCGCCAAGGGCGGTATCTGGGGCCTGTCCAACGTGCTGGCAATCGAGGGCCGCAAGTACAACATCCGGGTGTGGACCCTGGCGCCCGGCGCGCTGACGCGGATGACGGCCGACCTGCCGCGCTACAAGGAGAACCCGGGCGCGGCGCTGACGCCCGAGGGCATTGCGCCGGCCGTGCTCTACATGGTCAGCAGTCTCTCGGGGGATCAGACCGGCAAGGTGCTCGGCGTCTCCGGCCCACGCGGCGTGCGCGAGTTGCGCATGATGGAAATGGACGGATGGAAACCGCCGTCGTCGGCCTGGAAGGCCGAGGACATCGCCGCCCATGCAGGGGAGATATTCTTTTCGGAGGCCGAGATAGCCAAGTCCGCACGGCGGTTTTGATGTATTCAGGTCGTCATTCCGGAGCGCTCGCGACGGCGAGCGAACCCGGAATCTCGAGATTCCGGGTCTCGTCCTGCGGACGATCCCGGAATGACGCCAGAGAGATTGGAGACAGATGATGAAGCTCACCGCCGCCGCCAAGGGCACCTTCGCGATCGCGCCGACCCCGTTCCATGATGACGGCCGCATCGACGACGCCTCGATCGACCGGCTGGTCGATTTCTATGCCGAGGCAGGCTGCGACGGCATCACGGTGCTCGGCATCATGGGCGAGGCGCCGAAGCTGGACGCGGCGGAATCCGAGCAGGTTGCGGTGCGCTTTGCCAAGCGCGCCAAGAACCTGCAGATCATCGTCGGTGTCTCCGCGCCGGGGTTCGCGACGATGCGCGCGCTGGCGCGCGCCTCGATGGATGCCGGCGCTGCCGGCGTGATGATCGCGCCGCCGCCGACCCTGCGCACCGACGATCAGATCACGGGCTATTTCAAGCAGGCCCAGGAGGCGATCGGCGAGGACATTCCGTGGGTGCTGCAGGACTATCCGCTGACGCTGAACGTACAGTTCACGCCGGCGGTGATCCGCAGGATCGTCATGGACAGTCCGTCCTGCGTGATGCTCAAGCATGAGGACTGGCCGGGCCTGGAGAAGATCTCGGCGCTCCGCGGCTTCCAGAAGGACGGCTCGCTGCGGCCGCTGTCGATCCTGTGCGGCAATGGCGGCCTGTTCCTGGACTTCGAGATGGAGCGCGGCGCCGACGGCGCGATGACCGGCTACGCCTTCCCGGAAATGCTGGTCGACGTCGTCAAGCTGTCGCAGGCCGGCAAGCGCGACGCCGCGCACGACCTGTTCGACGCGCATCTGCCGCTGGTCCGCTACGAGCAGCAGCCCGGCGCCGGCCTTGCCGTGCGCAAATACGTGCTGCAGAAGCGCGGCGCGATCGCCTCCAGCGCACAGCGCAAGCCGGGCTCGGCGATCACGGCGGCCGCCAAGGCCGAGGTCGACTATCTGCTGTCGCGTGTCGCCCGCACCGACGCCCGCGCCAATCTGCAACCCCGAGCCACCGCCGCGGAGTGACCATGGCTGACGCTGCCGCCGTCCGTCCCGCCTCGACCGTGCTGCTGCTGCGCGACAGCGCAGCCGCACGTGAGATCGAGGTATTCATGATGGTGCGCCACCATCAGATCGAGTTCAACTCGGGCGCCCTGGTGTTTCCAGGCGGCAGCGTCGACAAGGGCGATCAGGAGATCGCCGGCAGGCCGGAGCTCTATGCCGGCGACGATGGCCTGGACGCCGAGGCGCTCGGCTTCCGCATCGCCGGGGTGCGCGAGACCTTCGAGGAGAGCGGCATCCTGCTGGCGCGAGCGCGCGGCGCGCGCACGCTGATCGAGGCCGCGGCCGCCCGCGAGATCGAGGCTGCGCATCGCCTGGCGTTGTGCGAGGGCAAGACCAGCTTTCTCGAGGTCATCGAGGCGCACGGCTTGGTGCTGGCGCTCGACACGCTCATCCCTTACGCGCATTGGATCACGCCCGAGGGCATGCCGAAGCGCTTCGACACCTGGTTCTTCCTGGCGGCCGCGCCGCCGGACCAGCTGGGCGCCCATGACGGCCGGGAATCGACCGACTCCGTCTGGGTCTCGCCGCGCGAGGCGCTGGCGGGCGGCGAGGACGGTCGCTTCAAGCTGCCGTTCCCGACCACCCGCAACCTGATCCGTCTGGGCAAACAGCCGGCCGTGGCCGGGGCATTGGCGGCGGCGCGCGACATGGACATCGTCACCGTGATGCCGGTGATGACCAAGACCGCCGAGGGCGGCCGTCAGCTGCGCATTCCCCGCGAGGCAGGCTATGATGGGGAGGTGTTCGAGTTCGGTGCGGCCGGTTAACCGCACAGGCTATTTTTCGTCCGGCGGATGATGCGCAGACGGGAATTGTTCTCTATTTGTTCATTCAGCCGCGCGGCGGCTCGTATATAGTGCGGTTCCGACCATCGGATCCCATGAGTAGATTACCGGACCTCGACACGGCCTGCAGCAGCCTCCGATCGATGACGATCGGGCGGATGATCTTTGGCAGCTTTTTGCTGCTGCTCGCCGTCATCACCGCAACCAGCATGGCGAGCGTGATCGCCATCCGTCACATCGATTCGACCTTTGCCGAGTTGCAGCGGCTGCAGGGCGTCGGCGATCTCGCCGAGGAGATCGACCAGCGCATGAACGAGCTGCGGCTCGCGGCGCGTGATTTTGTCACCGATCCCGGTTCGCGTTCCGACCGGGCCATGGAGGCGGCGACCGAGCTCAGCGCGCTCCTGAAGAAGACGCGCCTGCAGCTCGCGCCGGAGCAGCAGGCGACCATCGATGGCGTCGCCCAGCGGCTCGCCAATTACCGCGAGGGCATCGACCGGATCAGTGCGCTGATCGCCCGGCGTGCCGAGCTGCTGTCGGGTTTGCCGGCGGCGCGCGAGGGCTTCGAGGACGCCATCGCCGGCTTGACCGATCGGGGCACGGCGCGGGCCTTGTTCCAGGTGCAGAACCAGGTTGGCGCGGCGCTGCTGGCGCGTGACCCGGCCGGCGCCGAGCAGGCCGCCCGCAGCATGCGCGCGATGCCGATCGAGGACGGCGCGCTTCGTGCGGCCGCCGACCGCTATGCCGAGGCGATCATCGCCATCGCCGGCACCGAGGACGAGATCGCGCGGCTCGACAAGGAGGTGCTGGGCATCGAGGGGCGGCTGATCGGCCGGGTCACCGAGTTGCTGCGCGCCTTGAGCGCGAGCCAGGGCAAGGTGCTGTCGCGCGACTTCGCCCGTACCCTGGCGGAGACGAAATGGCAGAGCATCATCTTCGGCACGGCGGGCGTTCTGATCGGCATCTTCGCTGCGTCTTTCGTGGTCCGGCGCACCGTGCGGCCGCTGGCCTCGATCGCACGCTCGATCAGGGCACTGGCGGCAGGCGAAAAGGCGGCGTCGATCCCCCAGACCGACGTTCAGAACGAGATCGGCGACATCGCGCGGGCGGCCGAGGTCTTCCGGCAGACTTTGCAGGACGCCGACGCGGCGCGCGAGGCGGCGGTCCGCGCGCTGGCCGAGCAGCGGCTGGCCGAGGAGAGCTATCGCAAGCTGTTCGAAGCCTCGATCGACGGCATCTATGTGACCACACCGAGCGGTCTTGTGCTCAATGCCAATCCGGCGCTCGCGCGCATCATGGGCTACGAATCCGCGAGCGAGCTGATCCAGAGCGTCAACGACATCGCGGATACGATCTATGTCCATCCCCTGGCGCGCGAACGCTATCAGCGGCTGATGCGGCGCGACGGCATGGTGCGCGAGTTCGAATACCAGGTGCGCCGGCGCACCGGTGAGGTCCGCTGGCTTTCCGACAGCGCCACGGTGGTGCGGGACGAGAGCGGCGAGGTGGTTCGCTACGAAGGCGTGGTCCGCGACATCACGGATCAGAAGCGCGCCGAGGACGCGATCGCGGAAGGCCGGCGATTGCTGCAGCAGGTCATCGACACGGTGCCGGCGGTGATCAACGTCAAGGATCGCGAGCTGCGCTATGTCCTGATGAACCGCTATATGGCCGGCATCTTCAACGTCGAGCCCGAGGATGCGCTCGGTCGTACCACGGGCGAGCTGATGTCGCGCTACGGCGCGAACAAGACCGACTCGAACGACAAGCGCGTGCTGGCGACGAAGGCGGGCCTCGGGTTCTACGAGGAGGAATACCTCGATTCATGCAACGTCATGCGGCAATGGCTGGTCAACAAGCTACCGCTTCTCGATGCCGACGGCGAGGTCGACAAGATCGTCACGGTGGCGCTCGACATCGGCGAGCGCAAGAAGAGCGAACTGGAGATGCGCAAGGCCAAGGAGGCCGCCGAGACCGCGCTCCGGAACCTGCGCGAGACCCAGGCCTCGCTGATCGAAGCCGAGAAGCTCGCGGCGCTCGGGCGCATGGTCGCCGGTGTTGCTCACGAGGTCAACAACCCCGTCGGCATCAGCCTGACGGTCGCTTCCGCGCTCGAGCGCAAGACCGAGCGCTTCAGCGAGGCGGTCACGCGGGGCGAGCTGCGGCGGTCGAGTCTCACTGAGTTCATCGAGATGAGCCGCAGCGCCGCGGGACAGCTCGTCGCCAATCTCAATCGCGCGGCCGAGCTGATCCAGTCGTTCAAGCAGGTGGCGGCGGACCGCAACTACTCCGATCAACGCAGCTTCGATCTCGCCGATCTCACCGAGCAGGTGGTGATGAGTCTTCGCCCGGGCGTGCGCAGACAGAACCTGACGGTGAATGTGGATTGCCAGCCCGACCTGGTGATGAACAGCTACCCCGGGCCGTACGGGCAGGTCCTGACCAATCTGTTCCTCAATGCGGTCGCGCACGCGTTTCCGGACGGAAGGAGCGGCGTGATCGAAATCAGGGCGCGTGAGTCCGGCCGCGACAATGTCGAGATCATCTTTTCCGACAATGGCTGCGGCATGTCGCTCGACGTTCGCCGCCGCGCCTTCGATCCTTTTTTCACGACGCGCCGCGACCAGGGCGGCACCGGGCTCGGCCTGCACATCGTCTACAGCATCGTGACCAGCCGGCTCGGCGGCCGGCTCGATCTCGACTCCGAGCCGGGCGCCGGCACGCGCGTCCAGATCATTCTGCCGCGGGTCGCGCCGCTGGAGCAGGCGGCCGAATAGGGCGGTCTGCGTAAAACCCCGGATTGACTCTCACGAAGCCGAGATCGAAACGAAATCTGGCCCGGTTGATGCATTTCTATCCGTGCACCCTGGGGTGGTGCAGGAGCCAGATGGACCAGATGGAAATGAGCAGATGGATTGTTTGCCGCGGCCGTGAGCCGCATCGAGCTGATCGCTCCGACATCAGCAGGACGGTCTCGAGGCCGCAGGCGGCCGCGCGATGGAAGCCACCTGTCCAGGTCGGCAGTGCGGCGCTGCTGATCGCACTCGCCGCGCCACCGTCACTGGCGCGCGATCGCGGCCAGTACGCGAACTCGTCGCCGGAGATGAAGGCATGGTTCGACGGCCTGCGCAGCGGCAAGGGCCCGTGCTGTTCGGACGCCGATGGCAGCGCCGTCAGCGATGTCGACTGGGAGAGCAGGGGCGGTCACTACCGCGTCCGCATCGAGGGTGAATGGCTCGACGTTCCCGACGACGCTGTCATCACGGAGCCCAACCGGGTCGGCCGCACGATGGTGTGGCCGATGCGCGGCTATCAGGGCCTCCAGATCCGCTGCTTCATGCCGGGTAGCATGTCGTAGCCGGACGGGGCGGCGCTCAGGTGTATTTCTTGTCGCGCTCCAGCAGCTCGATGGAAATGCCCTCCGGCCCGCGGATGAAGCAGATGCGAACACCGGGGCGGATCGTGGTCGGCTCGGTCGTGAAGGTGATGCCCTTGGCCTTGAGCTCGGCGGCCGCGGCGTCAATGTCCTTCACGGTGAGGCCGAAATGATCGAGGCCCTGGTGCGGCGTCACAGGCGGCGCGTTGACGCCGTCGTTCGGCTCGACCTTGGCGATGAACACGCTGGCGCCGCCGAGCCTGACGTCGATGCGGCCGGGATTGCGGATGATCTCGCCGCCGAGAATGTCGTGAAGCCAATTAGCGGTGGCTTCCGGGTCCGGGCTGCGGAGATGGATGTGGTCCCACGTGACATTCAACATCGTCGAGATCTTTCGAAGGAGTGAACCGCCTGCGGCGCGGCGGCGTTTCTTGAGGTGCCGGCAACGGGTCGGATGTTTACCGGCCCGTCACCGGCCGCGCCAGCCCGGCATACCGACCGGTATCCGGGCCTGCCCTCCAATTGTCGGCTTTGCATGCAACCCTATCGATGTTTGCCGATTGAAGCTTCCAGATGCCCCCGCCGGGCAGCCGATGGTGCAGACATGAGCGCGGGTCTCTCTCGTTTGCTGGGGCGCAAGCCCGATGCCACGGCGTCGCTGGCCATGCGCCGAAGCGACGGAGCGTCCATCCCATTGGGAGCTGCGGTGTCGGGGTTGGCGATCCTCGCGCTGATCATGTTCAGCGTCGTCGGGTGGCTGATCATGTCGGTCGAAGAGGAGGAGGTGGCCGACTCCAGCCTCACGCGGGTCGGATCGGCCTCCCCGAGCAGCGGCTATGAAGGGGATGAAGACGGGACGGAGACGTCGCGTGGACTCTCCTTGGTGGTGCCCAGCCCGGCGGCCAAGTCCAGCGCGCACCCCGATTCGTCCCCGGTGGTCGGCTCCGGCCGGACCGTCATGGACGCCAATGCCAGCCTTTCGCCGACGATGACGCCTGCTTCATCCCCTGCGCTCGACCCGGCCGCTCTGTCCGGCCTGCGGATCAGTTCCCAGTCCTGGCGGCGCGGCGGTCTTGGGTCGAGGGCGCTGGTGACCTTCACGGTACAGAATGCCAACAGTTTCGCAATCAAGGACGTCGAAATCACCTGCGCCTTCAGCCGGCGGGACGGTAGTCATGTCAGCGACCGCCGACGGATCGTGCCTGGCCAAGTCGGGCCGCGCAGCCGGAAGACCTTCGCGGCGGTCCATGTCGGATTCGTCAACGTTAACGTCAGCACGGCCAAATGCGCGCTGGTTGCAGCGACGAAAATCTAATTATGTCGCGCTAGTCTCCCACGGTTTTTGAACCCGAGCGTTCGACGCGGGAACATACTGTCATGATCCTCCGTTAGGTGGATGTCGGCGCAGGTGCCGACGGAGCGGTAAATTATGCCCATTCTGCGTTACTTTCTTTTCGTCGGTGGAACTCTGCTGGCGCTGCTGGTCCTGGCGGATGCCGTGCTTCCCAGCGTACCATTGCCTGCAAGCCTGTCGTCTGCGTCGGACCTTCCCCCGGTGCGCATTCAGTCCACCAGAAAGTGGCCGGAGCGGATCGTGATGGACACCTCGATCGCCACGCCGGCTCCGGTGAAGCTCGCGAAGGCGGAGCAGCCTGCGGCAGAAGTGGCCAAGCCCAGTGCCCGCGACGCCTTCGCGCAGATGAGCGCCGTCGAGACCAACCCGCAGGTTGCGGCCGTGAAGTCCGCCGAGAAGCCTCGCGCGACGCGGATTGCCGACACAGGCAAGCCGGCTGCAGAGGCGAAGAAGCGAAGGACCGCAAAAGCTCATCCGGGCAGACCGATGATTCTGGTCGCGCAGCAGCCGCATGTCGGCTCTCTCGATTGGACTTGGTAGTATCGATCGCCCGCGGTCCCTGGTCGATCCAAGCGGTCCCGCTGCCGGTCCCGCTGCAATCGCGCTCCGGGGCTCGCGCGGGGTGCTGCGCCGGTTTTCACGCCGCTACGCTGCCTTGATCTTGCGCAAAGTGCGCTCCTTCCGGAACGCCTAGCGTCTCTGCACGGGACCTGGGGGCGTTTGCCCGGGGACCCAGGAGACGCTGAATGACGACTACCACGCCCACCCTCTCGATCTCGCCGGAGAAGGTCGCCTTCGTCGTGACCAAGATCCACCAGCACGAAATGGAAGCGGCCGAACCCGAATTGCTGGCAGATTTGGCAGATGACGACACGGCGCCCGGTACCGGTGGGCGAGGCCTGAAAACGGACCGGTCGGAGCTCGTCAGCTTCATCAGGGGCCTCAATGTCGACGAACAGATCGATCTGGTCACGCTGATGTGGCTGGGCCGGGGCGACGGCTCGCTGGACAATTGGGATGAGCTTCGTGCGCAGGCCGCTCAGGCGCACAACAATCGCACGGCGACGTATCTGATCGAAACGCCGATGCTCGGCGACTATCTGGAGGAGGCTCTCTCGGAGTTCGGCCTTTCCTTGGAAGATTTCGAAGAAGGCATATAGCTGCGGCGGCTTCTCCCGATGAGCTCGCCGGCACATTCTTCGCTGTAATTCGGATGATGGAGTAATCTCATGGACAAGATGAAGGTCGGAACCGGTGATTGGATCGTCGTGTGCGACGGGCGCAAGGCGCTGATCCTCGAGAACGTCGGTGACAGCATGTTTCCGAACCTGCACACCAAAGAGGTCCGTGAACAGGAGAACGACCGCACGAGCGCTCAGGGTACGGACGCTCCCGGCTCGGTGCAGCCGTCATTTGGCAATGCTCGGAGTTCAGTGGATCAGACGGATTGGCATGATCAGGCTGAGCGCATCTTTCTCAAGCAGCTTGCCGATCGCCTGCATCATGCTGTCATTTCAGGCGAAACCAAAGCCGTCACGATGGTGGCGTCGCCGCGCGCGCTCGGGATCATCCGCGCCGACTATTCCGACGCGGTACGAAAGGCGCTGCATGGCGAGGTCCACAAGGATCTGGTCAAGCTTCCGGTCTACGAAATCGAGAAGCAACTGCTTGCCTGAGCCAGGCTGTCTCATGCCAATGAGTGTCCGGAGACCCCGTTCGCGGTCTCGGTGATCGCGACGGGATCAATGTGTGCTTTCATGCGACGGTGTCGATTCCGGCGCCGCAGGCACGAGGCTTGCGCCCACATGCGCAGCTCCTTTTTCGACGATCTCGTAGCCGCAATCGTCCAGCCAGGCGATCAAGCGATCGGCCATGGCGTAATCCCAGGTCGGGTAGGAGCGTGCGATGACCTGGCGTGGCGTGAGCTTGCGAGACATTGGTGATCCTTCCCTGATCTCATGGTGCTCGATGAAACGTCGAGCGTTGGTCTTGTCATCCTGAACCCCAGGACGGGATGCACAGTTCCTGCGGCGCCCGAGCGCTGCCGCTCAAGGAGCGCTGATCGTTCACCGCGCCCCGGCGAAAGGCGCTCAATTCATCAAGCGCCGATCACGTGTGGCCGCGCGTCATCGGTCACGAGAGCCGCGGTGCGCTCCGGCTTCTTCTCCACGATCTCGTAACCACAATGATCGAGCCATGCGATCAACCGGTCCGCCATGGCATAGTCCCAACTGGGATAGGATCTGGCAATGACTTCGCGGACTGAAAGCTTTCGTGTCATGATGTCGATCTGTCGCTCCCTGCATTCGCCACGGGCCCGTCCGGCATACATCCGGACGATCCAAGGCTGGCCGGCAGTTCGTGCCGCCGGTTCTTGATGTTGTTTGGCTCGTCCCGCTTCTAAGCGCGCGCCCCAGCGCCTCACCACGATCAAACTGGCGTGGAGAGGTGACTTTTCCGCTTCCGGCTCGCCCAGGCTGCGCAATCATCGCCCAACATGGTGAAAACCTTCTCGCTACGATGGTTTCCCATTCCCGTGCACGGATATGGCGCAGTCGTGCGCGTAGTGGGGCTGGAGTGTGGTGGCGGCGCGGTGTTTCGTCACAGGCTGGCGGCGACGATCTCCGACGAAAGCAGCTCGAGCAGGCTGCGACAAACTGAGGAACGGTTTGGCACGTTCATGGTTTCAGCTGGGGCGCAGTCGCATGGGCTCGTCGTCTCAGAGGCAACGGAGCGAAGCGATGAGGCTGATGTTCTCGGTCGTGCTACTGACCGGCCTTGCGGCAGGGGCCGGCCGGATGGACGCCAATGAGTCCTGCGGCCCAGGGTGCCACGTCGCGCCGAATGGCGGCTGCGTCGTGAATGGCTGGGAGGTGGGAGCGCCGGTGTGGAACGAATGCCCCGCGGGCGCTCGGCCAAGACCGCCGTGCGGAACCGCGTTCAAATGGAGCAGACAGGCGAAGGCCTGTGTCAGCAGGTGAATATACGAGGGCTGATCACCGGCGCGAGAACGTGGGTCGGACCGCCGGCTGTCGCGAGCCGTGCCTTGTATCAGGAGCAAGACGAAGCTCCGGCGCTCAGACCGGCCTCGCATGGATCACGTCGCGTGGTGCGCTGGTGCGGAAGGCTCTCCGTAACCATGCCCGCGACGGTGCCTCGATGAGCATGTAGGTGATCCAGGCCATCGCCGTCGCAATCGCAACGAACAGACCGAGCCGCAGTGCGAGCTCAAGAGCGCCAGGAGCATCTGACTTTCCGATCATCGCAAGCCGAATGAGAAAGGGATGCAGCAGATAGATCGAATAGCTGCATTCGCCACCAATGATCAGGGCTCTGGACGACAGCCAGGGGGCATGGCCGTATCGACTGGCGGCGACGAAGACGATCGAAAATCCCGAGATCTCGATGAGACGTACGGCAAGTTCGATCGCGAATGACCAGCCGGGCAGACGAGGCTGCAGAAACAGCAGCACAGGCGCACAGATGAGGCTCACCAGCGAAAGCCAGAACAGGAGCCTCACGCAGCGCCGCTCCCCGTCACCGACGCTGGCATCGGCGCGGTTCCTGTAGATCATGGCGGCAAGGCAGCCGGCCAGGAACTGAGCGATGTGAAGATAGGGAGAGTAGTAGGTGAGCCACTGCATCCCGTTTTGCGTCAGGCTCGGCGCGACGGCCCGCAGCAACGCATCCCCGAAGGTGAAGGCGGCCGCGATCGTCAGCGCGAACGTCACGATGTTCACCAGCGCGATCCAGATGATCGTTTGCAGCCGGACGACGGCTGCAAACAGCAGGCAGACGAATGGAAACAGCAGGTAGAAGAACAGCTCCACGCTGATGGACCAGAGGTGCTGCAGCGATGGCACGACTGCGACCAGCATGGTGCCGTTCTGCACGGGAAACCAGGCTTGCGTCATCGTGAGGATGAAGCCGAGCGACGGGGCCGAAAGACCTCGCGCAATCACGATGTATGCGACGACTGCGAGCGCAATCACGGCGTACATGGGGTAGAGCCGGGCGAAGCGCGCGATGGCAAATTCGCGAAGAGCGCTTCCGAGCGGTTGCGACTGGAAGCGCTCGGCGTAGTTGAGCCACAGGACGAATCCGCTCAGCACGAAGAACATCGTCATTCCGATGCTGCTGATTTGTGCGATGAGCTCCGGCAGCGGGCCTTGCGCCAACGACGGGGCGCCATGGCCGATGGCGACCGTTGCGGCCGCGACGAAGCGCAAGCCGGTCAGCGAGCCGATGAAGCGTTGCTCGTTCACTTTTGGGGATGGTCCTGATGCTTGGGAGGCGCTCCGGCTGTTGTAGAAACAGCAGGGCCTGGAGGCAACCCGACGCACGCCGCCGGAGACGGGATTGCCGCCCGCCGAGCGACGATCAGGCGTCCAGGCCGGAGATGATTCTGCGCCTGATCATTCCGGCGTCTGCCGCTTGCGACGTCCGCCGCGGCGGCATCTCACGTTGCAGTCACGACAACGGATTGAAAAATATGGAAAAATCAACTTTGCCGTCAGCAGCGTCCGACCACCGGTCGAGGCGTTTCCCGGCGCGCGGCATGCGATCGGCGGGGGGGGAAGGAGCGGGCAACAGGGCTGCTAGAGTTTGAGGAAACCTGGGAAGAGCAGCTCTTGCAGCGGATCGGGCCGGTTGCGAAAAGCCGCCTGGACTCCTCGATCCGCGGGACGTGACGGCCAGGGGCATGGTCGCCCCTGCGTGAGATGCAGAGCCCCCGTCCGGACTGGTGCAGGGGCCGGATTGCAAATGGACTCGCAAACCGACCACAGCTAGTTATTTGTTACCCTCTAGCGGGTCGTTTTGCACGACGCTGAGCGCCTGAAGAGAACGGGAGTCGCCTTGCTCGCTGCGCCATCTCAGCTCACCGATCAAACCGTCAACACCCAGCTGACGACGAATTGCAATGCGCAGGTGGCTGCAACGTTCGACACGAATGACAGCACCTGGGTGACCTTCTTTTTCAACGGTACGATCCCGTGCTGGAGAGCGCTGGTGTCGATTGGCGAAGTGGAGGTCGAGCTGACCGAGGACATTGCCATTGCAGGCATCGTCCTGCGCAAGGGACTGACCGTGACCATGCACCCGATGGGTCGCTACTACACGGTCACGATGAGCGGGGAGATTGTCGATTCCGGAAAGGAGAGCAGCTTTACCGGATTCGTGCTCGGCTCGTTCATCCGGTCCGCAGCGATGAAGCGTGCAATGCAGATGCTCCGGAAACAAGTCAGCCGCTGAGCGGCGCCCGGCTTCGCCTGAAATGTAAACACCAGAATGTGACCGGGCGTGGGGGGAAGACTGTGATCTGGCCCGATTGACCACCGCGGCGAACCCTGTTACACGCCACAACCTCTGATAGATTTCAATCATTGGTAGCTTAGTTGATTTTCCATTCGTTTCAGCCGCGCCGGCGGTTGCGTACTGCGGGTTTCAATCTGTGTTTTAGAAAAGGAGATAGCCATGGCTCATCATGAAGGCCTTCGTTTTTCGGCTCCCGCCGTTGTCACCACCCCCACAAGCCCCAACACCGAGGTCGTCGCGACGCCGACGGGCGATCAAAACAACACGACGCAGCTCGTGTTCGAGTATCAGGGGCGCATTCCGGTCTGGACGCCGGTTGTCTCGCAGGCGCAACCTCAGGTCGTTTTGGCGACTGACATCACGATCGGCGCAACGACTTGGCGCAAGGGCATTACGATCCAGTATGCGGCGCTGGGATCGACCCAGTACACCGTGACCATCATCTCGGGCGAGATCGTGGACGATCGTGGGCTCTACCTGCTCCAGGGCGTGACGCTCGGCATCTTCCCGATCGGTTTGGATGTCAAGGCAGCGCCGCCCGCGACTACGCGGACCGAAGAGTATCCGCGCGCCGCCTTCACGGCGCTGCCGACGGTGAATACGCCGACCAGTCCGAACAGCAACGTGGTGACGACGCCAAGCGGCGACACCAACAACACGACCTACGTTTCGTTCCAGTACCAGGGCCGCATCCCGGTCTGGACGCCGATCGTCTCGCAGTCCCAGATCACCGCGGTTCTCGCCGCGGATATCACGATCGGCGCGACGACGTGGAAGGCGGGCATCACGGTGCAATATGCTGCGCTGGGCTCGGCGCAATATACGGTGACCATCATCAAGGGCGATATCATCGACGATCGCGCTCTCTATTCACTGGCGGGCACCTTGCTCGGCATTTTCCCGATCGGGTGATACGAGCATGGACGCGTCCGCGTCAGCGCAGTTCGAGCAGGTCGACTCCTCTGCGATTTACGAGACCAGGGTTGCCGGCTCGGTTGGCTGGGCCGGCTACCTTCTCGGCACGGGCTCGTCGCTGCCACCGTTCATCAACTACGATGACTCGCTGAAGAAGTACGGTGGCAGCTATATTTTCGCGACGCAGCGGCCCGCCGATCTTGATCGTGATCCCGGCGGGTTCGCCGAGCGTGTGCGGACCTATATCAGCAAGGCGACGCGCAACCGCGCCGTCGTCTGGCTGGCCTCGGCCAATCCGGTCAGGTTTGGCGACTTCGAGAGTTACGGCATCTCCTTCATCAACCTGCCGCCGGTCTACCAGGTCTCGGGCAACCTGAACCTCTGGTTCGCCCGCAACGCCAAATTCTACATTCTCGATCAGACCCGGATCGAGATCGATGGTGGGGCGCTGCGCCTGTCGGGCTCGGCGCTGAGCTCGCCTCCGTTCGTCGGCTTCTCGGGCAAGGGCGACAACCCGCTCGGCATTCGGCTTGCGCGGACCTCCAACAATCGCATCTACGCCTACGTGCCGTTCGGCGGTGCCAACACCGGTTGCGTCACCTTTGATGGGCTGCTCGATTCGAAGCAGGCGTTCGTCAGCCAGGGCTTGGAGCAGGGCGTCCGCTACGTCATCAACAACAACGCGACGACGTCGCCGCAAGCTGCGCAATATGCCGCCATTACGGTGGCGGCGTTGCCGTCGCAGCTTTCGATCGCAGGCGCCTTCGACCTCGGCGATCCGGCCAACCGCGCGATCGGCCGAGAGCAGCTCGAGCAGGGCTATCTGCGTTCGGGTTTCGCCATCAAGGGGGCGCCGGCGCTGACCAGCGAATTCCGTACGACCGGCGGGCGTGTCGTGCAACTGACGCCGCTCGGGGCTGGCAGCACGGATACGGCGCCGGCGCTCGGGGCAGGGGGCTTCGCCTTTGCGACCAGCGCCGCCAAGACGGTCGCGGTCGAGACAGGCACGACCTATCTGAGCCTGGCCGGCCACTACGCGCTCGGCGCCGATGGCAGCTCGGCGGGGCAGCTGGCGAAGCTGATGGGCGGACTGTTCGGATCGGAAGCGCTGAGCTTCAAGGCGTACGACGTCAGCCTGCCTGCAGCCCAGAACGATCGTCTCAACGCCATTCCCTCGAAGCCGGGCTACGCGCCGGTGTTTCCATTCGAGACGGCGGACCTCAACCGTCCCACGAGCGGTGCCGTCGCGGCGCGCCTGACGGACGAGCATCAGACCTCCTGGGTGACCATCGTCTCCGGAGGCGGCGCCGTCGACTATCTCGCAGAGCCCGAAGGCAGCGCGATCTACGCTGCGGCTGAGGCCGGCGCCGGCGCCGAGGACGTCGCGATCCTGCAATCGGCGCCGCCATTCATGCCGCTTGCCCAGGGCAGCGACAAGACGTTTCCGCTGGTGCCTTATGGAGCTGCTGCGAGCAGCGGCCTCGATGGCGCTACGCTCGTCCAGTTCGAAAGCCAGATCGTGGCCGCGACCCGTAAGTCGCTGATCTCGAGCTATGGCAGCAAGACGTGGTCGGCGCGCGTGCAGGCGGCGCGGGCTCACGCGCTGCGCGGCACGCTGCCGGACGGCCCGAGCACCGATGGGACGACGCCGCAGGGCTTCATCATCGCGGGCGATCCGACGACGGGTGCCTATCTGAAGGTCAGCATGGCGCAGTCGATCGACCGCGACGGCAACACCCTGCCATTCGCGCTATCTGCTCCGACCCAGGCGATGCAGGACGCCTTGCAGACCAACCAGCTCTTTCTCGTCGCCGTCAATCCGGAGCCGTTCGGCACCGGCGCGCAGTTCGCCAACACCGTCAACATCGCGGGCTGGACCATGACCGCGGCGGTCGGCGCCGGCGCGTCGGCGACCGCCTACCGCAACGTTGTCATCATGAAGTTCTGCTCCGGTTCGTTGCTGGAGCGGGTCACGAATGCCAATCGCTGGACGTCGGCGGAGCAGTTCTCGCTGTTGCCCGGCACGCCGCCGGTCACCGCCGCGCTGTCCTACACCGGCCTGTCGCAATGGCTGCAGGACTACATCGCGGAAGCCGTCGTGCGTTCGAAGGGAGCGTCCGGCCCATTCTACGAGAATTTCGCGCGCATCGCGCAGGATCCGAACTGGACCGGCGTCATCGTGCTCGCGGCCGATCTCGGCCAGCGCGACATGCCGCCGGAGATTGCGGGGCTTGCCGCCGGCATCGACTTCACCCGCTTCAACGCCCATCATTTCGGCTTCACCGTCAGCCGCGTCACGGTCGATGGCCGGAGCGGCCGGATCACGATGCCCCCGGGCAATTCGAGCCTGTTCGGCCTGATCGACTACGAAGATCCGCGCTATGCAATGAACATCTCCAACGGCGTTGCGCCTGACGTGCCGGTGGCGGTGCAGATGAGCGGTGAGTTCGACTTCACCGTGCTGCAGTTGCAGTCGTTGTTCGAGAACGCCAGGCTGACGCGGTTCGACAGCCACGTCCAGCTCTCGGTCGCGGCGCTGTTCGGCGCGCCGGTCTCGCGGCTGTACTCGCGCCGCACGCCGCAGCCCTTCACGGGAATCGTGCTCAAGGGCAGCTATGTCGACCAGGGCGGCCGCGGCGCCTATGTCTTCGAGCAGAACACGACCAACGTGCTGACCAGCCCGTCGAACGTGCTACCGGCCGTTGCCTTCGACCGCGTGCAGTTCAACACGATTGGCACCCAGGACCAGGGCGCCACGGTGGCCAGCAACTTCCTGGTCTGGGGACAGTTCGATTTCACGGCGCTTGAGAGCACCATCGGAGAGACGCTCGACCTGCTGTCGTTCGGCAGCCCGCCCGACACGCCGGAGGAAGCGCTCGGCGTCGGGCTTGCCTTCTCCGGCCTCGTGATCGGCATGACCTATCCGCAGGCGACGCCCGGAGCCAAGCGGTTCCAGGTCGCGACCGGCAACCTGGCCTGGAATCTCAACGGCTCGAGGATGCGCGACACCAGCCTGTTCCGCGGCTTCGCACTGCAGCTCAAGAGCTTCGTCAACGCGACCGGCGATCAGAAGCCGTCGGATCTCGGCTTCCTGCCGGTGACCTCGCAGCTCAACCTGACCGAGCTGGAGGGACCCTGGTTCGGCGTCGTCTACGACATCACGCTGGGCGGCCCGGGAGCGCTCGCCTCCGGCGTCGGCTTCCAGTCGCAACTGCTTGCGGCATGGTCGCCGGTCACCACCGGCTCGGACGCGCAGCATGCGGTCTTCATCGGCATGAGCCTGCCGGGCGCGGCGCCCGGCGCCAGCCTGTTCAGCATCCAGGGCGTCATCAAGGTTGCGGTCGGCGCGATCTCGATCCTGCGCCAGCCGGTGCCGACCGCATCGGGACGCAAGCTGCCGGAAGACGGGCCGAAGTGGTTCTACTGCCTGCGGATCGACGATATCGCGATCAAGATCTTCGGCATCGCCAAGCTGCCGCCGTCCGCCAATATCCAGTTCTTCCTGTTCGGCGATCCCGACAACACCGGCAGCCTCGGCTGGTATGCCGCCTATGTCGCCGACGACAATCCGGGCTGCGAGCAGTCGCTCGCATTTGCCGCCCGCAAGCCCGAGCTGCAGGAGCCGTCAACATGACGCGGATCCTGTTCTGGAACATCGAGAACTTCTCGATCAACAAGATCTTTTCGGCCTCGATCAAGCGGCAGCGCGGGCATGGCGGCCTCAACGACATGCAGAGCGCGATCCAGCGCCGCGCGGTGATCAATGCCGTGCTGACGGCCACCCAGCCGGACATCATCGTCATCATCGAGGTGAGCTCCGGCGACAATGCGCCCAACGCGCTGGCGAGCCAGACCGGCGGCATCAATGCGCTCGCCATGGTGCAGTTCGGGCTCAACAACCCCGCCACCATGGTGGCGGGCGGATGGAACGCCGTGCCGCCGCTCTACACCGGGGTGGGCGGGCGCGCCGAAACGGTCGGTATTCTCTATCGCCGCACCAACACTGCGGGCACCCTCAACCGCTACTTCACCGGGCCCAACATCTGGACCGGCGGGCATGGCGGCATGTCGGTGCCGCCGGGCGGCGGCGTCGCCACGCCGTACAACGGCATGCTGGTGCCTCTCGGTGCCGTCAACGTCAACGGAATGCTGGTCCCCCCGGGGCTTGGTGGCGTCCGGCAGATTCCTGCGGCCGCTCAGCACAATGGCGGGCTCAACGAGGACGTCGTGGCCGCGCGCATCGCCTTCACGACCACGCTCGGCGCGCCCGTTGCCTTCGCCGGGTTGCGCGAGCCGTTCATGGCGACGTTCACTGAGGTCGACAATCTCGGCAACGTCCAGCGCGACCTCACCATCTTCGGCATCCATTCGCCGCCGAACAACCCCGCGGCGGCGAACTACATCACCACGATGTCGACGATCAACGACGTCGTCGGCGCCCTGGGTGTGAACGAGACGCGGGTGATCGGCGGCGACTTCAACGTCAATCTGTTCGCCGTCAACGGAACGGCCTCGGGTCTCTACAATCCGCTCACCGGCGGACCCGGTGCCTACACGCTGCTCGTCAGTCCGACGGCGGTGGGCGTTCCCGTCAATCTGGACCAGTACAAGGGCTATTTCTCCACCCATATTCGCGGCAAGGACAAGACGGCGGCGTCCAAGTTTCTCTGGTCCAACGGCGGCGGGCCGGGACAGAGCTTTTATCCCGGCTACGGCTATGTCGGCTCGAACTTCGTCGCCGCGCCGTTCTACTCGATCGACAACGTCCTGGTCTGGCCGCACAACGGCATGCACAACTATCAGACCACGATCATGAACACGGTGACCGGCACGCCGATGAACGGGGTCATGGCGCCGCCGGACAATCCTCCCCTCGGCACCGTCGCGTTGGCCAACCAGTTCACCGCGGCGCCGATGGGGTGGCCGGGCGCGCCGACGGCGGCGAACTATCCCGGGATCGGCGGCGCCGGAAATCTGACCGGCTGGAGCAACTACGGGCGCGTCCGCAACACCAGCGATCATTTCGGCGTCTTCGCCGACATCTGAAGGGAGCGCCGGCTGATGAGCGCTATCGACAATCTCCGCGCCGCTGTCGAAGCCGCCGCCGGCGAGACCGCCTTCGCGCTCGATGCCGCCTTCCTGACGGCGGGCCTCGCCGATCCCGCCGTGAAGGTCCCCGCCGACTACGACACCTGGCTGAGCCAGGCCTTCTTCCTCAAGACCGCGGCCGATTTCAAGGTCACGGTGGAAAAATCCGACGTCGGCCCCGTGGAAGGGGCGGCGTTCACGGTGCAGTCGGCGACGATCCCGTTCATCGGCGCCACCGCTCCGCTGGCCGCGAAGGCCACGCTCGTGTTCACGGTGGACGGCGACCAACTGATCGTGCAGGCCGAGGCGACGCCGTCGAACTGGACCTGGACCAGCAGCTTCGCCTTCATGGGCGGCTTCCCGTTCAATCAGTTCGGCACGCTGAAGAACGTCAGCTTCGTGTTCTCGACGGCGACCGGCAGCTATCCGTACGGTGACTCCGCGGGGCGTGCCGTGAGCGGCGGCGCGGTGCAGAATTTCGACGCCAAGGTCGCGCTGCCGGACGTCGCCAAGCCGTTCCTGCTGCTGTTTCCGGGGCTCACCGCGCCGACCGGCGACCTGCTGCTGAGCGGCGCCCTCAACATGGGCATCTTCAACGGCGAGACCGTTCTGTTCCCGCCGGGGCAATTGCGGGCGGCGATCCAGGACGGCACATTCAAGCTAGCGTCGCAGTTCACGGTCAAGGATCCGAGCCTGGCCCTGACCATTCCTGTGCCCGATGGCGCTGACGAGGTCGATGGCGTCCTGGTGCTGGCCGATCTCGTCGATCCGGATGCGGGCGACCAGGCGCCGACGCTCGCGATCTCCTCGCAGTTCGACATCGGCGGTACCGGTTCCTATCAGCTCGACGTCGAGATCACGCCCGGCGCGGATGCCAACTATTCGGTGGCGCTCGCCGTGGTCACAGGCGGCGATCCGCTGACGCCGGCCACGGTGATCGAGGTGATGGGCGGCAATGGCGGCTATCTCGCCGCGACTCCCGACGTGCTGCAGCAGTTCCTCGCCTTCGTCGGTCTCAACGGCTTCTCGATCGCCGGCACGCTCGGCAGCTCACCGACGATCACGGCCGTCTCGATCGAGATCGGCAGCTCAAAGGACACGAGCTGGCAGATCCTGCCGGCGACCGGCGTTCTCGACTTCAAGATCACCAGCTTCTCGCTGCAATGGTCGATGGCGTATCCGTTCGACGCCACCAAGCGACAGCAGACCTATGATTTCACCACCGAGTTCGTGCTGGCACCGAGCGTCTTCAAGGGACCGGACGGCGAGGGCGACGGCGTATTCACCGTCCAGTTCACGTCAGCCAAGCAGTTCTACGCGTCCTTCGCGGGCACCGCCAAGCTGAGCGACTTCCTGACGGCGCTGTCCAGCGGCGCGGTTGTGCTCGACGTCGAGAATGTCGGGGATTTCGAGCTCGGCGACATCGCGGTCGCGGTCGACTACGGCGCGCAGAGCTTTCAGTTCGATGCCGGCTTCAGCCTGACCCTCAATCTGCTCAAGATCAACAACCAGCCGATCCTTGCCGTGCGAGAAGGGACCGTCTCGATCGCGGCGCAGACTCCGACGCAGACGCCGGACGGCGGCAATGCGACGACGCTGTTGCGGGCGGCGCCGCTACCGATGCTGCGGAGCTCGCGTGGGGGCGCGCTGCAGACGGCCTCGCAGACGCAGTGGAAGTCGAGCGTCGGCGGATTCCTCGATGTCGGGCCGTTGCACACCAAGGTCAGCGTGACCTATGACGGGTTCGAAACGCCGAAGCGGTGGGATCTCGCCGCCTCGCTGGAGGAGTCGCTCGAGGTCTCGGACCTCATCAACCAGTTCTTTTCGCCCGGCAGCGCCTACGGTTTCCCGAGCTTCCTGCCCGGCGACCTCATCATCTCCGAATTCGCGATCACCGCGACCATTCCGGCGGAGCAGGGCGAGCTGGAGACGAGCTACGACATCACCGTCGGCTTCGAGTGGACATTCGCATTCGGCGATCAGACCGTCGGCATCGATCCGGCACGGCTCGGCGTCAGTTATGACGGCAACAAGCCGGCCCAGCAGCAGTTCTCCGGCTTCGCGCAAGGCACCTGGGTCTACTCGGCGATCAATCTCAAGCTCACCATGGGCTATGAGTTCAAGACGACCGAGGCGGGCTCGAACAATATCCTGTTCGTCGAGTGGGAAGGTTTCCGAGCCGCCTGGGAGAGCGACAAGGAACTGGTCACGTTCAGCCTCAAGGGCTGGAGCATCGGCTCGCTAATCCAGGCGCTGGTGCGCACGCTCGGAAATCCGTACTTCACCCTCGACTCGCCGTGGGATCTCCTCAACCAGATCTCGCTCGATGCGCTACGCGTCAACGTCTCGCTCAAGAACGGCGAGAGCTTCTCGCAACGCCTGTCGGCCACTTACGAGCTGTCGAGCCCGATCAACCTCGGCTTCATCAGCATCACCGCGCTGACCTTCCGTCGCGACACCGACGGCAAGGTGACGCTTGCTATCGAGGGCTCGAGCCCGCTCGTCGCCGACGATCCGGCGTTCAAGAATCTGCTCGATCCGGCCAAGGGGCAGGACGTGAAGGACCTGCCCTCGGTGCCCGGCCGGGGCGAGGAATGGTTCAAGCTGTTCCTGCTGGTGCTCGGGCAGCGCATCGGCATCACCGGCCATTCCAGCTTCGAGAGCACCAAGGAGGTGATCTGCGCGCTGCAGTCCGTCCCCAGCACGACGGGCAAGATGAATCCGGTCGATCCCAATGCGGACGACGGCGGGACACCGGGGCTGCCCTATTACGACCAGTCCAACAACTGGCTCATTGCCGGGCATCTCGGCCTGATGAAGGTGGCGGGCGCCTGGTCGATCGATGCGATGCTGGTGTTCAACGACCCCAATCTCTATGGTCTGCGGCTGGCACTCGCCGGCGAGAAGATGGGCGGGCTCGCCAATCTCGTCGTCGACATCCTCTACAAGAAGATCACCGACGACATCGGCGTCTACCAGATCGATTTCACCTTCCCGGACATCATCCGCAATCTCAATTTCGGCGCGGTGTCGATCACGCTGCCGCAGCTCGGGATCAAGGTCTATACCAACGGCGATTTCTTCATCGACATCGGGTTCCCCTACAATCTCGATTTCCGGCGTTCCTTCTCGATCTCGGTGATCGTCTACGGCGTCCCGGTGCTGGGCGCCGGCGGCTTCTACATCGGAAAGCTCTCCAACGCGACCTCGACAAGGATCCCGAAGACCAATCTCGGCACCTTCGATCCGGTGATCGAGTTCGGCATCGGGCTGCAGCTCGGCCTGGGCTACAATTTCGAGAAGGGGCCACTGAAGGCGGGTTTCGCGCTCACGGTGTTCGGCATCGTTGAAGGCGTCGTGGCGCCGTGGCATCCCTATAACGCCACGCGCACGCTGGCGTCGCGCGCCAGCAGCGGTGCGCTGCAAAGCGATTATTACTTCAAGCTGTCGGGCACCGTCGGTATCATCGGCCTGCTGTATGGCAGCGTCGATTTCGCGATCATCTCAGCCTCGGTCAACGTCAAGATCGTGCTGTCGATCCAGCTCACCTATGAGAGCTATCGCGAGATCCCGGTGGTCGCCAGCGCGAGCGTGACGATCAGCCTCAAGGTCAAGATCAACCTCGGCCTGTTCTCGATCTCGATCAGCCTGTCGTTCTCGGCCCAGGTGTCTGCGACCTTCGTGATCGGACAGACCAGCACGGCCCCGTGGGAGGTTCAGGGGGCACGCGCCGACGCGCTGCTGATGCAGCGGGCGCATGCCCGCGGACCGGACGCGGCGATGCGGCTGGCGCGCAGCTTGAAGCCGCGACCGAAGCGGCTCGCGCCGGCCGCCGCTCGCCGGATGGGACTTGCCGCCGCAGATGGCAACAAGCCCAAGCTGTCGCTGATGGCCGGCGCGCAGTACACCGTGCTCGCTCCGGAGGGAGCCACCGACGCCACCTCGAACCAGGGGGCATTCGTGCTCCTGCTCGCGATGGACGCGCCGGATGCCGCGGCCAGCGCGCCGTCCGCCACCAAGACGTCCTTCGACGTGCTGGCCGAGGTCTACTTCCCCTGGATCATCGATGCACTGGGGAACGAGAGCGGGGATGCGGCCGAGCTCGCCGAGACGCTGGCCACGTCGGTGACGCTTACCCAGCTCGAGGCCTATGTCGCGCGCCTCGCCGACACGGCCGATCCGTTCCTGTCGATCAAGGGTCTGTTGCAGTTCCTGGCCGACGCCTTCACGCTCGACATCTTCAATCCGGCGACGGCGCAATCCTCGGGGCTGAAGACCAAGCTCGATGCCGGCTCGGTGCTGTTTCCGGTGTTCGACGGATTGAAGCTGCAGGTCCCCGGCGTGTCCGGCGGCCAGACGTCGTCGATCGCGTTCGAGACCTACACCACGGCAACGCCCGGCTATGCGACCGCGGTCAGCAAGCTGTTCGCGCAGGTAGCTGCGGACATCCAGGCCCAGAACAAGGAAGCGCGCCGGCTTGCCGCGGAGAGCGATGCGAACTCGGCAGAGTCGATGGCGGCCCTGGTGTTCGTCGACACGTTCACGCTGATCGCGCGCCAACTGCTCCAGGCCGCGGCCGACGCGCTGCAGAGCTATGCCTATCCGCTGACCGCGACGAGCAGCATCGGTGCCATCCTGGATGAGCTGAACGGAATCGTCGGCAACGCCTTGACCATTGCCGATATCGTCCAGCCCAACGTCGATCATGCCTTGGGAGCCGGGCTGTCGCTGCATATCGACGACCTCGAATACGTCGTTCAGACCGGCGACACCCTGCAAAGCATCGCTGGCCGCTATTCCGACGCGGCGCCGACGCCGCGCTGGACCACGACGCCGGACCGCCTGATCGTGGCCAACCGGTCACGCCACATGCTGCAGGGCGGCGTCATCCTGCTGCTCACCAACAGCCAGGGCAAGGAGCAGATCTATGTGACGCGGCAGGGCGACAGCTTCGACGAAATCGCGCTGCAACTCGGCGCGATCTCGATCGACGCGCTCGCCGCACAGAGCGTGCTCTATGGCGCCGCCGGCCTGCTGCAGCCGACCTTGCCGCTCGCGATCTGGCCGATCACCTACAGGACCGCCGGGGCATCCGGCCCGTCCTCCGATACGCTGGCGACGGTCGCGAGCCTCTTCCAGACCACCGCAGTTGCGGTCGCGGACGCCAATCGCGGTGTCGCCGGACTGTTCTCGGTGCAGGCGGAGCGCGGCCTGCTCACCGTCGCTAATCTTCAGGCTCTGTCGGTCGGCGCATTGTGGTCGGCGATCGCGGCCACGGGCCAGGTCGGCCAGACCGCCGGCATGGTCTCGCGCTTCCTGGTCTATGGGTTGCGGCTGCCGGTCCAGGACGGACTGACGCTGTCGCCTGCGTTCCTCTATCCAAGGACGCAGTCGGGCTACGGTGTCTATCAGCTCACCGGCCAGCAGTTCCCGACGCCCAGCTCTGCCAGCGGCTACAAGATCGACTTCGCGCGCGAGACGCAGAGCCACGGTGTCCTGCTCGACTTCATCATGCTGAATGCCGGCACCGGCCTCAGCATGGAGGTTGATCTGAGCCAGGCCTTTGCCGCGTTGAACGTCGTCGTCAGCTGGGCCAGGACGCCTGGCAATTTCGTTCCGAGCCCGACGTTTGCGGCGCTGCCGCTTGCCGAGCGCCAGCCGCGGCCGTTCACCGCCAGCGGCTATGCGCGTTGGTCGAGCGGATCCGTCGCGAGTCTGCTGGCGCTGACGAATCGCAGCGGCGTGGCCGCGGCCGCCGATGCCGGCGCGCAGACGCAGCCGACGCTGTGGAGCCTGCCGCCGGCGCAGACCAATCTGGTCGCCACGCGCGAGCAGTCGATCCGCGCCGTCATGCCGGATCTCCGTTCGACGTTCGCGCTGCTGCCGAAGTTCCAGCCGCAGATCGGCCGCAGCAATCCCGCGACCGCACGCACCGACTATGCTGACCTGGGGCGCTGGGCTTGGTGCACGCGGCTCGACATTGAGATCAAGCGTCTGCCGGATGCGGCGGCGCTGGCTGCTCAGGGCACGGGCGCAGGCGATCTGCCGAGCGGTCCGGCATCCGCGCCGTCGCTGCCGTTCGTCTATGAGCTGGTCGGACCCAGCTCGGAGGATGCGGTCCGGCTGCAGCGCATCCTGACCGCCATGGATGCGCTGGGCGAAGGCATCGCCTCGGCCGTCTTCCTGCTCTACAACCAGTCCGGACCCGGCGCGCCGATGCTGGTGACGCCGGCGGACGCCAACTTCCTCGCCTTCATCACCCAGACCAACCTGTCGACCGAGACCAATCCGGCGGCGGCGCTGCGGCTGATGCTGAGTGCCGAGGATGCTCCGCCGCGCGGCATTGCCAATTCTCCGGCGCAGTTCATCCGCTTGATGTGGGAGCTCAGCACGGTCCGCAGCGGCGGCTACTATCTCTACTACGAGAACGTCGAAAGCGAGGAGGGCCTGCCGGCGGCCGTGTTCGATTCCTCGGGCTCCGGCATCGTGACGATGGTCGTGACGTTCGCGGCGCAGGGCAGCGAGTCCTTCGGCACCACGCTTCCCGATTTCGTCAACGCCTTCGTGACGACCGACGCCGTCGATCCGCAGAGCGACCTGGTGCAGACGGTGTCGCTGGCCTCGACCGGCCCAACGGCGCCGGTCGCAGCAGGAGCATCGCTCGACGCGCTCGCGGCGATCTACGGCCCCGGGCCCGGACGGATCGCCGAGGTCAACGCGACCAGGCCGCTCGCCGCGGACGCGCTGGTGCCGATCGTGGGCGCGGTCCGCCAGCTCACCGACGCGGATCTGGTCCGCGGCACCGGCGGGGCGATCGATGCGCAGGCCACGCTCGACAAGCTCGCCAGGCTGTTCTCCGCCGGTGCAGTCCGTCCGATCACCGGCCAGGACATCGCCGCATTCAATCCGCAAGTCGCCGTTGCGCTCGCGGCGGTGTTCTACATCCCGCCGCTGACCTATCAGGTCAATTCCTCGGCCGCGCCCGGAATGAGCTTTGCCAGCATGGCCGCCTATTACGGCTTGGACGTCGACCTGATCGCCCGCGGCGCCAGCGCTGCGCCCGGACTGTTCCCGGTCAATGCCGTGCTCGATCTCGATCCTCAGCTGTTCTCGCTACGCGACCAGTTGCCACCGCAGAACATCGGGTTCGCCCTGACGCGCGACAATTTCGGCCTCCCGCCGGACGATCCCGCCGCGCCGGACTTCGCCAAGAAGACGATGTATCAGCTCTACACCTCGCTTGCTGCCGGGCTCGCCGGCAACGTCTTCTACAAGGTCAGTCCGCTCGGCATGCCGTTCGGTCCGCAGGATCACGACGACAACGAGGCCAGTGCGTTCGAGAGCCATGCCCGCTCGGCGACGACGCGCGGCAACCGGCTGGCGCAGGTCGCTCTTGCCGATTTCGACTATCGCCAGTCGATCGGCATCGGGGCGCAGTTCGCGCTGGTCAACGCCGCGCCCGATCCGTCCGATTCCAATCTGCCGCCAAAGGCGGCCAATCCCTATCTCGGTGTCGGCACCATGGCGCAGGTCGCGCTGCAATGGCGCGATATCTTCGGCAACACCACGGTGACGCCGTTCGAGGCGCCGCCGCAACGGTATCGCGGCGCGCTCAACGGGGCTGCGGTGCCGATGCTGTACCGCGACGAGCTGATCGGGCTCGGGTCCTGGATCAATACCAACGCCAGCTACACCTATGAATCCGCGAGCGGTGCGGCGTTCAAGCTTGCATTGTCGCTCAACGCCGCCGCCTATGCAGGGCCGGACGGTGCGGCGCGGGCCGCCGACGATCTCTCGCTCTACACCCGGATCTACTATCAGCTGCATCAGGACTATTCCGCCAATGTCTCCGTGAAGGTGCCGGGCGTTTCCGGCAACGCGGTGGCAATGCGGCTGTCGAATTCGCTGCTAGCCAAGCCCGACGTGGACCTCACCGATGCGCAGGCGGACATCATTCGCGGCTATGTGCGCGCCTGCTTGCTGTATCTGAAGCTCGTGACGCAGGGACAGGCGCCCGCAGCCCCCGCTGCGACGCTGTCGCTTCCTGTCGACGTCAATGCGATCGCTGCGGGCAACATCCTCGAGCTCGACGTGACGCTCGCGCTCAGCCGCAATCCGCTGCTGGTCGATCCGGCCGTGGCGGCGTTGCAGGGCGGCACCGGCGTGGTCGCAGCGATCCTGCCGCGGGCCGACGGCGACGGCAACGTGTCCTATACGGTGTTCAGCACAGCGGTCGAGGCGATTTTCGCCACGGCCGATTGGTATCTCAAGGTCGGGCAGGGCCTGTCCCGCGACGGCGAGGATGCGGCCGACGGCGCGCAACAGCTCTGGGCGGTGCGCTTCGGCAAGGCGGCCGGGAAAGGCATCCATTTCAAGCTGGGCACGTCGCCGAGCTATTTCGCGCCGAAACCGATCGCCAAGGCGTTGACGAGCGGCGATGTGACGATCACGCGCTACGACACCGGCGAGATCGACACGCTGCATCTTGACGGCGCCGACCTGAACCAGTGGTTCCAGAGTACGCTGGACGCGATCGATCTGTTCCTGTCGGCGGCCTATGCGCCGCACGCCTTCATCCTCGACCTGATCGACGATGTGACCGATCCGCTCGTGGATGGTTCATTGGGACGCGTGCTGTCGACCAAGGAATTGCTGGCGGATACGATCAGCCTGAAGACGCTGCCGGTGCTGTCGACCAGCGCGGGCGATCCCTCGACCGCCTTTGCCGCAGCTGAGAAGCTGCGCCAGCAGCTGCTCAACCAGCTCGGCGCAGCCTATCGGGCCGGTGCGGCCGTCGTGTTCGGGCTGACCGAGGTCACCGGTGGCGGCGACAACAATCCCGCCGGTCCGCCGAATCTCTACGGCCAGCCGGCAGGCAGCATCGACGGCGCCACGGACAACCAGAATTTCACGCTCACGCCGACGCGCATCCCGCTCGGCGAGGTCTACGATCCCGCCAGCAAGACCTGGTACGATCCGCGGCTCGCCTTCGTGTTCGCGACCAAGAACGTCATCGATCAAGCCTATGTGCCGCTGAAGCTTACGCTGTCGCTCACCCATCTCGAGTTCGAGCGGCGCACCGTCCCCGGCATCGACGGCTATGTCGGTTCGCGATGGCTCGCCTTTGTCAATGGACCGTTCGATTATCCGTTGGGAACCCAGGTCGCCAACATTCCGGTCGTCAATCGCGACCTGCCGACGCCGCCCACGGTCTCCGCCCAGCAGGCGCTGCAGCTCACCGGCGAGGGCGCGACCGATCCGTCGAAGCTGAGCGCCTGGTGCTATTCGTTCGACTATCTCTATCAGCAGGCGGCAGCAGACGCGGTGTCCTGCACGGTGGAGTTCAACCGTCCGACCATGCCAACGCTGCGCCGCTCGGCCAGGCTGAGCGGGGAGCCGGATCTGTTCACCGCGCTGGCGCAGTTCGTGACCAACTATCCGGCGATCCTGCGCGATCTCAACCAGTATCTGGTCGGCATCGATGGCGCCGAACCCGATCCGGCGACGCTGGCGGCTGCGCGCAAGGCGACCGCCGCCTTTGCACTGGAAACCAGGCAGGTCGCGGATGCCTACGCGCGGGAGAGCGTGGGAGCTGCAAGACTGGCGGCCGCACCGGCACATGTGATCGTGAAGTTTCTGTCGACGCTCGACGGCACTGCGGAAGGACACGCGCGCACCAATCTGGTCAACATCACCATCGATGGGATGGCGGCGAGCTGGAATGCGGTAGCCAATACGATCTCGAACGGCACCACCACGCTCCCGGCGCCGGTCATCGCAATCATCGCGCCCGAGCTCTATACGCCCCAGGCGGTGCCGCCGGCGGAGCTGCCCGCAGGCGTACAGATCGCCTACGTCTATACGCGTCAGGTCGACGGCAAGACGGTTTATCTCGGCGAAGCGGAGGCACGTGGTTTGCCGGCCCGGACGGTGTCGGTCGCGACGCTCGACGTCCTGCTGTATCAGAGCGGCTGGGCCTCGGTGTTCGTGCAGCGCAATCTCGCGCTGTTCCCGCTGGCCGATCTCAAGACCACCAGCACCAACCCGGCATTCCTGTTCCAGACGCCCGAGGTGCGGTTCGCCTCCACAGTGGTTCCCCAGCTGAATTATACGTCGTTCCCGCTCGACGCGATGCCGGGCGCATCCGGTGACCTCGACGCGCGCCTGACGAAGTTCTTCGCCGCGCTCTATGCCAACGGCAATGGCAGCACCAGCGACGAGGTCGCGATGCAGGGCATGTACAGCTATGAGATCGTGGCCGGCCAGCCGGCGATCCCGCGCGTCCGGGTGCCGATCAACCTGCTGACGCCGACCCCATCGGTGGTCGATCCCGGTGTGAAGCCGACCTTCGTGGCCCCGTTCGCGCAGATGATCGATACGTGGCGCGGGACGACCAGGCCAACGACCGCGGGCCATGCCCGTGTCGAGATCGAACTGAAGGTCTTCGGCGGAATCGGCGATGCGACGCAGCCGTTGATCCAGGTCGGCCGGCTCACGCACGACGTCGCGACCGCCTGAGCCCGTCTGTCCCGGCATCGAAACTGCGGCCGTCCTGGGAGGTCATCTGGACAGGCTGACCGGAGGGTCGGATCGCCCTGGAGCAGGGCGCAGGCTGGTCAATGGCTCTGGCGCGCTCGGAGAGATTCGAACTCCCGACCCTCGGAATCGAAATCCGATGCTCTATCCAGCTGAGCTACGAGCGCGCGATGCGGGCCAAATCTCCCGCGTGACCGGGATACCAGACTTGGATGGGCAAGGCCAGCCTCCGTCGGATATCAACGGTCGTTTGCCGAAGCTGGCCGGGCGTCCTTGGATGGCGTCAGAAGCAGGGATGCCGGCGTCGGTCCTGGCCGATATAGGCGGCCGAGCTCTGGTAGCAGTGGTTGGTGGAAGGACCGTCATAGAACGCAAAGGTGCCGGGCAGCGGGCCGGGGCCATAATTGTGCAGGAAGCTGACGGTGTAGGGCAGCCCGTAGTGGTGGCGGTGATGCCGATGATGGCTGCGCGCCTCGGACGTGGTGGGCACCAGGGCGGCAATCGACACGATCAAGGCGGCGGCGAGGGATGCGAGCTTGCTCATGACTTTTCTCTTCTCCGGAAAACGACGTCAAGGCCGGCCGTCCGGCTGATAGCCTAACGCGGAAGTGGCGGAAAGGGTGCGCAAAAGGCGACAATCCGTCAAATTTTTGGCCTTTTCCGCGTGCTTAAGAAGACCATGACAAGGTCCGGCAAGTGCCGTCGCGCATTGGGCCCGAGGCGTTGTCGCGACAGCGCCAGAAAAGACCGGGTTTGCCGTCCTGTCCATGAATCGCCTGATCCCAAGCGTCTTGCTCCTGCTGGTCGCCGCTAGCCCGGCGCGTGCGGATTTGCACATTACGCGCGATCACGGTGGCTACATCGAAGAGTACAAGGCCAAGTACAAGCGCGTCAGGGAAACGCGTCAGCGCGTCATCATCGACGGCATCTGCAATTCCGCCTGCACGCTCGTCTTCGGCTTTGTGCCGCTCAACAGGATCTGCGTCACGCCCAGGGCCAGCCTCGGCTTCCACCAGGCCTATTACGACAAGGCGTTCACGTTCGGCATCAAGGTCACCAGCGTGGAGGGGACGTCCGAGCTGATGTCCTATTACCCCGATTCGGTGAAGGACTGGATCCGGCGCAACGGCGGGCTCACCACCGAGATGAAGCGGATCAAGAACGGCATCGAACTCTGGAAGATCGTCGACCCCTGTCCTGACGTCTGGTGAGGGCGCCGCCCGTACGGAATCTCTCTGTCCAAGCAGACCTCCGCCGGCAATCCGATCGCAAGCCGGTCCCGCGTCCGCGCGGCATCACCGTTTGCTGCGCCGCGCCGCGGATGCCAGGTCCCGGCTCCCAACCGCACGGCGACAAACGAAACAATCCAGCGCCAGATCGTCCCCACTACCGGGCACTGGATTGTTTCGCCGAGACCGTCAGCGAAGGTGACGAGTCGCCTTCAGTCCCGAGCCAGGCAGAATCAGCGCTTGGCCTTCTTCGTCTTCTTGGCCGCTTTCTTGGTGGCCTTCTTGGCCGTCTTCTTCGCAGCTTTCTTGGCCGCCTTCTTCACGGTCTTCTTCGCAGTCTTCTTGGCGGACTTCTTGGTCGCGACCTTCTTGGCCTTGGCGGCGGCCCGCTTGGGTGCAGCCTTCTTGGAGGTCTTCTTCGCGGTCTTCTTGGCCGCTCGCCGGGCCTTGGGTGCCGTCGCGGTCACCGGATCCTTCGGCGCCTCGGCGGGCATGCTGGTCTCGGTCACGGTCGGATCAGAGAGTGGAGTGTCGTCCATATCGGGTCCCCCGATTTGTTGGAAACCCTGCGACGATAGCTGGATTCTCCGTGCTGTCAAAGCGCGCCCCAACTAATCACTTGTGCGCAAGCTCGCGTAGGCTGCCAGCGCGCGCTCCCGCCCGGGCTTGTGATCCACGATCGGCGCCGGGTAGGTGCGGCCGAGTGCAACCGCGGCCTCGGCGAGCTCGAGCGGCTTCGCCGCCCAGGGCTGGTGGATCAGCGCGGCCGGCAGGCGTGCCAGCTCCGGGACCCAGCGGCGGACATAGGTCCCGCCAGAATCGAATTTTTCGCCTTGCAGCACGGGATTGAAGACGCGGAAGTAGGGCGCGGCATCGGCGCCCGATCCCGCAACCCATTGCCAACTTGCCGGATTGCTGCCCGGGTCGGCGTCGACCAGCGTGTCCCAGAACCACTCTTCGCCGCGCCGCCAGTCGATCAGCAGGTGCTTCACGAGCAGCGAGGCTGCGACCATCCGGACGCGGTTGTGCATGCTCCCGGTATGCCAGAGCTCGCGCATCCCGGCGTCGACAATCGGATAGCCGGTTCGCCCGCGCTGCCAGGCCTCCAGCGCTGCATCGTCCTGGGCCCAGGGAAAGGCATCGAAGGCCGGCTGCAGGTTGCGGGTCGCGAGGTCGGGATTGTTGGTGAGCAGGTGGCGGCTGAACTCGCGCCAGCCGAGCTCGCTCAGGAACTTGTCGATGCCAGCGGCGGAGGCCGGGCGCTCGGCGGCGGCAAATCGCGCCGCATGCCAGATCTGGCGCGGACTGATCTCGCCGAAGCGCAGATGCGGCGACAGACGGGAGGTCGCCTCGATGTCGGGCCGGTCGCGATTGGCGGCATAGGTCTGCACGGCCGTTTCGAGAAAGCTGGCGAGGCGCGCCTGCGCCGCGCGCTCGCCGGCTTGCCACGTCGCACGCAGTCCGCCGGCCCAGTCGGGCCTGCTTGGCTCGAGCGCGAGCTCGTCGATCGTCAGGCTCGTGACGCCCGGCGCGTGCGACAGCCGGGCCGGCCGCGGCAGCGGCTTCGGCGGATCGCCCAGAGCGAGCACGCGCTTCCAGAACGGCGTGAACACGCGCGGGCCGCGTCCATCCTTGCCGCGCAACTCGGCGGGGTCGACCAGAAGGTCGTCGGGAAACACGCGTGAGGAGACGCCGATCTCGGCGAGTGCTGCTTCGACATCGGCAGCCACGGCGCGCGGTGCGGCCTGCGCGACATCGTTCCAGTACACCGCGCTCGCGCCGCTCTGGCGTGCCAGCTCGCCGAGCGCGGTGGCCGCGGATCCGCGCCGGATCACGAGTTCGGCGCCGAGCGCATGTAGTTCGGCCCGGAGTGCACGCAACGATTGCGCGAGCCACCAGCGCGCCGCGCCGCCGAGCGGACGCAACCCGGGGCTTTCCTGATCGTGGACGTAACTACAAACGATCCGAGCGCCCGACTTCGCGGCTTCATACAACGCGGGGTGGTCAGACAGCCGCAGGCTCTCGCGAAACCATACGATGATGGGGGAGGAGGACATGATCAGGTATCTTATTGCCGTTTTTTATCGAGAGTTCCGGTATTCTACGTTCCGGAAAATAACTGCTTTGAAACCAACTACGGGCAGTTTGAGATTCAGTTGCAGTTCCCCTGGAAGGTTTATGACGTGTCCGTCCAATTGAAGCTCGGCACCAAGGCGCTGATCGGCGCCGTTGTCGTGATCGCCCTGAATACCGCCCTGGTCGTCGGCGCAGCGTACTGGTCGCTGTCCTCCGATTTCACCGATCGCGCCAAGCGCGACATCGAAGGCAATCTGCGCACCTTTGCGCTGACGTTCACCGAGACGTTCAAGGACGCGAAAGTCAGCGTGCAGAACGGCGTCGTTACGCGCATCGAGATTCCGGCGATTCCCGAGATCAAGGATCATGCGATCGTGGATCGCGCGGTGTCCTATGTCGGCGGCAGCGCCACGCTGTTCGTGGTCGATGACAGCGGACAGTTCGTCCGCCGTTCGACCAACGTGAAGAAGGAGAATGGCGACCGCGCTGTGGGCACCCAGCTTGCCGCGGATCATCCGGCGCAGGCGCTGCTGCGCCGCGGCGAGGCTTACAAGGGCCCCGCGACGCTGTTCGGCAAGTCGTTCATGACCGCTTATTTTCCCGTCACCAATCCGGCGGACAAGGTGATCGGCATTCTCTATGTCGGCGTGCCCATGGCCGAGCTCGACGCCATGCTGTCGCAGGCGATGCGGACCATGGTCGTCGCCGCGGCGATCGCTGCGCTGCTGGTGCTCGGCCTGACGATGCTGGCGGTGCGACGTGTCACCAAGCCTCTCGCCGCCGTGACCGACGCGCTCACCGCAATCGCTGAGGGGCGCGAGGACGTTGCGATCAAGTCCGATGACCGCAGCGACGAGATCGGCGAGATCGCGCGCAGCCTGGTCGTGTTCCGCAGTGCCGCGAGCGAGCGGCGCCGGATGCGCGAGGAGCAGGCGGCCGCGGCCACTGCGGCTGTCGAGCAGCGCAAGGCCGAGCTGCAGCGTTTCGTCGATTCCTTCCAGGCCAGCATCGGCGGCATCATCGAGAACGTCTTGACGTCGTCGGGCGAGTTCGAGCGCGAGGCGCGCCAGCTCACCCAGACCGCGCGGACCACCGCCGACCTGTCCGGCCATTCGGCCGGCGCTTCGGAAAGCGCTTCCGAGCACGTCCGCACCGCGGCCGTTGCCTCGGACGAGCTGTCCGGCTCGATCGCCGAGATCATCCGTCGCGTGCAGGAGTCCAACGCCATCGCCGCCGAGGCGGTCAACCAGGCGACCGCGACCGACCAGCGCATCAAGGAGCTGTCCGACGCCGGCAACCGCATCGGCGACGTCGTCAAGCTGATCACCTCGATCGCCGAGCAGACCAACCTGCTGGCGCTCAACGCCACCATCGAGGCCGCCCGTGCCGGCGATGCCGGCCGCGGCTTCGCGGTGGTCGCCCAGGAGGTCAAGACGCTTGCCGGCCAGACCGCCAAGGCGACGGAGGAGATCTCCAGCCAGATCGCCAACATGCAGACCGTGACCCAGGAATCCGTCGACGCCATCAAGGCGATCGGCTCGACCATTGAGCGCATCAACGGGATCGCTGCCTCGATCTCGGCCGCCGTCGAACAGCAGCGCGCCGCCACGCAGAACATCACCCAGAGCGTCCGCTCGGCCGCGACCGGCACCGCTGAGGTGGTCGAGAACATCCGCAGCGCGGCGCGTGGGGCGGGCGAGACCGGCGAAAGCTCCAACCGGATGTTCGCCTCGGCCCAGGCGCTGTCCAGCGAAAGCCTGCGGCTGAAGGCCGAGGTGCAGAAGTTCCTCGACGGAATGCGAGCCGCCTGACATCGCGGCTCATCCGTAGAGCAGCCTTGGCAGGATCGTCACGATGCCCGGGAAGAGGGTGAGCAGCAGCACGAAGGCGACCATGATGGCGAGATAGGGGGCGGTCACACGGGCGATATAGCCGAGACCGTCCTCCGTCAGGCCCTGGATCACGAACAGGTTGAAACCGACCGGCGGCGTGATCTGGGCCATTTCGACCGCGAGCACCAGGAAGACCCCGAACCAGACCTCGTCGAAGCCGGCGCCCTTCACGATCGGCAGCACGATCGGCAGGGTCATCACGATCATCGAAAAGCCGTCGAGGAAGCAGCCGAGGATCAGGTAGAACACGATCAGGACTGTGATCAGCATGAACGGCGACAGGCCGAGACCCTTGACGAAGGTAGCCACGGCTTGCGGAATGCCGAGGAAGGCCGCGGCGTTGCCGAGGATCGAGGCGCCGAGCACGATCAGGGCGATCATCGAGCAGGTGATGACCGAGCCGATCATCACGTCGCGCACCACCTGCCGCGACATCGCGCCCTGGAAGTAGGCCACCAGCGCTGCGCCGAGCACACCGACGGCGGCGGCCTCCGACGGCGTCGCCAGGCCGCCATACATCGACCCGAGGACGCAAGCGATCAGGAACAGGGCGGGGGCGAGATCCTTCAGCGCCGCGAACCGCTCTGCCCAGGGCACCTGCGACAGTTGCGCCTCCGCCTTTGGCACCATCGAAGGCGTCAGCGTCGTGTGCAGCATCACCCAGCCCATGAAGGTGCCGGCCAGCAAGAGACCCGGCAGCACGCCGGCGGTGAACAGCTTGAGGATCGAGACGTCGCCGAGCACGCCATAGATGATCATGATGTTCGACGGCGGGATCAGGAAGCCGAGCGTCCCGGCGCCCGCGAGCGAGCCGACCGCGATGTCGCGCGCATAGCCGCGGCGCAGCAGCTCGTTGAGCGACATCCGGCCGATCACCTGCGTCGTTGCGGCCGACGAGCCGGAGATCGCGGCGAAGATGGTGCAGCCGATGACGTTGACGTGGAGCAGGCGGCCCGGCAGCAGCCCAGCCCATGGCGCCAGCCCCTGGAACAGCGAGCGCGACAGCCGCGTCCGGAACAGCAGCTCACCCATCAGGATGAACAGCGGCAGCGCCAGCAGCTCCTGGGTGGTGAGAATGTTCCAGGCATATTGCGGAAGCAGCTTGTCGAGCGGGATCGAGCGGAACATCGCCAGCAGCAGGGTCGCGGTGAAGGCGAGCGTGAGCCCGATCCACAGGCCGCCGGCCAGCAGAGCGAACAGGATGGCGAACAGGGCGACGACTTCGATGGTCATGGGGAGGGGGAGTCCGCGGTGAGGGAGGCGGGCGGGATGGGGCCTGCGAATCCCAGACTGGTGGGATCGTCGCGAATGGCATCGCCGTGATGCGCGATGGTCGTGCCGCAGGCGCGGTTCGACCTCGCCCCGCTTGCGGGGAGAGGTCGGATTGCATCGCAAGATGCAATCCGGGTGAGGGGGTACAGGTCTCTCCGCACGCACTTCCCGCGTGGCTGCCCCTCACCCCGACCCTCTCCCCGTAAGGACGGGGAGAGGGGGCGCACCGCGTGCGGGGTGAGAGTTCGCCTATCAGTTGATGGACAAGAACTGCGTAGTTCGGCGGCCGCTGCTCGCGGCGAACCGATCGTCGCGACGTGGGCACGCTCTCTCATTCGACCGGCGACGCCTTCATGCGGTGATCCTCCAGCGGCAGTCCCAGCGCGGCCTGAATGGCGCGGGCGAGGAATTGCAGGGTCAGGAGCAGCATGCCGAAGGTGACGACGGCCTGCGGAAACCACAGCGGGGTGTCGCTGGAGGTCGAGACCTGGCCGCGGACGAAGGAGCTCCAGGCGAACTTGGTCATCGCCGACGTCAGGAACGCCATGAAGGCGAAGCCGGCGGCGGCGGCCAGCACCTCCAGCGCGCGCTGCAGCGGCGCCGGCACGTTCTTGAGCAGCAGCACCACGCGGATATGGCCGCCGACGCGCAAGGTCATGGCCGCGCCGAAGGTGAACGAGGCCGCCATCAGATAGGACGAGTATTCCCAGGCGATCGAGATGGTCGGCGGGAAGAACGGCAGCACGTTCGACAGCGCCCGCGTCGTCACCTCGGCCAGCATCAGCGCCGTCAAGGTCAGCAGACAGCCGCCGCCGATCCAGCCGTCGAGCCGGCCCAGCCGGTCGATGACATCGAGCAGGATGCGCAGCGGCGCGGGCGCCGCTGCATTGAGGCTCGCCCGTTCGCCCGGCGACGGCTCCACGATCGCGTCAGCCACGCTTCATCTCGGCAAGATAGGACTTCACCGGTTGATCGGCAGCGGGCACGCGCTTGAGGAAGGCTTCCATCTGTGGCGCGGTCTTGGCCCGGATCTCGGTCATCATCGCATCCGAAACCGGCACCACTTCCATGCCGCCTTCCTTGAGCCGGTTGAGGCTGTCGACATCGGCCTTGAGCGAATTCGCCCAGAAGGTCGGCTCCATCTTGGCGGCGATGTCGCTGACGGTCTTCTGCTGCTCGGGCGTCAGCGCCTTCCAGGAATCCAGGTTCACGTTGAGCATCTGCGACGACCACACATGATTGGTCGGGTAGACGTATTTGAGGAATTCCCAGAACTTGCCGTCGACCCCTGAGACCGAGGAGGTCGAGACGCCCGCCACGGCGCCGGAGGCCAGTGCCGGGATCGTCTCGCCCCAGGGGATCATGACCGCGGCCATGCCGATGGCGTTGAGCATGTCGACCGCGTTCTTGTCGGGCACGCGGATCTTGATGTTCTTCAGGCCGGCGACGTCTGATGTCTTGACCTTCAGGTGCAGATACTGCGTCGGCCACGGCACGATGTAGAGGATCTTCTGGTTATTGCGCGCGGCGATCTTCTCATATTCAGGCCGCACGTATTTGTGCAGCACCTTGAGCTCGTCCATCGAGCCGGCGAGGAACGGGATGCTCTCAACGCCCATGAAGGGCTCGTCGCCGACCTGCTGGATGTTGAGCACGTCCGCGAGCGGGACGAGACCGTCGCGCACCGCGCGCAGATGCTCCGGGCCCTTGAAGCCGAGCTGACCGCCTGCCTTCACGGTGATGTTGACGGCGCCGTTGGTCTGCTTCTTTACCTCCTCGGCGAAGGCCATCGCGTTCTGGGTGTGAAAGTTGCCCTCGGGCCAGACCGTCGACATGTCCCAGTTGGTCGTCGCCGCGCGTGCCCTTGTCGAGACCTGGCTCGCCGTGAGCAGCGCCGCTGCACCTGCCGTGAACGTCCGTCGCGTGATCATGGATGTCTCCGCTTCGTTGCTGAGCTAAGGGAAATGGAAGAGGTTTGGCGAGCCGTGTGGTCGTGGCCATCCTTCGAGACGCCCGCCTGCGGCGGGCTCCTCAGGATGAGGGCTCGTTGCGCGGCCAGATGCTGATCCTCTCCATGAGGACGCCCCTCATGGTCAATGTGCAGCACCGATAGCGGTGCTAAACCCTCATGGTGAGGAGCGTCGCTCTTGCGACGCGTCTCGAACCATGAGGCCACCAATGTTTCGACTGGCATGAGGATCTCACCGCGCCTGCCCGTAGACCTTTGCCGCGTTGTCCGCCGACACCAGCCCGCTCTCGACATCGCTCTGCACGAGCTCCGCCGCGCGTTCGCGGGGATCGCCGATGCCTGCACCGCCCGGCGTCAGCACCACCAGCCGGTCGTCCGGCGGCACGGTCTGAAAACCCTTGCCACGCAGCTTCTTGCCCGACGCGAGCCCGACATAGCCGGCTTCGCCATGGTGGCCGCCGTCGCGGCCGCGCGGCGGGTGGTCGATGCGGTCGAAGGCGGCGAGGATGTCGAACGGCGCGTCGACGCCGCTGCCGACCTCGATGATCTGGCCGAGGCCGCCGCGGGTGCGGCCGGCGCCGCCGGAATCCGGCCGCAGCTCCTTGCGCCAGAAGATCAGCGGCGTCTGCGTCTCCGCTATCTCGACCGGCGTGCCGCGCACGCCGGAGGGATAGGCGGTAGCCGACAGCCCGTCCTTGTCGAAACGGGCGCCAGTGCCGCCGTTCGACGTCACCGCCATCGAGAACCCGTAATTGCCGCCGGCGCCGGAGCGGGTCTGGCCGCGGACGTTGAGATTCCACAGACACGACGTGCCTTCGGCGGGCACGCGCTCGGGGATGATCTGGCGCAGGCAGCCAAACACCACGTCGGGCAGCATCTGGCCGATGACATGACGCGAGGCGACCGGCGCCGGCTTCGGCGCATTGAGGATCGCGCCCGATGGCGCCGACACGGTCAGCGGCGACAGCGAGCCGGCATTGTTGGGGATCGCGGAGGCCACGACGCAACCGAGCCCGAACACCGTGTAGGCCGTGGTGTAGGACAATGGCACGTTGATACCGAATTTCGAGGCGGGCGAGGTGCCGTCGAAGTCGACGTGGATGCCGCTCTCCGAGATCGTCAGCGCCGCCTTCAGGGTGACAGGCGCATCATAGCCGTCGACCACCATCTCGTTGCGCCAGGTGCCCTTGGGCAGCTTGGCGATCTCGGCCAGGACGGCGTCGCGCGAGCGGTCGCAGATGTAGTCGCCGAGCGCATCGAGCGAGGCGATGCCGAACTCGGTCATCATCTCGACCAGGCGCTGGCAGCCGACATCGTTGCAGGCGGCGAGCGAATAGGTGTCGCCTTCGGTGTCCACCGGCAGCCGGGTGTTGGCGCGGATCATGGCCATCAGCGTCTCGTTGACGACGCCCTGGTCGATCAGCTTCAGCATCGGGATGTACAGCCCCTCCATGAATACGTCGGTGCCGTCGGGGCCGAAGCCGATGCCGCCGATATCCATCAGATGGCTGGTGCAGGAGAACAAGGCGACCGGCTGGCCGTCCTTGAAGCAGGGCGTGGTGACGACGAAATCGTTGAGATGCCCGGTGCCCATCCAGGGATCGTTGGTGATGTAGGCATCGCCGGGCTTCATCGTGTGGATCGGAAAATGCGCGATGAAGTGCTTCACCGACTCCGCCATCGAGTTGACGTGGCCCGGCGTGCCGGTGACGGCCTGCGCCAGCATGCGGCCGTTCAGGTCGAACACGCCGGCGGAGAGGTCGCCGCATTCGCGCACGATCGGGCTGAAGGCGGTGCGCAGCAGCACCTGGGCATGTTCCTCGACCACGGCGATCAGCCGGTGCCACATGATCTGCAAGTCGATCAGGCTGCTCTGTGATGGACTCATTGTCAGGCCGCCTTCCGTTCCATGACGATGCTGCCGGCACCATCGATATGCGCGTCAAAACTGTTGGAGATGAAAGTCGAGGTCTCGTCCTCGGCGATCACGGCGGGGCCGGCGATGACCGCGCCCGGCGCCATCTGCTCGCGGCGATACAGCGGGATCTCGACGAAGCGTCCGGCGCGGCCGTCGAAGAACTTGCGGTGCCCCGCAGCCTTGCCCGCAGGCTTGCGTTGCACCTCGGTGACGGCGGGCGGTTGGTGCGCATCCGTCGTCGCGAGCACCGACCAGCTCAGGACCTCGATCGCCGCACCGGGGATCGGGCGCTCGAACAGCGCGGCGTAGCCGGCCTCGAAGGTCGTACGCAGGGTGGGCAGGTCGTCCGCCGTCAGCGGGCGGTTCGGCAGCTCGACATTGATCTCGTGGCCCTGGCCGACATAGCGCATGAAAGCCGAGCGGCGCTCGCGCAACGGTGCGCCGGCCGCACCAGGCTCCACCAGCGCGCGGGCCTCATCGGCCATCTCCTGCAGCAGAGTGGAGACGAGCGCCGTGTCGAAATCGTCGAGCCTCGCATGGCGGCTGCGCACCAGCTCATAGGCGATCGGTGCGGCGAGGAAGCCGACCGCCGAGCCGACACCGGCATTGGACGGCACGATCACCCTGGCGACGCCGATCTTCTCGGCGACGCGCGCGGCATGCAGTGGCGCTGCGCCGCCGAAGGCGATCAGCGTGTGCTGGCCGATGACGGCGCCGCGCTCGACGGCATGGACGCGCGCCGCGCTCGCCATGTTCTCGCAGACGACCTCGTGCACCGCGTAGGCAGCGGTCTCGGCGTCCAAGCCGAGCGGGGCGCCGACGTCGCGGAGCAGGGCCTGTTTCGACAGTTCGGGATCGAGCCTGATGGTGCCGCCGGCAAACGCGTCGGGATCGATCATGCCGAGCGCGACATCGGAATCGGTGACCGCCGGGCGCTGGCCGCCGCGGCCGTAGCAGGCCGGACCCGGCTCGGAAGAGGCGCTCTCCGGGCCCACGGTGACGCGCTTCATCGCATCGATGCGCGCGATCGAGCCGCCGCCGGCGCCGATCTCGACCATCTCGATCACGGGGATGCGCACCGGCAGGCCCGAGCCTTTGAGGAACCGCGCGGCACGGTCGACCTCGAACACACGCGAGCTCTCCGGCTCGAAATTCTCGATCAGGCAGATCTTGGCGGTGGTGCCGCCCATGTCGAACGACAGCACCTTGCGCTCGCCGAGCGTAGCTGCGATCTGGCCGGCGAAGATCGCGCCGCCAGCGGGACCGGATTCGACGAGCCGCACCGGGAAGCGGCGCGCCGTGGCGATCGAGGTGACGCCGCCGCCCGAGGTGACGAGATAGATCGCGCCGCGGAACTGCTCGATTTGCAGCGCCCGCTCCATGCGCGCGAGATAGCTGTCCATCAACGGCTGCACATAGGCGTTGGCGACCGCGGTCGAGGTGCGTTCGTATTCCCGGATTTCGGGACAGACCGCCGAGGACAAAGTGACCGAGACATCAGGCATCGCCTCGGTCAGGATCTCGGCAGCGCGGCGCTCATGCGCGGGATTGGCGTAGGCGTGCAGGAAGGCGACGGCGATGCTGGCGACATCGAGGGCGCGCAACTGCGGCACCAGCGCGCGCACCGCCGCTTCGTCGAGCGGCAGTCTGACGTCTCCGTGGGCATCAACGCGCTCGGGCACGGTGAAGCGCAGGGAGCGCGGCACCAGCGGCTTCGGTTTGTCGATCGAGAGATCGTACTGGTCGTAGCGGCTCTCGGTTCCAATATCCAGAACATCGCGGAAGCCGGACGTTGCGATCAGTGCGGTCCTGGCGCCGCGGCGCTCGATGATGGCATTGGTCGCGAGCGTGGTGCCGTGAATGAAGACATCGATGTCGCAGATGCGCGCCTTCGCGTCGGCGAGAATGAGACGGGTGCCGTCCAGCACGGCTTGCTCCGGCTGCGTCGGCGTGGTCAGCAGCTTGCGCGTCCGGCGCTGCGTACCGATGTCGAGAACGATATCGGTGAACGTGCCCCCGATATCGACGGCCAGCCGGACTTCGGCTCCTTCAAGCATTCCATGTCTCCGCAAGCGACGAACTGATGTGCGATTTGAGCAAGTCCCATGCCATTGCGCCAGCGGGGATGCAGTTTGCTGCTCTGCGTTTGCTGCGGTGCGGACTTGAAGTCGCGGTGCGATGGGCGATCAACTTGGCCGATCGGCTTGCTGTTGTTTGCGACACCGTCATGTCGCCACGCGCGACGATTGGCGTGAGACCGACGACCATCTCCACAACGTCATTCCGGGGCTCGCCGTGCGGGCGTCCCGGAATGACACCGTGTGTTGATCGAACGCGCCAAACATGACTTCGCATTCCCGCGGCACGATGGGCCCGAGTTTCTGCTGCTTGCTCACCCTCCGCAAACGAGAGGGTGCAGGGAATGCCGGGTGAAGGCCTCACCCATGGCCCGCCTGCGAAAAAAATGCAGGCGGCAGGTACCACAGGCAAAGCCGAACACTCCGGCATTCCCTGCGCGGTGGTCTTCACGCTTATACGCAGTCTCCCTGGTGCGCCGGCTTGTTGGCCACCATTGTCCGCGCGATGCGCAAGCATCGTCACGAGCGTGATACCAGCTTCGGGGTATCGGGACGCTGCGACTTCACGCCCGCAATCATGCCGGTCGTCTGCGCGAAATGCGCGTCCGGCATGAATCGCGGCCACCGCATCCCGCACCGACGTTCGTGACGACGCGTACGTCCCTCTGCATGGGCAGGACGACGCGGATCATACATGAGTTACGAGAAAACGAAAGAAAAAAATTCGGTCTTTTCGAAATGACGCCAGGAGTCCCTCCCGGCGGCGCTCAGACGTGACCGCCGTCTCCGCGGCCGACCTCGATCTTCTGATCCGGTCCCTGCAGAGCCGCATACACGGCGCCCAGCACGACGCTATACGCCTCGACCATCGCCAGCGAGAACAGCGCCGGGCCGGCGCCCAGCCCGAGCGAGGTTGCGAACGGTCCGAGGCCGATAGCCGGAAACAATCCGATGCCGAGCAGCAGCCAGCCGGCGAGCCCGAGCAGGAAGCCTTTGGCGACACCGCTGCCGCCGGGCAGGCGGTGGAAGAAGCGCCCGAACAGCAGGCCGATCAGGAAGGCTCCGTTGAGCTGCGAGAGCAGCCACAGCGGCGCCCCGTCCTGCATCGCTCGGGTGAACAGGGGCTTGAGCGTATCGAGCAGCGCCGAGGCGGGATCGAACTGCGGCAACAGGTGAAGCCCGCTCTTGAGCTCCATCAGGCCTATATGAGCCAACGTCCCGCAGCCCGATGCGACCGCCGACGTCCATATCCAGCGATAGCTGCGTATCGTTGTCATCTCCTCAATTTGGCCGTCGTCCATCATTGGTCCGTTGATCTTGCTCAAAAGGCAAGTTCGCCGTGCGCTTAGTTTGCGCGAACTCATTGGTGCCACGTCGAGGAGTTCTGCCATGCGATTAGATCCACGCGCGCTGGTGTTCGCAGCCGCAATCGTGACAGTCACCGCCGCCCCGGGCCTTGCCCAGCCGGGCGCAGGCGGACCGGGTTGGGGGCCGGGCATGATGATGGGGCCGGGGATGATGGGCGGCCGGGGGTTCGGCTTCCTCTGCAATCCCCGCATGGCCGGATTTGCCGAATGGCGGATGTCGCAGATCGAGGCGGCCATCAAGCCGAACGACACGCAGCGGGCGCGGCTCGATGATCTCAAGGCGGCATCGGCCAAAGCTGCGGAGCTGATCACGAAGGACTGCCCGGCGACGCCGCCGGCCAAGGCGACCGACCGCCTCGCGCTGGCGGAGCAGCGCCTCGACACGATGCAGCAGGCGATCAAGATCGTCCGGCCAGCGTTCCAGGCGCTCTACGACTCGCTCGACGACAAGCAGAAGGCGGCGATGGACAGCAGCGGGCCCCGCAACTGGGGCTGGCGTCACTGGCACTGGCCGTGGAGCGACGAGTAGCGGCGTAGCGGGGGGCCGGGGAGCGCCGCGTTGATTGGGTGCGGGCGGGCATGGCGATTTCGCTCCGCATGGCGTAAAGCCATCGGAATCAAACGAGGTTTTCCGTCAATTGCCCTTTCCCGCGACCCATCCGCCGCTCGCCCGCGCCCTGGCCGAGCGCAACTATGAGACTCCCACGCCCGTCCAGCTCGCGGTGCTCGCGGACGACGCCGTCGATCGCGACCTCCTGGTGTCGGCCCAAACGGGGTCTGGCAAGACCGTCGCCTATGGGCTGGCGATGGCGGCGAATCTGTTGGGTGACGCTGAACGGTTCGCGCCGGCGGCGGCGCCGCTGGCGCTGATCGTGGCGCCGACGCGCGAGCTGGCGCTGCAGGTCCAGCGCGAGCTCGGCTGGCTCTATCAGCACGCCGGTGCGCGCGTCGTCTCCTGCGTCGGCGGCATGGATCCACGCCGCGAGCAGCGCGAGCTCGAGGCGGGCGCCCATATCGTGGTCGGCACGCCCGGGCGGCTGTGCGACCATCTGCGGCGCGGGCGTCTCGACATCTCGGAATTGAAGGCCGTGGTGCTCGACGAGGCCGACGAGATGCTCAATCTCGGCTTTCGCGAGGACATGGAGTTCATTCTCGAGACCACGCCGGAGACGCGCCGGACCTTGCTGTTCTCGGCGACCTTTCCGCGCGGCATCGTGGCGCTGGCGAAGCAGTATCAGGACGACGCGTTCCGGATCGAGGTCGAGGGCGATGAAGGCGGGCATGCCGACATCGAGTACCGCGCCATCCGCATCGCCGCCGACGATGTCGAGCATGCGGTCGTCAACGTGCTGCGCTTCTACGAGTCGCCGAGCGCAATCGTGTTCTGCAACACGCGCGAGGCGGTGCGGCATCTGCAGGCGGCGCTGCTGGAGCGCGGCTTTTCCGTCGTCGCGCTGTCGGGTGAGCTGACGCAGAACGAGCGCACGATGGCGCTGCAGTCGCTTCGCGACGGCCGCTCGCGGGTGTGCGTGGCGACCGACGTCGCGGCGCGCGGCATCGATCTCGCCAATCTCGATCTCGTCATCCATGCCGAGCTGCCGAACGATCCCGAGGTGATGCAGCATCGCTCGGGTCGCACCGGCCGCGCCGGCCGCAAGGGCGTCAGCGTGCTGCTGGTGCCGCCGGCGCGGCGGCGGCGGGCGGAAACGCTGCTGAACCTCGCCGGCATCGAGGCCGCGTGGGGCGCGGCGCCGCAAGCTGATGAGATCCGCAAGCTCGATCAGGAGCGCATGCTGCACGACCAGGTGTTCACCGAGGAGACGACGGCGGAGGATCTGGCGCTCGCGCAAGCGCTGCTGGCGGAGCGGTCGGCCGAGGACATCGCCGCCGCATTGGCGCGGCTCTATCGCGCGCGGCTGCCGTCGCCGGAGGACATTCTGGATCCCGGCGAGGACCGCGGCCGGTCACGCCATGATCGCGGTCGCGATGCCGCTCGGCCGGTGCGCGGCGAGGAGCGGCCACCGTCGCCCCGAACGAAGACCGGGAAGCCGTCGGCGCGCCACGGCATGGGCGAGCCGAGCGTCTGGTTCCGGGCGGCGATCGGGCGCAGGAAGAATGCGGAAGCGCGCTGGCTGCTGCCGATGATCTGCCGTCGCGGCGGCATCGACAAGCACGACATCGGCGCCATCAAGATCTCCGACACCACGACGGAGTTCGAGATCGCCGCGCGGGTCGCGGACGCCTTCGCCGCCAACATCCGCCGTCCCGACAAGGAGGATACGATCCGCATCGAGCCGCTGGCGGCTGCGCCGTCGGGGCAGGGGGCCGCCGACAAACCGCGTCCGGAGAAGCGGGCGGCGCGGCGCGAGGCCGAGCCACGGCGCCAGGCAGAGGAAAGCGCCTACCATCCGCTGCATCGCGATCAGCCTCGCCGGGACAAGGAAGCTCCGCCGCGGAGCAGGGCGCAACACGACGCTCCGCCGTCGAAGTCCGGCCATGCCCAGGCGTTCACGAAGAAAAAGAAGCACGGCGACAAGTCCAGCCGTGGCGGACCGGCGTTTCCGTCTCATAGCCCACGGTCGAAGGCGCCTGGTGGAAAGAAGCCCAAGACCAAGCGTCGCGGCTGACGGCACCGGCCGATCCCGCGCCGACGGCAGTGCGTGAAACGTGAAGGAGGAGCCGTCCTTGAGCCGCTACGCCATCCTGTATTTTGCAACCCTGGCCGTGCTGCTCGGCTTCGACATCCCGTTCCTGAGCATCGTCGCCAAGGGCTTCTTCCAGTCGCAGGTCGGCGAGATGCTCGGCGAGATTCGTCCCGTGCCGGCGGTGCTATTCTATCTGCTCTATGTCGTGGGCGTTCTGATCTTCGTCAGCGGCCCGCTTGATGCGACTTGGCGCTCGACCTTGCTCTATGGCGCGCTGTTCGGGCTGTTCTGCTACGCGACCTTCGAGCTGACGTCGCTGGCGATGCTCAAGCAGTGGACCTGGGCGGTGGTGGCGGTCGACATCAGCTGGGGCGTGTTCGTCACGGCGGTATCGGCGACGGTGGGGTTGCTGATCGCCGACTGGGCGACGCCGCGGGGCTGAAAGGGCATCGGCCCGAAGCGCTCCGAGTCGAGGCCGGGTCAATCGAAATCCCGGGTCCGCCTCTGCGAGGCGTCCCGGGATGACGTCGTCAAACGTCGGTTGCCGGCCTCACTTCGGCTGCGGCACGACGCGCAGATAGGGCTTCGGCGCCTTCCAGCCGTTCGGATAGATCGTCTTGGCCTCGTCATCGGACACCGAGCCGGCGATGATGACGTCCTCGCCCTGCTTCCAGTCGGCGGGGGTGGCGACGCGGTGCTTCGAGGTGAGCTGCAGCGAATCGATGACGCGGAGAATTTCCTGGAAGTTGCGCCCGGTGGTCATCGGGTAGACCAGGATCAGCTTGATCTTCTTGTCCGGGCCGATGATGAAGACGTTGCGGACGGTTTGGTTGTCGGCCGCGCTGCGCTTGGACGGATCCCCGGAGATCGCCGCCGGCAGCATGTCATAGAGCTTCGAGACGTTGTAGTCGGTGTCGCCGATCATCGGATAGTTCGGCGCCACGCCTTGCGTCTCGCGGATGTCCTCCGACCATTTGGCGTGGTTGTCGACCGGGTCGACCGACAGGCCCATCAGCTTGACGCCGCGCTTGTCGAACTCCGGCTTCAGCCGCGCCAGCGCGCCGAGCTCGGTGGTGCACACCGGGGTGAAATCCTTCGGATGCGAGAACAGGAGCGCCCAGCTGTCGCCGATCCAGTCGTGGAATTTGATCTTGCCTTCGGTGGTGTCTGCCTCGAAGTCGGGGGCAGTGGAGCCGATCTGGAGAGCCATGGCAGTCCTCAATTCATTGCACGTGGTGGGAATAAATCTTCCAAACACTATAGGAAATACCGCCGCGAAAGGGAACCGGCTGACGGAAAAGAGAAGATAATTGCCCCAAAGCTCACGAGGCCAACAACTTCTTTTGAGTTCCCGGGCTGCGGCGAAACATCCGTCAGACGACTGCTTGCCCAGATTTTGCCATCTGGCGGTCGCAACACGCCGCCCCCTGAGGCCCCACGGTTTGAACCGTGATCGAGGTCACTGCGGCAAATCGGCAACCGATACAAAAACCCACAGCACCGTTTCGAACCGTTAACCACTCGTTCAGACGGGCGCCGACAAGGTGGGTCAACACAGCAACTGAGAAGAGAACATGGCTACCTCTGCACCAAAAACCATCGGCATCGATGGTCTCGAACCGTCCTCCTGTGAGACCGCTGCTCTCGCGCTCGGCATCGTGCGCGACGGCGTGATCACCGGCGAGGGGCCGACCACCGCGGGACGCGTGCATTTCTCCCGCGTGCTCGATGCCGATGACGCGGCCTGGTGCGCGCGCATTCTGAGCGCCGCCGCGATCAACGACGCGCCGGTCAGCCGCGCCGAGGCCGAGGCGCTGTTCGCGATCGATGCCGCCGCAACCGAGCGCAAGGACGACGGCCGGTTCGAGGATCTGCTCGCCAAGGCGGTGGCGCATCACACCGCGGCCGCCTCCGGCCTGCCGGTGCCGCCGCGCAGCGTGGCGCTGTCGCCGGAGACCGCGATCGAGAGCTGGGCTCCGATCAATGCGCGGGGCATCCGCACCGATGCGCTGGAATGGGTCGCCAAGCAGATGCGCGGCAAGCGCCAGGGCAACCGCGCGCTGATGGCGATGGTCGCGACCCTGGTCGGCGTCACCGTGCTGCCGCTGGCGCAACTGCCCTCGATGATCGACATCGGGATGTAGGCGCGTCGCGTTCATCCAGCCGCATGAGTTCGACGAGCGCGATGATCTCATCGCGCTCTTTTCGTTTTGACCGGTCTTTTTGACCGGCGGCGATCGCATCACGGCTCTTGATGGCGCCGCCCGGCCGGTGAATCAATCGGCGGTGATGCGACCGAACACGGAGAATGTCGAGATGAGCCGATGGAGCTTCGCCGCGCGTCTGTTCGCGGTGGCGGCGACGGCGCTGCTGCTCATGATGGCCTGGCAGACCTTTCCGCTGATCCAGGCCGAGCTGCTCGGGATGCGCGCCAAGCCCCGCGAGATCACGCCGCGCGGCGATCTCGCCGCCGACGAGAAGAGCACGATCGCGCTGTTCGAGAGCCGCAGCGGCTCGGTCGTCTTCATCACGACCGTTCAACAATCGGTCAACCCGTGGACCGGCAATTCGCAGCAGGAGCGCTCCGGCACCGGCTCGGGCTTCGTGTGGGACGACCTCGGCCACGTCGTCACCAACTATCACGTCATCGAAGGCGCCACCGAGGCGCTGGTCAGCCTGACCGACGGACGCTCGTTCCGCGCCGCGCTGGTCGGCGCCAGTCCGGAGAACGATCTGGCGGTGCTCGTGATCGGCGTCGGCGTCGACCGGCCGAAGCCGCTGCCGCTCGGCACCAGCGCCGACCTCAAGGTCGGGCAGAAGGTGTTCGCGATCGGCAATCCGTTCGGTCTCAGCAGCACGCTCACCACCGGCATCGTCTCGGCGCTCAACCGCAACCTTCAGGTCACGCAGGACCGCACCCTGAACGGACTGATCCAGACCGATGCCGCGATCAACCCCGGCAATTCCGGCGGGCCGCTGCTCGACAGCGCAGGACGGCTGATCGGCGTCAACACCGCGATCTACAGCCCGTCGGGCGCCTCGGCCGGTATCGGCTTCGCCGTGCCCGTCGACAGGGTCAACCGGGTCGTGCCGCGTCTGATCGCAAGCGGCCGCTATGTCAGCCCGAGCCTCGGCATCCGCACCGATCCCAAGGCCAACGAGGCGCTGTCGGCGCGGCTCGGCATGTCCGGCGTGTTCGTGCTCGATGTCGAGCAGGATTCCGCGGCCGACAAGGCCGGGCTGGTCCCGGCGCGGCTGACCCGCGACGGCGGCTTCGCGCTCGGCGACGTCGTACTGGCGATCGACGGGCAGGCGGTGGATTCGCCCGAGGCCATGACGCGCGCGCTGGAGAACAAGGCTCCGGGCGATCCGGTGGTGCTGCGCGTGCTTCGCGGCGGCAAGACGGTCGAGGTCCGGGTGACGCTAGATGTGGCGCGGTGAGTGAGTGGGCCACACTCTATCGAAGAGACGGCCGTAGCCCGCATGAGCGAAGCGACATGCGGGAACAGTGTCCCCGGGTATCGCTGCGCTCACCCGGGCTACGGCATCGCGTTTGATCGAAACAGGAGTGTCTCGCTTTCGCGGGGCACTCCGGTGATCGCATGGAAGTACTGGCGATCGACTGACTACTTCGCCGCGGCCTTCTGCTTCGGCGCCTCGTCATCCAGCCCCACGGTGCGGCCGGGGAAGCCGGCGACGTCGAAATAGCGCTGGGTGCCGACGCGCTGCAGCTTCAGCACGGTGCGCAGGCCGCCGGCGGCCGGATCGGACTTGACGACGTCCGACACAGCCTTGGGCGTCGCGCCGTTCGGCATCGCTTCGGTCATGACGCGGCCGATCAGTCTGCCCTTCGGAGCGACCTTGAGGTCGAGCAGCCTGGCGGCGGTGGCGCCGACATCGGCGTTGCTGACGGGCAGCGGATCGACGAAGTCCGCCTTGAAGTCCGGACCGATGGCCGCCATGAAGTTGTAGGTATCGCCGCGGCCGAACGAGCCGTGCATGCCCTGGCCCTGGCGCAGCACGGTGTCGGCGACCTCGACCTGGCAGTTGGACGGCTGGTCGCAACCCGGCGCGACATAGGTGCGGAAGTTGACCACGATCGCCGGATGCGGCGTCACCGCCTTGCCCTGCAGGTTGATCTGCGACAGCGGCAAGGTGCCCGGGATCTCGCCGAGCTTGTCGTCGACGAAGATGCCGGAGACGTAGTCCTGCGCCAGCAGCGCCTTGACGGTGCGGCGGGCGAGCTTCCTGTCGTTGTTGGGCAAATAGATCAAGTCGGAGCCGCCATTGGTGGCGACGACGAGATCGGGCTTGGCCGGGTCCTTGCCGAGCACGCCATTGCCGGCCTTGGGGTGCTTGCCTTCGGGCACCGCCGCGTTCTTGTCGTTCGGGTCGAACAGCGGCAGGTCGAGCGCCTTGGCGAGGTCGAGCGCCAGAAAGCCCATCGGCAGGAAGTCCTTCGGCGTGTCGTCATAGCTGACCTTGGCGGAGGGACTCGTTTTGCTCTCCTTGGAGATGGTCGAGAAGCCGTGGTCAGCCTGGACCATGATGTTGGTCGAGGCCGCCAGGCCGAGATCATCGAGCGCCTTGCGCAGCGCGGCCAGATTGTCGTCGGCGTTCTTGATGCCGGCCATCGAGGTCGGGCCGTTGATGCCCGGCGTGATGGTGTTCAGGCTGTCGCCTTGATTGTGCTGGCTGCCGTCCGGGTCGCGCGACCAGAACACCAGCACGAACGGCTTGTTGCGGGCCTTGAACATCGGCAGCACCGCCTTGGTGGCGACGTCGACCATATAGGCCTGCTGGGCGACGTTGGCTGTGGTCGTGCCCGGCGTCTTGGCGTCGCCCGCCTTGCCGTTGTCGCCGCGTGACGGCGTCGCCAGCGCCAGGCCGGCCTTGGTCAGGGCGTCCTTGATCTCGTCGGTGATCGGCACGCCGTTCTTGTTGCCGGTGGAGTCATCGATCACGATCGAGGAGCTCGCGCCCGGCTTGCAGGGGCAGCCGGTGTGGTCGAACAGATAGGTCGGGCCGAGCTTGCCGATCGCGGCGGTCGAATAGCCGGCCTTGCGGGCGAGCTTCAGGATCGTGTCCTCGTTGAGGTAGTCGCCGTTGAAATGCTCGTCGATGTCGCCGAGCACGGCGTCGTTCTCGATGAAGGGCACGATGGTGTCGCCGGCCGGCGCCGAGGTGTAGCCGGTGAAGATCGTGTTGGAGAACGTGCCGGTGTCGCCGAGGTAATGGCCGGTCGCCATGGCCGAGCCGTTGGCCATGGTGAAGGTCGGAAACAGCGAGTGCGAGTTCTTGAAGTTGACGCCCTTGTCGCGGACGGCGGCCATGGCCGGCGCCGTCTCCGGCGTCACCTTCAGCGCGCGCAGGCCGTCGGGAATGAACAGGATCAGGTTATGGGGCGTGGCGTTCTGCGCAAATGCGGCACTGGACGACAGCAGGGTCAGTCCGGCGCACAGCAGCACGAGCGGGCGGCGCATTGAAAACTCCTGAAAAGCAATCGGCGGAATCGCGGCGTCTCGCCGCAGGGAAGAGCTTTAGTTTTGCCGGGTGACAGTTTTGTTACAAGGGGCTCGTGCCCGATCGGCACCGCTCCGGACAGGATTTTCGTCGAGCGGTAGTCCGCGGCAGGAACCAGGGTGTGGCTTCCCGGTTGTCGGCTCACACAATTCAGGGAGCACACCATGCCTGCCGACAAAGACCTCAACGAGCTCTTCCTCGATACCCTCAAGGACATCTACTACGCCGAGAAGCAGATCCTGAAGACGCTGCCGAAAATGGCCAAGGCGGCGCAGTCGGAGAAGCTGGCGGCGGCGTTCGAGAAGCACCAGGAGGAGACCGAAGGCCAGATCGAGCGGCTCGAGCAGATTTTCGAGCTGATCGGCAAGCCCGCCCGCGGCAAGAAGTGCGATGCGATCGAGGGCATCATCGACGAGGGCAAGGAGATCATGGACGAGTACAAGGGGACGCAGGCGCTCGACGCCGGCCTTCTTGCTGCAGCGCAGGCGGTCGAGCACTACGAGATGTCGCGCTACGGCACCCTGAAGGCCTGGGCGCTCAAGCTCAACCTGCCGAAGGCCGCCAAGCTGCTCGACCAGACGCTGAACGAAGAGCGGAAGACCGACGAGACGCTGACCAAGATCGCTGAGACCGCGGTCAACTACGAGGCGGCCGCCTAAGCCTCGGTCGTCTTTACCACATGGCCGCCGCCAGCGCTGCGATCAGCGCGGGCGGCGTTACCACGAGTCCGATCTTCAGGAATTGCCAGGCCGTCACCTCGATCTTCTCACGCCGCAATGCCGTCAGCCACAGGATGGTGGCAAGCGAGCCCGTGACCGAGATGTTCGGGCCGAGATCGACCCCGATCAGGATGGCCCGGATGACCTCATGCGGCAGGTGATCGCTGGTGGCGACGGAGCCTGCGACGAGGCCGACCGGGAGGTTGTTGGCGATGTTGTCGGCGACCGCGGTGATCAGGCCCGCGGCCCACGCTGTGCCGTGCGGCGACGACGTCACGCCCTGGTGCAGCCAGGCGCTGAGCTGGCCGATCGCGCCGGCGCGGCTCAGACCTTCCACCATCACGAACAGGCCGCCGACCAGCGGCAGCACGCCCCATGAGATGCCGCGAATTACGGGCCATGGCGATTGCCGGCCGATGAGCAGGATCGCGGCCGCGGTGACCACGCCGCAGACGAACGTCGGCAGGCCGAGTTGAACGTCGAGCGCCGAGGCGGTCAGCAGCACGGCTGCGATGGCGCCGATCCCGAACGCGGCGAGCCGGCCTTCGCGGCTGAGATGCGGCTTCTCGACATCGGTGCGCAGCGTCTCCTCGCGCAACGCGCGGCGCTGGGTCAGCCACAGCGCGACGTAGGTCAGCGCGATCGCGGCCATCGAGGGCAGGGTGAACTGGCGCAGCCATTCGGTCAGATGCGGCATGCGTTCGCCAAACACGACGAGATTGGCCGGGTTGGAGATCGGCAGCACGAAGCTCGCGGCATTGGCGATGAAGGCGCAGACGTACAGATAGGGCAGCGGCGAGGCGCCGGCGGCGCGCGTCGCGGCATAGACCGCCGGCGTCAGCACGATCGCCGTGGCATCGTTGGAGAGCAGCACCGTGACCAGGGTGCCGACCGCATAGACCAGCAGGAACAGCAGCTGCGGCGAGCCGCGCGCATGCTCCACGGCATAGGCCGCGAGATAGTCGAACAGGCCCTCGCGGTGCGCCAGCTCGGCGATCAGCATCATGCCGATCAGGAACAGATAGACGTCGACGCCCTTGCGGATGCCGGTGAGCGCATCGGCTGGTGGCAGCAGGCCGAGCGCGACCAGCAGGATCGCGCCGGCGGCGGCCCACACGGCCTCGGGCAGCCGAAAGGGGCGGATGATGACGCCGGCGATGGCGGGAATGATGATGGCGTAGGCGAGCCAGGTATCGTGCAGGGACATGATCGGGGATCGATAGAGCAAATCATTCGGCGGGGATAGCGGGCGAGGGCGCCGCGTTCGGGTGGGCGGCCTCTGCTCCACCGGTCTCGGGGAGCAGCAGCCAGCACACGATCACGGCGAGGGCGGCAGCCGCGCCGAGCGCCAGGAATGCGGCGCTGTAGCCGCCATGGACCACGACCAGGCCGGCGAGCGCGGTCGACAGCGCTCCGCCAATGCTCTGCGCCGTGATGACCGCGCCCTGGGCGACGTTGAAGCGGCCGGTGCCGCGCATCAGGTCGGCGACGATGACCGGCATGATCGCGCCGAAGATGCCGGCGCCGACGCCGTCCAGCAACTGCACGCCGACCAGCCAGGCCTTGTCGTCGGACAGCGTATAGAGCACCGCGCGCAGCGGCAGGATCAGCAGCGCCGCCAGGAAGAAGCGCTTGTGACCCCAGCGGTCGGCGCGGGCGCCGACCAGGAGCGCCATCGGCACCATCACGAGCTGGGCGGCGGCGATGCAGGCCGACATCAGGCTGGTGCCGAGATTCTTGTCCTGCAGCGCCAGCTTCTGGCCGACCAGCGGCAGCATGGCGGCGTTGGCGAGGTGAAACAGCGCGACGCAGACCGCGAAGATCAGCAGCGGACGGCAGGTCAGGAGAATGTCCAGGCCCGACGGCTGCTCGCCTTGGCCCGCTCGGTTGCCCTCCGCCTGATGCGCCAGCCCGCGCGCGACGTCATGGTCGATGGCGCGCTCGGGGATGGCGAGCACGCTGATGAGGCTGCCGGCCGACGTGACCGCCATCAGGTAGAACACCGCCGATGGTCCGAGCGCATAGGCGGCGGCCCCGGCGATCACGGCGCCGACGGCATTGCCGGCATGGTTGAAGGTCTCGTTGCGGCCGACGCGCGCCGTGAAGGCCTTGGCGCCGACGATCCCGAGCGACACAGCCGCGATCGCCGGGGCGAAGATCACGCCGGCGGCATTGGCGATGCTCTGCGAGATCGCGACCGGCCAGAAGCTCGTCATCAGCGGCAGCAGCAGGGACGCCGCCGTGACGATGATCGCGGCAACGATCATGACCAGCCGTTTCGCCCTGGTCGCGTCGACCAGCGCGCCGGCCGGCGTCTGCGCGGCGATGCCGGCGATCGTCGCCAGCGACATCACCACGCCGATCGAGGCCTCGTCCCATTTCTGCTCGGTCAGGAGATAGATCGCAAGATAGGGCCCGAGGCCATCGCGCACGTCGGCCAGGAAGAAATTGGCGGCGTCGAGCGCGCGGCGCGCCCGGCGCGTGGTAGTCTCATCCTGTGACATGCTCTCAGGCCTCGGTCCCTCGTTGCGTCAGTGCAGGCGATCACGCATGCGCGTGATCGTGCTTGGGCCCAAGCTTGTGCTTCGGTCCGTTCTTGGGACCATGCTCAGGGTCCTTCTTGGGGCCATGCTTGAGCGGCTTGAGGCTCTTCAGGTCCGGGCCCGCCTCGCGGGCGTGGATGACCCGGCCGAAGCGCGTGTCGATGCCGTCGCCACGAACCGCCAGCGTCGCTTTCGGCGCGAGCAGCTCGGCAATCTCCTTGGCTTCCTTCGGCCCGATGCGCACGACGGTGCCGTCGGTCAGCAGCGCGCCGCGCAGCTCGCCCTTGGGGCCGAACAGCGACAGCCGCACCTTGCCTTCGACGTCCATCCGGTGATGGTCGTGCTTGGGGTGCTCGCGCTCCTCGTCCGGGCCGTGGTCGATGATGTGCCGGCCATCTTCAGCCGACACGGCGACCGCCGCGAGCAGTTGCGCCCCGCGCGGCTTGACGCCCCGCGCGCCGACCGTATCGCCCGCCTTGATGTGGTGCGTCAGCTCCGCCGCCATATGCGGCGGAGTATGGACGAGGATGTCCTTGTCGCCTGCCCGCATGACGAAGCCGTCGACCTCGCCATGCGGATTGAGCACGAAGCGTTCGAGCACGCCGTTCACGAGCGGCAGGCTTTCGGGATCGATCCAATGCATGTTCGTCTCCTGTGGTGCGTTCGTTCGTGATCGAAAGGAAAGAGATCAGCCGCGCGGCGGAGGCGGCGGCGGGCCGAGCCGGTCGGGGCCGCCCCTCGGGCCGCGTGGCGGGCGCGGACCGTCGATTTCCGTCATCTGATCCGGCGAGGTGCCGATGGCCTTGACGTCGACGAGCTTGCCGAGGGCGGTCTCGAGCAGGTCGCCGCGCACCGAGATCGTCTGTCCGGGATGCAGCCAGTCGGCCAGCCGTTCGGCTTCGGGCGGCGGCAGGCGGAGCGACGTGCCGTCATCGAGCACCGCGCCGTTGACCTCGCCGCGCTTGCCGTGCAGCACCGTGGCGATCCGTCCGCTGACCGTCTGGTCGGCGCCGTGCCGGCCGGGGCGGTCGGGCGGACCGTCGTCCACGACGGTCTTGCCGGTCGCGATGTTGGTGATCGAGGCCGCGTCGACCAGCGGCAGCGCGCGGGCGCGCAGGCCGCGGATCGAGACGCCGTCGCCCGGCCGGATCGTGAACACGACCTGAGCCGTCAGATGCGGCGGCAGCTGCACCTCGGTGCCGTCGTTGAGGATCAGTCCGTCGACATCGCCGCGCGGCGTCAGCGTGTATTGCTTGACGATCCCGCGTGTCTCCGGAAGCTGCGATGCATCCCACGTCGCATCCGGCGGGGACAGTGGTGCCTGGGCGCTGGCCGCAGTCATGCCGCAGCCCGCTGCGGCGAGCATCAGCGCGGCCATGATCGGCGTCATCTTTCGCGTCATCCTGGAACTCCTTTGGCAGGGGTGACGCAAGATGGTTCGCAACGGCCGTGCCAAGTGCCGGACGACGACAAATCAATGGGTTGCATGAAGGCTGGGGCGCTAGGCGTCGTCTTTCCCGACGGCGCGCGTCGGATTTCCTGACGCCTGCTCGTCACCCAGACCGTAGCGCTGCATCTTGGTGTAGAGCAGTTGCCGGTTGATCTTGAGCTGTCGCGCCGCTTCGGTGCGGTTGCCGCCGCACGCCGCCAGCGCGCGGCGGATCAGGCGCTCTTCCAGCCGCGCCACCGCCGCCGGCAGGTCCGTCGAAGTCTCCGTCTCCTCGTCATGCGGCGCGTCGGTGATGTCGAGATCGTCGGCGTCGATCAGGGCTCCTTGCGTCAGCACGCAGGCGCGTTCGATCACGTTGCGCAACTCGCGGACATTGCCGGGCCAGGGCGCATGAGCGAGCTTGTCGATGGCCGCGTCGGTCAGTTGCGGGCGCGGCCGTCCCTCCGACGCCAGCGCCAGGAAATGGCCGGCCAGCGGCAGGATGTCCTGGGCGCGCTCGCGCAGCGGCGGCAGCTCGATCGGGATCACGTTGAGGCGGTAGTACAGATCCTCGCGGAAGGCGCCGCTCGCGACCAGCCTGGCGAGATCGCGATGCGTGGCCGCGACGACGCGGGCCGACACCTTGACCGGCTTGCCGCCGACCGGCGTGATGACGCGCTCCTGCAGGGCGCGGAGGATCTTGGCCTGCATCGACGGCGGCATGTCGCCGATCTCGTCGAGGAAGAGGGTGCCCGACCCGGCATCGCGGAAGGCGCCGGCGCGGTCGGAGCTGGCGCCGGTGAACGATCCTTTGACGTGGCCGAACAATTCGCTCTCGAGCAGATCGCGTGGGATTGCGGCACAGTTGACGGCAATGAAGGGAGACGCGCTGCGCCGGCTGTGGACATGAAGCGCGCGCGCGACCAGCTCCTTGCCGGTGCCGGTCTCGCCGCGGATCAGCACCGTCGCGTCGGCATCGGCGGCGCGGCCGATCGTCTTCTGCACCCGGCGCATCGCCTCGCTGGTGCCGATCAGTCCGCTGTCGTCGGCGGAGGCCGTGTCCTGCTGCTGAGACCGGCGCGGCGGCAGCCGCGCGATCAGCTCGCGCAGCGCGTCGCGGCCGATCGGCTTCACCAGATGATCGAACGCGCCGAGCCGCATCGCCTCGATCGTGTTCTCAGGGCTGGCATAGGCGGTCAGCACGATCACCGGAGGCGCATCGCCGTCGGCGCGGATGCGGCGCAAGGTCTCGATGCCGTCGAGCCCCGGCATGCGCAGGTCGAGCAGCACGGCATCGGTCGCGGGAGACACCATGCCGGTCGCTTCGCGGCCGGAGGCCGCCGTGATCGCCTCGTGGCCGAGATCGGTCAGCGTCTCCGCCAGCCCGTCGCGTAGCGCCGCATCGTCGTCGACGATCAGGATGGTTGCCATGGCAGGGAGATCTCGAAGCTGGTGCCGGTGCTGACAGGGGCGAGTTGCGCATCGCCATGATGGGCGCGCGCGATCTCGCGCACGATGGCAAGTCCAAGCCCGGTGCCGTCGGCGCGGGTGCTGACGAACGGCTCGAACAGGCGATCCCTGATGCCGGGGGCGATGCCCGGGCCGCTGTCGGTGACGCGAAACAGCAGGCGTCCATCGGCGATCTCGGCTGCGACGACGATCTCGCCGTCCTCGGGCGTGTTCTGGATCGCATTGAGGATCAGATTGTCGAGCGCGCGCTGCAGCTGCGCGGGATCGAAGCAGCACCGCGCGGAGGAGGGCGCGACGGCGCGGAGCGACTGGCCGTGGCGCGCGGCAACATCGCGGTGCGCTTCGATCGTGGCCTGCAGGAAGTCGTCGAGCTCGACGGGACGGGTCTTCGGCTGGCTCGCCTGGGTCATCGCCAGGAGATCGCGCAGCAGCGCGTCGAGCCGCGCCACCTGCTGCAGGATCGCTTCGAGCGCGCCGGCCTTGCGCGCAGGGTCGGGAGAGGCGAGCGCGTTCTCCGCCTTCAGGCGCATCGCCGCGATCGGATTGCGGATCTCGTGGGCGAGCGTGGCCGACAGCCGGCCGACGGCTGCGAGGCGCTCGGCGGCGGTTGCGCGCATGCGCTCCGCCGAGAGGCGATGGCCGGCATCGTTGACGGCGTCGACGAGGCGGTCGAGCTCGCGGGCGCCGGTGTGCGGCAGTTGCGGCAGGTCGGCATTGTCCGTCGGCTCGCCCAGCGCCGTCTCGATCATGGCGATGCGGCGTGACCACGACACCAGGATCCAGGCCAGCCAGATCGCCGAGCCGAGCAGCGTCGCCGCCAGCACGATCAGCCCGATCAGCAGATGCGTGTAGGCCGGACCTTCGGCCGCGGCGGCGCGGGTCATGGTCCAGGCGGTGACGTTCTGGAGCGGACCGCGCAACGGGCAGGCATGAACGATCAGGGTCTGCGACCGTCCGGCATTCTTTGTCGTGAAGGGGCGGCCGCTGCGCTGCGCGTCGCTGTTGATCTGCTTGATCACGCTGAGTTCGGCTGCCGGCAGGTCGGTCTTGGGTCCGGTGCCTTCGTAGGTCGGATAGGCGTAGGCCAGCGACCCGGTCTCCGTCTGCCAGATGCCGCCTTCGACGCCGGGCGTCGCGGCCAAGGCGGACTGCACCAGCGGGATGAGGTCCTGCTTCAGGCTGTCGTCGACCGGCGCGCCGCGCCAGCCCGAGACGAAGAACTGATAGCGGTCGGCGATGTCGCGGCAGCCGCGCGTGACCAGGTCCTGCGCGCGCGCCACGCGGGCGTCGTTCGACTGCTGGAACGACTCGACAAGAAGATACGCCGTCGCCGCGCCGGAAACTGCCAGCATGAGCCAGAGCGCCGACAGCCGCGAGCGAAGGGAGCGCATCAAATGGTCCGCAATGACATCGGATGACCGAGTGCGGCGCGACGCGCGGACGCGGTTCACGGCACCTCATTGCGGAACAGAACGTCCGATCGGCAATGTTGGTTCCCGATGCCGGCTCAGCGCGGCAGCGGCGCCTTCTCGGCCATCGCCTTGCGCAGGATGCGCGACAGCGATTCCACCGAATAGGGCTTCTTGATCAGCTCGAAGCCGTGATGGGCATTTTCCGCCAGCACGTGGCTGTAGCCGGATGTCAGCACCACCGGCAGGCCGGGATAGCGGTCGCGGATGATGCCGGCAAGCTCGAGGCCGTTGATGCCGGGCATGATGACGTCGGAGAACACGAGATCGACGGCGAACTCATCGTTCGCCAGGATCGCCAGCGCATCGGCGCCGTTGGCGACGCGGCGGGTGACGTAGCCGAGGTCTTCAAGCAGCTCGGTCGAGAACTGCCCCACCTCGTCATTGTCCTCGACCACGAGCACGCGGTAGCCGCGCCCGATGGTCGCCGGCTCGATGCGCGCGGCGCCCGCTTCCGTGCCGGATTCCGTTGCCGTGGCTTGTGGCAGATAGATCGTGAAGGTCGCGCCGTGGCCGATGCGGCTGTCGACCGCGATGTCGCCTTCGGACTGCTTGGCGAAGCCGAACGCCTGGCTAAGGCCGAGACCCGTGCCCTTGCCGACCTCCTTGGTGGTGAAGAACGGTTCGAAGATCGCGTTGAGATGTTGAGGCGCGATGCCGCCGCCGGTGTCGGTGACCGAGATCGCGATGAAGGCCCCGGGGCGGGGGCCCTGGCCCCGCAAGGCCGGAATGCTCTCGGTTCGCTGCACGCCGATCTGCAGATGACCTTCACCGTTCATGGCGTCGCGCGCATTGACGGCGAGATTGATCAGCGCGGTCTGGAATTGCGCGACGTCGGCGAGGGTGAACAGCCCGCTGTCCGTGACCGCGAGCTCGATCTGGATGCGGCTGCCGACGAGAGGACGGATCAGTTGCACGACGTTCTCGACCTGCTCGCCAACATTGAACACCTGCGGCGTCAAGGGTTGCCGCCGGGCGAAGGCCAGGAGCTGTGCGGTCAGCTTCGAGGCGCGCTCCACCGTCTCCGAGATCGCGTCGACATAGCGCCGGCGCCGCTCCTCGGGAAGATCGCGGCGGCGCAGGAAGTCTGTGGCCGAGCGGATGATCGTGAGCAGGTTGTTGAAGTCGTGGGCGACGCCGCCGGTGAGCTGGCCGACCGCCTCCATCTTCTGCGACTGCCGCAGCAGCTCCTCGCCCTGGATGCGCTCGGTGACGTCGACGGCCTCGGCGACCGCGCCGGTGACCACGTCATGCTGGTCGAACAGCGGCCGCATTGACAGCTCGAAATGTCGCTGGCCGCTGGCGAAGTCGAGCCGCATCTCGGTCCGGAAGCTTTCGCCGGCGAGAACGCGGGCGAACGCCTTGCGCAGCATCTCGGTCACGCCCGGCGTATGGGTGAACCAGGGCGCATCCCAGAGCGGCTGGCCGATGACGTTCACTTCACCGGCGCGCATGCCGGCGACCGCGATGCGGTTGGCATGCATCACGCGGCCCTCGACGTCGAGGATGGCCTGATACTGATTGCTGGTGTCGAAGATCGCGCGCATGCGCGCTTCATTGGCCTCGAGTTGGGCGGTGCGCTCCCTGATACGCTCTTCGAGGGTCTCGTTGACGCGGCGCAGCTCGATCTCGGCCTGCTTGGCGGCCGTGACGTCGTGAGCGACGCCGATGAACCCGACATGTTTGCCGTTCGCATCCCAGCGCGGCTGCGATTCCGAGCGCAGCCAGCGCCATTCCCCGTCGGCGCGCCGGTAGCGCGCCTCGAGGAAGAACGGCTTCAGCGAGCACTCTCCCGACTGCTGCTGCGCGAGGATGCGCGGAAGGTCCTCGGGATGCAGCACCTTGCGCCAGTCGAAGGCCAGCGCCTCGTCAGGGGGCAGGCCGAGGAAATCGATATAGGCGCGATTGACGAAGGAGCGGGTGCGGTCGAGCTTCGTCACCCAGATCGGCACCGGCGCGCTGTCGGCGATCAGCCGGAAGCGTTCCTCGCTCTCGCGCAGCTTGGCCTGCGCCAGCATCTGGTCGGTGACATCGATATGCGCGCCGACCAGACGGATCGCACGGCCGTTCCAGTCACGCTCGATGCGCGCGATGACGCGGACCCAGCGGATCTCACCGTCGCTGGGACGGATGATGCGGTATTCGGTGGTGTAGTCCTCCTGATCGCTCTTCACCGCGGCGATGAAGTCCCGCTCGGCCTTGACGCGGTCGTCGGGATGGACGCGCCTGACCCAGTCTTCATGAGTCTCGTGGACGGCCTCCGGCGGCAGGCCGTGAATGATCAGGTATTCGGGGGAGCGGCGGTTGCGGTACCCCTCGCGCAAATCGACCTCGACGCCGCCGACCCGGGCGATGCGCTGAATGCGCGCGAGCTCCGCCTCGCGTTCCTGCAGCGCGCGATAGGCCTCATCCCGATCGCGGGCGATCTCCTCAATATGCTGGCGCAACGCGTCGGCGGCAGCCTCCGGCCTTACTTCGTCTCTGGGCGCATCCGCGCTGTTCATGCTGACCTGTACTGGTGTGGCGAGCAGTCGTCCGAGAATTCCACCGCGGGTGTTCGGAAGCGTGGCGACATTGGGTTCAAGGAAAGCAAACTGGGCAGAGATTAAGGCGGGCAAACGACCGCATGACGTGAACGTCGGGGCAGATAAAAAGTTCCGCGCTCCCGGAACGGACTGTTACTGTCGCGCGTCGTCAGGCCCTGAACTCCGCAACACGTAGGTCCATACCGTGAAGCTCTTCGTCTGTCAGGCCTGCAAGAACATCCTGTATTTCGAGAATCGCAGCTGCGGGCGCTGCGGCCATCAGCTCGCCTTCATGCCCGAGCGCCAGACGCTGTCGGCGATCGAGCCCGCGGAAGAGGGGTTCCGAACGCTGGCTGACGGCAGGGCCGGGCGCTTCTTCTGCGCCAATGCCGAGCACGACGCCTGCAATTGGCTGCTCGAGATCGGCGAGACAGCAGGCTTCTGCCGCGCCTGCCGGCATAACGGCACGATTCCCAATCTGTCTGATCCGGCGCAACTCGCGGGATGGCGAGAGCTGGAGGTGGCCAAGCACCGGCTGTTCTACTCGCTGATCCGCTGGAAACTCCCTGTGAAGACACGGATCGAGGATCCCGAGCACGGGCTGATCTTCAACTTCCTCGCCGACGACCCCACCGGCCAGCAGAAGGTCATGACCGGACACGATAACGGCCTCATCACCATCGCGCTGGCCGAGGCCGACGATTTCGAGCGCGAGCGGCGCCGGCTGGAAATGGGCGAGCCGTATCGCACCTTGCTCGGTCATTTCCGCCACGAGGTCGGGCACTATTTCTGGGACGTGCTGGTGCGCGATGCCGGAAGGCTCGACGAATGCCGGGCGGTGTTCGGCGACGATACCCAGGACTACGGCGAGGCACTGAAGCGGCACTACGATCAGGGGCCGCCGATGAACTGGCAGGACAATTTCGTCTCCGCCTACGCCACCACGCATCCGTGGGAGGATTTTGCCGAGACCTGGGCGCACTACCTCCACATCGTCGATACGCTGGAGATGGCCTCCGAGTTCGGTATCGAGATCGATCCGCCCGCCGACCAGATCGGCGGACTGACAGCGCGCGTCACCTTCGATCCGTATGTCGCGGAGGACTTCGACACCATCGTCAACGCCTGGCTGCCGTTCACCTTCGCCATGAACAGTGTCGCCCGGGCGATGGGCGCGCGCGATCTCTATCCCTTCATCCTGACGCCGCCGGTCATCGGCAAGCTGGGCTTCGTCCACCGCCTGGTGCGGCAAGGCGGCCGGGAGACGTCCGTCACCCTGGCGCCCGAAAAGCCGCAGGCCGAGTCGCAGCATCAAGAGATCGGGGCGGCGTGATCCGCCTTGACTCCCGAGAACATAAAGTGAACATGGCGGCGTGACCGGAGCGAGGACCGCCATCGCGCATGCAGCCCAGATCGCAATCCAACACCGATGCTCAAGCCGCGGACGCTGAATACCTCGCGCTGGAGGCCGCCGTGGACCAGGCCATTGCTGCCTGCGGCGGCGATCTGCGCGCGGCCATTCGGGCCCTGATTGTTGCGAACGATTTTCTCGAGACCGAGGTCGGTGAGCTCATGAAGGCGGTGTCCCACGCCTATGCCCGCGGACGTTTCCACAGCTATTCCGGGTAACGGCAATGCCCGCGGCTGGCATGCCTCGCCGGACGGCACGGTCGGAACGAGAGGCGGGTTGCGCGCGGGCGATTTTGGTATAGACGAACCGATCAAGCTCGCGGTGTGACGCCTGTGCCACGAGCGGGGAGCCCGCCCAAAGGTATCAAGCAAGAACATGTTCAAAACCATTCTGATTGCGAACCGCGGCGAGATCGCCTGCCGGGTCATCAAGACTGCCCGCCGCATGGGAATCCGAACCGTTGCGGTCTATTCGGAAGCCGACCGCGATGCGCTGCATGTCGAGATGGCAGATGATGCCGTGCTGATCGGCCCGCCCGCCGCCGCCGAGAGCTATCTCCTCATCGACCGCATCGTCGAGGCCTGCAAGAAGACCGGCGCCGAGGCGGTGCATCCGGGCTACGGCTTCCTGTCCGAGCGCGAGGCTTTCCCGCGGGCATTGGCCGAGGCCGGCATCGTCTTCATCGGCCCGAACCCAGGCGCGATCGCCGCGATGGGCGACAAGATCGAATCCAAGAAGGCGGCCGCCAAGGCCAAGGTCTCGACCGTGCCCGGCTTCCTCGGCGTCATCGAGGACGACAAACACGCGGTGCGCATCGCCGACGAGATCGGCTACCCCGTGATGATCAAGGCCTCCGCCGGCGGCGGCGGCAAGGGCATGCGCATCGCGCATTCGACCGCCGAGGTCGCCGAGGGCTTCAATCTCGCCAAGGCCGAGGCCAAGGCTTCGTTCGGCGACGACCGCGTCTTCATCGAGAAGTTCATCGTCGATCCGCGCCACATCGAGATCCAGGTGCTCGGCGACAAGCATGGCAACGTGATCTATCTCGGCGAGCGCGAATGCTCGATCCAGCGCCGCAACCAGAAGGTCATCGAGGAGGCGCCGTCGCCGCTGCTCGACGAGGAGACGCGGCGCAAGATGGGCGAGCAGGCCGTGGCGCTCGCCAAGGCGGTGAACTACGACTCAGCCGGCACCGTCGAGTTCGTCGCCGGCCAGGACAAGAGCTTCTACTTCCTCGAGATGAACACGCGCCTCCAGGTCGAGCATCCCGTGACCGAGCTCGTCACTGGCATCGATCTCGTCGAGCAGATGATCCGCGTCGCCGCCGGCGAGAAGCTTTCGCTTGCGCAGAAGGATGTGACGATGACCGGCTGGGCAGTGGAATCCCGCGTCTATGCGGAAGATCCGTTCCGCAGCTTCCTGCCGTCGATCGGCCGCCTCGTGAAGTATCGCCCGCCGGCGGAGAGCAAGGCTGACGGCATCACCGTGCGCAACGACACCGGCGTGCAGGAGGGCGGCGAGATCTCGATCTATTACGATCCGATGATCGCCAAGCTCGTCACCCATGCGGAGTCGCGGGCTGCCGCGATCGAGGCGCAGTCGACCGCGCTCGATGCGTTCTATGTCGACGGCATCCGCCACAACATCCCGTTCCTGTCGGCGCTGATGAACCATCCGCGCTGGCGCGAGGGCCGGCTGTCGACCGGGTTCATCGCCGAGGAGTTTCCCAAGGGCTTTGCCGCGCGTGCGCCGGAAGGCGAGATCGCGCGCCGGCTGGCGGCGGTGGGTGCTGCGATCGACCACGTGCTCGGCGAGCGCAAGCGGCAGATTTCGCAGCAGATGATCGGCCGGCCTGTGAAGCGACAGGGCCGCCGCGCGGTGTGGCTCGGGCGCGACGAGATCCTGCTCGACATCACCAGGGAGAACGGCGCGATCACGGTCCGCTTCGTCGGGGGCGACGGCAAGGTCGGCCCGGCGCATCAGCTGGTGTCGGATTGGAAACCGGGCGATGCGGTCTGGCACGGCACCATCGATGGCGCTGCCATCGCCGTGCAGACGCGCCTGATTGCGAACGGTGTGCGGCTCGCGCATCAGGGCGTCGAAGCACCGGTCTACGTCTACACGGAAACCGAGGCGACCGCGGCGCGGCTGATGCCGGTCGTCACCGCGGGTGATAGCGGCAAGAAGCTGCTGTGCCCGATGCCCGGCCTCGTGGTCTCGATCGCCGTGACCGAAGGGCAGGAGGTCAAGGCCGGCGAGACGCTGGCCGTGGTCGAAGCCATGAAGATGCAGAACGTGCTGCGCGCCGAGCAGGACGGCACGGTGAAGAAGATCCACGCGACCGCCGGCGCGACGCTCGCGGTGGACGCGCTGATCCTGGAGTTTGCGTAGTAAGTCTAACCGCCGTCATTGCGAGCGAAGCGAAGCAATCCAGGGCCCAGCAAGAGACTCTGGATTGCTTCGTCGCTTCGCTCCTCGCAATGACGGAGAGAGGTAGGGCGTGATGACGTTCCGTACTCGCCGAGAAGCGTTGCGCACAATCCTCGCCAGCGATCGCTGCGTCCATCCCGGCTCCGTTTACGACGCGATTTCGATCCGCGTTGCCGAGGACCTCGGCTTCGAACTCGGCATGTTCGGCGGCTCGGCGGCTTCGCTCGCCGTCCTCGGCGATCCCGACATTGCCTTGATCACCTTGACCGAGCTCGCCGAGCAGATGCGGCGGATGTCGCGCGCGGCAGCGCTGCCGGTGCTGGTCGATGCCGATCACGGCTACGGCAATGCGATGAACGTGCGCCGCACGGTGCAGGAGCTGGAAGCGGCCGGTGCCGCGGGTCTCACCATCGAGGATACGCTGCTGCCGCAGGCTTTCGGCGAAGCGAAGCCGCAACTGATCTCGCTGGCCGAAGGGGTCGGCAAGGTGAAGGCCGCGCTCGACGGCCGCGGCGATCCCGCGCTGGTCATCCTGGGACGGACGGGCGCGGTCTCCATCACCTCGCTCGACGACGCGATCGCGCGAGCCAGGGCGTATGAGGCCTGCGGCGTCGACGGGCTGTTCTTCACCGGCATCACCTCGCGCGATCAGCTCGACGCGATCGCGGCCGCCACCACGCTGCCGATCGTGCTCGGCGGTGCGCCGGAGGAGATGTCCGATCTCGGCTATCTCGCCTCGCGCCGTGTCCGCGTCGCGCTGCAGGGCCATGCGCCGATCGCCGCCGCGACGCAGGCGGTGTATGAGACGCTGAAGGCGCTGCGTGACGGCGTCTCGCCGAAGCAGCTCAAGGGGCTGCCGTCGGCCGAGCTGACGGCACGCGTGATGCGCGACGCCGATGTGAAGAAGCGCCTGCGCGATTTTCTGGGGCTCGGATCATGACCGATCGCGCCATCGTCCACGTCATGGTTCGCGGCCGCGTCCAGGGCGTCGGCTACCGCGCATGGGTCGAGGACCAGGCCATCCTCAACGGCCTCGAAGGCTGGGTGCGCAATCGCAGCGATGGCAGTGTCGAGGCGTTGTTCGCGGGTCCCTCGGACGACGTCGCCGCCGTGTTGGCAGCCTGCCGCGAGGGACCGCCAGCAGCGCGTGTCGATGCCGTGATGGAAAACCCGGCGACGGCCGATCAGCTCAAACCGCGCCGGCCGGGCGAGGCGTTCTCCGTGTTGCCGACGCTCTAACGACACGGCGCGCGAGCCCGTCGCTCACTCCGCTGAGATCACCAGCGCCTGTATCCGGCCTTCGATGGCACCCTCGCCAAAGCGGCGCGCCAGCGCTTCCGCGGTCGCCTGCGTCACGGCGGCGAGGCCGGGCCTGCCGCGCGCTTCGATCTCGCCGCGCATCGGCGTGCCCTGGCAAAATGCCATGGCCGGGTCCTGAGGCGAAGCCGCGCGGCTGCGATGCGTCACCGTCTCGATCGCGATGTCGGTGAAGCCTGCGGCGGTCAGATCGGCCTCGATCCGTCCGGAATCGTAGTAGCCGTGCGGAGTCCGGGTGAAGAACTGCGGCGGGCTTTCGGGGAAGACCTGCTGCAGCGTCTCGTGAACGACGTGAGGAATTTCATTCTCCTCGATCCGGTCCCAGACGTTGAAGACGAAACGTCCGCCGGGCCGGAGCACGCGGCGGGCCTCCGCATAGCCCTTGACGCGATCGGGGAAGAACATCGCGCCGAACTGACAGGCGACGGCATCGAAGCTCGCATCGGCAAAGGGCAGGGCCAGCGCATCGGCTTGATGAAATGCGATGCGGTCCGCAGCGGCGAGATGGGTCTTCGCCTGCGCGAGCATCGGCTCGTTGAGGTCGGTGGCGGTGATCCGGACCTCCGGCGGCAGTTGAGCATGCAGGGCCCGCGTCACCACGCCGGTGCCCGCCGCCGTCTCCAGTACGTCGCGCGGCATGTGCGCCGCGATGCGCCGCGCGAGGTCCAGCGCATAGGGCGCGAAGATCAAGGGAACCATCAGTTGATCGTAGATCTGCGGGATCGATCCAGTGAACGCCTTGTCGGATGCCGTCATGGCTTGCTCCTGTTGCAGAGGGGGGCAGGCGGGAACCGGGCGGTCGGCAGGCGCAAAATGTGCGCCGTAACATCCGTCTGGCCGGCCGCCAGTCCGGTTCAAAGCCGCGCCTCTTGACATTCACTCTCTTCAGTCAGATATTTCTGTCATGACAGAAATTACAGGTCATCGAAAACTTCCTCCCGCCGTCGAGCGCTTCATCCTCAACTGGGGCGACATGGGCGACCAGTGGGGCGTGAACCGCTCGGTGAGCCAGATCCACGGGCTGCTGTACCTCGCCGAGAAGCCGATGACGGCGGAGGACATCGCCGACACGCTCGGCATGGCCCGCTCCAACGTCTCGAACTCGCTGAAGGAGCTGCTCGCCTGGGGCTTGATCCGGCGCGTGCCGATCCTCGGCGACCGCCGCGATCATTTCGAGGCCGAGACCGACATCTGGGAGGTGGCGCAGCGGATCGCGGCCGGCCGCAAGGAACGCGAGATCGATCCCGCCATCGCGGCGCTGCGCGCCTGCGTCGCGGAGGCGACCGGCGATCCCGCGATCAACGCGGTCGCAGCCAAGCGGCTGAAGGACATGCTGGCGTTCACCGAGCTGGTCGACCGTTGGTACGTGCAGATGCTGAAGGTGCCGCGGCCGCGTCTCGTCGCGCTGATCAAGCTCGGCGAGAAGATCGCAAATCTGCTGCCCACGGGAAGGTCCAGGTCGGGCAGCGCTTGAGAAGAGTGGAGGGCGTCATGGTGACCATGCGACATCCCGGACTTTCAACGCCCTCCAGCGCCAGGCTTCATGATGATTACAGGTTTCGTGCGCTGCTGTCCGCCGAGGATTGGGGACGGCTGCCGGTGTCGATCTGGCGCCGCTTCTCCAAGCGCCTCGCCGATGGCGCCACCGTCGTCTATGTCGGCGAGGTCGATCAGGCCGAGATCAGCCGTGCCGGCTTCTGGTTCGCGCATCTGGCGCGGCTGATCGGCGGGCCGCTGCCGACGCGCGCGAACATCGGCGTGCCGATGATCGTCGCGGTGACCGAGGACGCGGCGAGTGGCGGCCAGATCTGGACGCGCATCTGCGGGCGCCCGCATGGCTTCCCGCAGGTGATCCATTCCGCCAAGCGCTTCGCCGGTCCGACGGGGCTCGAGGAATATCTCGGCTGGGGCCTCAGCATGAGCCTGCGCGTCGGCGTCGCCGATGGCGCGCTTCATTTCCATAGCGCCGGCTACACGTTCGACTTCGCCGGCCGGCGCTGGGTGCTGCCGGCATGGCTCACGCCCGGCGACCTCACCGTCACCCATTCCGATCTCGGCAGCGGCGTCTTTCGCTTCTCGCTCGAGATCGTCCATCCGCGCTTCGGGCGCATCATGCGCCAGAGCGCCGTGTTCCGGGAGTCCGCACCATGACGCCGCTGCTCTGGTCCCTGATCGCGCTTCAGATCGTGATGGGCGTGTTCGACACCTTCTATCACCATGAGTTCACCGAGCGCCTGGCCTGGCGCCCGTCACAGCGGGGCGAGCTCAAGCTGCACGGCGTCCGCAATGGGCTCTATGCGCTGCTGTTCGCCGTCCTCGGCTGGTGCGAGGTGCATGGATTGTTCGCGATCCTCGTGCTCGCGGTGCTTCTGGCCGAGATCGCTATCACCCTCACCGATTTCGTCGAGGAGGATCTGACGCGCAAGCTGCCGCCGAGCGAACGCGTCAATCACACACTGCTCGCCATCAACTACGGCGCGATCCTCATGCTGCTGGTGCCGCTGCTGATCGGCTGGGCGATGCGGCCTTCGGTGATCGTGCCGGCCTATGCCGGCGTGCTGAGCTGGATTGCTGCTGCTGCCGCGGTTGGCGCCGCGCTGTGCGGCCTGCGCGACTTCGCCGCGGCCCGGCGCCTTGCGCGGATGTCGCAGCCGGATGCGGCCGGGCTGGTCGCGGCGCTGCCGCCAGCGCAGACCATCCTGATCACGGGTGCGACCGGTTTCATCGGCGCGCGGCTGGCGGCCGGTCTCGCCGCGGCCGGCCATCACGTCGTCGCCCTGGTCCGCGACCCGGCCAAGGCCGCAGTGCTGCCGGCGCCGCTGACCTTGATCACCAGCCTCGATCAGCTCGCCTCCGGCACCCGTATCGACGCGATCGTCAACCTGGCCGGCGAGCCGATCGGCAACGCGCCGTGGACCGCGGCCAGGCGCGCGACGATCCTGCAGTCCCGGCTTGCTACGACGGAAGCGGTCGTATCCCTGATCGCGCGGCTCGACCGCAAGCCGAAGGTGTTGGTCAACGGTTCGGCGATCGGCTGGTACGGCCTGTGGCAGGACCAGCCTCTGACCGAATCGGCCAAGTCGCATGCCTGCTTCAGCCATGACCTCTGCGACGCCTGGGAACAGGCGGCGCGCGGTGCCGAAGCGCACGGTGTCCGCGTCGCATTGCTGCGGATCGGGCTCGTCGTCGGCCGCGACGGCGGCTTCCTGGCGCGGATGCTGACGCCGTTCGAGTTCGGCCTGGGCGGGCCGTTCGGCTCCGGCCTGCAATGGATGTCCTGGATCGAGCGCGACGATCTCGTTCGGCTGATCGCGCATGTGATCGCGACGGATGCCATCACCGGGCCGGTCAATGCGACGGCGCCGCTGCCGGTGCGCAATCTCGCCTTCACCGCCGAGCTCGCGCGCTGCCTGCGGCGTCCGGCGCTGCTGCGTGTTCCCGCCGGCCTCTTGCGCCGGATCGGCGGCGACTTCGCCGAGGAGCTCTTGCTCGGCGGCCAGCGCGTGGTGCCGAACAAGGCGCTGTCGAGCGGCTTCGTGTTCCGGCATCAGAGCCTGCGCAGCGCGCTCGAATCCATCCTGTGAGCGGCCGAATGCGTCACGACCGCTCGCCCCGCGCCATCGTCGCCGATGGCAGCTCGCCGAACGTGGCGCGATAGTAGCGGGCGAAGTGTCCGGCATTGGCGAAGTTGCAGGCGGCGGCGGCCGCCGCCACCGTGATGGCGGGATCGCCGGAGCGCAGCATCTCGTGGGCGCGCCGTAGGCGCACCGATTTGGCAAAGGCCATCGGCGAATAGCCGCGCACACGCTCGAACAGGCGGAAGATCGACCGGACGCTGACCCCGGCCTCGCGCGCCAAGCGCTCGATCGTGATCGGCTCGCGCCAGTTGGCCTCGATGTAGTCCTCGAGCCGCTTGACCAGGCCGAAGTCCGGCATCGGAGAGGGATCCAGGAGCGTGTCGCGGAAACGATGACGGCTGGCGCAGAGGAAGGCGACATGTACCGCATCCTCCAGCTCGCGATAGACTGCGGCGGGGAACGCCGTATCCTGCTCGTTGAGCTGGGTCGTCAGGAAGTCCAGCAGCCGCATCAGGCTGCGGGCCTGCGGATCGGCGGCCGGAATGGCAGGGTCGATCACGAAGTCGGTGCGCGGCTGCACGCCGACCAGCGCCGTGAGGCGCCGTCGCAGCGCCTGCGGATCGAGCCGCAGGGTCAGTCGCCGATGGCCGCCCTGGCACGCCATCTGCCATGGCGCGCCGGCCGGCGCGACCGCGAACTGATGCTCATTGACGTCGGTCGCCTCGCCGGGAGTGCAACTGACCGCGCGTCCCTTCAGGGCGATCTGCACTCTGATGAAGTCGGCGGCGCGATGGTCGCAGACCATGTCGCAGGTCGTGGTGCCGAAGGCGAGACCGATGGTCTCGAGTTCGATCAGGTTGACGATCGCCTCGAAGCGCTCGGCGTTCCTGAAGTCGACGCGCTCGGCGCCGAGCCGGCGCCCCGCGAGGTCGCGCAGCACGTCGGCGTTCGAGGTCCGGATCAGCGCGTGGCGATGCAATGGTTCGAGGCCGGTCGCGCCGGTCGAGGCCGGGCTCGGCTTTGCTGGGGCGCTGACGATGTCAGCTGCGGTCAAGAGACGGTTCAAGCCGCTGCTCCTGAACTCCGATTATTAACCCATGCTACATCAGGTCCTGTCGGCGTCAATTACTTCGACATCGCGGCGCTTCGGAATGCCGCGGCCAGCGTGCGCAAGGCCGCGCGCTTGGCCGCATCTCCCGCCTTTGCATGCAGCATCACCTTGGAGCGGCCGAGCTTGGGCAGGCCGAGATCCGTTCCGATATCGATCAGTCCGCTGGGTGCGATCCGGCGGGCCAGCGGCGCAATCGCAAGACCGGCGCGCGCGGCGGCCGCAACGGCCGTCACCCCGCCGCCGACGAACGTCTCGCTGAAGCTGATTCGCGCACGCTCGAGCGCGCGGACCGCGATGCTGCGCACGCCACAGGGCGGTGCGAGCGTGGCGAGCGGCAGCGTGCCGCCGGCCGGCAGACGAAATCTGGGCGCTGCGAACCAGCCGAACTCGTCCGTGATCAACGCCTCGCCACCGCGGCGGCTCGCCTCCTGGCGGACGATCACGGCGTCGAGCTTGCCGGCATCGTAGCGGTCGAGCAGGTCGCGCGAGAAGCCGATGCTGACCGACAGGACGAGGTCCGCCATGGCAGCATGCAACTGCTCGAGCATCGGCACCAGCTCGGGGCCGGCGACGTGATCGCTGATGCCCAGCGACAGCAGCGGCCGGATGCGGGGGGCCCCGGTGAGCGCGAGGTCATGCGCGGCAACCAGCGCGTGGGCGTTCTCGGCGAAGGCCGCGCCGTCGGCGGTGAGCCGGACCGCGCGCGGCGAACGCTCGACCAGCCGCTTTCCGAGCAGCGCTTCGAGCCGCTGCAGCTTGAGACTGACCGCGGCCTGGGTGGTGCCGAGCGTCTCGGCCGCCCGGGTGAAGCTGTGCAGGTCGCTCACCAGCAGAAAGGCGCGGACGGTCGCAATGTCGAGCGTGGCGGTCATATGAACTCGTTATCATTGATATCCATATCGATAAGATACCAAAATGAGTGCCGCGCGGCTAGCTTTGCTCCCGAAGCGCAGTCACGCGCTGGGTACCGGGAGCCGACCATGCCGTTGATCAACATCGTCTATGCCAGCCAGCGCCGCTCGCCGTCGCTGAAGAAGGCCATCGCGGACGCCATCACCGAATTGACCGCGCACATCCTGCGCAAGGATCCCAAGGTCACCGCCGTCATCGTCTCGGAAGCGGATGCCGCGGACTGGTTCGCCGGCGGCGCCTCGCTGGCGGAGCAGGGGCTTGCCAGCTACTGGATCGACGTTCACGTCAGCGAGGGCACCAACACCAAGGACGAGAAGGCCGCCTATCTCGCCGCGGTGTTCGCGCGCATGGCCGAGCTGATCGGCCCGCTGCATCACGAGACCTATCTGCATGTCGACGAGGTCAAGGCGGATGCCTACGGCTTCGGCGGCCTGAGCCAGGAGCGCCGCTATGTTGCGGCGAAGCTCGACGTCCCGCCGCAGCAGGGCGCCGCGTGAGCTCATGCCGTCTCCGGCTGCGCGACGCTGACGGCGCCGAACACGCTCTCGAACGCCTGTCGGAACGCGACGTCGACATCGGCGAGCGTCACCGGCAGGCCGAGATCGACCAGGCTGGTGACGCCGTAGCGCGGATCGGTCACGCCGCAGGGCACGATAGCCTGGAAGTGCGACAGGTCCGGCTCGACATTGATGGCGATGCCGTGGAAGGTCACCCAGCGCTTCAGCCGCACGCCGATGGCGGCGATCTTGTCCTCGTGGCCCTCGCCCTTGTCGGGCCGCTTGACCCAGACGCCGACGCGATCCTCGCGCCGCTCGCCGCGCACGTTGAAGGCGTCGAGGGTGCGGATGATGGTCTCCTCGAGCGCGGCGACATAGGCGCGCACGTCGGGGCGCCGCCGCTTGAGGTCGAGCATGACATAGGCCACGCGCTGGCCGGGGCCATGATAGGTGACCTGGCCGCCGCGGCCGGTCGGCACCAGCGGAAAGCGCGGATCGCGCAGGTCTTCGGCCTTGCCCGACGTGCCGGCGGTGTAGACCGGCGGATGCTCCAGCAGCCAGACCATCTCCGCGGCCTCATGGGCGGCGATCGCGGCCGCCCGCGCCTCCATGAATTCGGTCGCCCGGGCGTAGTCGACCGGCGAATCGGAGATGCGCCAATCCACGGCGTTGCCGGGAGGGCCCGCAAAGGTGGTCAGGTCGAGTGTTTCGCGGCTGTTAACCATTGGCTAACCACAACATGGTGATGTCTGGGCAATCAAAATCCAGTCGTGACTTCGGTGGTCCTGCAGTGTCAACCCTCGATAAAGTGACAGTCGACCTGATGGTCGTTCTCGGCACCTGCTCCATGCCCATCCACCAGGTTCTGCGCCTGTCCCGCGGCGCCATCATCGAGCTGGATGCCACCGAGGCCGACGACGTCAAGGTGCTCGCCAACAATCTGCCGATCGCAAATGGGGTGGTGCTGGTCGACCGCAACCGCATCGCGGTCGAGGTCAAGCAGATGCTGCCGCGCTCGCCGACGCCGACGTCGCGATAGCGCGCCACGGCCCACGCCAAAACCGTCCACAATCCGGTATTTTAGGGCAGGGCGGGCCTTGTCCCCCTGACATCGATTTGATACACGGGCGCCACTGATCCGGTGCCGCCCTTCCTCTGGCTCCGGCTTCTTCTTCGCGCTCGTGGCGGAATTGGTAGACGCGCTGCCTTGAGGTGGCAGTGGGTAACACCGTGGGGGTTCGAGTCCCTCCGAGCGCACCATCTCTCTCTCCTCAAATTCAAATCTGTTTGCGGTTTGTTCCAGCCTCGCGCCTTTCGTTCGGGCGAGGGACTGCGGTCCCGCGGCGCGATGGCGTCCGAGTTCTGCCGGTCGTTCCGCCCTCGAGAATGAGAGGGCGCGGGGAATGCCGGGCGCTGGCCGCACCCATGGCCCGCCTGCGAAAAAAAGCAGGCGGCAGGAACCACAGGTTCAGCCGAGACATCCCGGCATTCCCCGCGCGATGGTTTTCACGCTTATGTCGCGATCTCCCCGGTGTCCGGCTTTTTAGCCACCGTCGCCCTCGGGATCATCGCCCGACGACTTGGCGCCAGCATCGGGGCGCCAGGACCACGCGTCTTCACGTCCGCAAGCCTGCCGTTCGTCGGCGAGCCCGTAAGCCCGCTGCAGCACGCCTGCGGCCACCGCATCCCCAGACCCCACGTCTCGTGACGATCGCGAAGCGCCCCTCTCGGCGGGTCCAAGATGGCGATACACAAACATGATTTCTGAAAAAAAGCAACAGAGTTAATTTATTCAGAAGTTGTGGACAGGGCCAAATCAGCTTGATTCCGTCTGATGGAACCCGTCGCGCCGGGCGCCCCGACTCCGCCGCAGTGACGTTGCTAGGGTAAGTGACCCCGCAGCGACGCGTGCCCAGCGTTGGCGCCAGTCGGGGCGGGCCGGGGCACGGCCCGTGAAAGATCGTGCATGACGCCGTCCTTGTCGGCGCCACTATCCACGTCTGACGGAGCTCGGCCGTCAAATCAGCAGGCCTCAGTTCGTGCAGCTCAGGTCTGGGCCGGCCTGGTCGCTGCCGCGGCTTCCCAGCCGGGCTCGACCGGGACCATGTACCAGGTCGTCAACACGACTTTCGAAAACAGCCAACGGCCGTTTTCCCTGACATATTCATCATCGAACCGGCCGCCGACCATGAGGCTCTTGCCGTTGAGAACGGGGCGCCCGTCGAGATGGCTGTAGCCTCTGCCGTGGTCGCCATCGATTTCGACGACGTGCGCGTGGATGAATTGACGCGCCCATTTGATCGGGAAGTTGAGGAAGAAGTCGCGGATGGCCTCGCGGCCGGTCACCGACGGCCGACCGCCATAGGAGACGGTGGCGTTCTCCGCAAAGAGATCGGCCAGTTCGGCGACGCGCTCCTGGTTGACGTATTCGTGGTACGTGCAGCGCAGTGTCCGGATCGCCTCGCGATCATCATGCTCGGCAACGCGTTTCTCGAGCGCCTCGATCCTGGCTCTGAGGTCGGCATTGTCGTCTGACTTGCTCATGGTCCATCCGTTGGCGCAACGAGGGCGTCGGGCTCGAGGTGCTTGTGATCACCGATGATGTTGCGGAGCCGCTCCTCGACGCGGAGCCGTACCGCTGGATGCGGAAGGATGTAGAATTCGTCGTCGTGGATGGCCTGGATCGTCATCCTGGCCACATCGGTAGCGCTGATCTCGGATGCCTCCATTCCCGCCCTGACGCGCTGATCAAAGGGGGCGCTGTCCGGATTGGTCGCGGCCAGATGGACCGGCCGATGTCGGCTGGAATCGACAATGGCCGTCCTGACCAGCGAGGGGCACAGCACGTTGACCTTGAGATCAGATCCGGCAAGCTGAAGGTCCTTCGCAAGGCACTCGGACAGGGCGACGACCGCGTGCTTGCTGGCGCAGTAGACGCCGGAGCCCGCAACGGCGCTCAAGCCCGCGGCTGACGCCGTGTTGACGATGTGGCCCTCGTCGCCTGCAGCCATCATGCGCGGCACGAAGCTGCGAATGCCGTTGACGACGCCCAGGAGGTTGACTCCGAGCACCCACGTCCAGTCCTCGGGAGTTGCGGACCAGACCGGGCCGAGCGCCGCGACACCGGCGTTGTTGAAGAGCAGGTGAACGTTGCCGAACTCTTCAAAGGCAAGGTCGGCGAGGCGTTGAACCGCTTCGACGCTGGACACGTCGCACTGCGCCGTGTGCACGGCAATCCCGCCCGGCATCGGGTCTTTCGTGGCTGATAGTCCGTCGCGATCGACGTCGGCGAGAACGAGCTTCATTCCTTGCGCAGCGCAGGCAGCGGCCAGCTCGCGCCCGATGCCGCTGGCAGCTCCCGTGATCACCGCGACCTTGCCTTCGAGGTGCTTCATGCCGCGCTGATTCCGCCGTCCACGGTGAACACCGATCCGGTGATATAGCTCGCGGCCGGCGATGCCATCAGCAGGCTGACGCCGGCAATCTCGTCGGGGATCCCAAGCCGGTTCATCGGCACCATGGCGTGGAGCGGCGCTGTCGCGGCCTCGTCCAGCAGGCGGCCTCCGCCGAGCCCCGTCCGGAAGAAGCCGGGCGCGATGGCATTGACCTGGACGTCGAACGTGGCGAGCTCGAGCGCGGCCTGCCTGACCAGGTTCACCACCGCGGCCTTAGCGGCCGCATACGCATAGGCGGTCGCTGCCGAGCCTCTTAATCCTCCGACCGACGCCGTGACCACGATCCGACCGCCGCGCTGCGCCTTCATGTGACGGGCCGCAGCCTGGATGGTCGCGAACGCGCCGGTCTGGTTGATGGCAATAACGTCATTCCAGGCTGCGAAATCGACGTTCTCGATGTGGCCCTGCGGCAATCGAATTCCGGCTCCCCCGCTGATGCCGGCGTTCGCGAACATGACGTCGAGCCGGCCCTTGCGCGCGATGACGTCATCGACCGTCCGCCGGATGGCGTCTGGATCTGCGACATCGACCGTCGCGATCTCTGCCCCCGGGATGATCTCCTCGCCGATCCGCCTCAGTTCGGTCTCGTTCCTGTCAACCAGGATCAAATCGGCACCGTTGGCTGCCATGGTCCGGGAAATGGCCAGGCCAAGTCCGCTCGCCGCGCCGGTCACGATGGTGACCAAGCCCTCGACTGCGAAGAGGCGTTCGGCCGTCAGCAACATCGGGTCTCCTCGTTTCGACATGGTTGCCCGTTGCGCCTCCGGCCGTGCCGCGTCGTGACGCCGCCAAGAGACAAGCACAGATCATGGCCGAGACTGTCGCAATCGCGACAATCGATGCACAAAATCACCTTAGCTTGAGCCGGCGAGGGCGCCGGGACGCAGGCCGCCGCGTGCAAGAAAATCAACTTCGCGGGGTAACGACGGTCAGCATGACAACCGAGGCAACCAATGTTCTGGCGTCCATCCCAGGCGCCGAGGTCTCGACGTCCGCACGATCCCGCTCATGCCATTCACCGAGTAAAGCGATCCGGCGCTTTCTGAGGAACACAAGAGTGAGGATGTGAGCCGATGATCATCGTTGTGGGGTCTGTGGACGGGCTTAGCGAAAGCTTTGATCGTCTGATGAAGGTCAGCCTGGAGCATGTGCGTCGTTCGCGTATGGAAGACGGCTGCGTGGAGCACACCGTGCAGGTCGATTGTGAAAACTCGCTCCGTCTGCGCTTCTTCGAGCGCTGGCGTGACGCCATCGCGCTCGAGGCGCATTTCGCCCGACCCGGGTCACGGGCGTTCGTGCAGGAGGTCGCCAAGCTGTGCGCGAGACCGCCCGTCATGACCATCTATGAGGCCGAGGAAAAATCGTTCTAGCGCTGGCGGGCCGCCGGTGTGACGCGCCTCATTTTACCACATCCGGCGACTCGCGCTGGGGTGGGCCTACACCGCTGGGAGCCCGGCCACCTCGATTGATCTCCGCTACACTGATATGGGATGACAGATGTCGCGACAGCGACCATCCCGTCTTCATGTGTGGCGACGAATGAACAAAGCGGTCCTCAAGGCTGTTCTGCGCAGGAACAAGTGGTTTGCTGGCCTTTCTCCGTCATTGGCGGACAACATTCTTCGTCTGGGTCGCGTTCGAAACGCGGACAACTCCCTGATCTATTCCGCGAGCGACTCCCGCGACGGATTGATTGCCCTGGTGTCGGGGCAGGTGCGCTTGACCAGCTTTTCGCTGTCCGGCAATCCCTCCTTCCTGCTGATCTCTTCGCCTGGGTCGTGGATCGGCGTCACCTCGGCCCTCGACGGGCGCCCATATGGTTATGACGCATTCGCCATTGGCAAGGCGGTGCTGTTTCACGTGAGCCAGGAGCGGTTCGAGGCGCTCATCAACGAGAGCAACGAGTATTATTCTGCGTTTGTTCGAATGGTCTGCGATCACCTGCGCGTGTCGATGCAGAACCTGATCATTCTCCGCAATCGGCGTCCACTTCACCGGCTTGCGCAGGAATTGCAGAGGCTCGCAGAGCGTCACGGGCGACAGACCAAGAAAGGGTTGGTCATCGATTTGCGATTGTCGCAGGAGGATCTTGCGGTGATGATTGGGGTCGGCCGGCAGACGATCAATCGTCTGCTCAAGAGTCTCGAGCAGGATGGGATTGCGACGGCAAAGTACGCGTCGGTCACGATTCACGACCTGGAGGCGATCGAACGCCTCAGCTCGAGCGACCCCGTGGAGAGCTAGACGTCACCAGGCCAAGGCAAGCTTTGCGCTCGGGTTTCCCTGTCTGGCACCGAGCCCCGCGTATTCCAGCGGCGGCCGCGCCTGAACTAAAAGATGCCGCTCTTCGGTCCGGTTTGTTCAAGGCGTCATATCGAGAGAGGGCTTCCCTCGGTGTGGCGACCGCGAGGACGCCAAGCTTCCACGAGATCGCGCAGTGGAAGCACGATAACGATCCTTCCGCTCGCAGCTCACGGAATTCCGGTAAGTCGCTGAAAGGGAGGGATAATCGGCCTTCAACCCTGATCCCCGCCGCCTACTACCTTCCGCCTATGAGAGCCGGGCCGCGCTGATGCTGTAATCGCCCCGGTGCTTGCACCGCGACTGCTCATCTGGGGCCTCGCGCGCACGCGTCATACGAACACAACAAAGACATAGGCGGAGGGAACTGATGAATTTCACGAGCAGGAGATTCTTGGCTGGCATCTCGACGGTTGCCTTCCTTGTCGCCGGCACGTTGGGCGTCCGCGCCAACGACTCGGCGCTGAAGGCCGCTAGCGAGCCCGGCGCCTGGGCGATGGCCGGACATGACTACGGCAACACCCGGTTCAGCCCGCTCAAGGAGATCAACACCGAGAACGCCGGTAAGCTGTCGCTGGTCTATTCGTTCTCGCTGGCCTCGCTACGCTCGAACGAGGCCTCGCCGATCGTGATCGGCAACACGCTCTACGTCTCGACGTCGTGGGGTCCGAAATACGTCTACGCGCTGGATGCCGCGACCGGCGCGCGCAAATGGACCTATGAGCCGGATATTCCGGACGATACGCTGCAATATGCCTGCTGCGACGTGAACAGCCGCGGCATCTCCTATGCCGACGGCAAGCTGTTCGTCGGCCGGCTCGACGGCAAGCTGACCGCGCTCGATGCCGCCACCGGCAAGGAGCTTTGGACCACGAAGGTGGTCGACTACAAGCAGGGCTCGGTGATCACCTCGCCGCCGCTGGTCGTGCGCGACAAGGTCATCACCGGCTTCGGCGGCGGCGAGTACGGCGTGCGCGGCTCGTTGCAGGCCTACGACATCAACTCCGGCAAGATGGTCTGGCAGACCTACACCGTGCCTGCGCCCGGCGAGCCTGGCAGCGAGACCTGGAAGGGCGACACCGGCTTGCATGGCGGCGGCGCAGCCTGGCTGGTCGGCTCCTACGATCCGAAGAGCGACACGGTCTATTGGGGCACCAGCAACCCCGGTCCCTGGAACACCGCCGTGCGCTCGACCGGCAATGGCGATTTCGGCAAGCTGACCAATCTGTATACGGCGTCCACGCTGGCGCTCGATCCGAACACCGGCAAAATCAAGTGGCACATCCAGACCACGCCTGCCGATGCCTGGGACTATGACGGCGTCAACGAAGCCATCCTCGCCGATCTCAAGGTCGGCGGCGCAGCCGTTCCGACCTTGATGAAGGCCGATCGCAACGGCTTCTTCTTCGTGGCCAATCGAGAGACCGGCAAGGTGATCTCGGCCGAAAAGTACGTCTTCGCCAACTGGGCGCAGAAATGGGACATTTCGACCCTGCGCGCGGTCGAGGACCCGGACAAGCGGCCGGGCCCTGGACATCCCGTCAAGGACGTCTGCCCGAACCTGATCGGCGGCAAGAACTGGCAGCCGATGTCGTACAATCCGGACACCGGCCTGGTCTACATCCCGACCAACAATGTCTGCATGGACTGGGCGGTCAGCGACGTCTCGTACAAGCGCGGCGTGTTCTATCTCGGTGCGGAATTCCCGACCAAGGAAGGCCCGGGCGGATTCCTCGGCGAGCTCATCGCCTGGGATCCCGTGAACAACAAGAAAGTCTGGTCGATCCAGGAAGACCTTCCGTTCAACGGAGGTACGCTCAGCACCGCCGGCGGTCTGGTCTTTTCCGGCAATCTGCACGGCGATTTCCGCGCCATCGACGCCAAGACCGGCAAGATCCTGTGGAAGAAGAATCTCGGCTCCGGCATCGGGGCCGGTCCGGTGACCTATTCGGTCGACGGCAAGCAATACGTCGCCGTCGTCGTTGGTCGCACCGCCTCGATCCCGGCGTTCCTGGGTGAGATCGGCAAGAAGATGACGAACGCAGCTCCCGAGGGCGGCGCCCTGTTCGTGTTCGCGGTCCAATAGCCGCAGAGTTCACGACGGCCACGCGTGTCCCCGGCCGCGGGGACACGCGCAGCGTTCGGCCAATCCGCATCAAGCGGACGAAGGAAGGCGGCCCGGCCGCGAGACCGAGCCGTACCATATAAACAGATAAACAAGACCTGAGGGATCGAGGATGCGCCTGAATCGCCGTCAGACTGGCTCGAATAGGCGGGCCGCCGAACTGTCAGCAAGCGCGACGGCTCTCGTCGCCTTGATGGCCTCCACCCTGCTGGCCTCGTCGGCGGCGGGTCAGGCCAACGAGGCCGAGCCGCTGCGACTCTGCGCGGATCCGACCAATCTTCCGTTCTCGAGCAACAATCCAACGCAGCCGGGATTCTATCTCGAGGTCGGTCAGGCGCTGTCACAGGAACTCGGCCGCCCCGTGGCCTATGACTGGTACAAATCCTATTTCGGCAAGCGAACCGTGCGCGTGACGCTGCTGGGCAAGCAGTGCGACGCGATGATCGGCCTGCCGCTGTCAGCGGACTTCATGGGACCGGCCGTGATCTTCTCGAAGAAGATCGCGACCGAGACCTACGCACTCGTCAGCCGCGGGACGCTCATCGTCCACAGCATCGACGATCTCCGAGGCAAGCGTGTCGCCGTGCAATACCAGACCACGCCGCAAAACCTGCTGGCCCAACGCGACGACATCGAGAAGGTGACGGTGCTGACGCCGGACGAGGGCCTTGCGGCGCTGGCCCAGGGCAGGGCCGATGTCGCCTTCGTCTGGGGGCCGGTTGCAGGCTGGTTGAACAAGACGACCTACGAGAGCAGCTTCCTTATCCAGCCGGTCGAGGGCGACGGGCTATCCTGGGATGCCGCGATCGGCCTTGCCAAGAGCTCCGGCCAACTGCGCGATCAGATCGACGCCGCATTGCCGCAGCTCGCGCCGCGGATCGCCGAGCTCGCGGTCAAATACGGGCTGCCGAGCGAGCCGTCGATCAGGCTCGGCGCCGTGCCGCGCCCGATCAAGCTGGCGTCGACAACTGACCCCGCTCCGCTTCTCCGCCAGCCGGTCGCCGAGGCCGTCGTGACCAGCGTTTCGGACTCGACTGCGAGCGAGTCGAAGACCGAGGCGGTGACGCTAGGCAAAGAGATCTTCAATGGCACCTGCGCCCACTGTCACGGACCCGACGCCGTGCAGGCAGAACGCCGGATCGACCTGCGACGGCTGCAGACCCGCTACGGTGAGGACATGCGCGACAAATTTTGGACCACCGTGCATGAAGGCCGTCCCTCCAAGGGCATGCCCGCCTGGAAGGAGGTCTTTACCGACGACCAGTTCGAGAGCATCTATACATTCCTGCTGACCGTGCAGTCGTCAGAGACGGCAAATTGAGGGAGCGACACCGGCCGACACGATCTGCCGGATCACCCGGCACGTGCTGGCAGCGAGTGAAGGTCGGACATGACGCGTTTTCTGATCATCGACGATCATCCCCTGTTTCGCGAAGCTCTCGGTAATGCGGTGCGTCTGGCGCATCCTGACGCCGAGATCTTCGAGGCGCTGTCGATTGCCGATGCCCTCAGCACCCTTGCGCTCGAACCCGACATCGACCTGGCGCTGCTCGATCTGACGCTGCCCGATGCCATGGGCTTCTCGGGATTCCAGCGGCTTCGCGCCGCCCATCCGCGGCTTCCGGTCGCGATCGTCTCGAGTGACGAGGACCAGAACGTGGTGCGCGAGGCGCTTTCGCTCGGCGCGGCCGGCTATCTGCCGAAGTCGACCTCGAAGCGCGAGCTGACGTCCGCGATCGAGCGCGTGCTCAGCGGCTCGATCTCGGTCCCGAAAGACTTCGTGCCCGCGGTCGAGCGCCACGGGAAGGGCTCATCTCGCGCGCTGCAGGCGCGTCTCGAGGAGCTGACGCCGCAACAGCTTCGCGTCCTCGACCTGATCAGGCGTGGCTATCAGAACCGGGAAATCGCCGGCGAGCTTCAGCTTGCGGAGTCGACCGTCAAGGCGCACATCACCGAGATCCTGAGAAAACTCCGCCTGTTCAGCCGCAACAAGGCCATCATCGAGATCGGCAAGATCGCGCTGAACGCGCCGGCCGACCGTCAGGGATCGCGCACCGCTTCGGGCAGAAAACACCTGTAGCGGAATTGTTGCGCCGCAAGACTTCACGGCCACCGCAGGCGTGGCGACGTCGATGGCGTCTTGGTCGTTGATTGATGCCAGCCAACGCGATATCGCTGATGCTCCGGTTCTGACGTTCCTTCGAAGACGCGGCGCGCACGCTGGTTGAATGTCGGATCCGCGACACTGAATAAGCCGGACCTTCGATCTGGCCGGGGAGGGGACAGGCACGTGGCTCGATTGCTCATCGTCGAGGACCATCCGCTGTTTCGCGAGGCGCTGGAGAGCGCGATCCGCGCCGCTCTGGCTGACGCCGAGATGCGCGAGGCGACGTCCGTCGACGTGGCCGTTGGGCTTCTTTCATCTCCGCCGAGATTCGACCTGATCCTGCTCGACCTCTCGACGCCCGGAACGACCGGACTCTCCGGCGTCATCCGCATCCGCAAGACCGCGCCGCGCACGCCGATCCTGGTCGTTTCCGCGCATCGGGACCCGGACCTCGTCGCCCACGTGCTCGCGCTGGGTGTCTCCGGCTACATCTCGAAATCGACTTCGAAGCAGCAGCTTGCCGAGGCAATCAACGCCGTGCTGCGCGGCGAGGTCCATGTTGAAGGCGGCTCCCTCTGCGCCGGCGCGCGCCGTGGCCGGCTTCCTGCTCAGGACCTCCTGAAGCGTCTTCACGAGCTGACGCCGCAGCAGCTGCGCGTGCTCGACCTTATCCGCCGTGGACTGCAGAACAAGCAGATCGCCTATGAGCTCGGGATCTGCGAGACGACAGTGAAGGTCCACGTCTCGGAGATCCTGCGCAAGCTTCGCGTCATGAGCAGGACCAAGGCCATCATCGAGATGGAAAAGATCGACTTCGTGAACCTCATCAGCGAGCCGCGCACGCCAGCTCGGGCAAACGGCGCTGAAGCGCTCATGACAGCAAGAACGACAACAGCGCGCGAAGCTCCGCAGGCCTGACCGGCTTGGTCAAGATCTCGAGCCCGTATTGGCTTGCTTCCCTGGCTGCGTCTTCGGAATAGTCGGCGGTCACGATCATGGCCGCAACATCTCGGCCAAGGGATTGCCTGATGTCCCGGATGGCGGCAAGCCCGCTCTCGTCGCCATCCAGGTGCAGATCCGCGATGATCGTCTCAGGGACTGCGCCGAGCGCACTCAAACGCTGCAAGGCGTCATTCAACGACGCCGTAGCTACGACGTCGCAGCCCCATTTTTCCAGCAGACTGACCATGGCCTCGGCGGTGGCCAGGTCGTTTTCGATCAGCAGGATCTTGGCGCCTTCGAGCCCGCCATAGTCGTGGTCGACGTGATCCGCGGGATGTGGATCCGGCAGTACGGCTGCCGGGTCTGCGCGGTCGAGCTCGAGCTTGAATGTGGACCCATGTCCAACCCGCGAAGCCAGCCTGACCTCATGGTCCAATGCCTTGGCGAAGCGACGAACGATCGACAGGCCCAGCCCAAAACCGGCCTGATCCTCGGCGCTCGGCCGACCGCGCTGGAATTCGAGAAAGATCGCTTCTTGTTGCGGCTTGGGAATCCCCGGGCCGGTGTCGTGGACCTCGATGCGAACCCGGCCCGCTCCCGGCCCCGGCCGGCATCCCATGACGACGCCGCCCTGCCGTGTGTAGCGCAGGGAGTTGGCGAGGAGGTTCTGCAAGATGCGCCGCAGCATCATGGCATCCGAGACCACGGCGATCGAGCACGGACAAATGCGCAGGGACAACCCGCGTTTGGCCGCGATCGGGGCGAATTCGCGTTCGAGCGGCTCGAACAGGGTCGAGAGCAGAACGGGCCTGACATCGGGGCGCAGGGCTCCGGCATCGAGCTTGGCAATCTCCAGCAGGGATCGCAGCAGATCCTCGAGCATGGCCAGCGAATGGTCGACCTGGCCGACCATGGCCGTTCCGCGATCGGACGAGACCTCGTCCGCCAAGGTCGAGAGCGTGAGCCGCGCGGCGTTGAGCGGCTGAAGCAGATCATGCGTGACGGAGATGAGAACCGAGGATTTCAGGGAGCTCGCCGCTTCAGCCTGCTGCTTGGCCCGAAAGAGGTCCTTGTTGGCGGTTTCGATCGAACGCAGCGCATCACGCAGCTGGCGCGTTCGCTCGCGCACCTGCTGATCGAGCGCAATCGCCGTTTCGAACAGTGAGAACGCGTTGAACTGCTGGTCCATCGAGCGTTCGACCCGGGACATCAGCGCGGCGTTGATCTTCCTGAGCTTGGCCGCCTCGCGCTGCAGGTCTTCCGGAGACGCCGCGGCGGTCATTGCTGCGTCGCTCCACGTTTGCCGATCGCGACCCCGGTCAGCGTCTGATTGACATGCATTGAACCGTACTGCTCGCCATAGGTATGGAACCCGACGATCCGGTTGTCGCGATAGAGCTCGGACATTTCCCGCGCAAACTGATGCTGCTCCGCGTCAAGACGCCTGAGGATGCACTCGAAACCGATGAAGATCGAGACCTCGCCGATCTCGTCGCGGACCTCGGCCAGCATCTCGCGGGCGGCCGCCACGGAATTGCGTGACCTCGCCGCCGTCAGCACCATTCCTTCGTCGATCGCGCAGAAGAACCGGAGTGAGCCGTCAGGGCTGACGCGCTGAATCGAGCGCGCGAAATAGGAGCCGCCGACTCGCACCAGGACCGGATGGGCTGCAAACAGGAACGGGTCGAGCTCGGAATCGGCGATTCCGATCGCGCGGCAATATTCCTCCGCCGCCGGCTCGGCATTGAGCTGCTTGACGATGCGCTGCTCGAGATCGGCCTCCGTCACCACCATCTTGGTCGAGGTCGGCTCGAAATTGTCGCATTTGAACAGCCGGAACGGCAATGACGTCCTGATCAGGATCAGCACAGCCATGTCCGTGTGGGCCTTGCCGTCGTGAAAGACCCAGGTGCGCTCGAACCGCAGACCATCGCCGGCCGACCCGCCAACCAGGGGAATATTGTCGAGCGAGGCGTAGATCGCCGACATGATCGCCTCTTCGCGCTGGCACATGCCGTCGATCAGGACGAGTCCGAACACGCCGTCGTCGTCGCGACCACCGTGCCGCGACAGATCCTGCCTCAGCTGGTTGCCGAGGCGACGTCCTTCATCGACGCGAAAGCCCGACAACCCGAAGATGGGCTGTGCGAATACCGTGAAATCTTCGGCGGCAAATCCGAGAGCGACGACACTGTTGTCGTCCCAGCCATCGGGCGACAGCTCTCCGGCCGTCGTACAGCCGTATACGGGGATGTCCGCAAGACGGGTCGTCACCTCCACCATGAACTCGTTTGGATCGTAGTGGGGCGACAGGAAGATCAGCACCATCGCCAACCCGTCGGCCGGCAACTGGCTGCAGATGTCGGCCGCCGCAGCGGCCTCCGTTGCAGCCTTGGACTTTGCAGCAGTCACGCCAGACGGACGCGGGGGCCGAGGATCGGCGTCTCCCATCGGGCACCTCCCGGAACGACACTTTGGGTTGTTGGTGATCGTTCGTTTTTTTAGAAGATTAGGCCAATTGAGCAGCAACGGCAACTGCGCGGCTTGATCCAGAACAAGGACTTGGGCCGGGCTGTCGTCCGATCATCTGCCCGGATCTGCTCACCGCGCCTGGCCGGGGGGCTGGCCCGCGCCCGCTCCGGATCGAAAAGGGAAAGATCTCGCATGCTCCGCCGCATCGTTCTTGTCGCCGTTCTCGTCAGCCTGGCACCGAGCGCCCGCGCGCTCGACGGCAATCCGGTCGCCGGGAAAAGCATCTTCCAGCGCATCTGCCATAACTGCCACTCTGCCGAGATCGGCGTCAACAAGGTCGGCCCGAGCCTCTGGAACATCGTTGGACGCCAGCCGGCGGCTGTGCCGGACTACGCCTATTCGGAGAGCATGAAAAAGAACAACGCGCCTTGGACCGCAACGGCACTGGATGCCTATATCGCCGATCCTCGCGGGGACGTTCACGGGGTCAAGATGTATTTCAAAGGATTGGCGGACGCGAAGGAGCGGGCCGACGTCGTCGCCTATCTCTCGACACTGAGATAGCGCGGCCGGGGAAGCTTGCGATTTTGCCGACGCTGCTGACCCGCGCTGTTCGAAAGTAGCCTCTCACCGACTACGGCTGGCGTCGTTGGCGCGCCGGCCCAGGGCATCTTGCCATGGTGATTTCCTGCTCCACTGGCTTCGTGCCGTATGCCGCTGCGGTCGCTTTGCGGGCACCAGTCATGTCACGATGAGCTTGGATCACCCTTCTTTCGAAGTGCGAGCTTCAGGGCGGCGCCCCCCATTCTCGAATCCTCGATCCACAGTCGGCCATCATAGAGGCTGGTCAGGTCGCGGGCGATCGCCAGACCGAGCCCAGTGCCCGGCTTCGCGTCGTCAAGTCTCGTGCCCACGTCGAACACGCGCATTCGATGTTCGGCCGGAATGCCGGGCCCGTCGTCCTCGACCGTGATCAAGACGGAGCTGTCGAGATCCTCGATCGAAACGACGACGAGGTCATGTGCCCATTTTGCCGCATTGTCGAGCAGGTTGCCGATGAGCTCGGTCAGATCGTTGGTATCGCAGGCAACGACGACGTCGGCCGCTCCTTCGACTTCGAACCGCCGGTCGTGCCCCGGGCTGAATCGCGAGTAGGTATCGATGATGCTCCTCAAGACGTCGGCGACGACCGCAAACGCACCTGCATTCGCGATCGTGGAGGCCTTTGCGCGCGCCGTCTGGTAGTCGATGAGCAGCGCCATGCGCGAGCACTGCTCCGACAGGATCTGCGCGTGGCTCTCCTGACCGGACGCTTTCAGCCGTGCGGCCTCCTCGTCGAGGATTGCCAGAGGCGTCTTCAGCGCGTGCGCAAAGCTTCCTGCGAGCACGCGAGCGCGATCGACCATGCTGAGGTTTGCCGTGATCATCCCGTTCAATTCGGTGACGAGCGGCATGATTTCCTCCGGCAGGTCCTCGGGCAGGCGTGTGGTCTTGCCGCTGCGCACTTCCACGATGGCGCGACTCATCCGCTGCAGCGGCCGCAGGCCGTAGGCGACCTGAGCGTAGGCGGTGCCAACCATGGCGAGGGCCAGCAGACCCAGCGTCGCCATCAGTGTCAGATTGAGGTGCTCCATCTCGTCACTGATCAGTCGCTCGTCGGCACCGATTCGGATTTCGACGGGTTGCCCGAGACGAGACGGCTCGCTGATGTTTCGGACCATCCGCATCGGCCCGGTCGGTCCTTCCACATTCGCCAGCGCCGTGGAGGGAGGCAGTGAGCCCTCGCGGGTCTGGTCGGGCGTGACCGAAAGAGAGAGGTCATCCTGTAGCGAGGGCGAACGCACGGTCTCGCCGTTCTGCAGGATGACCTGCCAATACATTCCGGATCTGGCCGGAGAGAAACGCGGATCGCTCAGATTGCGGGCGATGAACAGCCGCTGCGCTGCGTCGAGTTCCACGAGATCGGCGAGCTCGCGGGCGTGATCCAGCAGGTCATGATCGAAGTGGGCCTCGACGACACGGCGAATGACGATCGAGAGCCCGAGCCCGCTGGCGAACAAGACGATTGAAATCCAGATCGCGGCGACCGCGATCATCCGGGCTCGGAAGTTGCGGCTGAACATGGCTCTATCCGAAGCGATATCCCATGCCTCTGACGGTGCGAATGCAGTCCCGCCCCAGCTTTCTCCTGAGCCGGGCAATGTAGACTTCGACCGTATTGGAGTCGCGATGGTCGCTGCTCGGATAGATGTGCTCCAGCAGCTCGGTCTGCGACACGATATGATCGGCGCGGCGCATGAGGAACTCGAGCACGCGCAACTCGAGTGCAGTCAGGTCGACGATCTCCCCGTCCTTCTTGACCAGGCCAGCCGCCGCGTTGAATTCGATCTGTCGGAGGCGGAGCACGGCCTCCGGTCTGCTGGAAACCCGACGGAGCAGCGATTTGACCCGCGCGACGAGCTCCTGGGCCTTGAAGGGCTTTTCGAGATAGTCGTCCGCGCCTGCGTTCAGGCCGTTGACACGCTCGACCCAGCCGCTGCGGGCGGACAGGATCAGCACCGGCAGCGTGTGCCCGGTATGACGCCAGCGTTGCAGCACGTCGAGGCCCGAAATGCACGGCAGGCCGAGGTCGAGGACCGCGGCATCATAGGGCTGGCTGTTGCCCAGCATCCAGCCCTGCCTGCCATCGGTGGCGAGATCCGCCTCGAAACCGGCATCGGCCAGGCTTTCCCTGATGCGCTCCGCGTAGACGGGCTCGTCCTCTATGAGCAGAATGCGCATTGCCATTCCTCCGGTTGCCGAACGGGTTCCGACGATGCGGACACGCGGATCGGGCCCTCGAACGCTATGGATTGATCCCGAGCTCTTTGGCTGCGTCAGCTATGCGCGTGCGCTCCGGGGCGTCCTCCGCAAAGACCGACAGTGCGCGTTGCAGCGACTGTTTCGCCGCCTCGACGTCACCCAGCACCACCCGCGAGCGGATCAACTTGATCCAGCCTTCTGCATCGCGCGGTGATTGTTCGAGTCGGCTCGCAAGGCCATCCACCATGCCCCGGATCATGAGGTTGCGATCCTGTGTGGACATGCTTTCCGCCTTGCGGATGTCCTCGGCGCGGGGGCCGCGCGGCTCCGCCGGCTCGCTCTGCGCGGTCTTGCCGGAGCGCAGGAGTTCCTGCATGCGCTCGGCGGACAGGTTCGGCCGGGCAGGCGATGGCGAGGCGTCATCCTCCCCGAGCTCGCGACGAAGCGCGCCGAGCCGCTGCTTGAGATCAGGCAGCCACGGCTCGTTCGGATCGGCCTCCGATACGATCGCCGTCCAGTCGGCCATCGCACCCCGTTTGTCTCCATCCTGTTCTTTCACGACGCCGATGAAGAAACGGGCGCGCGCGTCCTTGGGATCCAGTTTGAGTGCTTCGTCGAAATCCGCGCGGGCTTCGGAGTTGACGGTGCCGTCCGCGGCCCGCACCAGCGCTTCGCCCCGCGCGCTGCGGTACTCTGCCGAGCTTGGCCGCAGCTCCATTGCGCGCGCATAGGCCTGCGCCGCCTCCGCAAAGCGCTCGATGTTGAACAAGGACCAGCCCAGCAGCCGCCATCCGTCCGGATCCCTGGGATTTCGCTCCAGTCGGGTCTGCACACGCTGGATCATCTCTTCGACCGGCGGCAGTCCGCTGCCCTGCTGCGGGCGGTCGCGACCGTCCTGGCCGGCCATCTGCTCCAACGACGCAATGGCCTGGGTGCCGGCGTCCGTTCGCGCTTCGCCAACCGACTTCAGCGTCGTGCCGCCGGCGGTCTGGACCGGCGCGGCCGCGGGGACATCCGGGTTTCCGATGACCGCGTACAGGACGACCGAGCCGAACACCACGGTCATCGTGACGACGGCGAGCGCAAATTTTCGTTCGGAGCTGGTGAGGGAGGGCGCCGGCGGCTGTTCGGCGGCGGCTGCGGCGAGAATGCGCCGCTTGATCTCGCTGGCCGCGTTCTCGCCATCCGACTTGTCGATCAGGCCGCGTGCGGTTTCGCTCTCGATCTCGCGGAGCTGGTCGTGGTGGACGGCAAGTCCCTGAGCCGAAGCCAACCGTCTCCGCTCGTAGCTGCGGATGAATGGCGTCGATATGAGCACGGCGGCCACGGAAATCATCGCCGTCAGGATCAGCCACAGCATCATGAAAGGCTCCGTCGATCGAGGATCGCCTCGAAGGCTTCGAGTTCGTCGGCGCTGAGCGGAGCGACGTGCTCCGCCTCGGGCGCACTCGCATTGGCTGCCGCCCGGCGCACGTAGCGGCCGAAGCCGACGGCGGCCGTGAGCAAAGCGAGCAGGGGACCGATCCACAGCGCGATCGTATTCCACTGTAAGGGAGGCTTGAGCAGGACGAAGTTGCCGTAGCGTGCGACCAGGAAGTCCACCGCCTGCCGGTCGCTGTCGCCGGCCTGCAGGCGATCGCGCAGCAGCACCCTCAGATCATGCGCCAACGGAGCGTTGGAGTCGTCTATGCTCTGATTCTGACAAACGACGCAGCGCAGCTCCTGGCCCAGCGCGCGCGCGCGGGCCTCCAGCCCCTCGTCGCGCAACATTTCGTCGGGAAGCACCGCACGAGATGGCGACCAGGTCGCCGTCAGCACGAGCGAGCTGACGAGAAGCGCTTCGGCCGCGCGCTTGATCCGCCGGCAGTTCATGACTCGCTCCTGAGTGCCTTCAGCAGAGGTTCGAAATCGTCACGCCATACATCTTCGGTCAGCGGGCCGGGATAGCGGAAGCGGATGCGGCCGGCCCGATCGATCACGAAGGTTTCGGGAACGCCGGTCACGCCAAGATCGATGCCGGCCCGGCCGGACTCATCGGAGCCGACACGGGCATAGGGACTGCCATGCTTGGCAAGCCAACGTTTGCCGTCGTTCCGATCGTCCTTCCAGTTCAGCCCATAGATCGGGATCGCGGAGCTCTCCGCGAGCTTGAGCAGCATGGGATGTTCGATGCGGCATCCGGGGCACCAGGATGCGAACACGTTGAGCAGGACCACGTCGCCCTGCAGGTCGGTACTGGCAAGACCGCCGCCCTTGCCGTCGAGCGACGCGAGTTGGAACCGCGGGGTCGGCTTGTCGATCAGGGTCGAGGGCATTCGCTGCGGATCGTTGGTCAGGCTGAAGGCCAGTCCAGCGGCCAGTGCGACGAAAGCCGCGAGCGGTATGAGATAGGGGAGGCGCGGCATATCTCGTCCTATTCAGCAGGAACGGCAGTGGGTACGGCCCGCATCGCCCGTCGCGGAGCACCGACACGAAATCTCCGGTCGGCCAGCGAGACGAAGCCGCCGCACGCCATCATCAGCGCGCCGATCCAGACCAGCGGCACCAGCGGGTGATAGTAGCAACGCACCGCCCACGCGCCTTTGTCGTCGGGATCGCCGAGCGTCACGTAGACGTTCCAGAGCAGGTTGGTTCGAATGCCGGCGGCGGTCGTCTGCTGCTGTCTGACGGGATAGAAGCGGCGCTCGCTGGAAAGCTGCGTGAACGGTTTGCCGTTCCGCGTGATGTCGAACGTGCCACGCTCGGCTTCGTAGTTGGGGCCTGGAAATTTTCCGATCGAGCGCAACTTGATGTCGTAGCCCGCGAGCTGCAGGCTCTGGCCCGGCCGCAGCATCTGCACCTTCTCGCTGGCCCACGCGGTCATCCCGGTAATGCCTGCGACGGTGACGCCCATTCCCGCATGGGCCAGCACCAGGCCGTAGACCGCGAGCGGGGTGGTGCGCGCGAGGTTGAGCGAGGTCGCCAGGGGAGTCGTCATGCCGAGGCGGACGCGATGAGCCAGCACCATCAGCGAGCCGATCACGAGCCAGACGGCGATGCCGAAGAAGAACGCGACCAGGAAACGCTGTCCGAACGTCGCGATGAGGATCGCGACGGCAATGAATGCCGCAAGTCCTCCGGCCAGGCGGAGTCGTTGCAGGGCCGCAACGAGGAGATCGCGCTTCCATTTCAGAACCGGGCCGATCACCATGGCAAGCAGCAGCGGAACCATGATCGGAACGAACGTCAGGTTGTAGTAGGGAGGGCCGACGGAGATCTTGTCGTTTCCGAGCATGTCGACGAGGAGCGGGTAGAACGTGCCGAGAAACACGGTGGCCACGGCTGCCGTGAGCAGCACATTGTTGAGGACGAGGCCGCTCTCGCGGCTGACGGCCGCGAACAGCGCACCGTGCTTCAGGCTTGGGGCTCGGATCGCATACAGCGTCAACGCCCCGCCGGTCGCCACCAGGATGAGCGCCAGGATGAATGCGCCACGCGAGGGGTCCTGTGCGAAGGCATGAACACTGGTGAGCACGCCGGATCGCACCAGGAAGGTCCCGATCAGGCTCAATGAGAAGGTCACGATCCCCAGCAGGATCGTCCAGCTCTGGAGGGCGCTCCGACGTTCGACCACCAGGGCGGAATGCAGCAGCGCAGTCCCCGCAAGCCACGGCATGAAGGAGGCGTTCTCGACGGGGTCCCAGAACCACCAGCCGCCCCAGCCGAGCGTGTAGTACGCCCATGCGCTGCCCAGCGTGATTCCAATCGTGAGAAAGCACCAGGCCGCGAGCACCCACGGTCGGACCCAGCGGGCCCAGCCGGCATCGACCTTTCCCTCGATCAGCGCGGCGACCGAGAACGAGAACGCCATCGAGAAGCCGACGTAACCCAGATACAGAAACGGCGGATGAAAGGCGAGGCCAGGATCCTGCAAGATCGGATTCAGTCCGTTGCCTTCGAGGGGAGCATCGACCAGCCGCGCGAACGGATTCGACGTCGAGACGATGAACGCCAGAAAGCCGAGGCCGATCATGCCGTGCACGCCGAGAACGTTGCTCTGCAGCCGCTCGGGAAGGTTCGTTCCGAACAATGCAACGGCAGCACCGAACAAGGAGAGGATCAGGACCCACAGCAGCATGGATCCCTCATGGTTTCCCCAGACTCCGGAGACCTTGTAGAGCAGCGGCTTCAGCGTGTGCGAATTCGCTGCGACGACCTGGACTGAAAAGTCGGAGTGGACGAACAGCGACGTCAGGCATGCGAATGCGATCGCTACGAACAGAAACTGAGTCAAGGCAGCGTGACGAACGAAGCCGGCGATCATCGCGGATTGGCGGCGCAGCGCTACGAACGGAACGATCGACTGCACCAGCGACACGAGGAGCGCGAGAATGAGCGCAAACGATCCGACCTCCGCTGTCATTTGGTATCTCCGACTGCAGCGGATATTCCTGCAGCTAACTATCAAGTGTCTGTGATGCGCCGACAATCAATGCGCCGAATGAGGCATCATTCGTACGGAATGATGATGATCCATCGACGTGCATCGTAGTGTAACTGCAACTCATTCGCACTCACGGCCGGAGAGCGGTATCATCGAGGCGTCTTGGTATGGAGCGGTATGTTCGTTGATAAATAACGCGCGAATCGTCTGCGGCGCCAGCGAGCAGCGAGCAGCGAACGCGAGGTCGACCGCATGATAGGCAGGAAGGCGAAACGAAATCGTCCGCTATTCCAGAAGCTTGGCGATATCGCCGTGACCGCTGGCCGCGGCGATGTCCGTGGCACGTTCGCGGCGCTTGTTCCTCAACTGCTTTTCGGCACCGGCGGCGAGAAGGCTGTGCGCAATGCCGATGTTCCCCTCATGGGCTGCCATCATCAGCGCGCTCATGCCCTGACCGTTGCGCACGTTCGGGTCGGCCTTGCGCCTGAGAAGCTCACTGACGACATCCGCAAGGCCGGCGCGCGCAGCGAGGATGAGCGCGGTATTTCCGCCTCTTGTCGCGTGTTTCGGGTCGGCCCCATGGTCCAACAGAAGCAGCGAGGCCGCGTCGCTGCGGCCTTCGATGGCATTCAGCAACGGCGTCTTGTCGTCGGCGTCAGCGCGGTTGACGTCCGCACCGGCGCGGATCAGTTGTCCGATCGCGTGCGTATTGCCATTGCCGGCCGCGTGCCAGAGTGCGGTGCGGCCCTGCCCATCGGCGGCGTTGAGGTCGGATCTCTGAACGAGTTGCCGATCGAGCGGGCCATTGGGGCACGACGCGACCGCGATCATGAGGGGGGTCCGGCCGTCCGCCGACGCGGGCAGACTGCCGGAGGCGCCGTCGAGGAGCGCAGCGATCGCGGCGCCGTTGCAGCGGCTGAGCGCCATCAATAGTGCGGTCGTGCCATCTGCACGCGCTGCAGATGGGTCGGCCGCCTTCGTCAGCAGCAGTTTGATGATGTCTCCATGATCCTTGTCCGCTGCCAGCATCAAAGGCGTGTCGCCGCGCCGGTTGCCGGTGTTCGGGTTGGCTCCCGAGGCGAGCAGGAGCTCCACCAGCCGAAGATGCCCGGCGGCCGCGGCGATCGCCAGAGGCGTATCGCCGTCCTCGTTGACCGCGTTGACGTCAGCCTTCGCAGCGATGAGCTGGCGCATCGGATCGAACTGGCCGCGCAGGGCGGCGTCGATGATGGCCGGATGGCCGTTTCGCATGGCGGCCTGCGCATCGAGCGTCGGTGGCGGCCTGCGCGCAGCTTCGCGCGCCGGCTCCCTGGCGCGGGGTCGCGCGTCTCGGCTGGCCATGTCGGCCATCAACTGCTCGGCAGGCTGATAGCCAGCCGCCGCCGACTTGCGTAGCCACTCCCGCGCCCGGTCGGGATCGGCCGGTGTTCCGCGGCCCGCGAGCCACATCGCTGCGACATTGTACTGCGCCTTGACGTGTCCCTTCCTTGCGCTTGCCTCCATCCATTTGAACGCCAGCGTATCGTCTGCTCTGGTGCCGAGACCGGCGCGGTAGAGCGACGCAAGCCGGTACTGCGCCTCCGGATCCCCGGCGTTGGCGGCGCGCTCGAGCAGCTTCAGTGCGTCCTCAGGATGTCCGGCGCGGATCGCGGCATCGGCCGCCTGGCTCGCGAATGCTTCGGAGCTCACGCCGGCCGGCGCGTCGCCGGCCGGGGCGACCGACGGCACGGTCGAGCCAACGAGACAGATCAGGGGGATGATGATGTGAGAGGACTTAAGCCGTGCCATATTTCGTCTCCACCTCGATACCCATGCTCTTCAGGAATGCGGTGGGCAGAATGCCGCCGACGCAGACGATGACGGCATCGTTTCGGATCGTGCTCGTGTTGCCGCCGGCATCGATGTCGACGTCGTCGCTGCCGATCCGTTTGACCGTGGAGTTGTAGATGACCCGGAGCCGCCCCGATCGAGCGGCTGTTTCCGTCCGTTGACGGTTCTTCAGCTTGGCGCGGCCGAACGACTCGCTGCGATGCGACAGGGTCACCGTCGTTCCGGGCTCGTCGGCGATGGAGCACGCGGCTTCCAGTGCGGCGTCGCCGCCACCGACGACGAGCACGTGCTGGCCGCGATACTGTTCGGGGTCGATCAGTCGATAGACGACCTTGTTCTGCTCTTCGCCAGGAGCTTCCAGCTTGCGTGGCGTTCCGCGGCGCCCGATCGCCAGGAGCACGGCATGCGTTCTGTAGCTGCCGCGGTTCGTCCTGACGTCGAAGCTTTCTCCCATTCGCGTGACGGCCTCGACGCGCTCGCCGACGTTCACCTTGAGGCGGGCCTTGCGCACGATCCCCATGAAGAAGGTGATCAACTGCTCTTTGCTGAGCTCTCTGAAGTTGAACTTGCCCGCGAGCGGCAGCGTGAAAGGTGCCGTCATCACCAGCTTGCCGCGGGGAAAGTGCGCGACGGTGCCGCCAAGCGAGTCCTGCTCCAGCGTCACGAAGCGCAGCCGATGCTGCAGGCAGGCGAGACTGGCGGAAAGTCCGGCCGGACCGCAGCCGACAATCACGACGTCGAGCATGTCGGACTTGCCGATGTTCTTGACCTTGCGGACGGAGTCGATCGCCTGGCGCCCCTGTTCGATGGCGTTGCGGACCAGCCCCATCCCGCCGAGCTCTCCGGCGATGAAGATGCCGGGTACGTTGGTCTGGAACGCCTCGTCCACGTTTGGAATGTCGATGCCGCGCGTTTCGGTGCCGAACACCAGCGTGATGGCGTTCACGGGGCACACCGCCTTGCAGGCGCCGTGTCCGATACAATGCGAAGGTTCGACCAGCGACGCCTTGCCGCCGATCAGGCCGAGAATGTCGCCCTCCGGGCACGCCCTGACGCATGACCCGCAGCCGATGCACAAGGCGGGATCGATGATAGGATGCAAGGATGCCGGCTCAAGCAGACCGGCTTCCTTGGCGGCCGAGAGCTTCGCGACGCTCTTTATTTCTCTTCTCTTGCGCACCGCCATGTAGGTGGCCCAGACGCCGAGCATCGGCGCGGCGTAGACGATCAGGAGATCGAGCGCCATGTCGTCTCGCTCCCTTGTCTTATGAACTAACAGCAGAAGAGAGCCGCTGGCCGCGAACTCCGCGTGAAGAGGTTCGATGCGGTGCTAGATGCAAATTCCTCTCAAGAGATGCCGACATAGAAATTCCAGAATGATCTGACGTCTTGGAGACAAGGATTGGACCATTCGTTGAACAGATGCCGTCGGCGGAAATATGGCTCGCACTGATTTCGGACTAATGACGTCGGTGTCGGAAGACGGATGGGGATGTTGCAAGTGGTTATCACTAAGTGGTCTCTCGACTGAGATCCGGAGATCCGCGAACGAGTCTGGCTTCCGCCAATCCGGCATTCGGGTTTCACAGGAAACGTCGAGGTCATGAGCAGAGCAGCGGTCGCTCGCGCGCGGGGCAATCCTCTTCGAGGAACCATTCCGGTTGTCATCACGGTCGTCGTTCTCGGAGCGATTACCGTGGGGTGGCTGCAGAAGGAGGAGGAGTATATTACGCCGGGCTCCGGCACCGGATACTGGCTCGGGATCTACGGCAGCGTCGCGATGCTGTCGCTGCTGGCCTATTCGATGCGCAAGCGCTTCAAGTCGCTGCGCGGGATCGGCTCGGTGCCGTTCTGGTTCAGGACGCACATGCTGCTCGGCGTCATCGGTCCCGTGCTCATCCTGTTCCATGCGAATTTCCAGCTGGGGGCGCTCAACAGCAATGTGGCGTTCTTCACCATGCTGATCGTGGCGATCAGCGGCGTGGTCGGCCGTTACATCTATGGCAAGATCCATATGGGCCTCCATGGCGGGAGAGCGCGTGTCAAGGAGCTGCTCGCCGAGGCCGAGGCAATGCGAACGGAGCTCGGTCAGGAGATGCAGGCCGTCTCGTTCGTGTCGCGGGAGTTGGCCGCCTTCAGCAAGGGGCTCGACAACAGGGTACCCCGAACCGCGCTGGGCAGCCTGCGGACCGGCGCGGTCATCGCAGCGCGCACGCGGCGGCTGCGCGCCAATGTGGTTGCGGAAGCGCGCCGGCTCATTCGCGCCGAAGCCAAGCGCGCGCGATGGTCGTGGTCCGAGCGGCGGCGTCGCGAGAAGCGAATCGAGGAGGTGGTGCGGCGCTACGCCGCTGCGGTACGCAAGGCCGCTGAGCTGACGTTCTTCGAACGATTGTTTTCGCTGTGGCATGTGCTTCATCTGCCGCTGTTTTTTCTCATGCTGCTGGCGGGCGTCGTTCATGTCTGGGCCGTCCATCACTATTGACGGAGTTGCGTGATGCGGTGGCGTGTTGCGGTCGTCGTCGCCGTCCTGGCCGGCGTTGCGATGCTCTCGGCCGGGGGGCGGGCGCAGACGTTGCTGGAGAAGCTCGTCATGCCGGGCCCGTTGGTCGAGAAGCATGCCAAGCTCGAGAGCGAATGCGGAAAGTGCCACGAAGCCTATACGCGGAAAGCACAGTCGGGCCTCTGTCTCGATTGCCACAAGGAGATTGCCGTCGATCGCAGGCAGCGTGAGCGCCTGCACGGACGCGACCAGGCGGCGCTGAGCCAGGAGTGCAGGCAGTGTCACACCGACCACAAGGGGCGTGGAACCGACATCGTCCAGCTCGACAAGGAGACCTTCAACCACGACATGACGAACTACCGGCTCGTCGACGCGCACAAGACCGTGCCTTGTGCGGGATGTCACGTCGCGAAGGTGAAGTTCCGCAACGCGCCCTCGACCTGTTTCGAGTGTCACAAGGCGATTGATCCGCATCGCGGTCGACTCGGTGAACGCTGCGAGAACTGCCACACGGCGGTGAAATGGCGCGCGACCAAGGAGTTCGACCATACCAAGACCCGGTTTCCCCTCGTGGGCGCCCACAAGTCGGTCGCTTGTGCGACGTGTCATTCCGGTCAGCAATACAAGGATCTGCCGACCTCCTGTGGCTCATGTCACCGTCTTCAGGACGTCCATGGCGGCCGCTTCGGCGACAAGTGCGAGACCTGCCACGATCAGGACAAGTGGAAGACGGTCCGCTTCAATCACGACAAGACCCGCTTCCCCCTGCGAAATGCGCATGCCAAGGTGAAGTGCGAGGGCTGCCATACGGGTGATCTCTATCGGGACAAGCTCGCGACCTCATGCGTGTCCTGTCACCGCAAGCAGGATCCGCATCAGGGCAAGCTCGGTGAGCGTTGCGAGACGTGCCATAGCGATATGGGCTGGCGGAAGAAGCTCTCCTTCGATCATGAAATCACGCGCTTCCCCTTGATCGGCCTGCACAAGTCGGTGCCCTGCGAGGAGTGCCACCGGACGCCGACCTACAAGAACACCCCGATGGCCTGTGAGAGCTGCCACAAGGATTTCCACCAGGGGAAACTCGGCGGGCGATGCGCCAACTGCCACAATCCGAACGGATGGCGGCTATGGCGTTTCGATCACGCGCGGCAGACACGATTCCCGCTGGTCGGTGTCCACCAGAAGATCACCTGCGAGGCCTGTCACAAGGCCAAGTCGCCGCCGGATCTGAAGTTGCCGATGGATTGCTTCAGCTGTCATCGCAGCTCGGACGTGCACAATGGTACCTTCGGTCAGACGTGCGAGCGCTGCCATGTCGCAACGGGATGGCGCAACGTTCAGATCAGGAACTGATTCGAACGGCCGCGGTGGCTGCTGCAAGACGTCTGACATCGTATCGAGCTGATAAGAGCTCGCAATACTGATCAGTTCGAATGCAGATCAATGGCTTGCGTGATGGGCTTGCCGGACCATCGCGCGCGGGTGAGGTCAGAAACCTAAACCTCCATTCAGCTTGAGTTCAGCTTGGCCCAGTTTTGGGCCAGCTTTGCGCGTCTCTGGAAGCTCTGTCGTAGGCTTAGCGAAGGCTGCGTGATCTGGCCGGTGACTCCATCATCGCCTAATCGATGCAGCGCTCAATCAAGGGAGCACGGAGCGTTTCGAGTATTCGGTGGCTGGGGAAGACGTGCCGCCGGGCCGTAGGGGGAATCCGCAAGAGTGTCTTGGGTTTGTCAGGGCGACCGCCGAGCGGCGGACGCTCAACGGTCTCGGCTGGATTGGGGTCGGCCGGTCGCCGTCGGATGTCCGGCTGGCGATCGAGTCGAGAGTGAAGAGCGGAGTTGGAGTTGAGCAGCTGCTACAGCAGACTGGGGCTGTTGGCGCGAGCCTCGCACCGCATGGTGCAGTGGCTGCTCGCCTGTGTGCTGCTCACTCTGGTGTTGGCAGGGCACGCTGCCGCGCAGAGCTCATTCGATCACGTCTCGACCGGGTTTCCGCTGACCGGAAGCCATGTCGGCGTGGAGTGCTCGTCCTGTCACGTCGGCGGGCGGTTCAAGGGCACGCAGACGCAGTGCGCCAGTTGCCACAACGGCGCGCAGACGGCGGGCATGTCCGTCAATCACCCGATGACCACGCGGCGCTGTGAGAGCTGCCATCAGACTTCGACATGGAAGGACGTCCGGGCGATCGATCATACCCAGGCGAAGGCGTCATGTACGACCTGCCACAACGGTGTGATGGCACGGGGCAAGTCGAAGAATCATATCACGACCGCAGCGCCATGCGATGTGTGCCACAGGTCGACGGCGAGTTTTCGCATCAGAATGAAGATGGACCACGCCGGCATCGTCGCCGGTTGTGCCAACTGTCACAACGGGACGACCGCGCGCGGCAAGTCCAGCAATCATCTCCAGACCAATCTGCCTTGCGAGTCCTGTCACACCAGCACGGCCAGCTTCGGCGGCGCGGCCTTCAAGCATGCCGCGACCGACACCAACTGCGCGACCTGTCACAACGGCAAGACGGCGCAGGGGATGACCACGCCGCCGCACATCCCGACCGGGACGCTGCAATGCTCGAACTGCCACAGCAACACCGCGGCGAGCTTTACCACCTACACCATGAACCACGCCGCGGTGGCGACCGCGCGCTGCGACAGCTGCCACAACGGCAACTACACCGGCCAGGGTACCAAGGGCGCACTCGGCACCGCGTCGTATCCGAACCACGTTGCCACTGGCGGGGCGGACTGCGTCAGCTGTCACGCCAAGGCGGCGAGCGGCGGCTTCACCAGCTGGGGCGGTGCGGCGTTCAAGCATGCCGCGACCGACACCAACTGCGCGACCTGCCACAACGGCAGGACGGCGCTGGGGATGACGACACCACCACACATCCCGACCGGGACGTTGCAATGCTCGAACTGTCACACCAACTCGGCGGCGAGCTTCACGACCTACACCATGAACCACGCCGCGGTGGCGACCGCGCGCTGCGACAGCTGCCACAACGGCAACTTCACCGGCCAGGGCACCAAAGGTGCCATGAGCACCGCGTCATACCCGAACCACGTCGCCACCGGCGGCGCCGACTGCGTCAGCTGTCACGCCAAGGCGGCCTCGGGCGGCTTCACCAGCTGGGGCGGCGCGGCGTTTGCTCACAAGGCCACCGACACCAATTGCTCCACCTGCCACAACGGCAAGACGGCGCTGGGCATGACCACGCCGCCGCACATCCCGACCGGCACGCTGCAGTGCTCGAACTGCCACAGCAACACCGCGGCGAGCTTTGCCACCTACACCATGAACCACGCCGCGGTGGCGACGGCGCGCTGTGACAGCTGCCACAACGGCAGCTACACCGGCCAGGGTACCAAGGGGGCGCTCGGCACCGCGTCGTACCCGAACCACGTCGCCACTGGCGGGGCGGACTGCGTCAGTTGTCATGCCAAGGCGGCCTCGGGCGGCTTCACCAGCTGGGGCGGCGCCGCGTTCAAGCATGCCGCGACCGACACCAACTGCGCGACCTGCCACAACGGCAAGACGGCGCAGGGGATGACCACGCCGCCACATATCCCGACCGGGACGCTGCAGTGCTCGAACTGCCACAGCAACACCGCGGCGAGCTTTGCCACCTACACCATGAACCACGCCGCGGTGGCGACGGCGCGCTGCGACAGCTGCCACAACGGCAACTACACCGGCCAGGGCAGCAAGGGGGCGCTGGGCACGGCGTCGTATCCGAACCATGTCGCCACCGGCGGTGCCGACTGCGTCAGCTGTCACAGCAAGGCAGCGAGTGGCGGCTTCACGAGCTGGGGCGGCGCGGCGTTCAAGCATGCCGCCACCGACACCAACTGCGCGACCTGCCACAACGGCAAGACGGCGATGGGGATGACCACGCCGCCGCACATTCCGACCGGCACGCTGCAGTGCTCCAACTGCCACAGCAACACCGCCGCGAGCTTCACGACCTACACCATGAACCACGCCGCGGTGGCGACCGCGCGCTGCGACAGTTGCCACAACGGCAGCTTCACCGGCCAAGGCACCAAGGGGGCGCTGGGCACGGCGTCGTATCCGAACCATGTCGCCACCGGCGGTGCCGACTGCGTCAGCTGTCACAGCAAGGCAGCGAGTGGCGGCTTCACCAGCTGGGGCGGTGCGGCCTTCAAGCATGCCGCGACCGACACCAACTGCGCGACCTGCCACAACGGCAAGACGGCGCAGGGCATGACCACGCCGCCGCACATCCCGACCGGGACGCTGCAGTGCTCGAACTGCCACAGCAACACCGCGGCGAGCTTTGCCACCTACACCATGAACCACGCGGCGGTGGCGACGGCGCGCTGCGACAGCTGTCACAACGGCAACTACACCGGCCAGGGCACCAAGGGGGCGCTCGGCACCGCGTCGTATCCGAACCACGTCGCCACCGGCGGCGCCGACTGCGTCAGTTGCCATGCCAAGGCGGCCTCGGGCGGCTTCACCAGCTGGGGCGGCGCGGCGTTTGCTCACAAGGCCACCGACACCAATTGCTCCACCTGCCACAACGGCAGGACGGCGCAGGGCATGACGACGCCGCCGCACATCCCGACCGGGACGCTGCAATGCTCCAACTGCCACAGCAACACCGCCGCGAGCTTCACGACCTACACCATGAACCACGCCGCGGTCGCGACCGCGCGCTGCGATAGCTGTCACAACGGCAGCTACACCGGCCAGGGTACCAAGGGGGCGCTGGGCACGGCGTCATATCCGAACCACGTCGCCACCGGCGGGGCGGACTGCGTCAGTTGCCATGCCAAGGCGGCGAGCGGCGGCTTCACCAGCTGGGGCGGTGCGGCCTTCAAGCATGCCGCGACCGACACCAACTGCGCGACCTGCCACAACGGCAAGACGGCGCAGGGCATGACCACGCCGCCGCACATCCCGACCGGCACGCTGCAGTGCTCCAACTGTCACACCAACACCGCGGCGAGCTTTGCCACCTACACCATGAACCACGCCGCAGTGGCGACGGCACGCTGCGACAGCTGTCACAACGGCAGCTTCACCGGCCAGGGCACCAAGGGAGCCATGGGTACGGCGTCGTACCCGAACCACGTCGCCACCGGCGGCGCCGACTGCGTCAGCTGCCACGCCAAGGCGGCCTCGGGCGGCTTCACCAGCTGGGGCGGTGCGGCCTTCAAGCATTCCGCGACCGACACCAACTGCGCGACCTGTCACAACGGCAAGACGGCGTTGGGCATGACCACGCCGCCGCACATCCCGACCGGGACGCTGCAATGCTCGAACTGCCACAGCAGCACCGCGGCGAGCTTTACCACCTACACCATGAACCACGCCGCGGTGGCGACCGCGCGCTGCGACAGCTGCCACAACGGCAACTACACCGGCCAGGGCACCAAGGGCGCACTCGGCACCGCTTCGTACTCGAACCACGTCGCTACCGGCGGAGCCGACTGCGTCAGTTGTCATGCCAAGGCGGCGAGCGGCGGCTTCACCAGCTGGGGCGGCGCCGCGTTCAAGCATGCCGCGACTGACACCAGCTGCGCCACCTGCCACAACGGCAAGACGGCGCAGGGCATGACGACACCGCCGCACATCCCGACCGGCACGCTGCAATGCTCCAACTGCCACAGCAACACCGCGGCGAGCTTCACGACCTACACCATGAACCACGCCGCGGTGGCGACGGCGCGCTGCGACAGCTGCCACAACGGCAACTACACCGGCCAGGGCACCAAGGGGGCGCTCGGCACCGCGTCGTATCCGAACCACGTCGCGACCGGCGGAGCCGACTGCGTCAGCTGTCACGCCAAGGCGGCGAGCGGCGGCTTCACCAGCTTCGGCGGCGCGGCCTTCAAGCATGCCGCGACCAACACCAGCTGCGCGACCTGTCACAACGGCAGGACGGCGATGGGGATGACGACACCACCACACATCCCGACCGGGACGTTGCAATGCTCGAACTGCCACAGCAACACCGCGGCGAGCTTTGCCACCTACACCATGAACCACGCCGCGGTGGCGACCGCGCGCTGCGACAGCTGCCACAACGGCAACTACACCGGCCAGGGCACCAAGGGCGCACTCGGCACCGCGTCGTATCCGAACCATGTCGCCACCGGCGGCGCCGACTGCGTCAGCTGTCACGCCAAGGCGGCGAGCGGCGGCTTCACCAGCTGGGGCGGCGCCGCGTTCAAGCATGCCGCCACCGACACCAACTGCGCGACCTGCCACAACGGCAAGACGGCGCAGGGCATGACCACGCCGCCGCACATTCCGACCGGCACGCTGCAGTGCTCGAACTGCCACACCAACACCGCGGCGAGCTTCACGACCTACACCATGAACCACGCCGCGGTGGCGACGGCACGCTGCGACAGCTGTCACAACGGCAGCTTCACCGGGCAGGGCACCAAGGGAGCGCTGGGCACCGCGTCGTACCCGAACCACGTCGCCACCGGCGGCGCCGACTGCGTCAGCTGTCACGCCAAGGCGGCCTCGGGCGGCTTCACCAGCTGGGGCGGCGCGGCGTTTGCTCACAAGGCCACCGACACCAATTGCTCCACCTGCCACAACGGCAAGACGGCGTTGGGCATGACCACGCCGCCGCACATCCCGACCGGCACGCTGCAGTGCTCGAACTGCCACAGCAACACCGCGGCGAGCTTTGCCACCTACACCATGAACCACGCCGCGGTGGCGACCGCGCGCTGCGACAGTTGCCACAACGGCAGCTTCACCGGTCAGGGCACCAAGGGGGCGCTGGGCACGGCGTCGTATCCGAACCATGTCGCCACCGGCGGTGCCGACTGCGTCAGCTGTCACAGCAAGGCAGCGAGTGGCGGCTTCACGAGCTGGGGCGGCGCGGCGTTCAAGCATGCCGCCACCGACACCAACTGCGCGACCTGCCACAACGGCAAGACGGCGATGGGGATGACCACGCCGCCACATATCCCGACCGGGACGCTGCAGTGCTCGAACTGCCACAGCAACACCGCGGCGAGCTTTGCCACCTACACCATGAACCACGCCGCGGTGGCGACCGCGCGCTGCGATAGCTGCCACAACGGCTCCTACACCGGCCAAGGCACCAAGGGGGCGCTTGGCACCGCTTCGTACCCGAACCACGTCGCTACCGGCGGAGCCGACTGCGTCAGTTGTCATGCCAAGGCGGCGAGCGGCGGCTTCACCAGCTGGGGCGGTGCGGCGTTCAAGCATGCCGCGACTGACACCAGCTGCGCGACCTGCCACAACGGCAAGACCGCGCAGGGCATGACCACGCCGCCGCACATCCCGACCGGCACGCTGCAATGCTCCAACTGCCACAGCAACACCGCCGCGAGCTTCACGACCTACACCATGAACCACGCCGCGGTCGCGACCGCGCGCTGCGATAGCTGTCACAACGGCAGCTACACCGGCCAGGGTACCAAGGGCGCAATCGGAACCGCGTCGTATCCGAACCACGTTGCCACTGGCGGGGCGGATTGCGTCAGTTGCCATGCTAAGGCGGCCTCGGGCGGCTTCACCAGCTGGGGCGGCGCGGCGTTTGCTCACAAGGCCACCGACACCAACTGCGCGACCTGTCACAACGGCAAGACGGCGCAGGGCATGACCACGCCGCCGCACATCCCGACCGGGACGCTGCAATGCTCCAACTGTCACACCAACACCGCGGCGAGCTTTGCCACCTACACCATGAACCACGCCGCAGTGGCGACGGCACGCTGCGACAGCTGTCACAACGGCAGCTTCACCGGCCAGGGCACCAAGGGAGCCATGGGTACGGCGTCGTATCCGAACCACGTCGCCACCGGCGGCGCCGACTGCGTCAGTTGTCACAGCAAGGCCGCCAGCGGCGGATATGTGAGCTGGGGCGGCGCGGCGTTCACCCACTCCGCGGCCAACACCAATTGCTCAGCCTGCCACAATGGTTCGAGCGCGAAAGGCCTGACCACCCCGCCGCATATTCCGGTGACGGGCGTGCAGTGCTCGAACTGCCACAGCAACACCGCGGCGAGCTTCGCGACCTACACCATGAGCCATGCTGCCGTGCATGCCACGCGCTGCGACAGCTGTCACAACGGCTCGTATCGCAGCCAGGGCCGCAGGGGTGCGCAGGGGCCGGATCATAGCGCGAAGTCGCAGGATTGCGGCTGCTGCCACGTGCGCGCCGCCGCCAACTTTTCCACCTGGGACGACGACCCGCAGAAGCCGGCAGCAGGCTGCTCCACGACGGCGCGGTCGGTTGTTCCGGCTCAGGCGCCGGCCGTCAAGGCGGTGACGCCGGCCTCGACCGCCAACCGGACGATGACGGCAGCACCGAATCCCGATGCAGCACCCGGTACGAGCGCTGCACCGGCTGCATCTCAGGCCGGCGCTGCCGCCAAGCCTGCCGCGCCATCCAGTTCGACGCTCCTGTTCAGCAGCAAGCCGCTGGCGAACACGGCTGCGCCGTCGACGGCCCCGACAGCGGGGTCCGAAGCAGGGGCCTCCGCCGGTTCGTCCGGTTCCTCCAAGCCCGACAGTTCGGCCAAAGCTGGCGGCGCGGCGGCGTCCGTGCCGCAGCTGTTGGGCACGCCGCCCCGGATGACATCCGCGACATCGCCGCTCTCGCCGAATGATCCCCGCGGCAGGCTCTTGCCTCCAACCGATACGGGCAGCGACTCGCCGGAAGCGAAGAATGCCGGTCGGCTTCCGTCGCTGCTGCCGACGTTCAATCCGAGGGCAGGGCTTGCCGGATCGAGCACCACGGAGGCCGGTTCCAGATTCAATCACATGACGGCGCAAGGGCCATGCGCATCCTGCCATAACGGAATGACCGCGCCTGGCAAACCGCCGAAGCACGTCGCAACCGCTGCGCCGTGTGAGACCTGTCACAAGAGCACGACGACGTTCAGCGGCGCCCGGTTCAGCCATACTGGAACGACGGCGGCCTGCGCGAGCTGCCACAACGGCATGGCCGCGAGCGGCAAGCCGCAGAAGCACGTGGTCACCAGCGCGCCCTGTGAGACCTGCCACAAGAGCACGACGACGTTCAGCGGCGCCCGCTTCAGCCACACCGGCACGATGGCGGCCTGCGCGAGCTGTCACAACGGCATGGCCGCGACGGGCAAGCCGCAGAAGCACGTCACGACGAATGCGCCGTGCGAGACCTGCCACAAGAGCACGACGACGTTCAGCGGCGCCCGCTTCAGCCACACCGGCACGATGGCGGCCTGTGCGAGCTGCCACAACGGCATGGCCGCGAGCGGCAAGCCCCAGAAGCACGTGGTCACCAGCGCGCCATGCGAAAGCTGCCACAAGAATACCGTGTCGTTCTCGGGCGCGCGGATGGATCACACCAGCCTGACTGCGCCGTGCGCCAGCTGTCACAACGGCTCCAACGCCACAGGAAAGTCGCCGAAGCACTTCGTGACCAACGTCCCCTGCGAGAGCTGCCACCGGACGGTGAGCTGGAGCTCGGTCAATTACCGGCATATGTCGGCGAGCTATCCGAACCATAGCGCGGCCATCGGCTGCACCGCCTGCCACAGCGGCAACTCGCAGGCCGTTCTGTTCAAGTTCGCGGCCTACAAGCCCGACTGCGCCGCCTGCCACGCCAGTGATTTCCGCCCGCAGCAGCACGCCAAGCTCGTGAAGCCGGCGCCGATGGACTACACCGTCGCCGAGCTCAAGGACTGCACAGGCGCATGCCATATCTATGCTGACAAGTCGCAGACCACCATCGTCACCCGCCGCCAGCGGCAGCACCGGGTCAATGGAGGTGGCTGGTGATGCGCGGCTGCTTCAGACAAGCCGCGGCAGCGAGGTCGGCGGGATGGCTGATCGGTCTGCTGGCCGGCTTGCTCGCAATCCTGCTCGACGGGGTCTTTGGCGTTGCACCGGCCCAGCCGGTCATCGATCAGTTCGTCGCCAATGCAAATGCCACGACGATCGGAAACTGCAGCCTTCTGCGGGTCAATTTTCACGTTCGTGTCCGCTACACCGGGCATTTCCCGCTCGACCAAGGCAGCCAGCTCAGCGTCTCGCTGCAATTGGTCGACCGGGACGCCATCATGGCGCGGCGCCTGGTCAGGCGCGAAGGCGTGCGTGTCGACAATGCCCAGGGCTCCGGCCTCCAGGACGTCTATCTGACGCTCGATCAGAACAGGGGACCGATCCTCGTCGTCCAGTTTGCCAGCGAGTTCACCTATCAGATCGTCCAATCCGGCAGCTTCGAGCAGGTGGCGATCGTGGTGGCCCGAAAGGGTCCGGTGTCGGCGTGCAAGGTGAAGGCCCTGGTGCCGAGCGTAGCCGCCCCGGATGCGCCGAAACCGGTTGCGGTCCCCGGTGCGGCGGCGTCGGTCCGCAACGACAATCGCACGACGCAGCAGGCGTCCGCGGCGGACATCCGGTTTGCGGAGGCCTCGATGGACGAGGCGCGCGCGTCGATCAAGAAAGGCAATTTCAGCGCTGCGATCGATCTCCTGCGAAAGGTGCTGAAACTCCCCGAGAACGGCTCGAGCGCCGAGGCGCAGGAGCTGCTCGGCGTGGCGCGGCAGAAGGCCGGCCAGACCGCTGCCGCGCAGGCGGAATATGAAGACTATCTGCGCCGCTATCCGAGCGGCGAGGGCGCCGAGCGGGTGAGGCAGCGGCTTGCCGCGCTTCTCACCGCGACCAGCAGCGCGCCGGCGCGGCCGCGCGACATGCCTTCCGTCACGCCCGACGGCGGAGACATGGGGGCAGGCATGTCGACCAAGGCGGCAGGGCCGAACGGGGACACCCGCTGGTCGATGTCGGGCAGCCTCTCGACCACCTTCATCACCAACGACACGACCAGCGCCGTCAAGGACAGGGCGATTGCGCCGAACCCGAATGCGGATCCCGACGCGCACCGGGTGCATCAGAACACGCTGCTGACCAATTTTGACTTTCTCGGTACCGCCGACAACGACCGCATCAGGACCAAGTTCAGGCTGGCGTTCACCCATGAGCGCCAGTTCGATACCGGGAACGACAAATACGGCGTCTCGACCGCGCAGGTCGATTACACGCTGAAGGAGGCCGACGTGACGCTGCGCGTCGGACGGCAATCCCGCAACACCGGCGGCGTGATCGGCCGCTTCGACGGCGCGGTGCTGAGCTGGCAGAAGAGCCCGGGGCTGCGCTTGAACGTGCTCGCGGGCTCGCCGAACTGGAGCCGCTTCGACGCACCGTTCAAGGATGGCAAGACGCTCTATGGCGCAAGCATCGACTTCGGCAAGATCCTGGGTGGCCTCGAGACCACGGTCTACCTGATCACGCAATACGACCGCAACATCGTCGACCGCCAGGCCATCGGCGCCGAATTCCGCTATTTCGACGCCAACAAGTCGCTGCTCGGCCTGATCGACTACGACACGCATTTCCGCGCGCTCAATGCCGCCGTGTTCTCGGGAACGTATACGTTCGAGGACAAGTCGGTGGTCAACGCCTCGTTCGATTATCGAAGAGTGCCATTTCTCTCGACCTGGAATGCGCTGCAGGGGCAGCCCTTCCTCACCCTCTACGACATGATGAAGTTCAATACCGCGGGCGAGATCAGGCAGCTCGCGATCGACCGGACGCCGACGTTCCAGTCGGCGATGGTGAGCTACTCGCGGCCATTGAATGAGACTTGGCAGGTTGCTGCCGATGCCACGGTGACCAACCTGACCGGCACGCTGCCGTCCGGCGGCGTCGACGGCACGCCGGCGAGCGGCCTCGAATATTATCTGTCGGCCCAGCTGACCGGGAACGGCATCATCAAGCCGGGCGATCTGTTCATGGGTGCGCTGCGCTACGCGAGCCTGGCGGACTCCAAGTTCTACGTTCTCGATCTTGCCACGCGCTATCCGATCACGCCCGATCTCGCCATCAGCCCGCGGCTGCGGGCGGGGTACAGGTCCGGGACCCGGACCGACCTGAAGGAGTACACGGTTCTGCCGTCGCTGCTGGTCAGCTATCTCTGGTCGAAGGAGATCAGCCTGGAAACGGAGATCGGCTATCGGTTCGTCGACAGCACGCTCGCCAACGTCAAGACGACGACCAAGGACCTGTTCGCGACGGTCACGTTGCGGCGCGATTTCAACGCCGACGGTGTCACGAAGTGCAACGCCTCGATCGTCAGTTGCGCCTGGGCCAGGCCTGCAGCGTTGCAGGGCGGGCAGGGGGCAGGCTCGGGCGACATGCCGCTGCAATCGCGCGCGTCGATCCTGCCGTCCTACATGCTGGAGACCGGTGTGCGCTACTGGTTCAGCTCCGGGCAGAATCGCTACCGCTATTTCGCCGATCAGGCTGCGACGCTTCAGGTCTCCCGGCTCGCCTATGGCGGTATGACCGGGCACAGCGGCGAGATGTTCTTCAGGATCGATGCGCTCGACGGTCCGTTCACCAACATGTTTCTGAAGGGCTATATAGGGGCGGGCAAGATCAGCTCGGGTACGCTCGTCGACGAGGACTTCGCTCCGTTCGTCAATCCGTCGTCCAAGACCGTCAGCAGCGTGGGCGGGGGGCTGCAATATGCAAATCTCGATGTCGGTTTCAACCTGCTGGAGACCGAACGCTTCCGGCTCGGCGCCTTCGTCGGCTATCAATATTGGACGGAGACGGTGGATGCTCGCGGCTGCACCCAGGTGGGCGGCAATCCGACGATCTGCGCTCCTGCGCTGGGGCCTGGCGTCAAGGTGGTGACCGAGCAGGATCGCTGGCATAGCGGACGGGCCGGTGTCTCCCTCGACACGCGGCTGTCGGACCGGCTGAGCTGGCAGGCGGAGGCCGCCTATGTCTGGACCTCGCAGAATGCGATCGATACACACTATTTCACGTTCGGGCGCGATCCTGCCTCGGGGCAAGGAACCGGCTTCCAGGCCGAGACCGTGCTGAACTACCAGCTGACCGACAATTTCCGCATCGGCATCGGTGGACGGTGGTGGCATCTCAGCACCAATGCCGTCGATTCGTTCAACCAGGTCCTGAGATATACGACGGAGCGTTATGGCGTCTTCCTCCAGGGCTCCTACCAGTTCAATCGGGCAAAATAGCCGGCCGGAGGCGTCCAATCATGAACGACCGGACGGCCATCCGGCCTTCGCGGGACAAACCATCATCATCGCCGCCGATGAAGGACTGGGTGATACGATCCAGTTCGTCCGCTACGTGCCGATGGTCGCAGCGCTGGGCGCGCGCGTGATCCTCGCCGTTCAAGAGTCGTTGCTTCCGCTGTTGTCGAACATGCCAGGCATTTCGCAGTGTGTTCCTGTCGCGGAGGCCAGCGAACTTGCGGGAGTGGATGTCCAGTGTCCGATCATGAGCCTGCCGCTTGCCTTTCGGACGACACTGGCCACGATTCCAGCGCCGGTGTCCTATTTGCCGGCGCCTGATCCGGATCGGATCCAACTCTGGCAGGAGCGCCTTGGCACCCCGGAGAAATTGCGGATCGGCCTGGTCTGGTCAGGCAATCCCAACCACCTCGACGACCACAATCGTTCCATCCCATTGCGCATGTTTTCCAGCCTGCTCCGCGAGGATGCGGCGTTCATCAGCCTGCAGAAGGAGCCGAAGGCCGAAGACAAGGCCGTGCTCCAGGAGGCGAGCGGGATCGTGGACCTGTCGGGTCTACTTGCCGATTTCGCCGATACCGCCGCGCTGATCTCATGTCTGGATCTCGTGATCACGGTCGATACCAGTGTCGCTCATCTCGCCGGCGCGCTTGGCTGTCCGACCTGGACGCTCCTGTCGTACACGCCGGACTATCGCTGGCTGCTCGATCGTGACGACAGCGTCTGGTACCCGCGCATGCGCCTGTTCCGTCAGCGCGAAAGGCGCGATTGGCGCGAGGTCATCGATCAGGTCGGAGATGCGCTTCGTGAACGGATCGTGGCGAGGGCGTCGTCCCCCCCGGTCTCTAGCGATGATCGCGTGGTCCTCCGCCGCTTCAATTCGACGACTGGCGGCTTGCCGTCAGTTGCTGGCGGTAACGTTCGGCGTCCCAGTTGAGCAGCAACTGCTCGTGCTGCGACGAGAGATAGCCGATATCGGCCGATAGCGGCAGGCGGCTGGTCACGAGCGCGAGGCAGCTCAGCATGGCCTCGGCGCCCGGGCTGGCGTCGCTGCGGATGATGGCACCGAGACCCGGCGCGAGCGCTGCGACGGGCGCGGGCAGGCGGCTCGCTTTGGCGCGCGCGAGCAGCGTGGCGAGGTCGCTGGCGCTCTCGATCGTCGGCAGGCCCGGGCCGAGAAACACGACGTGGTCCGGATACAATGAGCCGCCGGTCGCGATGGCGCGGTTGAACGGATCGGTGGCGATGCCGTGGCTACCAGCATCGTGCGGCAGGCGATAGGCGGTGCCGGCGCACAGACGGCGCAAGGCCGCTGCGTCGGCAGCAAGCGCCGGGCGTACCGGCAGCGCCAGCCGGTGCTCGACGTCATGGACCAGCGCCTCGGCCTGATCGCAGCTCTCGGCACCGACGACGAGGCCGTGATTGCCGAGGATCAGCACGTCGATGCGCTCGCGCGCGACGATGGCGCTCACCGCGCGCGCCAGCGGCAGCCCGGGATGAAAGTAGTCGAGATGGCGCCAGGCGAGCCCGTCCAGCCGGGCCGCAAAGTCATCGCGCGCATCGCGCCGCGCCGCCCAGGCGATGGTGTTGACGGCATGGACGTGCAGCACGACCCGGTGCGGCAGCAGCGCGTGCAGCGCCGTCTCGATCGAGGCGCGCAAGTGGCCGGGAGCGGCCAGCGGAATGCGTTCGTCGTCAGCGGCGAGCGCATCGCGCGCCGCAGGCAGCAGAACAGGCACGAAGATGTCCTTCGCGTCGGCGTCGGCAAGCCAGGTGCCGGACGCCTTCACCCACAGCACGTCATCCCGCTTGAGCGAGGAGTTGCCGCCGGCGCCTTGCACCAGCTCGATGTTGCGGCCGACCCGCGCCGACATCCGGCGCAACTCATGAAGCTCGGCAGGCTGGCGCATCTCGCGTCTCCTTCTCACCACGACAGGTGCTGCATCGTCCAGTTCGGCATGCGGCCGGGCGAAGCCGCGAGCTTGCGCGTCGCCGCAGCGAGGTCGGGCGCGCCGGCCAACGTCGTGCGATGCACGCCATCGCCGAGCAGCAGGCTCTGCAAGCCTGTGGCGCGGGCGCCGGCGACGTCATGGTCGAGCGAGTCGCCGATCATCAGCACGCGGTGCGGATCCGGATCGCCGAGCTGCTCCAGCGCGGCCGCGAAGATCGGCCGATATGGCTTGCCGACGAAGCTCACCGGGCCGCCGAGCCACTCATAGGCGCGCGCGAGCGTGCCGGGGGCTGGCACGAGACCGGCCGCACCGAACATCATCAGGTCGGGATTGGCGCAGATCATCGGCACGCCGCGCGCCGCCGCTCCGGTGAAGCGATCGCGCCAGAGGTCCGGCTCGGCGAGGTCGTCGTCGAGGCCGCCGAGCAGGATGAAGTCGGCGTCACGCATGTCCGTCACGAGGACGAGGTCGAGCCCGTCGATCAGCGAGCAATCGCCGCCCCGGGTGATCAGGAAGCAGGCGCTGCCGCAATCGGTGAAGGGCGCGCGGGTGCGGTCGCGCAGGCCGGTCCAGGTCACCTCGCCCGAGGTGAGAATGCCGTCATAGGTCGAGCGCGGCAGGCCGAGCCGGGCAAGGCGCTCGGCATTGGCGCTCGCGCGCTTGCCGGAGTTCGACAGCACCAGGATCTGCTTGCCGGCCTCGCGCAGCCGCAGGACGCAGTCGTGAGCCGCCGGAAGCACGGTCCTGCCGTCATGCAACGTGCCCCATTGATCGAGCAGGACGTGATCGAACCGCTCGGCGATGGCGGACAGGCCGCTGATCTCGCACGCTGCCGCCGTCATTGCGGCGGTCCCTGCAGCGCCAGCAGCGCCGCGCCGTAGCTCGCTTCGGTCTGCGCGGCAACGCTCACGGGCACGCCGACGATGCGCCGGCGGATATCGGTCCAGGCGTCGTTCCGGGCGCCGCCGCCAATGCTGATCACCCGCCGCAGCGCCGGTGCGCCGAGCGCGTGCAGGCGCTGATAGGCGAGCGCCTCGACGCTCGCGATGCCTTCGAGCAGCGCCTGGAAGAAGCGGTGATCCTCGGCCGGGCGCGGCGTGATCTTTGGTGCGAGGGCGGGGTCGGCGATGGGGAAGCGCTCGCCGGGTTTGGGCAGCGGATAGTAGTCGAGCCCGGTGGGCTCGTCCGGGCGCAGCAGCGGGGTCATGCAGGCCATGTCGGCGGCGGTGAAATGCGCGAGCAGCGCGGCGCCACCGGAGTTCGATGCACCCCCGGCGAGCCATTTGTCACCGAGGCGGTGCGAGTAGACACCCTGATCGGCGGCGAAGATCGGCTGCGTCGCGACCAGCTTCACCACTAGCGTGGTGCCGAGCGAGGTCACCGCATCGCCTGGCGTGTCGGCGCCGGTGGCGATGAAGGCGGCGACGCCGTCGGTGGTGCCGGCGACGATGCGCGCCGACGGCGACAGACCGAGCGCGCGCGCGGTCGACGGATCGATGTCGGCGAATGGCGTGCCCGGCACCAGAATGCTCGGCAGCACGTCGCGGGGAACGCCGAGCTGATCGATCCAGCGCGGCCATTCGCGCCTGACGGGATCATAGCCGAGCTTCAGCGCGTTGTTCTCGTCGCTGACGCCGTGGCGGCCGGCGAGGCGTCCGGCGATCCAGTCGGCCTGATGCACGGCGTGCCGCGCGCCGCTGGTGGAGGCGAGCAGATGCAGCAGCTTGGCGAGCGGGCTGCTCGTGCCATGCGCGCCGCTCTCGGGCGGCGCCACCGCGGCGATCCGCCTGGCTTCGTCGACCGCGCGCGCATCGTTGTACATCAGTCCGTGCGAGCGGGGCCGTCCGTCGGCGTCGATCAGCAGCAAGGTGCCCGAGGTGCCGTCGACCGCGATGCGCGCGATGGCGCCGAGATCGACGATCCTGCCGAGCTTGTCGAGCGCTGCGACCGTCGCCTGCCACCACAGCTCGGGATCCTGGTCGACGGCGTTGCAGTCCTGGCGCGGCGCGGCGAGCGGAACTGCGGCTGCGCCCTTGATCTCGCCGCGCGCGTCGACGGCGCAGGCGCGCACACCGCTCGTGCCCACGTCGATGCCGACAAACAACTCCGTCATGCGACCTCATCCCGTTGTGCGCCGGCGAGCATGCCTGTGCTTGCCCGGCGCGTCATCCCTGACGCGCTGCAGCACGTTTGGGGGATTGACGGCCGGATCGCCGTCTGCAATTTTTTGCAAGGTGTGAAGAAATTTGCAAGCAGGCATTCAAGCGTGACGACAGCTTCCGACAGGGCGTCGATGGTGGACGGCGAGGCTTCGCTGGCGACGCGCGCCGCATGGCTGTATTTCGCGGCCGGGCTGACGCAGTCGGAGGTCGCCGATCGGCTCAACATCCAGAGCACGAAGGCGCATCGCCTGATCGCGCGCGCCAGCCGCGAGGGCATGATCCGTGTCTTCGTCGAGGGTCCCGTCGCCGAATGCGTCGCACTTGAGAACGCGCTGGCCGAACGCTACGGGCTCGACTTCTGCCGTGTCGCGCCGGATCTCGGAGAGGGCGACCTGCCGCTGAAGGCGCTGGCGCTGGAGGGCGCGAGCTTCCTGCGCCAGGTGCTGGAGCGCGGCGACGACAAGATCATCGGTGTCGGCCACGGCCGCACGCTCGCGGCCGTGGTGGCGCAACTGCCGCAGACGCCGGCGCGCGACGTGCAGTTCGTGTCGCTGCTCGGTGGCCTGACGCGCAAATTCGCCGCCAATCCGTTCGACGTGATCCATCGCCTGGCCGAGCGCACCGGCGCCGAAGCCTATCTGCTGCCGGTGCCCGTGTTCGCCAACTCCGTCGCCGACCGCCGCGTGCTGATGCAGCAGTTCGGCATTGCCGACGTGTTTGCTCTCGCGCAGAAGGCTTCGCTGCTGTTCGTCGGCATCGGCCAGATCCATGCCGACGGCTTCCTGGTGTCGAGCGGCATGATCAAGCCGGACGAGGTCGTCGAGCTGAAGCGCGCCGGCGCCTGCGCCGACCTGCTCGGGCATTTCTTCAACGCCCAGGGCGAGCTGCTCGATCTCGATCTTTCGGCGCGGGCCACCTCGATGGCCGCTGCCGATCTGAAGAAACACCGCATCGTCGCCATCGGCGGCGGCGAGGCGAAGATCACGGCCCTGCGCGCTGTGCTGCGCAGCGGCTTCCTGAATGGCCTCATCATCGACGAGGCGACCGCTCAGGCATTGGCGACTGACAAGCCGGAGAAGACATCTGGCAACTCCAAGAACAAGAGTCGGAAGGGCAGGTAACGCGAACACGTCTCTACAAGAAACAAAGGGAGGGTTGAATGTACGATCGTGAGAAGAATCTCTTTGCGTCCTATGCCGGCAAGCGCATCAGCCGGCGTGATCTGCTCGACGGTGCCGCCAAGCTCGGCATTGCCGGTGTCGCCGCCAATGCCGCCTTTGCGTCCGCGATGTCGAAGGCGATGGCCGCTGACTTCAATTGGAAGGCGCATAGCGGCAAGACCGTCAAGCTGCTCTTGAACAAGCATCCTTACGTCGATGCGATGATCGGCGACATCGAGGCGTTCAAGAGCCTCACCGGCATGAACGTCACCTACGACATCTTCCCGGAGGACGTCTATTTCGACAAGGTGACGGCGGCGCTGTCGTCGAAGTCCGACCAGTACGACGCCTTCATGACCGGCGCCTACATGACTTGGACCTATGGTCCGGCCGGCTGGATCGAGGACCTCAACACCTACATCAAGGATCCCGCCAAGACCAATCCGGCCTTCGCCTGGGACGACGTGCTGCCCGGCCTGCGGTCGTCGACGGCCTGGGATGGCGTCGCCGGCTCCGAGCTCGGCTCCGGCAAGGCCAAGCAGTGGTGCATTCCGTGGGGCTACGAGCTCAACAACATCACCTATAACCGCAAGATATTCGACAAGGTCGGCGTCAAGCCGCCGAAGAACCTCGACGAGATGCTCGACGTCGCGGCCAAGATCACCAAGGATGCCGGCGGTCCCTACGGCGTCGGTGTGCGCGGCTCGCGCTCCTGGGCCACCATCCATCCGGGCTTCCTATCGGCCTACGCCAATTTCGGCCAGAAGGATTTCGTGATGGAGGGCGGCAAGCTCAAGGCCGCGATGAACACCAAGGCCTCGAAGGACTTCCACGAGAAGTGGGTCAGGATGATCCAGGGCTCGGGCCCCAAGAACTGGTCGACCTACACCTGGTACCAGGTCGGCACTGATCTGGGCGCCGGCGCCTCCGGCATGATCTTCGACGCCGACATTCTCGGCTACTTCATGAACGGCGGCGAGAACAAGGAGCGCGGCAATCTCGGCTACGCGCCGTTTGCAGCCAATCCGGCCGCCAAGGCGCCGACGCCGAACGTCTGGATCTGGTCGCTGGCGATGTCGAGCTTCTCCAAGCAGAAGGATGCGGCCTGGACGTTCATGCAGTGGGCGGCCTCCGTCGAGCATGATCTGTTCGGCGCCCGCAAGATGGACTTCGTCAATCCGGTCCGCGCCTCTGTGTGGAAGGACAGCGAATTCCGCGACCGCATCGCCAAGTCCTATCCCGGCTATCTCGAGCAGCATGACCTCTCGGCACCGGGAGCGAAGATCTACTTCACGGCGCAGCCGCTGTTCTTCGACCTCACGACGGAGTGGGCGGCCTCGCTGCAGAAGATGGTGGCCAAGGAGATCAGCGTCGACGAGGGCCTCGACAAGCTGGCCGAGAGCATCAACCGTCAGTTGAAGCAGGCCGGCCTCGGCTGAGGCTGGACGCGGACTCTCCACGACCACCCGCCGGTCCGGCCGCTCCCCCACGGGCGTCCGGACCGGCCCATCACCGCGAATGTGTGATCACGCCTGTCATGAGCATGGCTGAACTTGTCGAAACCAACGCGGCGCCGCGCCGCGCGAAGAGATGGCGCGGACGGCTGCTGCCATATCTGCTGAGCCTGCCGGCGCTGCTGGTCTGCATCGCCATCCTGGTGCCATTCGTGACCGCGGCGATCTATTCGCTGCAGCGCTACCGGCTCAACCTGCCTTACTTGCGCGGCTTCATCGGTGTCGACAACTACATCGACTTCCTGTCCGATCCTGCGTTCTGGAACACGCTGCGGATCTCGCTCGTCTACACCGCGGTGACCGTGATCGCCGAACTGCTGCTCGGCCTCGGCATCGCGCTCCTGCTGCGGCGGCCGACGCGCTTCCACAACGCCGTCTCGATCATGCTGCTGCTGCCGCTGATGACGGCGCCGGCGATCGCCGCGCTGATGTGGAAGCTGATGACCAATCCGAGCTTCGGCATCCTGTCCTATCTTGTCGGCCTGTTCGGCGCGCACGATTTCAAGTGGGCGTCCGATCCGTCGACCGCGCTGTTCACCGTCGTGCTGGTCGACGTCTGGGTCTACACGCCCTTTATCATGATCCTGCTCTTGGCCGGCCTGCGCTCGCTGCCGCGGCAGCCGTTCGAGGCGGCGGCGCTCGACGGCGTGCCGGCGAGCTTCGTGTTCTTCCGCATCACCCTGCCCATGCTCGCGCCCTACATCATCACGGCGTCGCTGTTCCGGCTGCTCGACTCCATCCAGCAGTTCGACATCGTCTATGCGATGACGCAGGGCGGCCCCGGCGACCGGCTGATGGTGTTCCAGGTGCAGGCTTATCTGGAATTTTTCCAGTACACCAATGTCGGACGCTCGGCGGCGCTTTTGATGATCCTGTGGCTGATCACCAACATCCTGTCGAACATCTTCATCAAGAACTGGCTGCGGCTGCGCGAACGCGCCCACGGTCACGCCTGAGGAGGCCGCCGATGGATCATTCCAGTCTCGCCGGGCGCATCTTCCGCGGCATTGCGCTCTCGCTGGTGCTCGTCTTCTTCATGTTCCCGATCGTCTGGATCCTCATGATGTCGTTCCAGAGCAACGAGCAGATCCTGCGTATCCCGCCGCGCATCCTGTTCGAGCCGACGCTCGCCAATTACGAGGCGCTGATCTCGGGACAGCTCCGTACGGCAGCCGGCAATCTGCAGATCTCGTTCATGCGTAACCTCATGAACAGCTTCATCCTGTCGAGCGCCTCGGTGATCCTGGCGCTGCTGCTCGGCGTGCCCGCGGCCTATGCGTTCGCGCGGTTCAAGTTCCGGCTCGGCGAGACCATCGCCTTCACGCTGCTGTCGTTCCGCTTCGCGCCGCCGCTCCTGGTGCTGCTGCCGCTGTCGCTGTACTACCAGCAGCTCGGCTTGAACGACACGTATTTCGGCATCGTCTGGGTCTACCAGCTGATCGCGCTGCCGCTGATCCTGTGGATCGTGCGCGGCTATTTCGAGGACATCAGCCCCGACATCGAGCATGCCTACCGGCTGGCCGGGCATTCCTGGCGCGAGGCCTTCACGCGCATTGCCGTTCCGTTGGCGGGACCCGGGATCGCGGCGGCGGGCTTGCTGTCCTTCATCTTCTGCTGGAACAATTTCGTGTTCGCGCTGATCCTGGCCTCCGCCGACAAGCAGCCGGTGACGGTCGGGGCGCTCGCCTTCGTGACGGCGTCCGGCATCCAATATGGCCAGATCGCAGCCGCAATCGTGCTGTCGGTGACGCCGACCTTGCTGCTCGCGCTCTATGCGCAGCGCTATCTGGTCGAAGGTCTCTCGCTCGGTGCAGTGAAGGGTTGAGGATACATGGCGCGTCTCGAACTCCAATCGGTCGACAAGAGCTTCGGCGCCGCAAGCTGCGCCAAGGGCGTGTCGCTCGCGGTCGAGCCCGGCGAGATCGTCGCGGTGTTCGGCCCGTCCGGGAGCGGCAAGACCGTGCTGCTGCGCATGATCGCCGGCATGTTCGAGCCTGATGCGGGCGACATCCTGGTCGGGGGCCGTTCGATCGTCGATGCGGCGCCGGAGCAGCGCGGCATCGGCATGGCGTTCCAGAACTTTGCGCTGTTTCCGCATATGAGCGCGCGAGACAACATCGCCAGCGGCCTGCGGGCGACGGGCGCAGCCGATGTCGCGGCGAAGGTTGCGGCGATGAGCCGGCTGTTGAAGATCGAGCACGTGCTCGGCCACAAGCCTCGTGAACTGTCGAACGGCCAGAAGCAGCGCACCGCGCTGGCGCGCGCTCTGATCGGCAATCCTGAGGTGCTGCTGCTCGACGATCCCTTGCGCAACGTCGATGCCAAGCTGCGCTACGAGATGCGGCTGGAGCTGCCGAGCCTGCTGCGCCGGAGCTCTGCGGCGGTGCTTTATGTGACGCAGGATTATCGCGAGGCGATGGCGATCGCCGATCGCATTGCCGTGCTGATCAATGGCCGCCTGGTGCAGGTGGCGCGTCCGGAGGAGATCTATGCGCGGCCGGCGTCGGTTGCGGTGGCGCGGCTGTTCGGCGATCCCAGCATCAATCTCTCGGAGGTCGTGCCGGTGGTGGAGCAGGGCCGGTTGATAGCGGCTATCGCCGGGACGCAGGTCCGGCTCGACGTCGATGATCTGCCGGCGGATGCGCGGGAGCGCTGCTGGCTGGGCGTGCGGCCGGACGATGTCGCGGTGACGCGCCATGGCGGTGAAGGCGCGATCCCCGCACGCACCGTCGCCGTCACCCCGATTCATGAGCGTGCCGTGGTGCTGCTGCGCTTTGCTGACGGATCCGAGTGGCTGGCGGCGCTGGCGCCCGAGGCGCTGGAAGCCGGCGCCGACGAGGACGTGTTCGTGCGGTTCGTGCCTGAAGCGGCGCTGCTGTTCGACCATGCGACGGGAGACCGTATTGGTGTCTTGCCGCGTCGGCAGGCGGCGTGAGGATGTGAGATGGGCATGCTCGAGATCCGCAACGTCGACAAGGTCTATCACAGCCGAGGCAAGGCGCCGGTTCACGCGGTGCGCGCGCTCGACATGGAGGTGAAGGCCGGCGAGATCGTCGCGCTGCTCGGCTCGTCCGGCTGCGGCAAGACCTCGACCTTGCGTATGATCGCCGGCTTCGAGAGTGTGAGCTCTGGATCGATCGCGCTGGCGCAGCGGCCGATCCATGATCTGGCGCCGGCGAAGCGCAGGGTCGCGATGGCGTTCGAAGGCTATTCGCTGTATCCGCCGCTGACGGTGCGCGAGAATATCGCCTTCGCCCTGAAGGCGCAGCAGTTGTCGCGCGTCGAGATCGCCCACCGCGTCGACAGCATCGCCCGCCTGGTCGAGATCGAGGACATTCTCGATCATCATCCGCGCGCGCTCTCCGGCGGCCAGCAGCAGCGGGTGTCGCTGGCACGGGCGCTGGTGCGCGATGCCGACCTTTATCTGCTCGACGAGCCGATGGGCCAGTTGGAGCCGCAATTGCGCGCGGTGCTGCGCGGCCGCATCAAGGGCCTGCTCGCCGAGCGCGGCATGACCGCGATCTTCGTGACCCATGACCAGACCGAGGCGAGCGCGCTCGCTGATCGCATCGCCGTCATGGAGGATGGCGTGCTGCAGCAGTTCGCTGGGGAACGCGAGCTGAAGAACCGTCCGGCCAATCTGTTCGTCGCGAGCTTCATCGGCGAGCCGCCGATGAATCTGCTGGAGACTGTGGTGACGCAGGAGGAAGGCGGGTTCCGCTTGTCTGTCGGCTCCGATGTTGCCTTTCATATTCCCGGGCAGACGTTGGACGTGGCAGGACAGCAGACGCTGGTGCGGACCGATCGGATCAAGGTCGGCATCCGGCCGCAGCGGATCGCGATCGGCAGCGGCGAGGCGCGGCTGCGCGTGGTCTCCAACCAGTGGCTCGGCGATCAGTCGCATATTGCGGGCGAATGCGCCGGTCATCTGCTGGTCGCGGTGACATCGAGCAAGATCGCGGCGCGGCCGGGCGATGTCGTGCCCTGCGCGCTGGAGTCACGCCATCTCCACATTTTCGGCGCCGACGGCATCTGCGTCCGCCACGCGGAGGCGCGCTGACCATGACCTCGGCTGCGACCCGCGACGTGATCATCGGCATCGACGCCGGGACCTCGGTGATCAAGGCGGTCGCGTTTGCGCGGGATGGCCGCCAGCTCGGCGAGTTCGCGATTCCGAACAGCTACACCACCTTGCCCGGTGGTCGTGTCGAGCAGGACATGGAGCGGACGTGGACCGACACTGTCGCGGCGTTGCGCGGCCTGGGCGGCGCGCTGCCGGACCTGTCCCGTCGCGCCGCCGCGATCGCCGTGACCGGGCAGGGCGACGGCACCTGGCTGATCGACGCGGACGGCCGCCCAGTCGCGCCCGCGCTGCTGTGGCTCGACTCGCGCGCGGCAGGCTTCGTTGAGACCTTCCGAGGCGGCGAGCGCAACGCCGCGCATTATCAGCGCACCGGATCGGGGCTCAACGCCTGCCAGCAGGGGGCGCAGCTGGCCTGGCTGCAGGCGCATGACGCAGAGATGCTCGAACGCGCGGGTACGGCGTTCCATTGCAAGGATTGGCTCTACTTCAAGCTGACCGGCAAGCGGGCGACCGATCCGTCCGAGGCGACGTTCTCCTGCGGTGACTTTCGCCGGCGCGGCTTCGACGGCGAAGCCGCGCGTCTCGTCGGCATTGCCGATTCCGCGCGCCTGTTTCCAGATGTCGTCGATGGTGTCACGACGACGCATGGCTTGACCGCGGCGGCCGCGGCCGAGGCGGGCTTGCCCGATGGCGTGCCGGTGTCGCTCGGCTATGTCGACGTCATCTGCAATGCGCTCGGTGGTGGGCTGTATGATCCCGCACCCGACGTCGGCTGCACCATCATCGGCTCGACCGGCATGCACATGCGGCTGGTGAACGGCGCCGACGCGGTCAAGCTGAATGCCGAGGCGACCGGCTATACGATGCCGTTCCCGGTGCCCGGTCACTATGCGCAGATGCAGTCGACCATGGCTGCGACCTTGAACATCGACTGGCTGCTCGATGTCGCGCGCGGCGTGCTCGCCATGGAAGGCATCGCGAGGTCGCGCAATGATCTGATCCGGCGCCTCGACGAGCATGTGCTCGCGGCGAAGGTGGGCGAGCTGCTGTATCATCCGTTCATCTCCGACGCCGGCGAACGAGGCCCCTTCGTGTCCCACGAGGCGTCCGCCCAACTGGTCGGCCTGCGCATCCGCCACGGCTACTGGGATCTGATGCGCGCCGTGATGGAGGGACTGGCCTTCGCCGCACGCGACTGCTACGCGGCGATGGGACCGCTGCCGAGGGAAATTCGCCTGACCGGGGGCGCGGCGCGCAGCCGCGCGCTCGGCGCCATTCTTGGTGCGGCACTTGGCAGCACGATTCGAGTCTGCCGTCGCGAGGAGGCCGGCGCATCGGGCGCGGCGATGATCGCGGCGGTTGCGACCGGGCTCTACCCGGACATGATGATCTGCGCGGAGGAATGGGTGAGACCGTATCTGGATGAGCCGCAAGCGCCGGATGCGGCGCTGGCGGAACGTTATGCGCAATTGTTCCCGGCCTATGTCGACGCCCGTCTTGCGGCACGGCCGGTCTGGAAGCAGCTCGCCGCGCAGCGCACGGGTGCCGATCATGTCTAGCTCCATCGCCATCATCGGCGACCGCTTCATGCTGCCCTCGGTGTTTGCCCAGCGCATCACCGCCATCTGCGGCGATGGCATCGACATCCGCATGCTCGAGCAGCCCTGGCCGGACGAGCCGATGGAGCACGGCTATGCCGGCTCGAAGCTCGACGGGCTCAAGGAGTTCATGGGCGATCCTGATGAGCTCGCTGAGTTCATCGGCGAGGCGCCCCTGCTGGTCACGCATCTCGCGCCGATCTCGCGCGCGATGCTGCGGCGGCTGCCGAGCCTGAAATTCATCGCGGTGTCGCGCGGCGGCCCGGTCAATATCGACATGCAGGCGGCGCGCGATCACGGCGTGCTCGTCGTCAATACGCCCGGACGCAACGCCAGCGCGGTGGCGGAATTCACCATCGGCGCGATGCTCGCGGAGACCCGGCTGATCCGCAGCGGCCACGAGTCGATGCGGGGCGGCGAGTGGCGCGGCGATCTCTACCGCGCCGATCGCACGGGACGTGAGCTCGGCGAGATGACAGTCGGCATCGTGGGCTATGGTGCGATCGGCACCCGCGTGGTGAAGCTGTTGAAGGCGTTTGGCTGCAAGATCTTGGTGGCCGACCCCTACGTTCAGCTCAGCGCGCACGACCGCAACGACGGGGTCGAGCATGTCGCGCTGGCCGAGCTGCTGTCGCGTGCCGACGTCATCAGCCTGCATGCCCGCGTGACCGCGGAGACCACCGGCTTCATCGATCGCGACGCGCTGGCGCGAATCAAGCCGGGTGCGATCCTGATCAATACGGCCCGCGGGCCCCTGGTCGACTATCACGCGCTCCATGACGCGCTCAGCTCGCAGCGGCTGGCGGGCGCGATGCTCGACACCTTCGCCGTCGAGCCGGTCCCGCCGGACTGGCCGCTGCTGCAGCTCCCCAACGTCACGCTGACGCCGCACATCGCCGGCGCCTCCGTGCGCACCGTCACCTTTGCCGCCGACCAGGCGGCCGAAGAGGTTCGCCGCTATCTGGCCGGCGAGCCGCCGCTCAATCCCTGCTGACGACGAAAGGTTTTCGACATGAATCGCGAGGAACGGCTGATCCGCGAGACCATCATCGCCAAATGCCGATGGATGAATGCGTCGGGGCTGAACCAGGGCACTTCGGGCAACATTTCCGCCCGCTACAAGGACCGCATGCTGATCACGCCATCGGCGACGCCCTATGACTCGATGAAGCCGGAGATGATCGCGGCGATGCCGCTCGAGGGGGACTACGGTTCCTGGGAGGGGCCGTTGAAGCCGTCGACGGAATGGCGCTTTCATCTCGACATCATGCGCGGCCGTCCGGATGTCGGCGGCGTCGTGCACACCCATTCGACCTACGCCACCGTGCTCGCCATCTCGCGCAAGCCGATCCCGGCCTGCCACTACATGATGGCCGCGTTCGGCGGCACCGACATTCGCTGCGCCGGCTATGCGCGGTTCGGCACGGCCGAATTGTCCGAGCTTGCGCTGGAGGCGCTGGAAGGCCGCAACGGCTGCCTGCTGGCCAATCACGGCATGATCGCGGTCGGCCCCAATCTCGACAAGGCGATGTGGCTTGCGGTCGAGCTCGAGACCATCGCGAAGCAGTACTATCTGTCGCTCGCGCTCGGCCAGCCGCACATCCTCGGCGACGCGGAGATCGCCGAGACAGCGCAGGGCTTTTCCACCTATGGCCTGCAGGAGCCCAAGGCGAAAGCGGCGAAGCCGGCCAAGACTGCGACGAAGGCGCGCGCCGCTGCGCGCAGCAAGCCAGAGAAGAAGCGCAGCAGCAAGCGATGAATGCGACGGTCTCACGCAGCGGATCCGATCACGGTCTGTTGGACCTCGCCGTGATCGGCGGCGGCATCAATGGCGCTGGTATCGCCCGTGATGCCGCCGGCCGCGGCCTGAAGGTGCTGCTGTGCGAGAAGGACGATTTCGCCCAAGGCACCTCGTCGCGTTCGGGCAAGCTGATCCATGGCGGCTTGCGCTATCTTGAGTACTATGAGTTCCGCCTGGTGCGCGAGGCGCTGATCGAGCGCGAGGTGCTGCTGGCCTCGGCGCCTCACATCATCTGGCCGATGCGCTTCGTGCTGCCGCACTCGCCGGAGCAGCGTCCCGCCTGGCTGGTGCGCACCGGGCTGTTCCTCTATGACCATCTCGGCGGCCGCAAGCAGCTGCCGGCGAGCCGCAACCTCGACCTCGCGCATGAGCCGGAGGGCGCGCCGCTGCGCCCCGAGTTCCGGCGCGGCTTCGAATATTCGGACTGCTGGGTCGACGATGCCCGGCTGGTGATCCTCAATCTCGTCGATGCCGCGCACAAGGGAGCCATTATCCTGCCGCGCACCCGCGCCGTGAGTGCGCGGCGCGAGGGCGATTCCTGGCGGCTGGAGATGCGCTCCGAGAATGGCGAGGTGCAGATCGTCCGCGCGAAGGCACTGGTGAATGCCGCAGGTCCCTGGGTGCAGGACGTGGTGCAGGGTGTCGCCGGGCTCGACTCCGCGCACAATGTGCGGCTTGTCAAAGGCAGCCATCTCGTGGTGCCAAAATTCTGGAGCGGATCGCAGGCCTATCTGCTGCAGAACACCGACCGCCGCGTCATCTTCGTCAATCCCTATGAGACCGATCTGGCGCTGATTGGGACCACCGACATCGTGCATGATGGCCGCGCAGACGACGTCGCTGTCGATGGTGCTGAGATCGACTATCTGCTCGCGGTGCTCGATCGCTATTTCCGGGCCGCGCCGGGCAAGGGTGATATCATTCACGCCTTCTCCGGGGTGCGGCCGCTCTACGATGACAACGCCGACAATCCGTCGGCAGTGACGCGCGACTACGTGTTCGAGGTGCACGGTGCACCCGGGCAGCCGCCGCTGCTGTCGATCTTCGGCGGCAAGATCACGACGTTTCGCCGGCTCGCCGAGCAGGCGATGGAACGCCTCGCGCCGTGGTTTCCGCAGATGGCGCCGGCATGGACGGCGGGCGCGCGGCTTCCGGGCGGCGATCTCGGCGCGCCGTTCGATCGGTTCCTTGCCGATCTCGCCGGCGCGTATCCGGGATTGCCGCGCGATGTGGTAGCACATTATGCGCGGCTCTACGGCACCCGTGCGCGCGATCTGCTCGGAGCGTCCCGCAACGTCGGCGATCTCGGCCGCCATTTCGGTGCCTCCTTCTATGAGCGCGAGCTCGTTTTCCTGCGCGAGCAGGAGTGGGCCGTCACGGCCGCCGACATCCTGGACCGGCGTACCAAGCATGGCCTGCATCTGAGCCGCGCCGAGCGCGAGGCGTTCGAGCTCCAGCTTTGATCGCGTCTTGACGCGTCGAGCCCCTCCGCGACCGCCGCAGCCCCTGGCGGGTACCGATGACACGCCCTGGCAAACCGTGCTATCGAGCGCCCGCGATATGGATCGCGACGCGCCTGGAGACGCGGAATTCGGCACAATCCGGACCTTCGCCGATGCTTGACGCGCCGATCGATTCACAATCAAACCGCCCGACGACCTCCTGAATGCGACGCCATGCCGGACCAGATCAAAGCGAGAGCCGACCATCGGCGCGGTCCGCGGCAGGCAGGCATCGTCGACGCCTGGACGAGGTTCGCGTCCGGCTCCTGGATGGACCGGCGCTGGACTCCCTGGATCATCGTGCTGAGTGGCCTCGTGCTGGCGCTGCTGTGTGATGCCTTCGTGGCGCACATGCTTTCCGTCAACTATCGGGAGACCTATCGGACGACCGAGGCCGCCAACGGCGATCTCGCCCGCGCGCTCGAAGAATACATGCTGCGCAACATCCAGGGCGTCGACGTGCTCTTGAACACGACGATCGACAGTCTCAAGCAGGACCCATCGCTGCTCACCGCCGGCAATCCGGCGCTGATCAACGAGTTGAAGCGCAGGGTGGTGCCGTACCCCGCCGCGGGCGGCATCGTCGTGCTGGATGCGGACGGCAATCTGCTCGGCGACAGCGCCGGCAACGGAGTTCCCGGCCGCGAGAACAATTTCGCCGATCGGGCCTATTACAAGGTCCAGCGCGATGACCCCGGCCGCGGTCTCTTCATCGACGTGCCGGTGGCCTCGCGCGTGAACAGGGGTCTGTTCATCGCGGTCAGCCGCGCCTTTATGATGCCGGACGGACGATTTGCCGGCGTGATCGTCGTGGCTGTCGACTACGAGAATCTGCGGCAGTTCTTCCTGTCGCTGAACGTCGGGCAGCGCGGAACGGTGACGCTCTATCGCGACGACGGCACGATCCTGCTGCGCACGCCGCATGCCGACGATTTCGCCGGCCGCAACGTCCGGTCCAATCGGCTGTTCAGTCTCTATCTCCCGCAGGCCCCTCACGGCAGCTTCGAGGGCAGCGGCATGACGGACGGAACGTCGCGGAGCATCAGCTATCGCCGCGTCGCCGGCCTGCCGTTGGTGGTGACCGTGGCGCGCGACCCGATCGAATATCTGGCCGGCTGGAAAAACAATGCGCTGTACTACAGCGCCATCGCCGCCGGGCTCAATCTGCTGATCGCGGGATTCGGCCTCGTCCTGGCGCGGCAATGGCGGCTGCGCGCGGCGTCCGAGCAGGCGCTGCGCGACAATTTCGAGCAGCATCTGCTGGTCACGGAGAACGTGCCCGCGCTGATCGTCCAGGTCGGCGCCGATGGTGACATCCGCTATGCCAACCGCGTCGCGCGCGAATGGTATGCGCAGCCGCCCAGCGGGATCGGCCGCAGCCGCCGGATCGACGACTACATCGATCCGGCCCGGCGCGGCGAGGTGAGGCCGAAGATCGAGGCCGCGCTGGCCGGCCGGACCGCGGGCGGCGAGGAGAAGATCGCGTTTCCCGACGGCCGCGAACGCTGGTGCGAGACCATCCGGGTGCCGGATCGCAGCCAGGACGGCACGGTGCGCGGCTATTTCGTGCTGTCGGTCGACATCACCGAGCGCAAGCGCATCGAGGACGAGCTGCGGCAGGCGCAGAAGATGGAGGCCATCGGCCAGTTGGCGGGCGGCATCGCGCACGACTCCAACAACATGCTGGCGGCGACGCTCGGCAATCTCGATCTGCTGCTCGACGCGCTCCCGCCCGGCGAGAGCTCCCGCCGCAGCATGGTCGAGCGGGCGATCGAGGCGGCGGAGCGGGTCGCCGACCTCAACCGCCGCCTGCTCGCCTTCGCCCGCAAGCAGGCGCTGCAGCCGCAGGTCACCGACGTGAACCAGCTCGTCAGCGGGATGACGACCATCCTGCAGCGGACGCTCGGCGAGAACATCGAGATCGCATTGGCGCAGGACCCGATGCTGTGGCACTGCCTGATCGACCCGACGCAATTGCAGAACGCGCTGCTCAATCTGGCGCTCAATGCGCGGGATGCAATGGACGGCGGCGGGCGCCTGACGATCACGACGACGAATGCCGTGCTCGACCAGCCGCTCGACGACGGCGACGAGCGCATCATGCCCGGCGACTACGTGACGATCGCGGTGTCGGACATGGGAGCCGGCATGCCGCCCGAGATCGCGCGCCGCGCCTTCGAGCCGTTCTTCACCACCAAGGAGTTCGGCAAGGGCAGCGGCCTCGGCCTCAGCATGGTCTATGGCTTTGCGCGGCAATCGGGCGGCACGGTGCTGATCGACAGCCGGGTGGCGGAAGGCACCTGCGTCACGCTGTATCTGCCGAGCGCGGGGCCGGGCGCCGGCAGTCGCGCGCGGGCCGGTGCGGCGCGGCTGGCGCGGCCGCAGACCGGCGAACGGATCCTCGTGGTCGAGGACAATCCGCTGGTCGGCGCGATGGCATCGACCATGCTGACCTCGATGGGCTACGGCCCGGTTGTCGTCACCCATGCGACGGCCGCGATCGCCGCGCTGGAGCGGCCGGATCCGTTCGCGCTGCTGCTGACCGACATTCTGCTGCCGGACGCCATGACCGGCATCGACCTGGCGCGCGAGGTGCGCCGCAGATGGCCGGAGCTGCCGATCGTCTTCATGTCCGGCTTCGCCGATCCCTCGCTGGTGCCGGAGGAACTCCGGGCGACGACCGCGCTGCTCGCCAAGCCGTTCCGGCTCGGCCAATTGTCGGAAGCGATCGTGTCGGCCCTGGCCGGCCGGAAGGCGATCTGAGCCCGCGGCGATCATGCGGGGAGCGATCCATCATTCGTCCGATCGTCGGCGCCGTCCGGGCAAGTCGTCTCCGCCTCGCGGCGCGCGATGCGTCCGAGCTGTGCCGGTCGTTTCGCCCTCGAAAGCCGAGGGCGCGGGGAATGCCGGGTGCTGGCCGCACCCATGGCCCGCCTGCGAACAAGAATGCAGGCGGCAGGAACCACAGGTTCAGCCGAGGCATCCCGGCATTCCCCGCGCGATGGTTTTGACGGCTTATACGTCCTCTCCCCGGGGACCGGCTGTCTTGCCCCCGTCGCCCGCGCAACGCGAACGCGTTGTCGCGCGCTTGGCCTCAGCACCGGGTGGCCAGGACCCTACGATTTCGCCGGCGCAACGGCTTCGTTCGTCCGCATGACCTTCGTCACGCTGCGAGCCGCTGCGCCCACCGCATCCCACCCCGCGTGCCGTGACGATCGCGATACGCCCCTCGTGCCGAGGCGGGATGGGGAGATACAATCATGATTTCCGATAAAGCGAAAGAGGAATATTTTTCGCGCGGGGACTGGACAGTGGTGATATAATTGAGCCGGCGGATGAAAAGAGAATTTCGGCGCAGGCGACCCCCACCGCGAAGCCAGCCGGACTTCCGTCTAATTACGATGCGACCGGCCGCGAGATGATCGACGCCGTCCGCCGCGTCGTCGGCCGTCCCGACCTGCCGGTGAAGCCGTTCCCGTGGATCACGCTCTGGTTCGCGGCGCCGTTCGTGCGCTTCATGCGCGAGGCGATCGAAATGCGCTGGCTGTGGAAGCAGAGCCTCGCGCTGGACAATGGCAGGCTGGCTAGCCTGCTCGGCGCGAGTCGCATACGCCCCTCGATGATGCGGTGAGGGCGGCACTCGTGCCCATCACCTGAACCATTCACTCGCGAAAGGAGCGACCGTGATCACCGCATTGTTTGCGGCGCCGCTGACACGCGCCCAGTGTCTCATGCTTGTCCTGCTCATCGCGGCGCAGGTCGCACTCTTTGTTGCTCTGCTGATCGCGCCTGGCCAGGTCATCAACTGGTCATCCAGTCTGCGCCCGCCTGGCGCGGAAGCTCTGCCGCTGGTCGTGCGCAACCTTTCAGCCATGAAGGCCGGCTACTGGCGCGATGTCCTGAAGGCCTCCACTATGGTTCACGCCGTCTGTAAAGCAGCGCTCGACCCGCGGGGACGAGTTGCAGCAGAAGGTCGTAATCCGCGACGTTCGCGGTAAGGACGACCAAACCGAGCTTCTGGGCCTGAAGAAACAGCACACTGTCCTGAAGTGCGCGCAGCTTACCGTCTCGTTCGTAACTCTGAAGACGGCAAAGGATACCCGAAAGGAGTGCTGCGCGCCCGAGCGTGTCGCCATCAGGTGCAAAGGTGCGATGGGGTGGCATCGCTTTGATGTGCTTTCCGATCACATCGATGACCGGGGCTGTGCGCGGATCAGAGGGGTTCAATACGCCGACCGTGTGCATCAACTCCTGAATCGCAACTGTTGAGTGATTCACTTGCCGATGTGCGATCAGATCGTCGAGAATCGGAGGTGATCGATCCTGCATCTGGTCGATGTAGACGCAGGTGTCGAGCAAAAGCCCCTGTCCAGCGATCAGGGTCGCGTCAACAAATGGTAGTTGGTCATCACTTCTTCGGGGCAGCGTTTTCCACGGGTCGAACCGCGCCCATCGTCGTGCGGCATCGAAATCGAACGCCGCCACGTCAAAAACCGAGCTTCAGCTTCGGATCCGCCGTACCACGCGACCGTTTGAACACATCTGCGAAGTTGTCCTCAAGCGCGACCGTTGCGAGGGCAAATTCGATCAAGTCCGTATCCGTCTCGATGCCCGTTTGCCGCTTCGCTTGGCGGACAAGTGCAGAACTCACCCGGCCGCCGATACGACCTTGTTTGTCTTTCAGCAGACCCGACCGCTCGGCTGCCCGCATCACCGCCTCGAACCGCGTCTCGCTCCCGGCGAACTGGCCAGTTGCCGCTTCGCGGTGAATCCGCGAACTGCTGCCTGCCGCGCCCTTATCTCGGCGGGTTGGTGATTTGCCGGCGGGGGATTTGGTCATGGACGCTTCGATCATGTTAGACAAAAGCTGCTATTGTTCAACGTAGCACTTCACCACACGGATATCAACGGAGCAGCAGACCGCTCCGCCCTCACTCCACCGCATCTTTCTTAGCGATCCTGTGCAGTTGCTCGAACAGATCCGACTGCTCGCTCGTACACAGGCACACGCCCTGCGCCGACGCCGCTTCGCTCGCGTTGAGGTAGGCGTGGCCCATGGTGCTGTCGAGATACATGCCGTCGCCCTCGTGCAGGATCTCCGGCGCGTAGAACTCGGTGTGCACGGCGATGGTGCCGCGGGTGACGAGGAAGTACTCCTCGCCGCTGTGGCGGAGCAGGGGGCCGAACTCCTCGAGCGTGCGGGCGCGCACCTCGGCGATCATCGGCACCATGCGCTTTCCGATCAGGTCGGTGCACTGATAGGTGTAGGTGTAGAATCGGGTGTTGACGATCTGGCCCTGGCCGGCGCGGCTGACGCTGCGCCGGGCGGTCACCGGGCGGCCCGGCTCGGGGCGCGGCGAAGCAGGGCTGAACAGCTCGGCGATGTCCATCTGCAGGCCCGAGGTGAGCTGCAGCAGCTTGTCATAGGTCAGCGACATCAGGCCGTTCTCGACCTTGGACAAGGTCGACAGCGCCATCCCCGTTTTCTCCGCGACCTGCTTCAGGGTCAGGCCGCGCGCCTGCCGGGCCGCCTTCAGGCACTGGCCGAGCTGGGAGTGCGGGCCTTCGGCTGAAACGCTGATGGCAGTGTCTGTCAAAGCGATCTCCGGAAAATCCGTTAGCGGATCAGGCGTGCCGATGGCCGGGGCAGTTCGGGCAATCTCGCCCCAAAGCGCAGGAAATTCAATTGTGTGCTCCGACGTCCGAAGGTCATGCGTGGACAGCGGTGGAACAATGCGTTTTCAGGTCGTGCATTCGATTTCTTATATGCTAAATAGTTTTCCGAAACGGAAAAGAGAAGCCCTGTGCAATCGATTTGCGACAAGACCGCCGTCGAGCTGGTCAAGCTGCTGAAAACAAAGGCGATCTCCCCGGTTGCGCTGCTCGACTCGTGTCTGGAACGGATCGCGGCGGCGAACCCGGCGGTCAACGCGGTGGTGACCCTGGATGAATCTGGCGCCCGGGCGGCCGCCAAGCGCGCCGAGGCCGAGATCGTCAGGGGCGAGGACAGGGGGCCGCTGCACGGCCTGCCCGTGCTGATCAAGGACACCCAGGACACCGCCGGGATGCGCTCGACCTATGGCAGCCCGATCCTGGCCGACAATGTCCCGGCCGTCGACCAGGCCTCGGTGGGCCGGCTGCGCGCGGCCGGCGCGATCATCTTCGGCAAGACCAACACGCCGGAATGGGCGGCGGGCGGCAACACCCGCAATCCCGTGTTCGGCGCCACCGGAAACCCGTTCGATCCCACGCGCTCGGCCGCCGGCTCCTCCGGCGGTTCGGCGGTCGCGCTCGCCTGCGGCATGGCCCCGCTGGCCTCCGGCTCCGACACCGGCGGGTCCTTGCGCAATCCGGCCGGCTTCTCTGGCATTGTTGGGATGCGGCCGTCCTACGGCCTCGTCGCCAGCGAGAAGCGCGCCCATGGCTGGTCGTGCCTGTCGACCGACGGGCCGATGGCGCGCGACGTCGCCGACACCGCGCTGATGCTGTCGGTGATGGCAAGCGACGATGCGCGCGATCCGCTCGCCTACACCTTGCCCGGCGAGGCCGTGCGCGGCGCGCCAGCGCGCTGGGCGGTGCCGCCAGCGGTGGAACTGAACAAGCTCAGGCTCGCCTTCACCGAGGATTTCGGCTTCGCGCCGACCGAACAACTGATCCGCCGCGCCTTCCGTGCGCGCGTGTCGCGCATCGCGCCGCTGTTTGCCGAGACGCACGAGGGCGCGCCGGATTGCAGCGGGGCCGACGAGACCTTTGCGGTGCTGCGCGCCTCGCTGTTCCTCACCCAGCACGGCAGGAATTTTCGCGAAAGGCCCGACATGCTCGGGCCGAACGTGCGCGCCAATGTCGAGGAGGGGCTCGGCTACAGCCTCGAGGATTTCTCGCGCGCGAGCGCCAACCAGACCCGGATCTATCGCGCCTATCAGAGCTTCTTCGCCAGCCACGACGTGCTGATCAGCCCGACCATCACCTTGAGCCCGCGGCCCTGGGCGGAGCTCTATCCGGCCGAGATCGACGGCGTGCCGACGCGGTCCTACTTCCACTGGCTGGCGCTCGCCTATGCGGTGACCCTGGCCGGGCATCCCGCGCTCAGCCTGCCGCTCGGCCTCGACGACAACGGCCTGCCGTTCGGCCTGCAGATCGTCGGCCCGCGCGGCGGCGATGCGCTGGTGCTCGGCGTGGCCGCGGCGCTGGAAGCCGCCTTTGCCGACGACGCCGAGCTTCGCCGTCCGCGGCCGGATCTCGCAAGGCTCGCGTCGCTGCCGCCGCTGGCGCAGACGCCGGGCTTCATGGCGTGGGATTGAGGCGGCCCTCATGATCACTACATCCTGGAGCGACTAACGATGTCCGACGCCCCCTCATGGCCGTTCTCGCTGGTGCGCCGCGCCGGCGGCCTGGTGTTCCTGTCCGGCGAAGTGCCGGTCGCCGATGACGGCAGCATTCCCGAAGGGATCGCGGCGCAGACCGACCTCGTCTTCAAGCACATCGCGGAAACGCTGGCCGGCGAAGGCCTGACGCTCGACGACATCGTGTCCTGCATGGTGCACCTCGCCGACAAGGCGGATTTCGCCGCCTACAACGAAGCCTATCGCAGGCACTTCAAGGATCCGCTGCCGGTCCGTACCACGGTGCAGGCGCAGATGATCGCGGATGTGAAGATCGAGGTCACCGTCGTCGCGGCGGCGCGGACCTGAGGTAGGAGTGATGACGATGCGAAGCGCGATCGTTCTCGGTGGCGGCATGGTTGGCGTCGGCACGGCGCTGCATCTGCAGAGCCGCGGCTGGTCAGTGGCGCTGGTCGACCGCAGGGAGCCGGGCCGCGAGACCAGCTATGGCAATGCCGGCATCATCCAGAGCGAGGCCGTCCGGCCCTACGCGATGCCCTATGATCTCGCCGGCGTGCTCGACATCGCGCTGGCGCGCACCAACGACGTGCATTACAGCCTCGCGGCGCTGCCCTATCACGTCCGGCCGCTGCTGCAATATTGGTGGAATTCGTTCCCCGCGCGCCACGAGGTGCTGACGCGCACCTATGCGCAACTGATCGCGCGCGCCGCGCCCGAGCACGAGCCGCTGATCCTCGCGGCCGGCGCCGGCAACCTCGTGCGCCGCGACGGCTTCCGCGTGCTGCACCGTACGCAGGCGCAGTTCGACAAGGAGGCCAGGGAGGCCGAGGCGGTCGGCAAGGCGTTCGGCGTCAAGTTCAAGCTCTTGAGCGCGCAGCAGCTCAAGCAGGCCGAGCCCGGGCTGATCGACAGCGGCATCGGCGGCCTGCACTGGCAGGAGCCGTGGACCGTGTCCGATCCCGGCAGCCTCGTCGCCTCCTATGCCGAGCTGTTCACGCGTCGTGGCGGCAAGCTGCTGCGTGGCGACGCGACCACGCTCGCGCAGGCGGGCAGCGGCTGGGCCGTCACCACCGCGGAGGGACGCATCGAGGCCGAGGCCGTGGTGGTCGCGCTCGGGCCGTGGTCGCCGGAGTTCCTGACGCGGTTCGGCTACGACATCCCGATGGTGCGCAAGCGCGGCTATCACCGTCACTACACCGGCGGCGCGCCGCTCGATCTGCCGCTGCGCGATGCGGCGCGCGGCTATCTGATGAACCCGATGGCGCTCGGCGTGCGCATCACGACCGGCGCCGAGCTGTCATCGCCGAATGCGAAATCGACCCCGGTTCAGCTCGGCAAGGCCGAGGCTGCCGCGCGCCAGCTCATCGATCTCGGCAAGCCGGTCGAGCCCGAGCCGTGGATCGGCACGCGGCCGTGCATGCCCGACATGCTGCCGGTGGTCGGCCAGGCGGCGCGTCACAAGGGCCTGTGGCTGCATTTCGGCCACGGCCACCAGGGCTTCACGCTGGGGCCTGCGACCGGCCGCATCCTCGCCGAGCTGATGAGCGGCGAGGCGCCGAGCGTCGACGTCGCCGCCTGCGCGCCGGCCCGGTTCGGCGCATAGTGCGGGAGCCGCTGCAGCCCTGCAATTGCAGGCTGCAGCGGCGCCTGCCGGGCAGTCCCTTGTTTACCAAGCGGGCCTGTTCTGGCGCTGCAAAATCTCCACTTCACGAATTCGCAAGCCCGCTCTCCTAGGGTGACGCCGGTTGGACCAGGACGCGGGGGCGAAACGCGTTTCGTGAGTTCTGTCGTCGGCCAGTGATCCGAACATCATGTGGGGGAGCAGATGAACTTCACGGGCCTCGTGTACCGCTTCGTCTCGAATTTCGTATTTCTCGCGGCCGTCTATCTCAGCCTGAACTACGTCGAGAAGTACCAGAACCGCGCCGTGCTGGCGCTGGTGGTGCTGATCTATGCCGGCATGCGCGCCGTCACGGTGGTGCGCACCTTCCACTTCTTCGGGCGGATCGAGAAGATGGAGTCGGACGTTCGCCGGCTGGCCGGCATGCTGGGCGACGGGCCGGTCGGGCAGGTGGTCAGTAGGCAGGTGGTGTCCGACGTCGGATCGCTGCGCAAGGACGGCGAGAAGAAGTCCTACATGGACCTGTTCTTCCTGGCGGCCGCCGTCATCCTCTGCGTCAGCAAGCTGGTCTCGAACTGATCGCGCGCGGCGCGGGCGAATCGTCTTCGCGTCCTCACCTGCAACATCTGCGAATGTTCAGCGCCGCCTGAGGCTGGCGAGGCGCACCGGGCGCGGCGCCGGCTTGGCGGCCACAGCCTTCGGCGCCGGGCTTTCGAGCCGGGCCAGCTGGCGCCGCTGCGCCGACAGCGGCGCGACAGGCGGCCATGCGAACAGATCGGACGCCGGCGCTGCCAAGGCCGGCGCCGCAAGCCGCCGCGCGAGCGGCGGACGCGGCCATGCCGGCTTCTGCGCGACACGTCCGACGGCCGCCGGCACGTCGAGAATGCCGAAATCATCCAGCCTGGCGCGGGCCCCCGTATCGGCGCCAGCGAGATCGACGGGCGCGATCCTCGGCCAATGCGCCACCGGGGTCTCGTCCGACGGGCGGTGCACCAGCCAATCCTCGGGCTCGGTCGGCGTCGCCGGAAGGTCCGGCGTCGCCGCCACGACGTGGACGACGCGGTAGTTCTTGGCCTTGAGCTCGGCGAGGATCTTCGGCAGCGCCGTCACGGTGCGCGCATGGATGTCGTGCAGCAGCAGGATGCCCTTGCCGCGCGCCTCCAGCCGCTTCATCGCGAGCTCGTAGACCTTGGCGCCGGAGATGTTGCGCCAGTCGTCGGCGAGGAAGTCGGCGCTCCAGAGCTGCAGGCCGAGCGAGGCGGCGTAGCTCTCCACGGCGTCGCCGCGCAGCAGGCCGGGCACGCGGAAGAACGGCGACAGCGCCGACGGATCGGTCAGCGCCGCCGTCGTCCAGGCGATGCCCTGGTCGACCTCGGGCTTGACCTGGTCGAGCGTCATCTTGTTGAAGCTCAGCGGATGGTTCTGGCTGTGGGTGCCGATGGTGTGGCCGGCGGCCGCAAGCTTCCGCACGCCCTCGGGATCGGCCTTGGCCTGGCGGCCGATGGTGAAGAACGTCGCCTTGACGCATTGATCGGCGAGGATCTGCAGCACCTGATTGCTGTACTTGGGCAGCGGGCCGTCATCGAAGGTGATGACGACCTCGTGATCCTTGAGCGGCAGCGTCTCCTTGTACTGCATCGCGCCGATGCGCGGATGCTCGCGCGGATCGACCACCAGGACGCGTGACGTGCCGAGCGCGTTCGGATGCCCGGGACAATCGGCCACCGGTGCGGCCGACGATCCGACACTGGAGGCGAAGCACGCGACGGTGCCCAACAGCACTGCGAGCCATGTTGGCCGTCCGACGCAAGCCCACCGACGATCACGCATCACGCTGCTCACATTCCCTTCACCGTCCCGGCTCCTTCGGCCAGGGTCTTCCACGATCGATGATGTGTCGCAGCCGCGCGGAACGGGCAAGCGACCGCCAAGACATAGCAGGGATGTGCGGCTGTCGCGAGATGACATCGTTCCGGGTTCCGGTTTGCCCGCGGCTGTTGCCGGATTGCAAGCGGCAGAAATCGCCGCAATCACGGCAGTCGAGCGTAGACGGCGGTCCTGAACGGCGGATTAACCACCTTCGTGCGGCGGCGTCGGCGCGGCTGAAGGGCGCTCGCTATGCTCCTCGTGATGCAAATCCTGCGGCGGCTTCGGCACCACATGGACCACGCGATAGCCGTGTGTCTTCAGGTAGCGCAGGAACGCCGGCAGCATGGCCACCGTGCGCGGCTGCGGGTCGTGCAGCAGGATGATGCCTTTGCGCGCCTGGTTCAGCCGGCTGGTCAGCCGATGGAGAGTCTGCTGCGGCGACAGCGGGTTCCAGTCGCCGGCCCAGAAGTCGGCGCCGAACACGACGATGCCGCGTGACTGCAGCAGGTCGAGCGTCGCCGGTGTCGATTCGAAATAGGGGAAGCGGAAGAAGGGCGTCGACGGCGTGGTCGTCTCGACGCCGTTGAGCGCCTTCTCGTCGGCGGCGATGCCGCGATCGATCTCATCGACGGCCTGTTCCGGCGTGATGTGCGCGAGATGCGCATGCGTGAAGGTGTGATGACCGACCGTGTGGCCTTCGGCCGCGATCTTGCGCACCAGCGCGGCGCGGCCCGATGCGGGCTGGCCAACCAGGAAGAAGGTCGCGCGCACGCATTCCCTGGCGAGCGCGGCGAGCACCTTGTCGGTCATCGGCGGCGACGGGCCGTCGTCGAAGGTCAGCACCACCTCGCCGTCATGCAGCGGCAGCGTGTCCGGGAAGCTCTTCAGGCCGACGCGCGGATGTGTCGCGGCGTCGACGGTGAGAATGCGCGACGTGCCGAGCGTACCTTCGCGCGGGCATGCGGCGGGCGCGGCCGCGGCGACGTCAGCCGCGAGCAGCGCCGCCACGACGCCGGCCGCGTTTACCCATCCCGTCATCGATCGCCAAGGCCGCATCTTTTCCCGTTGCGCTCGCTGTTGCCGATTATGTAATGCGTGAAGCACAAATCAGACCATTTGCTCTGAAATCAAGCGCGTGAGGCACGTCATGAACGAGACATCGGACGTTGCCCATGCTGATGCAACTCTACGCGATCGCGCGCCGATGCGCACCGAATCCGGCGAGATTCGCGCCGAATTCATCGCGGCCATCACGGCGGCCATCGCCGCCGAGGACGAGGCGTTCCTGCGCGCCGAGGTCGCCGAGCTGCACGAGGCCGATCTCGGCGACCTGATCGCGGCGCTCGCACCGGACGACCGTGTCCGGCTGGTCGAGCTGACCGGCACCGATTTCGACTTCTCCGCGCTGAACGAGGTCGACGACGCGGTCCGCGAGGAGATCCTCGAGGAACTCGAGCCCGAGACCGTCGCGGAGGGCGTGCGCGAGCTCGAATCCGACGACGCCGTCGAGCTCTTGGAAAGCCTCGACGAGGAGGACAAGGAGGAGATCCTCGAACGCCTGCCGCCGTCCGAGCGCGACGCGCTCGCGCGCAGCCTCGATTATCCCGAGGGCTCGGCCGGCCGCCGCATGCAGCGCGAGTTCATCGCGGTTCCGCTGGGCTGGACGGTCGGCGAAGCCATCGACTACATGCGCGAGACGCAGGATCTGCCCGAGCGGTTCTACGAGATCTATGCGGTCGACGACGCACGGCATTGGCAGGGCGCGGTGTCGCTCGATGCGCTGCTGCGCGCCCGCCGTCCGGTTCCGCTGGCCGATCTGATCGACGAGGACCGCCGTCGCGTCACCGTCACCGACGATCTCGCCGAGGTGGCGCGGCTGTTCGGCAAGTACAATCTGGTCGCAGCCCCCGTGGTCGATGCCGAGAACCGGCTGGCCGGCGTCATCACCATCGACGACGTGGTCGACGTCATCGAGGAGGAGGCCGACGAGGATTTCAAGGCGCTCGGCGGCGTGTCCGGCGACGAGGAGCTGTCCGACAGCGTCTGGACCATCGCCAAGGGCCGCTTCAACTGGCTGCTGATCAATCTTGCCACCGCGTTCCTGGCGTCCTCGGTGCTCGGCCTGTTCGAGGGCCAGTTGCAGCAGATGGTCGCGCTCGCCGTGCTGGCGCCGATCGTCGCCAGCCAGGGCGGCAACGCCGCGACCCAGACCATGACGGTCGCAGTGCGCGCGCTGGCGACGCGCGAACTCGGGCCGAACAATGCGATGCGGGTGGTGATGCGCGAGGGGCTGGTCGGGCTCGTCAATGGCCTGGCCTTCGCGCTCGTCACCGGCATCGCCGCCGTGGCGTGGTTCAAGATGCCCGGGCTCGGCATCGTGATCGGGCTTGCGATGATCTCGAATCTCGTCGCGGGTGCGCTGGGCGGCATCCTGATCCCGATGGTGCTCGAACGGGTCCGCGCCGACCCGGCGGTGGCCTCCGGAACCTTCGTCACGACGGTGACCGACGTGGTCGGCTTCTTCTCGTTTCTGGGCATCGCCACGCTCTGGTTCGGCCTGAAATAACCGCTGCGCCTGAACGACTTATATCGTTAATCCGGCCTTAACGCGGTTCGGCGAGACTGTCGCTCGACACGGAGTCGGACGATGCAACGCTTGCGGCTGAAGGCAGATGGACGGATCGTGGAGCTGCGCGACGGCGAGGAGATTCCGCTGGCGCCCGCGGCTCCGCTCGAAGTGCGCGATCTCAGGCGGCGGGTGCATCTGACCCAGCAGGAATTCGCCGCCAAGCTCGGTGTGCCCGTCGAGACCATCCGCAATTGGGAGCAGGGCAAGCGCATGCCGCGCGGCCCGGCGCGCGCGCTGCTCACCGTCATCGCGCATGCGCCCGAGACGGTGTTTGCCGCCTTAGCCAAGACTTAAGCCAACCACGGGTCGTGCGTTGGCAACGCCCGGCGTGTGCCTACATAATGTTGCACGCGCTCTGGAGTGCACGGCCATGCTGATGATCGAGGCCAACGGTGCCAGGATTCCCGCTTTGGGTCTCGGAACCTGGGAGCTGCGCGGGCGCGCCTGCAGCCGCATCGTCGAGCAGGCGCTCACCCTCGGCTACCGGCACATCGACACCGCGCAAGTCTATGAGAACGAGCAAGAGGTCGGCGAGGGCCTGCGTGCGTCCCGCGTCCGGCGCAACGAGGTGTTCCTGACCACCAAGGTGTGGACCACGCATTTCGCGCCGCACGATCTCGAGCGCTCGGCCAAGGAGAGCCTGGTCCGGCTGCGCGTCTCCGAGGTCGACCTGTTGCTGCTGCACTGGCCCAATCCGCACGTGCCGCTGACCGAGACGCTCGGCGCGCTGGCGCATGCCAAGACGCTCGGGCTCGCACGCCATATCGGCGTGTCCAATTTCACGGTCGGTCTGCTCGACGAGGCGGTGGCGGCGTCGCCGGAGCCGCTGGTGTGCAACCAGGTAGAGTATCATCCCTATCTCGATCAGACCAAGGTTCGCGAGGCCTGCGCGCGCCATGGCATCGCGCTCGTCGCCTACAGCCCGATCGCCAAGGGCAAGATCAAGAACGATCCGACCTTGACGCGGATCGGCCGCGCCCATGGCAAGAGCCCGGCGCAGATCTGCCTGCGCTGGCTGGTGCAGCAGAGCGTCGTGGCGATCCCGCGCACCTCCAAGATCGAACGGCTGTCCGAGAACCTCGACGTGTTCGATTTCGAGCTGTCCGAGCAGGACATGGCCGACATCTTCGCGATGGGCAGTCCCGAGGGGCGGATGACCAACTTCGCCTTTGCGCCGAAATGGGATTGAGGGCGGCGCCCGCGCATTTATGCTAAAGCCTGACATGACAGGGCGCGGCCGGCGGGCCGCACGACGGCGGTTGCCGCATTCCCTGCCGATGATCGGAGCGATGGCGCGACGCGCACCTTCGCGTATGCGCGGGCGTAGTGAAGCAGCATGGAACGTTGGCAGTTCATCCGTTGGGGCATCGCCGCGTCCGTGCTCGCGCATCTCCTGATCGCCGGTGGGGTCATGGTCTCGACCACGGTCCGGCCTTATGAGCTGCCCAAGAGCGACGAGATCGAGGTCAACATCGTCGACGCCGACGAGCCGCAGAAGACGCCCGAGCCCGTCGCCACGCCATCGCCATCCCCGACGCCGGATCTGGTGCTGCCGCAGCCGGACCCGAGCGCCTCGCCGGCGGCCGCCGCACCGCCACCGCCCAGTCCCCCGCAGGACGCCAAGGAGACCCCCAATCCTCCGATTCCGGCCGCGCCGGCGGCGAAACAGCCGGCGCCGGCAGCATCGCCCAAAGCGGTGAAGACGGCCGCAAAGGCGGAGAGCAGATCCGCCGTCAAGCCGGCGCCGCCACCCGTGCCGGCACCCGCGCCGACCTATGTGCCTCCCGAACCGGATCTCACGGTGAAGTATGGGGTCATGCTCGGTCTGCCCGAGCCATTGTCTCCGTTGCCGCGTCCCGGCGGCCCGGAGGACGGCAAGGACGCCGGGCCGACCGCGACGACGAACCTCGCCGCCAATCTGGAAGCGGCTCTGCGGCAGAAGGTCAGGAGCTGCGCGCGGCTGCCGGCCTCGCTGTCGCTGTCGGACAACGTGCTCATCAGGCTGCGCTTCGGCATGACACCCGATGGACGGCTGGCGACAGAGCCGGAGGTGATAGAGGTCGTCGCGGCCTCCAAGGCGATCCAGCTCAAGGAGAGCGCGGTCCAGGCGTTGAATGCCTGCCAGCCCTACGCGATGTTGCCTCCCGATCGCTACGACGAGTGGAAGGTGATCGAGATGTCGTTCACGCCGCAAGATTTCGCCCGCTGATCTGCGGCCGGGCGCTTCGCGCTTGTGTGTCGACGCAACGGCCGATCATCCTGTATGCGTCGCCGATAGCATGAGCGTCGACGGCGCGGCTGCGCGGGCCGTCCACGCCCAACACGGAGACGGTGCGACATGACGCTGAAGCTGGTGATCGGCAACAAGAACTATTCCTCATGGTCGATGCGGCCCTGGCTGGCGCTGCGCGGCTGCGACATCGCCTTCGATGAGATCGTGATCCCGCTCTACACCGACGATCCCGCCGACAAGGCGCGCATCCTCAAGCATTCCCCGGCCGGCAAGGTGCCGATCCTGATCGATGGCGCGATCAGCGTGTGGGATTCGCTCGCGATCATCGAATATCTCGCCGAGCGCTTCCCGCAGGCGGGGCTGTGGCCCGCCGATGCCGCTGCCCGCGCCCATGCGCGATCGGTCTGCGCCGAGATGCACTCCGGCTTTCCGGCCTTGCGCAACGAATGCCCGATGAATCTCCACCGGCCGGTGCGGCCGGTGGAACTGTCAGCCGATGCCAAGGCCAACATCGCGCGGATCGAGGACATCTGGCGCGACTGCCGTGCCCGCTACGGCCATGGCGGGCCGTTCCTGTTCGGCCGCTTCGGTGCCGCCGACGCCATGTTCGCCCCGGTGGTCACGCGCTTCCACAGCTTCGCCATTCCGGTCGCCGCTGAGACCCGCGCCTACATGGACATGATGATGGCGATGCCGGCTTTCGCGGCCTGGGTGAAGGACGGCCTCGCGGAGGACTGGGTCATCGAGCGGGTCGAGAACGTCTGAACGGTCTCGTCTGTTCGCGATTTGGTCCGTGGTGGACGAGCGCGCCCCGAGCCGCTCGTCCAGGAATACCGTTTGCGGACCCATCCCGTTGAAGAATCTCGCAATCTCCGCGTTTGCCACGTCGTGAGGTCGCTGGTCAGGGCGGGCGGCGGCGTGATATAAGCGCGATATTTATAAAGACACGCCGGCTCGGGCAGCGGGACCAGGGGCTCTTGCCGGCATGCGAGCAGGAGAGGGCGTTGAAACACAAGTTCCCCATTGGGGCGACCGTCTATTTCACCGCGAGCAACGTCTCGCGTCCGGCGGCCACAGGCACCTACGAGATCATCCGCCAGCTTCCGACGGAAGACGACGACTGCCAGTATCGGATCAAAAGCTCGACGGAAGCCTTTGAGCGGGTTGCCAGAGAGAGCCAATTGGCCTTGTCTTGAGAACCACGTGCCGCGTCGGCGGACGCGGCCGCCGGAGACGTAGCCGAAGCGAGAGGGAGAGGTGCCACGCGTTCGGGAGCCGTGGCGCGAGACGATGACGATTGCTGCGCGATCCCTTTTGGGGATAGCGGGTAGCTCCACACCATCCGGCGCCCGCAGGCGCATGGAATCGTCTTATTGTCTTGGTGGGGCCGCAATCGATCGGGTGATCATTTGAATTTGATGATCGTTTCACGGCCGTCCCATGTAGGGACGCCATCGGGGCCGCTTTCGCTGGCCCACGTCAGGAACAAGCGCGCATGAACTCGACCTGGCCTTCCTCGTTGGATCAGCTCTTGAACTCACCGGCGTTCCCGATGTGGCTCACCGTTGCCGCGGCGGGTTTCTTTGCGCTGGTCGTCCTGACGACGCTGCTCAGGGCCGAGAAATCGGTCGCCAACGGCGCGCTGACGGTGATCACGCTGCTGGCGGTCGGGATTGCGGTGGCGTCGATGATGCGGAGCCAGGATGCGACCCCGCGTGGCGCCAATGGCGATCCTGCGGTGACCGCCTCCGTCGGCCTCTCGCCGCCCGCGCTGGCCTGCGTGGATGATCTCGCCGGCGATCTGGTGCTCGCGAATTGCGAGAAGAGCCTGTTCGGATCGGCCGAGATGACGGCCGCTGCCGTCAGCTATGCGGCGGGCATGCTGAGCCGGCTGTCCCAGGTGGGCGACGTCGCCAGCGCCAACAAGGTGATGACCGCGGAGCTGCTGGCGCTGCGCCGTGCCGTCGAGCGCGATCGCTATGGCCTGATGGCCTATGTGCTGCTGACACGCGACCGCTGCACGCCGAGCGATTGCGTGATGTTCCGTGCCGTGGGCGATCGCCAGCAACTGATGAACAACATGGAGGGGCGGACCTATGAGGGGCTGGTGACGCGCTACGCCTCGCAGTGGAATGCGGCGCCGGGCCAGCCCGTCGCTGGAACCTTTGCGGGATTGGCGCCTCCAGGGGTGGCGCCGTCGGCGCCGAGCGGCAAGCCGACGACCGCGGAATTTCCCAGCTCGGCGAACACCCCGCCGGTCAGCATCATGAATCCCGAGCCGACGGCCTCGACGCGCTCGGCCGCCCCGGCAGCCGCGGCGCCGAAACCGCCGACGCAGCTTACGCCGTCGCCCGCAGCCCCACCGAGCGTTGCTGCCAGCCACGCCCAGGCGCCGGCGGCCAAGAGGGCCGCGCCGAAGCCGAAGCCGGCCGCTGCGGCGCCTCAAGCGGCGCCTGAGGCCGCCGAGCCGGCCGCCAACAACGAATAGATCCCGCTGGTTGAACCGCCATCATGCCTCTGCACCTGATCAAGCTCGCCGTCGGCTGCGAGTCCGTGAAAGAGCTGAAGGAGTGGATCGCCGAGCGCATGCTCGCGGCCAAGAAGAAGGGCCTGCCGCAGCAGCACGTCCATGTCACGCGGATGACGCCGAAACGGGTCGAGGACATCCTCGCCGGCGGCTCGCTGTACTGGGTGATTCGCGGTGAGGTCGCCGCGCGCGAGAAGATCGTCGGCATCGAGCCGTTCCGCGACGGCGACGGCATCGGGCGGTGCCGCATCATCATGCAGCCGAAGGTGATCGCGGTGTCGCCGCGGCCGATGCGTCCGTTCCAGGGGTGGCGCTATCTGACCGCCGAGGATGCGCCGGCCGATCTCGGCAAGGCCAGTGCGGCGGGCGTCGAAGCCATGCCCGAGCCGCTGCGCCGCGAGCTGCGCGATCTCGGGTTGCTGTAGCACCTCGACGTGCCGGTGGTGTTGCGCGTGAGCATCTCACGCGCGGCGGAAGTTCAGCCTCGCTCGCAAGGGCAGGGCGTACGTTCGAGGCGGCGTCGGCTGCCGTTGCCTCTGCCTTGCGGGCGAGGGAGCCGCTCACGGTGTCTTGGCGGACCGCCGGTCTCCCGGCGCCTCACGCCGCGATATTGTCGATCAGTCGCGTGGTTCCGATCTTCGCTGCGACCAGGATGCGCTTGGGTCCCGACTCGTTCGGGGCGATCGGCGCCAGCGTCTCGGCGTGGCGGACCTCGAGATAGTCCAAGGCGAAGCCGGCTTCGGTGATTGCGGCGGCGCCATCATCAACCGCCGCCTGCATGTCTTCGCCGGCGCGCAGCCGGGCCGCCAGCTCCTTCAGGACACGGTGCAGCGTCGGCGCCGCCCGCCGCTCGTCTGCCGAGAGGTAGACATTGCGCGACGACATCGCGAGTCCGTCGCGTTCGCGCACCGTACGCGATCCGACGACGCGGACGCCGAGATCGAGGTCGCGCGCCATCTGGGCGACGACGCGGAGCTGCTGATAGTCCTTCTCGCCGAAGATCGCGACGTCCGGCCGACATTGCGTGAACAGCTTGGCGACCACGGTCGCCACCCCGCCGAAGAAATGCGGACGGAAGCGGTCCTCCAGCCCGGCCAACGCCGCGCCTTCCGGCACGATCCGCGTCGCGAAGCCGTCCGGATACATCGCCTTCGCGTCGGGATGCCAGATCAGATCGACGCGCTCGGCCGCAAGTTTCGCAACATCCTCCTTCCAGGTCCGGGGGTAGGACCCGAAATCCTCCGTCGGCGCGAACTGAGTCGGGTTGACGAAGATCGAGACGACCACCTTGTCGGCGCGGCGCTTCGCCTGCCGGACCAGCGAGATGTGCCCTTCATGCAGCGCGCCCATGGTCGGCACGAGCGCGATGCTGGCTTTTCTCGCGCGCAAGCTGTCGAGCTCGCGGCGGAGGGCGGAAACGGTGCGGGCGACGCGCGGGCTTCGTGACATTTTTGCTCGATCTCACAGCGAAAAATTGCGGTTGCTCTGTTCGGCCTTGACGCTCGGGCGACCGCCCTTAACAAGGACGCGGCACGCCGCTCAGCATACTTGAATACGCCTGTTAGCACGTCTCCGCGTCCGATGCGGAGTTGGTAAACGCGCGCGTCAAGTAGTAGCGGAGGATGCTCCCCCGTGGGATTCACGATGACGATGCATTTCACTTGACCGCAGACGACCGTGACTCGAAGATGATCGTAAGAGGTCGACAACATGCTGGTGCAGACTAGCCAAGGACAATCGGGCTCGGCCCACGTGGTTGTGCTTGGAAACGAGAAGGGCGGGTCGGGCAAGTCGACCACCGCCCTGCATATTGCCGTGGCACTCCTGAAGGCTGGCCAGCGTGTCGCCACGATCGATCTCGATTGCCGCCAGCAGAGCTTCACCCACTACATCAACAACCGGAGCGCCTGGGCGCGCCGCACCGGCCTGCGCCTCGAGCTGCCGACGCACTACTGCATCCAGCTCGGCAGGACGTTGCAGATCGACGAGAACGAGAACACCGAGTTCCAGCAGTTCATGGAGGCCGTGAGCGCCGTCGAACGCTCGTTCGACTTCATCGTCATCGATACGCCCGGCAATGACAGCTACCTGATGCGCCTGGCGCATTCGATGGCGGATACGCTGGTCACGCCGATCAACGACAGCTTCCTCGACTTCGACGTGCTGGGAACGGTCGATCCCGCGACCTATGCCGTGACCGGCGAGAGCCATTATGCGGAGATGGTGCGCGACGTCCGGCGCAAGCGCCGCCAGGTGGACGGTGCGATGACCGACTGGATCGTGGTCCGCAACCGGCTGTCGATGCTCGGCTCGCGCAACAAGCAACTGGTCGCCGACGGCCTCAAGGACCTGTCGCTGCGGCTCGGCTTTCGCGCCATCGACGGCTTTGCCGAACGCGTCGTCTATCGCGAGTTCTTCCCGCGCGGGCTGACCGCGCTCGACGACATCGACGAGGCGACCCTGGGCACTCGCCCCAATCTTGGCCACGTCACGGCCCGGGAGGAGGTCACCAGCCTGCTGCGTCAGCTCAAGCTGCCGCTGGATGAGCGCGGCCGCCGCCGCGCCGCGAACCGCGCCGAATGGTTCGCCCAGGTCGACAAGCCGCTCGACCTGCACGACATCATCAGCGCCTGAATACCGTCCGCATTCAGGCGAGACCTCGCCTGAGACATTGTGCGCGTTGAACGTGCCCGCGGCCTGGTTAAACAATCTCCTGACAGCGGTGGCGAGTAACGGCGCGTTCAGCCTGTTTGGGCCGGACGGAAGAAGATTTGTCTCAGGTCAAGGCCGCAGCCGCCAATTTCGCTAGATTACCGTCAAATTCATGACTGATTTGAACCTGACGTTCAGGGCTCAAGTCACAAGAGGGGGCGGTGGAACCCGCTCTGCTGCACAGCAACTAGGTGCGGCGCACAACGAACGGGCGACGGATACACAACATTTGGTCTTCCTGTCACAGCGCCGTTACATATATTAAACAGAACGGGTCGCGAGAGTCTTACAGGTTCAAAACTACCTTTGATTGTGCTCCCGAGGGACGAACATGAAGCGTGGAATAACCGTTCTTGTGTCTGTCAGCGTGCTGGCGGCCGTCGGGTACTTCACCGCGAGCAAGTGGGCGATCCGGCACGAGACCATCAGGTTCTATGACGCCTCGCGCGACAACCGTCTGGTCGAAGTCGCCGTCGCCGTCCGCCGCGACAAGGAGATGCAGGCCGAAGCCGGCATGATCAAGCTGCCGGTCGCGATCCTCAATCACGGGAACACCGTCAAGTTCACCGAGTACTCGTTCCTGGCCAACGTATTTGCTGCGCGCGGCTACATGGCGGTCAGCATCCAGCACGACCTGCCGACCGATGCGCCGATGGTGACGAAGATCGGCGAGCCCTATGTCGGCCGGCTGCCGCAGATCCAGCGCGGCGTCGCCAACATCCGATTCGCCGTCGAGCAGATGCACCAGGTGCAGCCGAATGCCGACTATGATCATCTGACGATTGTTGGTCATTCGATGGGCGGCGACATCTCGATGTATTTCGCCAAGCAGTATCCCGAAGACGTCCGGAAGGTGGTCACGCTCGACAACCTCCGCGTCCCGTTCGTCACCGACGGCAGGTTCAAGATTCTGTCGTTCCGCTCGAAGGACCCGCAGTTCAAGACCGATCCCGGCGTGATCCCGAGCGACGACATCTGCGAGAAGGAAGGCATCACCGTCGTCAAGACGGACTTCCAGCACAACGACATGCGCGACACCGGACCCGACGACGCCAAGTCGTCGATCCAGGCCATGCTGGACAAGTTCCTCGCCGACAGCGACAGCGCCAGCGAGATCGGGCCGGTCAAGACCAATACCCCGTTGCTCGATCCGGGTCCCGTCGCGCCTTATGCGCCGGTCGGCAAGACCGCGACGCCGGCCAAGCCGCTGACGCATTGAGGGGGCAGGGGCGGGGCGCACGCCGGTCTCGCCTGATCCTTGCGGCCCTTGCGACGGGAACGAACGGCGTATCCGGCAGATGTCACTGCCGTCATTGAAGCTGTCCATCCGCCTGCCCACATGATGCGCGTCCGAGCAAGGTGCGTGCATGGTCGATCATCGTTCGAAGCCCGGTTCTGCCCCGATCACCTCGCCCGACGATGGCTCGCGTCAGCAGCGCTTGCCGGACAATGAGCATTCCACGGCAGACGCGATTGCGGCATTCGTCGCGCAGGCCAAGGCCATGGCTCCCGCGGCTCTGGGGACCAGAGGCCGCCTCGTCTTCGCGCTCGATGCGACCCTGAGCCGCCAGCCGACCTGGGACATGGCCTGCGCCCTGCAGGCCGACATGTTTCGCGAGGCCGCAGCCCTCGGCAGCCTCGATATCCGGCTGGTGTACTACAGGGGCTTCAACGAATGTCGCGCCACGGGCTGGATTTCCGACAGCGCTGAGCTCGCCCGGCTGATGGGCAAGATCGATTGCCGCGGCGGCAAGACCCAGATCGGCAAGGTTCTTGCCGAGGCGCGGCGCCATGCGACAGCGTCCGGAATCCGCGCCGTCGTGTTCGTTGGCGACGCGATGGAGGAGAATGTCGACGAGCTCTGTGCGAAGGCCGGCGAGCTCGGGCTGTTGAAGGTCCCGCTGTTCATGTTCCAGGAGGGCCATGAGCCCGCGGCCGAGCAGGCGTTTCGCGAGATGGCGCGGCTCTCGGGAGGAGCGTGGTGCAGGTTCGATCCGGGCGCCTCCGCGCAGTTGCGCGAGCTCCTGCGCGCCGCCGCGGCCTACGCTGCGGGCGGTCGCGCGGCGCTGCTCCGGCTCGCCGGCTCCGAAGCGGGCGCGGCACGCCTGATCGGGCAGATGAAGTAGAGATCGATTTCGGCCGCCGCCAACATCAAGCGCACCGGCTCGAGCCTGCCGGTCGGGGACGCAGACCGCCGATCATGCTTTTTGTGCCGACACGCTCTATATTCGGCCCATGACACTGATCGCTGGCGCCGTCGCCGTCATCACCCTTTATCTGTTGCTGCAGATGTTCCGGAACGCCAATCCGGCGGCGCTGGCGCGCGCGATCAAGGTTGCCGGCGGCATCGGCTGCCTTGCGGTGGCAGCTTTCACCGGCCTTCGCGGCGAGCTGGTGGTGGCGATCCCGATCGGGTTGTTCGGGGCGGGGCTGCTCGGCTGGTCACCCGGCGGGCTCGGCAATCTCGGCAGCATGTTCGGGCTGGGTGGGCAGCGCTCGTCCGGTCAGAGCTCGCGGGTGCGCTCGCAGTTCATCGAGATGGTGCTCGATCACGACAGTGGCCAGATGCTGGGCCGCTTCGTCGCCGGCATCCATGCCGGCCGGTCGCTCGACGAGTTCGATCTGCCGCAGCTCGCGGCGATGGCACCGAGCCTCGATGCCGACAGCGTCGCTCTACTTGAAACTTATCTGGACCGCCGGTTTCCCACTTGGCGTCAGCACGCGCAAGGCGATGCGGCAGGGCGGCAGCGCCGCGCGGCGTCGAGCTCCAAAATGACGGAAGAGGAGGCCTATCAGATCCTTGGCCTGCAGCCGGGCGCGGGGCGAGACGAGATCGGGCGTGCCCACCGTGCGCTCATGAAGAAACTGCATCCCGACCAAGGGGGGTCGACGTATCTCGCCGCCCGGGTGAACGAGGCCAAGGATACTCTGCTTCGTACGCATCACGGCTAACTCCGGCAACGCCACCAACGCCACAGATCGAAACTGCTTCCATCACAGCCATGTCGACATCAGCGGCTCCCGGCTCTGTCAGGCGCGATCGTGCGACATGGTGAAAAAGTTCTAGCGGCAATTCCTTGACGAGTGGTTTGCGCGAGCGCGTTCGCGGCGGTGTCGCACGCGCGCAAAGAAAAAGGCCCGCGCGTGTGTCGCGCGGGCCTCATATGTCGTGATGTCGGTGCGTTAGTTGTGCACGGTCATGCAGGAGATGTCGGCGCGCTTCAGCTTCTTGCAGACGGCCTCGGCCTGATCACGATCGAGGCCGGCGAAGCGGGCGCGGATGAGGGTCTTGTCGCCCTTCGCGACCGTCTCGGTGAAGGGATCGGCCTTGCTGAGGAGACCTTGTGCCGAGCTGCGGGCCGCCTCGATCCGCTTCTGGGCCTCGGCCTCGTTGTCCAGCGCTCCGACCTGAATGATCCAGCCGCTCCGCGTGACGGACGACTTGCTCGGGAGCTCCGGCGCAGCGCTCGCGGAGGCGATCTGCGTCGGCTGGGCCGGAGGCGCGGCATAGGCCATGGCCTGCGACGAGCCTGCCGGCAGGCTGGAGGCGGGCAGCACGCCGAGAATGCCGTTGCCGGTGCCATGGCCCGGCGGCTGCGGCGGCATCTCGGGGCGGGCGGCTTCGGCGCGCACCATCGGCGGCGCCGGCTCGATCGCTTCGATGCGCTGTGCAATCGGGGCAGGCGGTGGCGCCACCGGCTGCGGGGCCGCCGTGGCGAGCTTGACCGCGCCGGCCTTGACCTGAACGGTCCTGACCTTGACGGGCTTCATCGGCTCGGTCGAACCGGGAACGATCGACATCGGCTGGGTCTGGATCACACCCGATGTCATCGGCGCGGGCTCGACCTTCGCTTCCTTCGGCGCCGCCGGCGGCAGGGCCGCGGTGGCTTCCGACAGGGTCGAGATCAGCTTGGCGGCGCGGCTCGGGGCCGGGGCCTCTGGCGCCGCCGAGGCGAGCTGGACCGTGCCCCGGTCGTCGCCGGCATCGGAGCCGCCGCGCTCGCCGATCGCCGCGACGGTGCGCTTGGTCGCGCCCTTCTCGAGGTTCTCGGCGAGCAAATTGCGCATGATCGCGTCGCGCGAACCGCCGCTGCGGCCGCCCAACACGACGCCGATCAGATGGCGGTTGCCGCGGCGCAGCGAGGTCACGAGATTGAATCCGGACGCGCGCGTGTAGCCGGTCTTGATACCGTCGACGCCCTCGACGCTGCCGAGCAGGTGATTGTGGTTGCGGATCGACTGGCCGCGATAATTGAAGACCTCGGTCGAAAAGTAGCGATAGTAGCGCGGGAAGCGGTCCTGGATGGCGCGGCCGAGGATCGACTGGTCGCGTGCCGTCGTGATCTGCTCGTCGGCGGGCAGGCCCGAGGCGTTGACATAAGTGGTGCGGCTCATGCCGAGCGAGCGCGCCTTGCGCGTCATCATCTTGGCGAAATCATCCTCGTCGCCGCCGATCGCCTCGGCAATGACCACCGCAGCGTCGTTGGCCGAGCGCGTCACCAGGCCCTTGATCGCGTCCTCGACGCGGATGGTCTGGCCGGGGCGCAGGCCGAGCTTGGTCGGCGACTGCTCGGAGGCGTGCTCGGACACCGGCATCTCGGTGTCGAGCTTCATCTTGCCCGACTCCAGGCGCTCGAACAGCAGATAGAGAGTCATGATCTTGGTGAGCGACGCGGGATGCCGCAATGCGTCCGGGTTGGTCGCGGTCAGGGTCGCGCCCGAATTGCCGTCGACGATGATCGAGGCGAAGGCCGGGCTGTAGCTGCCTTCGTCGGTATGGGGCGAGTGACGCGCGTGGTGGTGCCGATGACGCCGGCGCGCTTCCGCGCTGTCGACCGTGACCACTGCTGCCGTCGCGAGGGTGATCAGTCCGTAGACGCCAACTCGCAACAGGCGCGAGGAAGCCATTTTTTTGCGAAGCATGAAATCCCCGTCCAATTTCTGACGTGATCACCGGCTCGTAAGGCGAAATTGTGCCGAACGCCCCTTTGACCGTGCCTGTCGGACCTCCCGATCGTGCCGTGACGCTGCCTAGCATCGAAGGGCCCGAACTGAGGTTTTGTTAAGACGCTGTTTTAGAACAGCTTTACGGTTCGGCCGACGCTGGCCGGGACCACCGGAGAGGTTAGGACGGTCGAGTTTCCAAAGGATTAAAGAAACCTTGCGGCGATGGCCGGTATTTCTGCCGAACTGACCCGGGTTGGAGCGCCTGACGGTGGATCGGGCAGCAATGCCCATGATGGTGCATTGCACAAGATTCTTGATTGATTTTGTGCGCTGCACTATATTGTGATCGCGTCAGGGAGCCGGGGCTTCCCTGAGGGCGCTCAAAGTCAGGGAAAGGAATGCCACATGTTTAAGGTTGAAGACTTTCAGAACTACGGCAAAGAGCAGTTCGAGACCGTCGTGAACTCCGCGACGACCGTGCAGAACGGCCTCCAAGCCATCGCAACCGCCTATGGCGACTACACCAAGAAGTCGTTCGAGGACACCAAGTCGTTCGTCGAGAAGCTCCAGGGCGTGAAGTCGCTCGACAAGGTGCTCGAGGTGCAGACCGAGTTCGCCAAGTCGGCCTACGAGACCTTCGTCGCCGATTCGCAGAAGATCGCCGGGCTGTATTCGGATCTCGCCAAGCAGGCGTTCAAGCCGCTGGAAGGCATCGCCGCCAAGTTCACCCCGCCGGCCGCGCACTGACCGTTCGCGCCCGCAGGGAGCACAAAGCCCGGCTTGCGCCGGGCTTTTTTGTTGGCTGAAGGCAGAGCGCTGTCGGGGGCCCGGCGCTTCTGCTATTTGGCGACCCGCAGCTTCGACAATGCGGTGCCGATCGAGTTGAACGTGGTCACGATCTGGCTCGAACTCGTCAGCATGTAGAATTTGTCGGGACTGCTGGCGCAGTTCTGCAGCACGGTCGAGGTCGGGTCGGCGGGCGAGCTCGTGTTCACCTGGATCGTGTAGATCGTGTACATCGCGTTGCCCTTCGAATCCTTGGTGTTCTTCAGGTTCGAGCAGAGCAGGGCCTGGCGCGCGTCGATCGGGTTGCCCGAGGCTTGCGACGAGCCGTTGCCGTATTCGGGCCAGCGGTCCTCGGTGTTCAGGCCGTCCGACAGCAGGATGATGACGCGATTATAGGTGGTGTTGACGTCCTCCGCCGGCGCGCCGAGCACGCCGTTCGGAATCAGCGACTGCACGGCCCAGGCAAGTCCGATCGCCTGGTTGGTGCCGCCGGTCGGCTGCATGGCGTTGACGGCGCTCTTCAGCGAGCTCCAGCTGTAGCTGAGCGGCACGATCTCCGCGAGTTTCGTCGAGGCCGTGCTGCTGCAGTACTGGATGTTGTTCTCCATGTGCTGGTTGGCCGGGAACAGCGTCGTCACGTCGGAGGTCGCCGGCGACACGGCATTCGCGTCGTTCGGCTGGGTGCGGTCGGCGACGCATCCGGTCCAGGTGCTCTTGGTGTTGGCGACCCAGGTGTGGGTGAAGGTGTTGACCTTGCACACCGTGCTGGATCCGCTTCCCGTGCAGCTGCACGTGTTGTTCGGAAGATTGCTGCCGCTGGTCGGGCAGCTGCAATAGCTGCCGGTGCACCAGTTCACCCGCGTGCTGGTCTGAACGCTGTTCCAGCAGCCATTGTAGTAGCTGTGCGAGGCTGAATCATAGCCCGGGCAGACGTAGCCGGTGTAGCTCCCGCTCGACGGAATCCTCGAGGCGCTCGAACTCCCGGTCGCCGGGTCGCTGGTGCAGGAGAAGTAGGGAAAGCCGTTGCCGGACTTGAACGGACAGGAGGATCCCGGTCCCACCATGTCCCATTGCGATTGCGTGTAGCTGCCGTTCGGGATTGCGGCCTGATAGGAACCATTGGCAGGCTGGATCGTGGGCGGATTCTGCCAGTCGGTCCAGTCGATCCAGTCCTTGGCGTAATTGCTGGCGCCGACGTTGACGACCTTGGCGAATGGAACGACCGAGATGTAGACGTCGCCCGGGGTCTTGGCCAGCGCGCTGAGCTGGTCGATCAGCCCGCCGCTGCCGGCCACGGCGTTCTGCAGCGCGGACATCTTGCCGCTGGACGCCATCGAGCCGGTATTGTCGAGCGCGAGCGCCACTCGCATCTTCACGTCGCCCCAGGTCGATGTCGTTTTGACGCCGAAGTCCATGGTCGGAAAGCCGGCAATCCTCATGAACTGGGTGACGATCTGGCCGGAGGCCGACAATTGGATGTTGGAGGCCGACGTTGTGGTCGAGGCGGTATAGCTGGCCGTCACGGTGACGTTCTGCGCGTCCGTGCTGGTGTAGAGCGCCTTGAAATAGGCGCTTGCCTTGGTTCCGATGTCGGTTGCGCTGATGGTGCCCTGCGCCAGGTCGCGCGACAGCATCAGCGAGGTGGCGTCGAGCGCAGCCTGCATCGACGACCGCGCGGCGTTCAGCCGGCTGTAGTCGACGCCTGCGCCGACGAAGGCCAGGATGGGGACGAGCGAGATGGCGAATAGCATGGAGATGTTGCCACCGCGGTCGCAGGCGAACCGTCGGACGGCGCGGCGGCAGAAACGAATGAAGGAGACATCGGTCATGTCGCTCACCAATTATGGTTTTCTGCAGGTGTTTTCGGTTCAGCTTCGTCAAGGCCGGGTAAATCGAAACCGCGAAACACCGGGCCAATGCCCGCAGCCTGGCGCCGCGCCCGCAACCGAGCTGGTTCCCTGTCAATGCCCGCTGAATGGGCTTTGTAAAATGCGACCGGTTTGATTAACCTTGCGCCTCATCGCCGGGGCAGGGAATCGGTCCTGCCGGAGCGTCGGTCCGTCCTGGGCCTGCGCTTGCGGCAAACCGGTCGCTGACCCATATTCCTGGTGTCGGTCCGACCGGACCGGTCGGCTGGGACAGGCGATCTGGAAAGCAGGACCGGGTGGCGGAAAGCGGCCCGGCAGGGGACAGGTCGGGGCGCCCCTTATGAGAGCAACCCTCCGAGGGAAACTCTTTATTGGGAGCCTCGCAGCCATATCTAACGCGTGCAAGATGTCGCAGCCAACTTCCAGATTGAACCGATCCGCGCCCAGGATGAGCAATAACGACAACAAGTCCGGTGGCACCGGTGGCCCGGTCACGTCCGTGATCACCAAGGTCAAGCCGAAGACCAAGCGCCCCAACCTCTACCGCGTCCTGATCCTGAACGACGATTACACGCCGATGGAATTCGTCGTTCACGTCCTGGAGAAGTTCTTCAACAAGGACGTCGAGGCCGCGACCAAGATCATGCTCCACGTGCACCATCACGGCATCGGGGAGTGCGGCGTCTTCACCTACGAGATCGCCGAGACCAAGGTGACGCAGGTGATGGACTTCGCCCGCAAGCACCAGCATCCGTTGCAGTGTGTGATGGAGAAGAAATAGCCGGCTCCCTCCGCGAAGAGAGCCGCCGACGCGCGCGTCTGCGAGCCAGGGGGGGCGGGGGCTCCGGCTGCTCGGGGGGCTGCCCGACTGATCGCCGCGAATCGGCGTCGGACGAAGGATCCTCGAAGGCCGCAGATTGCTGCAGACGAGGTCAGCGCGATCCGGCAGGTTTCACGTTTCGCCCGAAGAATTACGGCCGCTCCGGTCCTTATCTCTTCCCGCTCGGCGGCCTGCGACGTTCGGTTGGCGCAAGCCCGATTTGCCGCAATGGGAACGGGTTTTGCATTGACGATCCGGTGAACCCGTAATCGAGCGGCTCGGCCGGTCTTTTGTCGCACTCGGTTATAACTATATTTGACGAAGGTTGTTGTTGCCTGACCGGGCGGCGGCGATCATGATGGCAAGGGGCCACAGAGGACGCGCATGCCGACTTTTTCTCAAAGCCTTGAACAATCCCTGCATCGTGCGCTGGCGATCGCCAACGAGCGTCATCATCAATACGCGACACTGGAACATCTCCTTCTGTCCTTGATCGATGACAGCGATGCCGCGGCCGTGATGCGCGCATGCAGCGTCGACCTCGACAAGCTGCGCGGCAGTCTCGTGAACTACCTCGAAACCGAGTTCGAAAATCTGGTCACCGACGGCAGCGACGACGCCAAGCCGACCGCAGGTTTCCAGCGTGTGATCCAGCGCGCCGTGATCCACGTTCAGTCGTCGGGCCGCGAAGAGGTCACCGGCGCCAACGTGCTGATCGCGATCTTCGCCGAGCGTGAGAGCCACGCCGCGTACTTCCTGCAGGAGCAGGACATGACGCGCTACGATGCCGTGAACTACATCAGCCACGGCATCGCCAAGCGTCCTGGTGTCTCCGAAGCGCGCCCGGTTCGTGGCGTCGACGAGGAGACCGAAGCCAAGGGCAACGAGGACTCCAAGAAAAAGGGCGAGGCGCTGGAAACCTATTGCGTCAATCTCAACAAGAAGGCGCGTGACGGCAAGATCGATCCGGTGATCGGCCGCAACTCCGAGATCAACCGCGCCATCCAGGTGCTGTGCCGGCGCCAGAAGAACAACCCGCTGTTCGTCGGCGAAGCCGGCGTCGGCAAGACGGCGATCGCCGAGGGCCTCGCCAAGCGCATCGTCGACAGCGAAGTTCCCGAGGTGCTGTCGGCCGCGACCGTGTTCTCGCTCGACATGGGCACCTTGCTCGCGGGCACGCGCTATCGCGGCGACTTCGAGGAGCGCCTGAAGCAGGTGCTGAAGGAGCTCGAGGCGCATCCGAACGCGATCCTGTTCATCGACGAGATCCACACCGTGATCGGTGCCGGTGCGACGTCGGGCGGCGCGATGGATGCGTCCAACCTGCTCAAGCCGGCGCTGGCCTCGGGCTCGATCCGCTGCATGGGCTCGACGACCTACAAGGAGTATCGCCAGCATTTCGAGAAGGACCGCGCGCTGGTGCGCCGGTTCCAGAAGATCGACGTCAACGAGCCGTCGGTCGAGGATGCGATCGCGATCCTGAAGGGGCTGAAGCCGTACTTCGAGGACTATCACCGGCTGAAATACACCAACGAGGCCATCGAGGCCGCGGTGCAGCTGTCGTCGCGCTACATCCATGACCGCAAGCTGCCGGACAAGGCGATCGACGTGATCGACGAATCCGGCGCGGCGCAGATGCTGCTGGCCGAGAACAAGCGCAAGAAGACGATCGGCATCAAGGAGATCGAGACCACGATCGCCACGATGGCGCGGATCCCGCCGAAGAGCGTGTCGAAGGACGATGCCGAGGTGCTCAAGCATCTCGAGCAGACCCTGAAGCGCGTCGTGTTCGGCCAGGACAAGGCGATCGACTCGCTGTCGGCCTCGATCAAGCTGGCGCGGGCCGGCCTGCGCGAGCCGGAGAAGCCGATCGGCTGCTACCTGTTCTCGGGTCCGACCGGCGTCGGCAAGACCGAGGTCGCCAAGCAGCTCGCGTCGACCCTCGGCGTCGAGCTGCTGCGCTTCGACATGTCGGAGTACATGGAGCGGCACACGGTGTCGCGCCTGATCGGCGCGCCTCCCGGCTATGTCGGCTTCGACCAGGGCGGCCTCCTGACCGATGGCGTCGACCAGCATCCGCATTGCGTGGTGCTGCTAGACGAGATCGAGAAGGCGCATCCGGATCTCTACAATGTGCTGCTGCAGATCATGGATCACGGCCGGCTCACCGACCACAACGGCAAGCAGGTCAACTTCCGCAACGTGATCCTGATCATGACCACGAATGCAGGCGCGGCCGACATGGCCAAGCAGGCGTTCGGCTTCCATCGCTCGAAGCGGGAAGGCGACGATCACGAGGCGATCAACCGGCAGTTCGCGCCGGAATTCCGCAACCGGCTCGACTCCATCGTCTCGTTCGCGCACCTCAACGTCGAGGTGATCGGAATGGTCGTCGAGAAGTTCGTGCTGCAGCTCGAGGCCCAGCTCGCCGATCGCGACGTCACGATCGAGCTGTCGGAGCCGGCGAAGAGCTGGCTGATCCAGCACGGCTATGACGAGCAGATGGGCGCGCGGCCGATGGGCCGCGTGATCCAGGAGCACATCAAGAAGCCGCTTGCTGATGAGGTGCTGTTCGGCAAGCTGAAGGGCGGCGGCCACGTCCGCGTCGTGCTCGTCAAGGACGAGTCCGGCGTCGAGGAGAAGATCGGCTTCGAGTTCGTCGAGGGCCCGGTCACGCCGAAGTCCGAAGTTCCGGCGGCGCGCAAGCGCAAGCCGAAATCCGGCGGCGGCTCGAAGGGGCCGGCGCCGAAGGGACCGCTGGTCAAGGCGTAAGCCTGACGCGACGAGATGAGTACGAAAGGCCGGCCGTCGCGCCGGCCTTTTTCGTTGACGGGAGGTGCTTTGATGCGACGTCCGGCTCAGGCCGGCTTGACGAAGAAATACACCGTCAGGCCGCAGCCGACGGCGATGATGAAGCGGCGCACATGGGCCGGCGGGATGATCTGGCTGAGCCGCGCGCCGACGAAGCCGCCGACCATGGCAGCGCCCATCATCGTCAGCGTCTCCAGCCAATGCACGCGGCCCGAGAACGCAAAGATGGCGGAGGCCGTCATATTCATGAGCGCGGCGAGCAGCACCTTCATGCCGTTCATGGCGCGGATGTCGCGCAGGCCATAGAACACCAGCGCGGCCAGCATCAGGATGCCGATGCCGCCGCCGAAATAGCCGCCATAGATCGCGATCACGAACTGCACCGCCTGGATGGTCCGCGGCCCGAACCAGCGCGCGCCATCCTTCGGCGTAAAGCGCATGCCGAATGCGAACACCATCGTGGCGAACAGCAACAGCCAGGGCACCAGCCGGCTGAAGGCGGCCGACGGTGTGACCAGGAGCAGCACGGCGCCGAGCGTGCCGCCGAGCAGGCTGATGATCGACAGCCGCACGAGGTCGTGACGCCACGGCGCCTTTGCGTCGTTCAAGATCTCACGGGAGGCCCAGGCGCTGACGAACTGGCCGGGGCACAGCGCGACGGTGCTGGAGGCGTTGGCGTCGATGGCCGGGATGCCGGCCGCAAGCAGCGTCGGGAAGGTCAGGAACGCGCCGCCGCCGGCCAGCGCATTGACGATACCCGAGCCGAAGGCGGCGAGGGCGAGCAGGGCCAGCATCGTCCAGTCCGTCATCGCTGTCGCTACTCGCCCTTCAGCCGCTGGCCGTCCTGGACGCGGACGCGCTCGGCGCCGCGGGCGCCGGCCGGCGACAGCCTGAGCATGCTCAGGAATGCGCCGACCAGCGCGAAACCGACGCCGGTCAAGAGTGACAGCCGCGTGCCGTCGGTCGTGTCGATCGCCAGGAACATCGCGACCAGGGCTGCGCCCGTGGTCTGGCCGAGCAGCCGCGCCGTCCCGAGCATGCCGCTGGCGCCGCCCGCGCGCTCGCGCGGGGCGGCCGCGATCATCGTGCGGTTGTTGGGCGTCTGAAACAGCCCGAAGCCGCAGCCCGCCAGCGCCATGCGCCAGACGACGTCCCATGCCGACGGCTCGCGCGGCAGCAGGCCGAGCGCACCGAGCCCGCAGGCGAAGATCACCAATCCGATCCCACCAAGCAGGCCGGCCGGCACGCGCTCGACCAGCCGGCCCGCCAGTGGCGCGGTCAGGCCGACCGCGATCGGCCACGGCGTGATCAGGAGACCCATCTGCACCGGCGAATAGCCGAAATGGCTTTCGAGATAGAAGGGGATGGCGACGAAGGCGAGCATCTGGCCGCAGAACGACGAGATCGAGGTCGCAATCGACAGCGCGAACACCGGGATGCGCAAGAGGTCGAGCGGCAGCAGCGGCGAGGCCATGTGGGTCTGGCGCCAGACCAGCCACACGCCGGCCGTGATGGCGACGACGAACTCGATCGCGCAGGTCACCAGCGCCTCGCCATGGCCGAGGCTGTCCACGGCGGCGATCAGGAAGCCGAAGGCGACCGCGCTCAGCGCCGCGCTCTGCCAGTCGAACATGTGCGGGGCGCGCGGCGTATGCGGCAGGAAGCGGAAGCCGAAGACGAAGGTGACGATGCCGAGCGGCACGTTGATCGCGAACAGCCACGGCCAGCTGCCGACGGCGAGAATGCCGGCGGCGATGGTCGGACCGACCGCGGCGGACACTGCGACCACCATCGCATTGATGCCGATGCCGCGGCCGAGCAGAGCGTGCGGGTAGGTGAAACGTACCAGCGCCGAGTTGACGCTGAGGATGCCGGCGGCGCCAAAGCCCTGCAGGATGCGCGCGAGCGTCAGCAGCAGCAGGCTGTCGGCGAGCGCGCAGAACGCGGAGGCCGCCGTGAACAGCACGAGGCCGGTGAGATAGACCCGCCGATAGCCGATGATCTCGCCAAGCGAGGCCAGCGGCAGCAGCGAGATCGTGACCGCGAGCTGGTAGCCGTTGACGATCCAGATGGAGAACGCCGGGCTGGCGTTCAGGTCGCGGGCGATCGTCGGCAGCGCCACATTGGCGATGGCGCCGTCGACCACGGCCAGCACGATGCCGAGCGCGATCGTCACGATCGCCCAGGTGCGCTGCGGCAGCGGCAGTCCGTCGGCGTGCAGACCTGGGGTCGTCGGCGTCATCATGCGGGCTCCGGCCGCTGCCGCGCCGCGGACAATGGACGGGAACGGGCAACACGGCGGTACATATCCCGTTCCACGCCGGCGGAGCGCGCCGACGCGTCACCGCCGTTTGGGGCGGACCTGAATCGCCTTGAGATAGTTGGCCGCGGCTTCCGCCTCGGGCCGGTCGAACTGGAAGCTCGGCATGTCCTTGTGAATGGTCGACAGGCCGGCCTGCAGCCGCTGGGCGAAATCCTCGTCGTAGAGCTTGCTGTCACCGAAGGTCCTGAACGGGGGCGCGTCGGGGTGCGGGCTGGCGCCCGTGAGACCTACGGCATGGCATCGGCTGCAAAGGCTTTGCAAGAGCGCTTTTCCACGCTTCTGCTCGCTGTCCAGCGCATGGCTTGGGCCTGTGAGCAGGCACGTCAAAGCCAACCCAAGCCCTGCTCGCATGATCATGTCACGTTCACCCGACTTATCCGGCCTACCAGCGGCCGGTGGCCTTTCCATAGGCGTAAAGCCCGATCAGGCCAATGCTCACGATCGTCGAGCCGATCAGGATGATCAGATCCCAACGGGGAGGATCGTCATCATCCCGGTTCAACGTCAGCAGGGTAAACAGAGCCTTCAAGGCAAAACGGCGCATCGCAGATCCGGCCCGGCCGACCAGCGCATGCGGCCGGCGCGTTGCAAGGGAGTTTCGAGGGAGTTTAGCGCTTCAAGGTGCTGCGCCGCCACTCGCGTGGCGACAGGCCGAACTGCTCGCGGAACACGCGGCCGAAATGCGAGAGGTCATTGAAGCCCCAGGAAAAGGCGATCTCGCTGATCTGACGATGAGCCAGCATCGGCGAGCCGAGATCGCGCCGGCATTGCGTGAGCCGCTCGGCCAGCATGAAGCGCTGGAACGACGTCTCCTCGTCCGAGAACAGATCGTTGACGTAGCGCGCCGAGAGCCCGAGCTCGCGTGCGATCTCCGGCAGTGAGAGGTCGGCGTCGGACAGCCGGGTGCGGACGTGCGCCTTGATCCGATAGAGCAGCGCTGCGCGGTGGCTCGAGGCGGGCAGGGGCTGGGTGCACAGCCGCTCGGCCAGGGTCATGGCGAGCAGGTCGGCGGCCTGGTCCGCCAGCCGTTCGGCATGCTCGGGGCCGATGCGCTCGGCGCGCTCGCAGAGCCTGACGATGAAGTCGTGGGCGAGTGGCTGGAGCGGGCTGTCGGAGCCGAAGCTGATCGCCGTTACGGTCTCGGTCGGACCGATCCGGCGCTGCAGCATCTCGCGCGGGAGCTTGAACACGATCTGCTTGAACGCGGCGTCGAACTGCAGCTCATAGGGGCGGGTCGTGTCGTAGATCGCGAACTCCCCGGGCCTGATCACGGTGTCGCGGCCATCCTGGACGACGCCGCCGATCCCCTCGCGCCCGAGCGCGATGAGGATGAAGTCGGCATCCGCCCGGGAGATCCGCTGCGAGGTCCGGTGCACGCGCTGCCGGTCCGAGGCGACCTCGGAGCACACGGCCCGTCCCAACGCGGTGTGGGTCACCGAGCCGCGAAACGCGCTGCCGAGATCGGAGGTGCAATCGAGCCCGACATAGACGTCGCAGACGATGTCCTGCCACAGCGCCAGCCGGCGGTGGCCCGGGCTTCCGTCGGTGGTGAACAGGATCGGCATCGCTCCGTCTCCTCCTGCACCTGTGGCTGCGGCAATGCAGCAAATTCCGGGCCGGCTCGATCTTCGTCGCAGCCGCAGTCGAATGTTCGTTCCCTGGGAGACGAGCGCGAAAGCCGGCTGGCGTCAATAGTTGGCCCGGTCGCGGCGCCACCCGCCGCGCACGGGCATCAGGGAGCAGCAGCGATGGGACTGGCACATCCGAAATACAAGGTGGCGGTGGTGCAGGCGGCGCCGGCCTGGCTCGACCTGGACGCCTCGATCAAGAAGACCATCGCCCTGATCGAGGAGGCGGCCGACAAGGGCGCCAGGCTGATCGCGTTTCCGGAGGTGTTCATCCCCGGCTACCCCTGGCACATCTGGATGGACTCGCCAGCCTGGTGCATCGGCCGCGGCTTCGTGCAGCGCTATTTCGACAACTCGCTGGCCTATGACAGCCCGCAGGCCGAGGCGCTGCGGGCTGCCGTGCGCAAGGCGAGGCTGACCGCCGTGCTGGGACTCTCCGAGCGCGACGGCGGCAGCCTCTACATCGCGCAATGGCTGATCGGCCCCGAGGGCGAGACCATCGCCCGGCGCCGCAAGCTGCGGCCGACTCATGCCGAGCGCACCGTCTACGGTGAGGGCGACGGCAGTGACCTTGCGGTGCATGATCGTCCCGACATCGGCCGGATCGGTGCGCTGTGCTGCTGGGAGCATCTGCAGCCGCTGTCGAAATACGCGATGTACGCGCAGAACGAGCAGGTGCATGTCGCCGCCTGGCCCAGCTTCTCGCTGTACGATCCGTTCGCGCCGGCGCTCGGCGCCGAGGTCAACAACGCCGCCTCGCGCGTCTATGCGGTCGAGGGCTCGTGCTTCGTGCTGGCGCCGTGCGCCACCGTCTCGCAGGCGATGATCGACGAGCTGTGTGACCGGCCCGACAAGCACGCGCTGCTGCATGTCGGCGGCGGCCACGCCGCGATCTTTGGTCCGGATGGCTCTTCGCTCGCCGAGAAGCTGCCGCCGGAGCAGGAAGGCCTGCTGATCGCCGAGATCGATTTGGGCATGATCGGCATCGCCAAGAATGCCGCCGATCCGGCGGGGCACTATTCGCGCCCCGATGTGACCCGGCTGCTGCTCAACAAGAAGCCGCTCAACCGGGTCGAGCAGTTCGCGCTGCCGGTCGATGCGGTCGCTCCTGGCGAAGCGCAATCGGCGGCTGGCTGACAGGCCTGGCGAGCGGGCTAGGTCCCGGCCTCCGGTTGGGCCGGCGGCGGGGCCGACCGCCGCGGCGGCCGTTGCGCACGGCCTGCCGGTGCCGCCATGCGTGGCTGCAAGGTGACGATCACCGGGTTCGGCTTGTGGTCGGTCGCCGCGCCAGTCGCCGCGTCCACACCCATGCCGATCAGGCCGCCCGCCAGGATGTTGCCGGCGAAGCCGGCCGCGCCGGTCGCCGGGATGTCCTTGGTCAACGGGATGATCTGGGTCTCGTAGCCAGGCTTTTCGATGGTGACGGAGATGTCGGCATTGCGCTTGGCGACGAACGAGCAGGGAGTCGTGCAGGTCATCGGCGCTTCGAGACCGGCGACCGTGGCCTCGGCGCCGGACGGCGTCGACGCGACGCTGATCGTCTCGGTTGTACCCCGCGTCACGGACGCGCAACCTCCCAGCGCGGCGCACAGCGCCACCAACGCTACAACTCTCATTTGGTACTGCCCCCTTGAAACCCGGGGGAACTCAAGCGCAACTGGAGCGGGACGGCAAGCGCAATCAGCATTATCCGAAGAAATTCCCGGGCGAGTTTCGCCCGAGTGTGGCTTTCACACCTGCTTTCCACGAACCTGCCGCGCGATCGCCTTCTGCGCATCGAACTCGGCGCGCCGCCGCGCCAGCTCCTGCGGCGCGAGCATGGCGGGATTGCTGTAGTCGCGCTTCCAGCCGTGATCCTCGCTCCACTGCAAAGGCGATTGCACGGTCGTGCGTGCGGCTGGTGAACTCTCGAGGACACGTAAAGCCAAATCGAGCGTGAAGGCCTGCGAGGCCGCGTCGTGCGGCTTGCCGGCGGAATTGCCGAGCGGAAAATCCGAGAACAGGAAGCGCGGCGCGGCGGCGTGCTCGACGATGTCCTTGGCGCAGCCCATGACGACGGTCGCGACGCCGTTCGCTTCGAGATGCCGTGCCACCAGGCTCACCGTCTGGTGGCACACCGGACAGTTCGGCACCAGCACGACGGCGTCGATCGCGTCGGCGCGGCAGCGCGCGAGAATCTCCGGCGCATCGGTCTCGATCGTCACGCGGTGGCTGCGATTGGTCGGCGCGCCGAAGAAACGCGGTCCGACCGTGCCGATGCGGCCTTCACCTGCCAGCCTTAGGAGCTGTGGTAGCGGAAACCAGGTGCCGGCATCCTCGGCCGAGGTGTGCACGCGATCATAGGCGATGTGGGAAATGCGCAGGTCGTGCTGCGCCGACGTGTCGCCGTCATAGACGGAGTAGAACTTGGCGCCGCCATTGTAGGGCGCGCCGGGACCTTGATCGCCTTTGGCGGGATCGAAAGGCGCGGCCGTGGTGACGATGGTGACGCGCGACTGCGCGAGCGGCTTGCGCAGCGGCTGAAACGGCGCCGACGTGTAGTGGGCCCAGCGATAGGGCGTGTCATAGCCGATCGCCAGATAGTAGTCGCGCGTGCGCGCCATATAGGACAATGGCGCATCGCTGTCGGGCGCGAAGCCGAGTCTGTCGTCGGTCGGTGCGGTCATCCGTCGCGCTCCCTGCAGGACTTGGGGATTGCTAGCCGGCTCGTTCGCTGTGTCAAGGCGCCGCGCGGTGGAACCCCGCATGGTCTTCGGCTTTGTCTGTCGGCAGAATTCCAACCATTGCACCGCGCCCACGATGCTTTCCATGGTTTCCGTTGCTCGCATTGCCTGTCTCGGCCTTGCCTTGATGCTGACCATGCCCTTGTCCGGCGTGGCGGCGGAGCAGGCCTCCGACCGCGACGTTGCCGTGCCGGCTGATCCGAAGGATGGCGCGCGGCAGGATTCGCCGCAGGAGGCTGCGAAGCCGGCAGACGCTGCAGCAGAGGGCCCGGAGAACAAGACCGATGAGTCCAAGGAGAGCGGCACGCGCGAGGCGATCTGCCTGATGATCGAATCCGCAGCCAAGGCGAATGATCTGCCGCTCGAATTCTTCGCCCGCGTGATCTGGCAGGAGAGCCGCTTTCAGAGCGATGCAGTCGGGCCGGTCACGCGCAACGGCCAGCGCGCGCAGGGAATCGCCCAGTTCATGCCGGGCACGGCGAACGAGCGCCAATTGCTCGATCCGTTCGATCCGGTTCAGGCGCTGCCGAAGTCGGCGCAGTTCCTGGCCGAGCTGCGCGATCAGTTCGGCAATCTCGGGCTCGCGGCGGCGGCCTACAATGCGGGGCCGCGCCGGGTGCAGGACTGGCTCGGCGGAAAGGGGCAGATGCCGTGGGAAACCCGCAACTACGTCTCGGCCATCACCGGCGCGTCGATCGACGATTGGGCCGCGGCGGGGAAGGGCGGCAAGATGCCGCCGAGCCCGCCACCGACGTCCTGTCATCAGTTGATGGCGCTGCTGAAGCGTGCGCCGAACCCGTTCGTCCGCGAGCTCGAGCAGCATGTGGCGCTGGCGGCTGCGAAACCGTGGGGCGTGCAGCTGGCGGCGGGCTTCGACCGCAACCGTGCCCTGTCGATGTATGCCCGCGCCATCAAGGGACTTGGCGCCATCATTGGTGACCGCGACCCCAGCCTGCTGTCGTCGGTGATGCGCTCGCGCGGCAACCGCGCGTTCTACCAGGTGCGGATCGGTGCCGAGAGCCGGCCAGAGGCGGACGGGCTCTGCAACCGCATCCGCCGCGCCGGCGGCGCCTGCTTCGTGCTGCGCAACCGGGTCTGACGCGTGACGGCTTGCGCGCTGTGCAGAGCTGCGCGCGCGTGACGGCGGTTGACGCGAACGGCTTTCGCCAGCCTTATCGCGGTTCGTTCCGCTGGGCCGCCCGTGACACTTCCTCCGCTCGATTCGCCGCAATGGCATGGTTCGCTGCGCGCCTTCGGCTGGGGGCTGCGCGCGACGTCGGCGACCATCCTGTCGCTGGTGCTGTTCGTCACCTTCATCGGCATCGGCGCGCTTGCCCACGACACCCATTTCAGCATGCTCTGGGCGATCCTGAGCACCGTGCTGATATGGGCCGGGCCGGCGCAGATCATCCTGGTCTCCACGCTCGGCTCCGGCCAGACCATTCTGCAATCGGCGATCGCGGTGACGATGAGCGCGATCCGGCTGTTTCCGATGGTGGTGGCGGTGCTGCCGCTGATCCGCTCGCCCCAGACCAAGCGGCGGCACCTGGTGCTGATCGCGCATTTCACCGCAGTCACCCTGTGGGTCGAATGCTATCGCTTCCTGCCGCATGTGCCGCGCGAGCGCCGCATCGCCTTCGTCCATGGCCTCGGCACCGGCCTGATGGGGATTGCGCTGATCGCGACCATCATCGGGTATCTTCTCGCCGCCAATCTGTCGCAGACCTTCGGCGCCGCGGTGCTCTTGCTGACGCCGCTGGCCTTCCTGTTCTCGACCCTGCGCAACGCCAGGGAGCTTGCCGACGTGCTCGCGCTGGGCCTCGGCCTCGTGCTGTATCCGCTGGCCGCCCAGCTCAACAGCGGCGTCGACATCCTGGTCAGCGGCGTCGTCGCCGGAACGCTCGCGTTCGGCGCGCACAAATGGCGCGAGCGGCGGGGGCTGGCATGAGCGACTTCATCGGCGATTGGCATGCGCTCGTGGTGCTGCTGGTGGCAGGCGTGATCCCCAACCAGATCTGGCGCCTGCTCGGACTTTGGTTCGGCAGCGGGCTCGACGAGGGCTCGGACCTGCTGATGTGGGTCAAGGCGGTCGCGACCGCCATCTTGGCGGGGGTCATCGCCCAGATCCTGGTGCAGCCGCCGGGCGCGCTCGCCAGCGTGCCGTGGGGCCTGCGCTACGGTGCCGTCGTTGCCGGCCTTGCGGCCTTCATGGCGACCCGTCGCTCGATCTTCGCCGGTGTCGTCTGCGGCGAGGCCGCGATGCTGGCCGGCAAATGGTGGCTCGGATGAGTTGCGCGATCTTGCGCGGCCGCAATTGCGGTGAGCCGAGGTTCGGATAGATTGCCGGGAAGACCTGAGGACTCCGCAATGACTGCTGATACCGATCTCCGCCCGGGCGAAGTCGCCATCGACGCGCCACAGCCGCGCGACGCCACGCTGTATTTCATCGGCCGTATCCGCACGCCCTGGACCTCGCGTCTGGAGACGCCGCGGCAGGGCAGCTTCGAGGGGCCGGTGTGCCGGCTCGAGATCTTCGAGCCCTGGGTGCCGGCGCTGCAGGGCATCGATCATTTCAGCCATCTCCAGGTGCTGTACTGGCTCAACCGAGCGCGCCGTGATCTCGTGAAGCAGAGCCCGCGCCATCATGATGGCGAGACCCGGGGCACCTTCGCGCTGCGCTCGCCGGTGCGTCCCAATCCGATCGGCGTGTCGACGGTCCGCTTCGTCGCGCTGGAGGGCAGCACCGTTCTGGTGCGCGGTCTCGACTGCCTCGACGAGACGCCGCTGATCGATCTGAAACCGGATCACTGCGTGTTCACGCCAGGGGCGGCTGGCAAGGATGACAAATAGGACCGACAGATCCGGATGTCGAAGGTGAACAAGCGGCCGCAGAAGACGGTGACGGCTCTGGATGCGATCACGGCGGACCTCGTCGCCGTGCTGGTGGCGGTGACCGACGGGCAGCCCAGGATCATGACGATCGAGCACGCTGCGGCGCTGCCGAGCGGACCGTTTCAGTTCGGGCACCGCTCGCTGCAGACCGGCCTGCGCGCCTGGGTCGAGGCCCAGACCGGCCATCCCCTGGGCTATGTCGAGCAGCTCTACACCTTCGCCGACCGTGGCCGTACCGGCGATCCCGACGCGCCGCACCGGATCTCCATCAGCTATCTCGGCCTGACCCGTGAGGAGGAGGGGCGCGAGGGCGCGGATGCGCAATGGTCATCCTGGTACGACTACTTCCCGTGGGAGGATCATCGCGACGGGCCGCCGGCGATCCTGGCCAAGATCATCGCGCCGAAGCTGAAAGCCTGGGCCCGATCCGCCGACGAGCCGACGCTGCAGAAGACCAGGTGGCGGCGCGCCGCCATCACCTTCGGCCTCGATGGCCGCGAGTGGAACGAGGAACTGACGCTGCAGCGCTACGAGCTGCTGTATGAGGCGGGGCTGATCCCCGAGAGCGTGCGCGAAAAGGGAGGCGATCCGATCGTGCCGGGCCGCGCCATGACGGGTGATCACCGCCGCATTCTCGCCACCGGCATCGCGCGGCTGCGCGCCAAGATCAAATACCGGCCGGTCGTGTTCGAGTTGATGCCGGAAGAATTTACACTCCTGCAACTGCAACGCAGCGTCGAGGCCTTGGCAGGCCGGCTCGTCCACAAGCAGAACTTCCGCCGCCTCATCGAGCAGCAGGAACTCGTTGAAGAGACAGGCGCAATCGCTGCCGACACGATCGGTCGGCCGGCCAAGCTGTTTCGCTTCCGGCAGGGCGTTCTGGCCGAGCGGGCGGTGGTCGGAACCAAGCTGCCGCTCTCGCGGTCTTGATCGCCCGCTCTTGACAAGGCTTATGCTCAGGATAAGTATAAGGCATCTTATGCTCATGGAGAGTATAAATGGCCGATCTTGTCCTGCCCGCCGTCGCGCCGAATGCATCGCTTGCTGAGCGTCTGAGGCGGGTGATCCCGCCGCCGGAATGGGCTGTCTTCGAGGACGATGTCGAAGCCATCCTGGCGCTGAAGCGCCGGCGCAATGCCGTGGTGCTGGCGCACAACTATCAGACGCCCGAGATCTATCACGGCGTCGCCGACATCGTCGGCGACAGCCTGCTGCTGGCGCGCGAAGCGACCAAGGTCGATGCCGAGGTGATCGTGCTCGCCGGCGTCCACTTCATGGCGGAGACCGCCAAGCTGCTCAATCCCGACAAGACGGTGCTGATCCCCGACGTGGAGGCGGGCTGCTCATTGGCGGAGTCGATCACCGCCGCCGACGTGCGGCTGATGCGCGCGCGCCACCCCGGCGTGCCCGTGGTCGCCTATGTCAACACGTCGGTGGCGGTGAAGGCGGAGTCCGACGTCTGCTGCACCTCCGGCAACGCGCGCGCGGTCGTCGAGTCCCTCGGTGTCGATCACGTCATCATGCTGCCGGATGAATATCTCGCGCGGAACGTCGCCGCACAGACGAAGGTCAGGATCACGGCCTGGAAAGGGCATTGCGAGGTCCATGAGCGCTTCAGCGCCGATGACGTCCGCACGCTTCGCGACAGCCATCCTGGCGTCACCGTGCTCGCGCATCCGGAGTGTCCGCCGGAGGTCGTGGCGGAAGCCGACTTCGCCGGCTCCACCGCGGCGATGTCGGACTTCGTCGGAGCAAGAAGGCCAGCCCGGGTGGTGCTGCTGACAGAATGTTCGATGAGCGACAATGTCGCCGTGCTCCATCCCGACATCGAGTTCATCCGCCCCTGCAATCTGTGCCCGCACATGAAGCGGATCACCTTGAAGAACATCCGCCATGCGCTCGAGACCAACACGCACGAGGTCACGATCGATCCCGCGATGGCCGAGCGCGCGCGGCGCGCCGTGGAAAGGATGCTGGCATCATGAGCATCGATGTTTCGAAGTTGGCTGGCCGTCCCGTGATCATCGGCGGCGGAGCCGCAGGTCTGATGACGGCGCTTCAGCTCGCGCCCGAGCCCGTCGTGCTGCTGTCGAAGTCGCCGCTCGGCGCGGAGGCATCGAGCATGTGGGCGCAAGGCGGACTGGCCGCGGCGGTTGGCGATGACGATGATCCGTCGCTGCATCTGAAGGACACGCTCGCTGCCGGAGCGGGATTGTGCGACGAGTCCGCCGCGCGCCGTATCATCGATGCTGCGCCGGCCGCGGTCGAACGCCTCGCCCAGCTCGGCGTCGCGTTCGACCGGCATGCGGATGGACGCTGGCGTCTGGGCCTGGAGGCCGCGCACAGCCGCAAGCGGATCGTGCATGCGACCGGCGACGGCACGGGACGCGAGATCATGCGCGCACTGATCGCGGCGGTCAGGCGATGTCCCTCGGTGACGCTTCTGGAGGGCGTCGAGGCGCGCCGGCTGATTGTCGACGACAACGCGATCCAGGGCGTGGTTGCGGTGCGCGGCGATGCGGCTCTGATCCTCGCCACGACACGCGTCGTGATCGCAACCGGCGGCATCGGCGGGCTGTTCCTCGACAGCACCAATCCCACCGGCTGCTTCGGCCAGGGGCTCGCGCTGGCGGCGCGGGCCGGGTCCGTGCTGTCCGATCTCGAATTCGTGCAGTTTCACCCCACCGCGTTTGACGGGCCCTCGCGGCCGCTGCCGCTTCTCACCGAGGCGATCCGCGGCGACGGTGCGGTGCTGATCGACGAGACCGGCACGCGCTTCATGGCCGACGAGCCGGGGGCCGAGCTGGCGCCCCGCGATGTGGTGGCGCGCGCGGTGTGGCGGCGCCGCGCGCAGGGACACCGTGTGTTGCTCGATGCGCGCGACAAGCCGGGCAAGGATTTCGCCGCGCGCTATCCCGTGATCAGCGCCTTCTGCCGCATGGCGGGCATCGATCCCGCGCGCGATCCGATCCCGGTGCGGCCGGCCGTGCACTATCATATGGGCGGCATCGCTGTTGACGCGATGGGACGCAGCACGGTCGAGGGCTTGTGGGTCTGTGGCGAGGCCAGCCGCACCGGCCTGCACGGCGCCAACCGGCTCGCCAGCAACTCGCTGATGGAAGCGATCGTCTGCGCGCAATGGGTGGCCGAAAGCGTGGCCGGCGCGCCGCAGCGTGCCGGCAAGCCATGCGCGGTGGCGGCTATTCCGCCGGCGTCCGATCCGTCGGCCGTACGGCCACTGCTGTCGCATGCGCTCGGCGTGATGCGCGAGCGCCGCACGATCGCGGCGGCCGTCCGCAGCCTGCTTCCGCTGGCGGAGCAGGCCGGGCCCGCGGCTGATCCTGCGCTGGTCGGCCTGATGATCGCGGTCGCGGCGCATGCCCGTGAGGAGAGCCGCGGCGCGCATTTCCGCAGCGATCGTCCGGACACGCGGACCGTCGCGCAGCCGTCCAGCTTCACTCTGCCCGAGGCGATCACGGTTGCGCGCGACATCGTCGAGGCCGAGCAGACGCCGTTGAGGAGTGCAGTGCCATGAGTCTCAATCCTCTCTCGCCCTTGCTCTACGAGCCGCTGGTGCGCATGGCGCTGCTTGAGGATCTCGGCCGGGCCGGCGACATCACCACCGATGCCATCGTGCCGGCCGAGCAGCGCGCATCGCTGAAGCTGCGGGCGCGCCAGCACGGCGTGATCGCGGGCCTCGATGTGGCGCGCTGCGCCTTCCAGACCGTCTCGCCGGACGTGCGCCTGGAGGTCGTGCGGCCTGATGGCAGCGCCGCGGCGCCGGGAGACACGATCGCAACCATCAGCGGCCCGGCGCGGGCGCTGCTGACCGGCGAGCGCGTGGCGCTCAACTTCCTCTGCCGCTTGAGCGGGGTCGCCAGCGCGACGGCGTCGCTGGTCGCGGCGGTGAAAGGGACCAAGGCGCAGATCGTCTGTACCCGGAAGACCACGCCGGGCCTGCGCGCGCTGGAGAAATATGCGGTGCGCGCCGGAGGCGGCGGCAATCATCGGTTCGGGCTCGACGATGCCGTCCTGATCAAGGACAACCACATCGCCATCGCCGGCGGCATCAAGGCTGCCATCACGCGCGCGAAGGCCCATGCCGGCCATCTCGTCAAGATCGAGGTCGAGGTCGACACCTTGGCGCAGCTCGAGCAGGCGCTGACGCTCGGCGTCGACGCGGTGCTGCTCGACAACATGACGCCGGCGGAGCTCGAAACCGCGGTCGGCATGATCGGCGGCAAGGCCATCGCCGAAGCCTCGGGCCGGATCACCGTGGAGACCGCGCCCGCGATCGCCGCGGCCGGCGTCGACCTGATCTCCGTCGGCTGGATCACGCATTCGTCGGCCGCGCTGGACATCGGGCTCGACGAGGCCTGATCAGCCCTTGAGCGCCGCCATCAGCTTCGCGGCGTTCTCCTCCAGCACCTTCGGATCTTCCTTGCGGCTCGCGGGCGGCAGAAGGGAATCGCCATTGTGGCGCGGCATGATGTGGACGTGCAGGTGGAACACCATCTGCCCGCCGGCATGCTCGTTGAACTGCTGCACGGTGATGCCATCGGCGGCGAACGCGGTCTTGGCCGCGCGCGCGATGGTCCGCACGGCACGGCCGACGTGGAGGTAGTCCTCCTCGGTGATATCAAGGATGTTGCGGGCCGGCACCTTCGGGATCACCAGCGTATGCCCGGGGACGCGCGGCATGATGTCGAGGAACGCCAGCACGTGGTCGTTCTCGTAGACCTTGGTGCAGGGGAATTCGCCGCGCAGGATCTTTGCGAACGGATTGTTGGGATCGTAGGCGGTCATGGGCAGTCCCTTAAGCGGTTCTTCTTGGTGCGCCTTACTCTCACCGGCAGGTGTCGCCGGTCAAGACGGCTCGTCCATGCCTTTCCGGAACGGTCCGGATTCGGCGAGCTCGCGGCCGGCCTGCTCGACATAGGCGCGCTCGCGCTTGAGATAGTCGTCGATGGCGTGGCGCAGGCCGCGGTCGGCGATGTAGTGGGCGGAGTAGGTAGTCTGCGGCAGGTAGCCGCGCGCGATCTTGTGCTCGCCCTGGGCGCCGGCCTCGACCACGGCAAGCTTGTGCTGGATCGCAAAGTCGATCGCCTGGTAGTAGCAGACCTCGAAATGCAGGAACGGGTGGTGCTCGATGGCGCCCCAGTTGCGCCCGAACAGCGTATCCGAGCCGATGAAGTTGATCGCACCGGCGATCCAGCGGCCGTCGCGCCTGGCCATCACCAGCAGCACGTCCTCAGCCATGGTCTCGCCGATCTGCGCGAAGAACTTGCGGGTCAGATACGGCCGGCCCCACTTCCGCGAGCCGGTCTCCATGTAGAACGCGAAGAACGCATCCCAGGCGTCCTCGGTGATGTCCTTGCCGGTCAGCCAATGGATGGTGATGCCGGCGCCGAGCGCATCGCGCCGCTCGCGCTTGATCGCCTTGCGGTGGCGCGAATTCATCGTCGCCAGGAAATCGTCGAAGCTGGAAAAACCCTGATTGTGCCAGTGGAACTGCTGGTCGGTGCGCTGCAGGAAGCCCTGCGCGGCGAGCAGCTGCCACTCCGACTCCCGGGCGAAGGTGACGTGGACCGAGGACGCCTCGCTGATCCCGCACAGCGCCTTGAGCCCCTGCGCAAGCGCATTGCCGATCAATTCCTGGTCCTGGTCGGCGCGGATCAAGAGCCGCGGCCCGGTCGCCGGCGTGAACGGGACCGACACCTGCAGCTTCGGATAATAGCGGCCGCCGGCGCGCTCATAGGCGTCGGCCCAGCCGCGGTCGAAGACGTATTCGCCCTGCGAATGGGACTTCAGATAGCACGGCACGACGCCGAGGATATCGTCGCCGATCTTCGCCACCAGATGGCGCGGCGCCCATCCGGTGCGCAGGGTGGCCGAGCCAGAGGCTTCGAGTGCTGAGAAAAACGCGTGTGAGATGAACGGATTGTAGCCGCGGCCGCAGGCGGGAGATGAGCCGGGACCAACGCGACCGCCGGGATTGGCGCAGGCATCCCATGCGGCCGCCGGGATCTCGCTGATCCCGGGAACGGCTTCGAGCGTGATCTCAGGCGATGCCATCGAGTCCTTGTCAAACCGGCCGGCACGGGACGCCCCGGCCGGGACGTTCCAGATGCCACGCCCTGAAGATCGTGCATCGCAGCAGCGAGTTCAAGGCCGGCGTCACGTCTCCGGCGTAAACCCTTCGAAGATCATCTGATCCGCGTAGCGGGCCGCAGCGGCGCGCTGCTCGGGGGTGCGGACGGTCCAGGTCAGCAGCGGGCAGCCGAACACATTGCGCGCGATCCAGGGGGCCGGCGCAGGCAGCTGGTCGACCCAATAGGCGACGAAATGCGGCTGGCTGCTGAAGCCGTGCTTCAGATGCAGCATGCTGTCGCGCTGCGCCTGGGTCAGCTTGGCCCAATAGCCGTCCTCGTAGCTGCGCTGCGCGACGATGCCGCGCGTCAGCTTCGGCATGGTCTCGCGCAAGGCACGGACCTGGTCCGGATCGAACGACATCCCGACCACCGGCCCGGAGTAGGACGCCAGCACCTCGGCCATGCGCCGGACCAGACGGCGATCGCCCTGGAACGTGCTCTTGACCTCGACGACCAGCGGCACGCGTCCGGCGATCAGGTTGCAGAGGTCGCCGAGCGTCATCATCTGCTCGTCGGTCTGCTTGAACTTGATCGCTTTCAGCTCTGCCGCGGTCTTCTCGATCAGCGGGCCGGTGCCCTCGGTGAGGCGTCCGAGATCATAGTCGTGATGCACCATGGCCTCGCCATCGGCCGACAGCTGGATGTCGCATTCGATGGCGAAGTTGCCGGCCACGGCGCCGCGTGCGGCGGCCGGCATGTTCTCGATGATGCCGCTGACAGCATCGTGAAGGCCGCGATGGGCGACGGGGCGGGCCGTCAGCCAGTCAGGTGCGCGCATTCGCCCCGTCCATTGTCTTCAACTTCGAACTCACTCAACCTCGAACACGCCTTCGACTTCCACCGCCGCATCGGACGGCAGGGCCGAGACGCCGACGGTGGTGCGGGCGTGGCGGCCCTTGTCGCCGAAGGCGGCGACCATCAGGTCGGAGGCGCCGTTGAGCACCTTCGGTCCGTCGAGGAAATCCGGCGCCGAATTGACGAAGCCGCCGAGCCGGACCACGCGCACGACCTTGTCGAGATCGCCGACCGCCGCCTTCACCTGCGCCAGCAGGTTGACGCCGCAGCCCTTCGCGGCCGCGTAGCCGTCCTCGATCGACACGCCGCCGCCAAGCTTGCCGGAAGCGATCATCTTGCCGTCGCCGCCGAGGCAGACTTGGCCCGACACGAACAGCAGATTGCCAGTGCGCACGAACGGGACGTAATTGGCCACCGGTGCCTTTGGTGCCGGCAGTGTGATGCCCTGTGCCGCCAGGTTCTGTTCGACCGTACCCGCCATCTCAAATCCCCGTTCTGTCGCCTGAAAGCCGGTCCCGTGCCGGACCGCAGCCCTGTTTGGCGCAGTTGCCAGTGACATGCAAGCTGCCAGCACCGACGCGATTCCGGCGCTTTAAGCGCACGTTTCCGTGAGACAGCCGCAGTTGCGACGCAATGCAGCGGTCTCTAATGTGACGGTTTAGCGATACGTCCTCCGAGGAAAACTCATGGCTCATTCGTTTCGACTGTCGATGGGAGCGCTCGCCGTCGCGGCGATCACGTTCGGTCCGGCGCAGGCCGGGGCGGCGGTGCCGTTCCTGCCGCATCAGGCGCTCTACGACCTGAGCCTGGTCAAGTCGCGCGGTTCGAGCCCGGTCAACAGCGCGCGCGGCCGCATCCTCTACAATTTCTCCGGCAACGCCTGCGACGGCTACACTTCGGAATTCCGCCAGGTCTCGGAGCTCGATCTCGGGGAGGGCAAGGTGACCCTGAGCGACCTGCGGTCCACCGCATGGGAGGACGGCGCCGGGAAGAGCTACCGCTTCAAGATCGACTCGCGCATGAACGAGCAGGCCTCCAGCCCGGTCGACGGTATCGCCGAGCGCACCGGCGATCACATCACCGTCAAGCTCAAGCAGCCCGAGGCGAAGACCTTCACGCTCGACGGCTCGACCGTTTTTCCGACCGAGCAGATTCATCGCATCATCGCCGCCGCGCGCGAGGGCAAGTCGCTGCTCGAGCTGACGGTCTATGACGGCTCGGACAATGGCGAGAAGGTCTACAACACGCTGACCGTGATCGGTGCGCCCGTGCCGGCCGACAAGGCCGCCGCCAAGCCCGACGCCTCGACCGACAATGACGAGATGAAGAAGATGACGCGGTGGCCGGTGACGGTCAGCTATTATGACCGCGACGCCAAGCGGGCCGAGGGCGAGCAGACGCCGGTCTACGCGATGTCGTTCGAGCTCTACGAGAACGGCGTCTCGCGCGCGCTCGTGCTCGACTACAATGATTTCGTCATCGCCGGCGCGCTCGGCAAGTTCGACGTCAAGGACGTGAAGGACGGCAAGCCCTGCAGCAATTGACCGGGGCGTCATTCGGTCTGCTCCGGGCCGTCATAGGCGATGCCGCGGATCACCGCGGCCTGGCCGAACTTCTTGCGTAGCGCATCGATCGCGCGCTCGGCCGAGGCCGAGCGGCGGTCGAGCATGTCGGTGTCGGAGGCCTCCGAGCCCGGGCGCAACGCGCTGACGCCTGTGCCCATCAGCCGGAACGCCGTGCCGTCGGTCTCGCGCGCCAGCATCTCCTTGCAGATTGCGAAGATCTTGCCGGCGAGCTGCGTCGGCGCCGCGATCGATTGCGAGCGCGTTCGTTGACGGAAGTCCGCGGTCTTCAGCTTCAGCGTGATGGTCGACCCGGCGAGCTGGCTCGCCTTCAGCCGTGCCGACACCTTCTCCGACAGCCGCCACAGGGTCTTTTCCAGGGTCACGTAGTCGCGGATGTCGGTGTCGAAGGTGGTTTCGCTCGAGATCGTCTTGGCGCCGCGGTCGGCCACCACCTTGCGGTCGTCGATGCCGCGCGCCAGCCGCCACAGCCTGCGGCCGTCGCCGCCGAACTGCTTCATCAGCTCGATCTCGTCGGCGCGCTGCAGGTCGGCGATGGTGCGGAAGCCCTGGTTCGCCAGCCGTTGCTGGGTCGCCGGACCGACGCCGAAGATGAAGCCGACCGGCTTGTCGGCCAGCATCATCAGTGCTTCCTCCTGGTCGAGCGCGGCAAAGCCGCGCGGCTTGTCGAGATCCGAGGCGATCTTGGCCAGGAACTTGTTGCAGGACAGCCCGACAGACACCGTGATGCCGATGGTCTGCTCGACGTCGCGGGCGAAGCGCGCCAGCACCTTGGCCGGGATCATGCCGTGGACGCGCGCGGTACCGGAGAGGTCGAGGAACGCCTCGTCGATCGACAGCGGCTCGACCAGCGGCGTCAGCGCCTGCATCGCCTGCCGGACCTCACGCCCGACGCGGACATATTTCGCCATGTCCGGGGGAATCACGGCCGCCGAGGGACACAGCTCCAGCGCCTTGAACATCGGCATCGCCGAGCGCACGCCATAGGTGCGGGCGATGTAGCAGGCCGCCGACACCACGCCGCGCTTGCCGCCCCCGATGATGACGGGCCGGTCGGCGACCTCTGGATTGTCGCGCTTCTCGACGGTTGCATAGAACGCGTCACAGTCGATATGGGCCAGGGTCAGCGCGGGCAGGGCGCGATGGCGGACGAGGCGCGGCGAGCCGCAGGCGGAACAGCGGCGCGCGCCATCGTCGAGGTCCGTCAGGCAGTCGCGGCAGAAGCAGGTCGGCCCGCTGACCGCGCGCGACCCGCTCGCTGGCGCTGCTTCGGTCACGGCACGTCGCGCTCCCACTGCCGGTCGCCCAATACCTGCCGCGCGGCCATGATATTGGTGGGATGTAACTTGGAGTGGGCGGCAAAAGCCTTTACCGTCTCGTCATCGCGCAGCACGAAATCGAGCACGCTGACCAGGAAATTGGGGTCGGCGGCCGAGGATCGCAGCGTCTCCGGCCCGATCCCGGTCTCGGCCAGGAAACGGCCCAGCCGCTCCGGTTCGCCGGCCAGGAAGCCGAGGGCCTGAACTGCAACGATTTCAGCGACTTCGCGCGGATTTCGAACGGGCTTTTTCAACGGCGGATTTGCCTTTCCGTTAACTTGTCGGCTCTACTTTGCGCCCATCATGCCCGAGTCTTCGGAATGGGTTCAAGCAAGTGGAAACCATCTCGGGGAAAGATGGAATCCCACCTTAACGGGTTTGAACGAATCTGGGGCTAGTTTGAATTAGATGAGTAGCGGTGGACAGTCGTCCGCCAGAGGACATGCCGGTGTCAGTGATTCGGAGGGGCGGATGGGCAAGACCGTCCTGATCGTGGAAGACAATGAGCTCAACATGAAGCTCTTCCGCGATCTGTTGGAAGCCCACGGGTACCAGACCTCCGGTACGTCCAGCGGCGTGGAGGCGCTCGACATCGTGCGCCGGACCCGCCCCGATCTGATCCTGATGGACATCCAGCTGCCGCAGGTCTCGGGCCTGGAAGTGACGAAATGGATCAAGGACGATCCGGATTTGCGTGCCATCCCGGTGGTGGCAGTGACGGCCTTTGCGATGAAGGGCGACGAGGAGCGCATCCGCGAGGGTGGCTGCGAAGCCTATCTTTCCAAGCCGATCTCGGTCGGAAAATTCATTGAAACGGTACGCCGCTTTATCGGCTAAGGAGTTTCTGCAGTGTCCGCGCGTATCCTCGTCGTCGACGACGTCCCGGCCAACGTCAAGCTGTTGGAGGCGCGGCTGTCGGCCGAATATTTCGACGTGCTGACCGCCGCGAACGGCGCCGAGGCGCTGCAGATCTGCCAGCGCGCCGAATGCGACATCATCCTGCTCGACGTCATGATGCCGGACATGGATGGATTCGAGGTCTGCCGCCGGCTGAAGTCGAATCCGGCCACGCATTTCATTCCGGTCGTCATGGTGACGGCGCTCGACAGCCCGTCCGACCGCGTGCGCGGCCTGGAGGCCGGTGCCGACGACTTCCTCACCAAGCCCGTCTCCGACGTCGTGCTGATCGCGCGCGTACGCTCGCTGACGCGGCTGAAGATGATGACCGACGAGCTGCGCATGCGCGCGCTGACCTCGCTCGAGATCGGCGTGCAGGCGCCCGAGCGCAACGCGGTCGCCGACGCCGGCAAGGGCGGGCGGGTGCTGCTGGTCGACGACCGGCCGTCGTCCTACGAGCGGCTCGGGCCGATGCTGGCGACCGAGCATTCCATCGACGTCGAGACCAATCCCGCCGAGGCCGTGTTCAACGCCGCCGAGGGCAATTACGACCTCGTCATCGTCTCGCTCGACCTCAACGATTTCGACGGCCTCAGGCTGTGCAGCCAGTTGCGCTCGCTGGAGCGCACGCGCCACGTGCCGATCCTGGCGATCGCCGATGCGGAAAACAATTCGCGGCTGCTGCGCGGGCTGGAGATCGGCGTCAACGACTATCTGCTGCGCCCTGTCGACAAGAACGAGCTGCTGGCGCGCGCCCGCACCCAGATCCGCAAGCGCCGCTACACCGACCATCTGCGCGACAACGTCCAGAACTCGATCGAGATGGCGATCACCGACGCGCTGACGGGCCTTCACAACCGCCGCTACATGGAGACGCATCTTTCGACCTTGGCCGACCAGGCCGCGAGCCGCGGCAAGCCGCTGGCGCTGATGATGCTCGACATCGACTACTTCAAGTCGATCAACGACAATTACGGCCATGATGCCGGCGACGACGTGCTGCGCGAGTTCGCGATGCGCGTGCGCAAGTCGATCCGCGGCATCGATCTCGCCTGCCGCTATGGCGGCGAGGAGTTCGTGATCGTGATGCCCGAGACCGACCTCCACGTCGCCGGCATGGTCGCCGAGCGGCTGCGGCGCTCGGTCGCCAACGAGCCGTTCGCCGTGCACAAGGGCGAGAAGCGCATCGAGGTCACGGTCTCGATCGGGCTGTCGACCCTGGAGCAGAAGGGCGAGCCGATTGCCGACGTCATGAAGCGCGCCGACAATGCGCTGTACCGGGCCAAGAACGAGGGCCGCAACCGCGCGGTGGCGATCGCCCCGGTCCATCAGCCGACCTTCCTGCCGCAGGCCGCCGGCCGCGGCCGCTAGAGGGGCAGGGGGGCTGCGCTCTCTTCGTCCTCGGCTGAAGTTGCCGCGCATCTGTCCAACGCCCTCCATCTGCCATCGAGCGATTCCGGGCCTCGTGCTTCGAGACGCGCCGCAAGCGGCGCTCCTCAGCATGAGGTTGAGAGCTTCGCCAAGATCTCTCCAGCATCCCTCCGAGATCACGCCAAAACCACGAACCTCGTCCTGAGGGCACGCCGCAGGCGTGCGTCTCGAAGGACGGCCGCGGGGCTGATGCATCCTCGCGAGGAAGACGTGCTCCATCGCGTCGGAATGCTCCGTTCACGTGTGCTTTCCGTTCAGACATGACCAATCGTCCTCGCGGCGCATCCGCGCCCGAGCTTTGCCATTCAAAACCCTCTTCGAGAACAGAGGGCGCAGGGAAGGCCGGGTGCTGGTCGCACCCATGGTCCGCGTGCAGAAAGAAAGCACGCGGCAGAACCACAGGTACGGACCGGACATCCGGCCCTCCCTGCGCGATGGCTTTACGGCTTACTCCGTGCTCTCCCCGGGGACCGGCGTTCTTGCCCCCGTCACCGGCGCGCTTCGTCGCAGCGCCCGCTTGGCCTCAGCGTCGGGAGGCCAGGACCACACGGCTTCACCGTGCGCATCAGGATGTTCGTCCGCGCGGATCAACCACGCTGCACCCCGACACGCCCACCGCAGCCCACCTCACGCTCGTGACGATCGCGATGCGCCCCTCATGGCGAGGTGGGATGGGCGACGTGTAGCATGATTTTCGGAAAAACGAAACATGAATCTGATCGGTGACGGCGGATCAAGGTGATCCGCTTGAAGCGATTGAATAAATGAGTTTTTCGGCGCAGGGCGTCCGGCGATGCCTGTTCGCACGAGACGGCAGCCTTAGCTTTCGACGAGGATGGGTCGGCCGAACTGCCGACGTGCTAGGATCCGGCCGAAAGTTCGGAAGAATGACATGACAGTGGCGTGGTGGATTTTCATGATCGTGTCGCTCGGATCGATCCCGCTCGCGTCGGCGATGGCGGTCGAGCGCGATCGATCGCCCCGACGATGGTTGTGGGCTGCCGCGATTGTAGGGCCGTTGGCGCCGCTGGTTCTGCTGATTCTCGGCGGCGCGCCGATTGAAGTTGGGGCCAACTAAGCTCGGAGGCAAGCATGAGGCTGTTCTACGTAGGCGTCCTGACTGGGGTTCTGACGTTCTGTGGGGTGATGGCGCTCCAGTCTAATGGTGTTCAGATCAGCGTGCCGATGATCGGCGTTCTGGGAGGCGTTTTGTCATTGTTGGCCAAAGCCATCGTGGATCGTTTCATGGCGGCCCCCAGCCCGTAGTCCGCACTTCGCAGAGCAGATCAGTAGGGGGGGATTAGTGAAGCGTGATGCGCCGCCTTGTCTTCCCGTGAAATGGCGGACTACGCTGGCGCTAATCCGCCCTACGACACTTCGTAAGCTCATCACTTCGAAGTACTCGCGTCAGAGATGCGCCGTCATGCGGAACAGCTCTTGATTTTATCCGATGTTGGTGGTATCCAGGTCTCATGAGCACATCGATCCGCATCGTCAACTTCGACCACATGACCGGCTTCGGCCGGGCCATGGAAGGAGTCGCGCGCTAGGAGATCGACGACGCGATGTTCTCACCAGGCCCCGCCGGCATCGGACGGGGCCTTTTGTTTGGCCACGCTCCCTGCCGGCACAACAGCAGGAGCGCAGGATGCCACCCCACCAGACCAACTCGACGATCGACGCCGGGCGCGTGTCAGGGCTCACCGTCGATCTCTCGATCGCCTCGGTCCAAATCGCCTCAGTCAAAGACGCGATCAGCAGCGTGCAGCCATCGACGCAGTCCATGACCTCCATCGCAGCCTTGCGAGACGCGTTGTCGGAAAAGGACGCGGCCGGTCCGCCGGCCAGGCCGACCTGGCTGATCATCCGCCTGATCGGCCGATGCTGGCGTGCCATTCAAGCATGGCAATGCCGCGAGCGCGTGCGGGCAAGCCTCTACGAGCTGAGCGAACGCGAGCTCACCGATATCGGCATCACGCGCGCCGAGATCGAGCACATCGCCGCGCTGCAGACGCTCGACAGGTTGAGGGATGATCCATATCCGGGCGGCGTCTCGCGTCGGGGAATGTAGTCGATCGCGGGCGTGGCGACCGCGGCGACAGTCGACCAAGAGCACAAGATGATCGCCGCGACGTCATTGCGAGCGTCAGCGAAGCAATCCAGGGTCCCGCACACGACTCTGGATTGCTTCGCTGCGCTCGCAATGACGGCGGTGAGATCGCGCTTCTCTCCGGACACCATTCTGCCGGAAACGTCGTGTGCGCGGAGTTTGGCAGAACGCAAGCCTCGCATAGGTGCTCATCTGCGAGCGCAGGAACTACATGCCTTGATCCGGCGCAATCTCCATGGTACATGCAGATCATGATCAACGTCGTGCGCAATTCCAACCGTAAACATACGACCCGCCGCAGCCGGGCCGTGGGAGGAGTCGTGCGCTAGGTTTTCGACGACACGATCATTCCACCAGGCCCCGCCGGCATCGGACGGGGCCTTTTGTTTGGCCACGCTCCCTGCCGGCACCACGCAGCAGGAGCATCCGATGCCACCCCAGAGCCACCTCACTGCCGAGATCGCGCGCAATGCCGCCACGCGCGATCGTCCTCTCACATTGCTGAAGAACGCGGCGCACCAGGTGCCAGCCGCGCCGCGTCCAGACGCATCCGTCACGGTGCTGCGCGACGCATTGTCGGAAAAGAATGCGGCGGGGCCGCCAGGCCTCACGGCTCCGGGACTGTTCGGCCTGTTCGCAGGCTATTGGCTGGCGTTCCAGGAGAGCCGCCGGCGCCGGATGATGAGACTGCATCTGCGGGACCTGAGCGAGGCGCAACTGGTGGATATTGGCCTGACGCAAGGCGATCTCGACCATATCGCGGCTCACCGCGCGCTCGATCGCCTCAGGCACGACATGGCAAATGTCATGATGTCCCGCGGCGTGATGTAGCTGCGGACCGGCCAGCGCGAACGGATCTCTCGGCAGGGCGGATCAGCGTGTGATCTGCCCTGGCGATGCCGTGCGCGCGTTCTGTTGCAATGACGGAGGATGGTGCGCGTGGGCGGCTGGCGATGCTCACGCTCGGCCGCCTTTCGCGCTATCATCGTCGGCGACGTTGATGGGATGGAACGACGAATGACACGACACATCGGCATCGTCGGCTGCTCCGCCGAGGGCGCGGCGCTCTGCTATCGCACGATCTGCAGGGAGGGTGCCGACCTGCTCGGGCCGCATGCCCATCCCGAGGTGTCGATGCACACGCCGTCGCTCGCCGACTACGTGGCCTGCCTCGATCGCGGCGATCTCGATGGCGTCGCCGAGCTGATGCTGACCTCGGCGCACAAGCTCGCTGCGGCTGGCGCGGATTTCCTGATCTGTCCCGACAACACCATCCACCAGGCGTTGCCGCTCGTGCTGCCATGCTCACCGCTGCCGTGGCTGCACATCGCCGACGAGGTGGCCAAGGAGGCGGTCAGGAGAGGCTACAGGCGTATCGGCATCACCGGCACGACATGGCTCGTCGACAGCAATGTCTATCCGGACAGCCTGATGGCACACGGATTGGCGTTCGCGCGTCCCGAGGAGGCCGATCGCGTCGAAGCCAACCGCATCATCATGGATGAGCTCGTCTACGGGCGGTTCGAGCCGCCCTCCGTCGCGACCTTTCAGAAGATCATCGCACGGTTGAAAGGTGATGGCTGCGACGCCGTCGCACTCGGCTGCACCGAGATTCCGCTGATCATCGACGATGCCAACTCGCCTCTGCCGACGTTGGATTCGACGCGTCTGCTCGCGCGTGCTGCGCTGGCGCGGGCGATGTCCGGCGCCGGCTGAGAATTGCGGCAAGGCGCTGATCGTTCAAAGCAGGATGTGCAGGCCGCATTGGCTGCGATGCTCGCCATCCGGTCTTCGGACGCACAGTTCCGTCGGAACCCCCTTGGGCGGGAAACGTTTGTTTCAGCCCAAGAAGGAGCACCCAATGAAGAAGCTGATGTTTGCGGTTGCCGTGTCGCTGTCCGTTCTGCCGTCATTCGCCATGGCCCAGGGCCATATGGGGACGCCGCAGGAGCAGAAGGCGTGCGCGCCGGATGCCAAGCGCTTCTGCCGCAGTCAGCTCGGCGATGACTTCGCAGTTCAGAACTGTCTGACGCAGAACCGGACCAAGCTGAGCAAGCGCTGCTCGGCGGTGTTCCAGAGCCACGGGATGTAGCACGCCCGGTGCGTCGGCCCGGTTCAGTGCAACGTCGTCCGCCGTTCCTGCGACGCGGAGGAATGGCGGGTGATGCTCACGCTGACGCGCCCGACGCGCCGGCTGAACTGGGTCAGGCCGCGCGCACCTTGCGCAGGAATGTCTCCAGCTCGTCCTTGAGGTGATCACTCTCGCGCGACAGCGAATGCGCCGACGCCAGCACCTGCGATGACGCGGTGCCGGTGGCGCTGGCGCCCTTGCTGACGTCGCCGATGTTGCTGGCGACGCGGGTCGTACCGCCGGCGACCTCCTGCACGTTGCGCGAGATCTGCCCTGTGGCGGCGCCCTGCTGCTCGACGGCCGCGGCGATGCCGGCGGCGATCTCCGAGATCTGCTGGATGGTGCCGCCGATCTGCTTGATCGAGGCGACCGAGGACTGCGTCGCGCTCTGGATGCCTTCGATCTGCTGGCCGATCTCCTCGGTGGCTTTCGCGGTCTGCGACGCCAGCGCCTTGACCTCGGAGGCGACCACCGCGAAGCCGCGGCCGGCGTCGCCGGCGCGCGCCGCCTCGATGGTGGCGTTCAGCGCCAGCAGGTTGGTCTGGGCGGCGATCGAGGTGATCAGCTTGAGCACATCACCGATGCGCTCGGCAGTGCGCGACAGCTCGCTGATGCCGACATCGGTCTGCTCGATCTGGCGAACGGCCTCCTTGGCGATGGTGGTCGATTCCCTGACCTGCCGCCCGATCTCATGCACCGAGGAGGTCATCTCCTCGGCGGCCGAGGCGACCGACTGCACGTTGGTCGAGACCTGGCCCGAGGCCGAGGCCGCGCTGGCCGACAAATGCTGGGTCTGCTCGGCGGTCTTGGTCAGCGTGTTGGCCGAGACCTCGAGCGTGCGCGCGTCGGCATGGACCTTGTTGATGATCTGGCCGACGGTGGATTCGAACTCGTCGGCCATGCGCTGCATGGCGGCGTGCTGCTCGGTCTTGGCCGCATCGAGATAGACCGAGATGGCGAGATCCATGTCGATCATCGCCGCCTTGGTGATCGCAGCCTGCAGCGCGGCCTTCTTCTCGCGCGCCGCCTGGCCGCCGAACCAGCCGTCCGCGATCTCCGTCTCGATCGCCTTCTGCAGCCCGGTCACGATCAGCGAATAGCCGGCGATGTACCAGCGCGGCTCCAGCCCCATCCGGTTGTGGGCCTCGCCGATCCGGGTCACCGATTTCACATAGGCATCGTCGAACTTCGCGGTCGCCAGCGACATCCAGTGATCGTGCTGGGCCTGCTTGGCGTGCCGCATCGTGGCCGGGCTGGAGAACATCTTGGCGAGATGCGGGACCTTGCCGACATGGGCATAGAACTGGTCCAGCAGGCCGGGCAGCACCTTGCCGATCAGCGGCCGCAGCTCCCGCAGCGTCTCCCGGGTCGCATGGTCGATGCCGATGAAATCGAGCCGGGATTGCAAAGTCTGAAGATCGGTCATCGCTGGTCTGCCGGTAAGATAAGGAGGGAGACGCTACTGAGGGTGCGCCGCTACCCCAAATCGCACGGGTTTGGTTGATGGCTCCTTAAGTCGGGAACCGGATTCAGCCGCGGCCCATGGACCGATCAGATGGGAGATGGCCCGTGCCGCAGGAGTGGAGGCATCGGCCCAATAAAAAACGGGGCCGAAACGGCCCCGTTGAAGTCGCAGCAGACCGCGATCTTACTTGATCTTGGCTTCGCGGAATTCGACGTGCTTGCGCGCGACCGGGTCGTACTTCTTCTTGACCATCTTGTCGGTCATGGTGCGCGAGTTCTTCTTGGCGACGTAATAGAAGCCGGTGTCGGCCGACGACACGAGCTTGACCTTGATGGTGACCGCCTTGGCCATGTCTTGAACCTCTGGAATCGGGGATAGGGTGGGCACCGGCCAAAGAGGGGGCGCCGTTGGCCGGCAACCTACCCAGCCAGCCCCCAAAGTCAAGGTTTGAGGGCCAGATTCTGGGGGGCCTAGGCTGGGAAGAAGCGGTTTTTCGGCCGGGGCAGGCCGAGATTCTCCCGCAAGGTCGGCCCCTCATACTCCGTCCGGAAGATCCCGCGGCGCTGCAGCTCGGGAATCACCTTGTCGACGAAATCGTCGAGCCCTGCCGGCAGGAATGGGAACATGATGTTGAAGCCGTCCGACCCACGGCTTTCCAGCCACTCCTGCATCTGGTCGGCGATCGTCGCAGGCGTGCCGACGAAGGACAGACCGCCGTAGCCGCCGACCCGCTGCGCCAGTTGCCGCACCGTGAGCTTGTCGCGCGCGGCGACGTCGACCAGGCGCTGGCGGCCGCTCTTGGAGGCGTTGGTCTCGGGAATCGGCGGCAGCGGGCCATCGGGATCGAAGCCGGAGGCGTCGGTGCCGAGGATGACCGAGAGTGAGGCGATGGCGCTGTCGTCATGCACCTTGCTGTCGAGCAAAGCGCGCTTCTCCTTGGCCTCGTCGACGCTGTCGCCGACCACGACGAAGGCACCGGGCAGGATCTTCAGATGCTCCGGATCGCGGCCGACCTTTTCCATGCGGCCCTTGATGTCGGCATAGAGTGTCTTTCCATCCGCGAGGCTGCCGCCGCCGGTGAACACGGCCTCGGCCGTCTCTGCCGCGAGCTGCTTGCCGTCCTCCGAGGCGCCGGCCTGCACGATCACCGGCCAGCCCTGCACCGGGCGGGCGATGTTGAGCGGTCCGCGGACTTTCAGATATTTGCCCTTGTGATCGAGCACATGCATCTTCGCAGGGTCGAAGAACAGCCCGCTCTCGACATCGCGCACGAAGGCATCGTCGGCGAAGGAATCCCACAGGCCGGTGACGACGTCGTAGAACTCGCGGGCGCGCTTGTAGCGCTCGGCGTGCTCCATGTGATCGTCGAGGCCGAAATTCAGCGCGGCATCCGGGTTCGATGTGGTGACGATATTCCAGCCGGCGCGCCCGCCGGAAATGTGGTCGAGCGAAGCAAAGCGGCGGGCGACGTGATAGGGCTCGTCGAAGGTGGTCGATCCCGTCGCGATCAGGCCGATGTTCTCGGTGACCGCCGATAGCGCCGACAACAGGGTGAACGGCTCGAACGACGTCACGGTGTGGCTGCGCTTCAGCGCGTTGATCGGCATGTTCAGCACGGCGAGATGATCGGCCATGAAGAAGGCATCGAACTTGCCGGCCTCAAGCTTGCGGATCAGTTGCTTGAGATGCGCGAAGTTGAAATTCGCGTCCGGCCAGGCGCTGGGATAGCGCCACGCGCCGGTGTGGATGGAGACCGGGCGCATGAAGGCGCCGAGCTTGAGTTGACGAGGGGCCATGTGGGGGCGTCCGGGATGATTGCTCTCGTCAGCAGATAGGAACTCGGCTGATGCGTGTCAGCCACCCGCCGCAGAACACGATTTCGTTTTTGGTGGCGGAGGTAGCACGCACATTCCAAGGTGAGCCACGCCGTCGATCAAACCAACAGTGTCGTCCCGGCGAACGCCGGGATCCATACTCCGTGAAGGGCATGGGAGGCACAGTCTCCGCCATCGGGGCCGATCGAGAGATTCCGCGGTATGGGCCGCGTTCGCCGGGACGACACCTTTGTCCGCTCGCTGCGACCAGCACCCGTAGCACGGGTGGACGGCGCCGGCGCCTTTCACATCCGTCGCGAGGGAGTATTCGAAATGTCAGGACGGCTCAATATCACCTCAGGCTATACGTTCGAGGACGTCTACGTGCTATGCACGCGCCGTCCGCGTCGGCAACCACGTCTTCGTCTCCGGGACGACCGCGCGCGGTTCTGATCTGGATTGTGATGTCTTCGCTCAGGCGCAAAGCGTGATCGGCATCATTGCCGAAGCCCTGCAGACGACGGGAGCGGAGCTCCGTCACGTGGTGCGGACGGTCGTGTACGTGACTAACATGGCGGACATCGACGCCGTTGCCCGCGCGCATGGCGAAGCGTTCGGCGCGGTTCGGCCGGCCAGCACGCTGGTGATGGTCGCGGGTCTCACGCCCGCGAACGCCCGGGTCGAAATCGAGGCGACCGCAATCATCCACGATGGATGATCGAATACGCTGCGTTCACGCGCCCAGCACGTCCTTCTGCATCTTGCCGCCATAGAAATGGAAGAAAGGCACGTCAGCGTCGTGGCGCAGCGGCCCGGTGGCGAGGCGGCGGTCGAGCTCGTGGAGCACGTTCTTGGTCATCGGATGCAGATCGGCGAGCGGTCTGGAGCCAAGCTCGACCCAGACCAGCTCGACCAGCTCGGCATCGGCATGGATCACGCCCTCGACACGATGGGTGATGGCGGAGGCATCGGCGGTGAAGAAGCGGGTGTCGAAGCGCTTGATGCGGCCGGGCGGGGTGATGGCGCGGGCGATCAGGAACAGCCCCGACGGGTCGGGCAGCAGGCCGGCGTCGGCGAATGGCGCCCATGGCCCGTCCAGTTTCGGCGCGGGGCCGCCGACCTTGCGTCCGAGACAGAGACCGGTTTCCTCACAGGCCTCGCGGATCGCGGCGACGGCGAGCGACTTCGCGCGCGAGGCCGTCGTCTGCGGCTTGCCCTTGAACAGATTGGCTTCGAGCTCCGCCGGCATCGGCGCTGCCACGGGAATGCGATGATCGGTCTTGTCGACGCGGCCGCCGGGGAAGACGAACTTGCCCGGCATGAACACGACCTTGTCGTGGCGCTTGCCGACCAGCACCTTCGGCACCGCGCCGCTGCGGTCGACCAGGATCAAGGTCGCAGCATCGCGTGGCTTGGTGTAGGGATGATGGTCCGCTTCCTTCTCGGCGGGCTTGCCCGCCGGCGCGCTGCTCGCCTGTGCCGTATCGCTCATGTCCTCCCCGCTTTTTCTTATTTGTTGATCGTTTGGTCGCTCACACCGGTGGAATGCCTTCCACGGGATTGTCGTCGAAGCCGTGCATGCGGAATGCCCATTGCAGCCCGACGACGGCGCCCTTGACCGGCTGAATCAAAGCGAGCGAGGCGACCAAGGTCACCGGCAGATAGATCGCGAGCTGCAGCGCCACCGGCGGCGCGTAGTTGGTCTCGATCGAGAGTACCAGCGGCACGACGATGTGGCCGACGATGACGATCACGAGATAGGCGGGAAGATCGTCGGCGCGATGCCCGGAGAAATCCTGGCCGCAGCGGTCGCAATTGTCCGCGACCTTCAGGAAGGCGCGGAACAGCTTGCCCTCGCCGCAGCGCGGGCAGCGGCCGCGCAGGCCGCGCTTCATCGCGGTCCAAACGTCGCGCTTCTCGACGGCGCCGGCGTCACGCGTCCAGGTCTGCGGGGGCAATGTGCGGGGCGTTGAGGTCATGGCGTCCACGATCTGCCTTTCTTCGATGTGCCGGGCTTGCGTTTTGCCCCTGCCGCTGGGCTTTTCTTGCGGCTTTTTTCTTTGTGCTTCGGCCGAGCCTCGGATTTGGCCCGCTTGGTCGCCTTGGCGTTCTTCCCGACGTTATTCTTTCGCCGGGGTCCTGCGCCGCGCGGATGCCGCGACACCAGCACATCCGCCTGGGTCAGCAGCTCGAAGCGCAGCGCACCGGCCACCGGCTGAGCTTCTACCAGACGGACGTCGACGACGTCACCCAGCCGGTGCATGGCACCGCTGCGCTGGCCGATCAGCGCATGTCGCGTCTCGTCATAGTCGAAATATTCCGTGCCGAGGGTGCGGATCGGAACCAGGCCGTCGGCGCCGGTATCATCGAGCTTGACGAACAGGCCGGCGCGGGTGACGCCGGAAATGCGGCCCTGGAAGGTGGCGCCGACGCGGTCCGCCAAATGATGCGCGATCAGGCGGTCGGCGGTCTCGCGCTCGGCCTTCATCGCGCGCCGCTCGGTCACCGAGATCTGCGCTGCGACCTCGGCGAGATGATCCGGCGTCTCGCTGTCGGGCAGGGCGCCGTCGCCGAGGCCGAGCGCGCGCAGCAGGCCGCGATGCACGACGAGGTCGGCGTAGCGGCGGATCGGCGAGGTGAAATGCGCGTAGCGGCGCAGGTTCAGGCCGAAATGCCCGTAATTGTCGGTCGAATATTCCGCCTGCGCCTGCGAGCGCAGCACGACCTCGTTGACGAGATGCTCGTAGTCCTGGCCGGCGACCAGGGTCAGCACGCGGTTGAACAGCGACGGCCGGAGCGCGCCTGATTTGGCGAAGGGCACGTCGAGCGTCTTCAGGAACTCCTGCAGCGCATGGATCTTCTCCACCGTCGGCTCATCATGCACGCGGTAGATCAAAGGCAGCGCCTTCTTCTCCAAAAGCTCCGCCGCGGCGACGTTGGCCGAGATCATGAACTCCTCGATCAGCTTGTGAGCATCGAGGCGCTCCGGCACGACGACGCGGTCGACGGTGCCGTCGGTCTTCAGCAGGATCTTGCGCTCGGGAATGTCGAGGTCAAGCGGATCGCGCGCGTCGCGGCCGCGCTTGGCGACCTCATAGGCCGCGTAGAGCGGCTTGAGGATCGGCTCGAGCAGGGGGCCGGTGACGTCGTCGGGCTTGCCGTCGATGGCGGCCTGCGCCTGCGCGTAGGACAGTTTGGCGGCCGAGCGCATCAGCACGCGATGAAACGAGTGCGAGCGCTTGCGGCCGTCCGCGCCTAACACCATGCGCACCGCGAGCGCGCCGCGCGCCTCGCCCGGCACCAGCGAGCACAGATTGTTGGAGATGCGCTCGGGCAGCATCGGCACGACGCGGTCGGGGAAATACACCGAGTTGCCGCGGATCAGCGCGTCGCGGTCGAGCGCCGAGCCCGGCCGCACGTAGTAGGCGACGTCGGCAATCGCGACATGGAGAATGAAGCCGCCGGCATTGTTCGGATCGGGATCCGGCTCGGCATGAACGGCGTCGTCGTGATCCTTGGCATCGGGCGGATCGATCGTGACCAGCGGCAGCTCGCGCCAGTCCTCACGCCCCTTCAAGCTCGCGGGCTGCGCGGCTTCGGCCTCTGCCACGGCCGCCGCGGAGAAATCCATCGGGATTTCGTGGGCATGGATCGCGATCAGGCTGATTGCCTTCTCGGTCGCGACCGAACCGTAGCGCTCCTTCACACGTCCGGAGGGCAGGCCGTAGCCGCGGCCGCGCAGCAGGTCGACGCTGATGAGATCACCGTCCTTGGCGTCCTTGGTGTCGGCGGGGGCGATGGAGAGCTCGCGTCCCGCCTGCTTCTTGTCGACCGGAATGAGGCGGCCGCCGCCGCCGGGATTAGTCCGGAAGATGCCGAGCACGCGCGGCCGCGCCTGATCGAGCACCTTGAGGACGCGGCCGCGATAGGACACGCCCGCCTCATCCTTGATCGGCTCGACGCGGAGCAGCGCGCGGTCACCGACGCCGGCCGCCGAGCCGGGCCCGGCATGGCGCGGGGTGTGGATGCGGATGCGCGGCGGCTCGGATTGCTCGGCCTCGTCCCACTCGGCGGGCTTGGCGATCAGCTCGCCGTCGCTGTCGCGCCCGGTGATGTCGACAACCAGCGTGGCCGGCAAGGTGGCGGTCTCGACGACGGTCTTGCGGCCGCTCTTCTTCACGGTGCCGTCGGCGACGAGCTCGCGTAGCAACTGCTTGAGGGCCGCGCGATCAGCGTTCTTCAGGCCGAACTCGCGGGCGATATCCTTGGTGCCAACCTTGCCCGGATTGGCGCGGATGTAGGCGACGATGGCCTCCCGCGGAGGGAAGCCGATGTCGCGCTTCTTGCTCATTTTCTCATCCGCGGGCCTTGCCAGCGCTCTTCTTGGGCGTCGCCTTGGTCGCGGGCTTCGCCGAGGTCTTGGCGGCCTTGGCGACCGGCGCACGCGCCTTGCTGGTGGAGTCTGATTTCGGTTTGGCGGCCGCCTTCTTCGCCACGGCCTTCTTCGCCGGCTTCGGCGTGTCGTCGCCGCCGCCGGTCTTCGGCTTGGCCTTGCTGGCCGCCGCTTTGCTGGCAGACTTGGCCGGCTTCGCCGCCTTGCCCTTGGCCTTCGCCTTGCCGCCACCCTTGGCGGCGCGCTCGTCGAGCAGCGCGATCGCCTCGGCCAGGGTGATCGTGTCCTTCTCCTTGTCGCCGGGAATGGTGGCGTTGACGCCGCCGGCGGTGACATAGGCGCCGTAGCGGCCGGCCTTGACGGCGACGGCGCCGAGCGAGGGATGCTCGCCGAGCGCCTTGCCGGGATCGGCGCCGAAGCGCTTGCTTGGTCCCTTGGCGATCTTCTCGGCGATCAGGGTGACGGCGCGGTTGAGGCCGATGTCGAACACCTCGTCGCCGGCCTCCAGGCTCGCATAGGTCTTGTCGTGCTTCACGAACGGCCCGAAGCGGCCGAGATTGGCGATGATCGGCAGACCCGTCTCGGGATGGATGCCGACCTCACGCGGCAGCGACAGCAGCCTCAGCGCGTGGTCGAGCTCGAGACTCGCAGGCGAGGTGCCCTTCGGGATGCCGGCGCGCTTCGGCTTCTCGCCCTCGGCGTAATCCTTCTGCTCGCCGAGCTGGATGTAGGGGCCGAAGCGGCCGGCCTTGACGACGACGTCGAGGCCGGTGTCCGGATCCTGGCCGAGCACGCGATCGGCGGTCGCCTCGCTGTCGGCGGCGAGCGGGCGGGTGTAGCGGCATTCCGGATAGTTCGAGCAGCCGACGAAGGCGCCGAACTTGCCGGCCTTGAGGTTGAGTCGTCCGGTGCCGCAGGTCGGGCACTGACGGACATCGCCGCCATCGTCGCGCGGCGGATAGATGTGCGGCCCCAGCATCTCGTCGAGTGCGTCGAGCACCTGCGCGACGCGCAGGTCCTTGATGTCATCGACGGCGCCGATGAAGCCGGTCCAGAAATCCTTCAGCACCTGCTGCCAGGCGATCTCGTTGTTGGAGATGCGGTCGAGCTGCTCCTCGAGATCCGCCGTGAAATCGTACTCGACGTAGCGGCGGAAGAAGTTCTCCAGGAACGCGATCACGACGCGGCCCTTGTCCTCGCCGTGCAGCCGCTTCTTCTCCAGCTTCACGTAGCCGCGGTCCTTCAGCACCTGCAGGATCGAGGCATAGGTCGAGGGACGGCCGATGCCGAGCTCCTCCATGCGCTTGACCAGCGAGGCCTCGGAGAAGCGCGGCGGCGGCTCGGTGAAATGCTGGGTGACCGCGAGATTCTGCCGCTTGAGCTGTTCGTTCGGGCTCATCTGCGGCAGGCGGCGGCTGTCCTCGTCCTCCTCGTCGTCGCGGCCTTCCTGATAGAGCGCGAGGAAGCCGTCGAACTTGATGACCTGGCCGGTGGCGCGCAGCTCCAGGGTGCGCGCGCCCGCCTTGGCGATGATGTCGACGGTGGTGCGCTCAAGCTCGGCCGATTCCATCTGGCTCGCGATGGTGCGGGTCCAGATCAGCTCATAGAGCTTGGCCTGATCGTCATCGAGCCGCTTGCGCAGCTCGGCCGGCTTGCGCGACAGGTCGGTCGGACGGATCGCTTCGTGCGCTTCCTGGGCGTTCTTGGCCTTGGCCTGGTACTGGCGCGGGCTATCCGGGACGTATTTGTTGCCGTAGATCTCGCCGATCACCTTGCGCACCTGGGTGATCGCCTCCGGCGCGATCTGCACGCCGTCGGTTCGCATATAGGTAATGAGACCGGTGGTCTCGCCGCCGATGTCGATGCCTTCGTAGAGCCGCTGCGCGATGCGCATCGTGTGCGCCGGCGCAAAGCCGAGCTTGCGGCTCGCCTCCTGCTGCAGCGTCGAGGTGGTGAAGGGCGCCTGCGGATTGCGCCGTGCCGGCTTGGCATCGACGGTCGCGACCGTGTAGCTCGCCGCGTTGAGCGCGTTCTTGAAATCCTCGGCCTCCGCGCCGGTGCCGATGTCGAGCCGCTGGATCTTCTTGCCGTCGGCGCCGACGAGGCGCGCCTCGAAGATGTCGCCGCGCGGCGTCGCCAAGGTTGCGATCAGCGACCAATATTCACGCGGGACGAACTTCTCGATCTCCAGCTCGCGATCGCAGACGAGACGCAGCGCGACCGACTGCACGCGTCCGGCCGAGCGGGCGCCCGGCAGCTTGCGCCACAGCACGGGAGAGAGAGTGAAGCCCACGAGGTAATCGAGTGCGCGGCGCGCCATGTAGGCGTCGACAAGCGCACCGTCGATCTGGCGCGGATGTTTCATCGCCTCCGAGACGGCCTGCTTGGTGATGGCGTTGAAGACGACGCGCTCGATCTTCTGATCCTTGAGCGCCCGCTTCTCCTTCAACACCTCCAGCACATGCCAGGAAATCGCTTCGCCCTCGCGATCAGGGTCGGTGGCGAGAATCAGTCGGTCGGCACCCTTCAGCGATTTGGCGATGTCGTTGAGTCGGCCGGCCGCCTTGGGGTCGACCTCCCAGATCATGCGGAAATTCTCGTCCGGATCGACGGAGCCGTTCTTGGCCGGAAGGTCGCGGACATGACCGAAAGAGGCCAGAACCTCGTAGGAGGAGCCCAGATACTTATTGATCGTCTTGGCCTTGGCAGGCGACTCCACGATGACGATATTCATGTATTTCCAATGGCTTAGTGGAAGGATTGAAGCTGGCTTCGCGGGATTCGCGCCGGCTGCGTTGACCCGAACATGGGTGGTGAGGGGGTTCCTGTCAAATCGAGGGATGTTGAAAGGCGATTGCGTTGGGTCGGCGAAGTACCTATCAGGTTGTACGGAGCACGATGAGATCCGCGCTCTTTTGAGGTTGTTTTTCGTCAAATTCCTTATGCTGGGTGACAGTTGTTGGCCAAGGCAGCGGACAAAAGCGACCCGGACGTCGAGGCGATGGTGGAGGATCCCGACGCCGCGGCGGCGCTGATCGCCGAGGTGACGGCCAGCCTGTCGCATCTGGCGCAGCGCCATCGCCTCGACATGCTCGACTACCTCCTGCGCATGGCGAACCTGGAGGCCGAGGAGCATCTCAGGCTGCGCAGCCGCCGCAGGCTGTGCTGACGGCCGGCCGCGCTCACCGCGGGGCGAGAGCGGTTTCCTCCGGCGCCAGCGTCCGGCCGTCTTCCGCAGTGAGCAGCAGCTTGCGAACCGGCCTGCGGTTCGCCCGGTCGACGAGCGCGGTGGCGATCTGGTCGGGGTGCTCGTCGAACTCCTCGCTCCACTGCCGCAGTGCGACCAGGATCGGAAACAGGCCGCGGCCCTTCGGCGTCAGCACGTAGTCGCGATAGGAGCTGCCATCCGAGGCCGGCTCGGTGGTCAGGATGCCGCGATCAACCAACGCCCGCAGCCGCGCCGCAAGGATGTTCTTGGCCATGCCGAGGCTGCGTTGAAACGCGCTGAAGCGGCGCACGCCGAGAAACGCGTCGCGGATGATCAGCAACGACCACCAGTCGCCGATCGCATCCAGCGACCGTGCGATCGGGCAGGCGTCGCCTTCCAGACTGGTGCGCTTGACCATCACATGATCCTTGTCCTGTCACCCAGGGGCGGCTGATGCCCGGGGCGCTCGAGCCCGCTCACGCACTTGTGTGGTTGCATTATAAAACCAGTCAGCCTATGTCGTCCATCGGTTTAATTATGCAACCATATGGAGACGGATGTGAGGCTTGCGAACAAGACGGCACTGATTACCGGCGGCAGTAGCGGCATCGGGCTTGCGACCGCCCGCCGTTTCGTCGCCGAAGGCGCCAGGATCGCGATCACCGGGCGCGATGCCGGGCGGCTGGAGGCTGCGGCGCGCGAGCTCGGGCCGAACGCGCTGGCGCTGGTGGCCGATGCCACGGACATCGCCGCGACCGAGGCCGCGGCTGCCACCGCCGCAGAACGCTTCGGCAAGCTCGACATCCTGTTCGCCAATGCCGGCATCCCCGGCTCGACGCCGGCCGGGGCAACCAAGCTCGAGGTGTTCGAGCAGGTGATCCGCACCAATCTGACGGGCGTGTTCTTCACCGTGCAGGCGGCGCTGCCACATCTCAAGGACGGCGCCTCGGTCATCCTCAATGGCTCGGTGATCTCCGTGCTCGGGAATCCCGGCTATTCGGCCTACGCCGCGAGCAAGGCCGGGGTGCGCGCGATGGCCCGGGTGCTGGCGTCGGAGCTGTCGCCGCGCGGCATCCGTGTCAACGTGGTCGCGCCGGGCGCGATCCGGACGCCGATCTGGGGCGCCGCGGTCGCGACGCCGGATGCCGAAAAGATGTTCGAGGCCAGAATCGCGGCGACCACCCCGCTCGGTCATATCGGCGAGCCTGACCATATCGCCGGCACCGTGCTGTTCCTGGCCTCGGACGACGCCGCGCATGTCCAAGGCCAGGAGCTGTTCGTCGATGGCGGCGCCACGAGCTCGCCGGCCGGTGCGCCGATCTATCGGGGTTGACCGGCCGGGTCGGTGGGCGGTTTGAGACCTGCCCCGGGGTTGCAAGCGGTGGCTGCCGGCGGCAGCCACCGAGGGACTCAAGCGGCGAGACCGCCGGCCGTTTGAATCGCCTTCGCCAGAGCCTGCTCGCGATGCTCCGGGCCGATCTGGACACCGTCGGCCGCAACGAATTCGAGATCCGTGACGCCGATGAAGCTGAAGACACTGCGCAAATAGGTCTCCAGGTGTTCGAATGCCGCCATCGGCGTGTCCGCGCCGTAATGGCCGCCGCGCGAGAGCGCCACGATAATGCGCTTGCCACCGGCCAAACCCTGCGGGCCGTTTGGGCCATAGCTGAAGGTCTTACCCTTGACAGCGATGCGGTCGATCCATGCCTTGAGCTGGCTCGGGATAGAGAAGTTGTACATCGGAGCGCCGATCACGACGATATCGGCAGCCAGGAACTCTTCCAGAACGGCCTGTCCGGCAGCGACATCAGCTTCCACCGCGGGATCCTCGACGGGCGCTCCGTAAGCGACGGCGACATGCGTTCCTGACAGATGCGACAGCGGCTCGGCTGCGACATCTCGGTAGATCACCTCCAGCCCCGGCATGATCTGGCGGAAACGGCCGACGATCGCGGCGGATACCTGACGGCTGACGGAGTTCGCGCCGAGCACGCTGGAGTCGATGTGGAGGAGTTGGGTCATAGGTCAGTCACCTCAGTATTGGTTTGTAACTGGCGCACTATGAGTGACTGTGCTGTAACCTCACAAGAACGCACATTCTTGAAACCCGAGCACAGCCGTGACACTTGCGAACAGCGATGATCCCGATCTCCCGACGCAGCCAAGTCATGATGATTGCCGGGGCGCGGCCTCGATCCTGGCGCGTGTCGGCGACAAATGGAGCGTGTTCGTCATCATGATGCTTCAGGACGGCCCGAAGCGCTTCAACGAGCTGAAGCGGCTCGTTGGCGGGATTTCCCAGCGGATGCTGACCTTGACCCTGCGCGGCCTCGAGCGCGACGGGCTGGTGACGCGGACGGTGTTTCCGACCATCCCGCCGCGGGTCGATTATGAGCTGACCGATCTCGGCCGCGGCCTGTCGCAGCCGGTGCAGGCGCTCGGGCAATGGGCCATCCGGCACCAGGAGCAGATCGAGCGCGCGCGCACGCGCTTCGACGCGCGCAGGGATGCGGACTGAGAGTCAGATCAGCGACACCATCCCGCCGCCGTGGCGCTCCAGGCGGCCGGCGAGCTCGAGCTCCAGCAGCACCATGCGCAGCACGGCCGGCGACAGGCCGCTGATCCGGATCAGGTCGTCGATCGACACCGGCGTCGGGCCGAGCAGGGCTGTGATCTGCGCGCGGTCGTGGCTTTCGGGATCGGGGGCGAACAACTCCTCGTCCGGCTCGCGCAGCGAAAAGGGCAGCGGCCGCTCCATGATCGGGCCGACGGCCTGGATGATGTCGGCGGTTTCGGTGACCAGCGTGGCGCCCTGCTTGATGAGATCGTTGGTGCCCGCGCAGCGGGGATCGAGCGGCGAGCCTGGGACGGCGAAGACCTCGCGTCCCTGTTCGCCGGCCATGCGCGCCGTGATCAGCGAGCCCGAGCGATGCGCAGCCTCGACGACGACGACGCCGAGCGAGGCGCCTGAGATCAGCCGGTTGCGGCGGGGAAAGTCGCGGGCGCGCGGCTCGTGTCCGAGCGGCATCTCGGAGATTGCGGCGCCACTGCCACTGATGATGGCGCCGAGCAGATCGACATGCTCCGGCGGATAGATCCGGTCATGGCCGCCGGCGAGGACCGCGACGGTGCCGCTGCCGAGGCTCGCGCGATGGGCGGCCTGATCGATGCCGCGGGCGAGCCCCGAGATGATGATGAAGCCGGCCTGGCCGAGCTCATGGGCGATCTGGCCGGCGAATTTGAGTCCGGCGGCGGAGGCGTTGCGCGAACCGACGATGGCGATCATCGGGCGCATCAGCGTCTCGCGGGCGCCGCGCACCGCCAGCAGCGGAGGTGCATCGTCGCAGGTGGCGAGTCGGGGCGGATAGCCGTCCTCGTCCGGTGCCCGCAGGTCGACGCCCTGCCGCTTGCAGGCGTCGAGTTCGGCCTCGGCTTCGCCGACCGTGCAGATCCGGCCGGCTCCGGCCGCGCCGCCGCGGCGTGCCAGGTCGGGCAGCCGGTCGAGCGCGGCGCGCGCGGTGCCGAAATGGTCGAGCAGTGAGCGGAAGGTGCGCGGGCCGACATTGTCGGAACGGATCAGCCGCAGCCGGTCGCGCCGCTCGGTGTCGCTCAGCTCGATCGTCGTGTTGATGGCGTCCACGCATAGCCCCCCAAACCCGGAGGCTAGAATGGAGCAACCCGAAGACGCAGGGAAGAGGGCGCGCTACGCCGGCGCGACGTCGCGCACGTCCTCGGACACGGACACCGGAGACGCCAGCGCGGGCTGCTCGTCGGGGATGGCCGGCGTGGTGCCGGCCGGGGCTTCGCGCAGCCAGCGTTCCGCGGCGTCGCGTCCGCGCTGGTAGAGCAGCTCGATGAAGCCGCTGCCGAGATCGGTCGCATCGCGCTGTGCCAGGGCTTCGATCTCGTCCTCGGCCGCAAGCCGATGGACGCGCGGCGGATGCAGGCCGTCGCTGCGCGCCCATTCGAGCGCCGCGAGTTCGGCGTTCAGGACCGCATTGCCGGCGATCTGGTCGAGGCGGCGATCGATCGCGGCCGAGGTCATCGGGACATGGCCGTCGCGCGCGGGCGTGACCTGAACAACCAGCAGGTCGGCGGCGCTGGACTCATGCGCGATCTGGATCAGCGGCGGATTGGTGACGTAGCCGCCGTCCCAATACGCTTCGCCCTCGATGTCGACAGCGGCGTGCAGTTGCGCGGGACAGGTGGAGGCGAGCAGTGCATCCGGCGTGATGCCGGCATTGCGGAAGATCTGCGGCAGGCCGTCATGGGCCCGGGTCGCCGCAACCAGCAGGCGGGGCGCGGCCGGGCCCCGCACGGCGTCGAAATCGATCGTCTCGCGGAGGATGTCGCGGAGCGGGTCGAGATCGAGCGGGTCGGCGCGTCCGCCGCGCAGCCCCGCGCCGAATGACACCGAGCTGCTCGCCGGCGAGTACGCGCCGATCACCAGCAGCGATCGGAACGACGCCTCCTCCATCAGCCGGGTCCAGAACAACGCGAGCCGGTTGCGCGCCTCGTCGCGGCCGCCCTTGGCGAGCCCGCTCGCGAGCAGCGCGGCGTTGACCGCGCCGGCGCTGGCGCCGCTGATGGTGTCGAAATCGCAACCGGGTTCCTCGAGCAGGCGATCCAGCACGCCCCAGGTGAAGGCCGAGAACGTTCCGCCGCCCTGCAGGGCCAGCGACAGCTTGCGCGGCGGCCATGTTCGCGGCGGCGGCGGCAGGGTGGCGCTGGCGATCGTCTCGGCGAGCGATCGCTCCGGCGTTTCCGCAGGCTTGGGCTCGGCGGCAGCCGCCGCCCCGGTCATGGGAAGCTTGACGGCGGCGGTGCTTTCCTGCGGCGTGCTCGTCGAAGGCTCCATCGCGGCGTTTGCGCTCTCAGGAACCAGATCTTCAGCCGCGCCTACGCCGACGCTCGTCGCGGGCTCGACCGCTGTCGCCGGCGAGGGAGCGGCGGGTTCGCTGGTGGAGCCGAACGCATCCGTCAACCAGATCTGAGCGGCGGAGAGGAGGGCGCTGGCGCTGGCGCTGGAACGGACCGGGGTGGACATTTGCTGCGCCGGCTCCTCATCAGTGCGATCATCGCGCGTGGCGACGAACCGCTTGAATGGGTCTTGCGTAATCAGATGCCGGAATCATGACAGGCAATCATGATTCACGCCAGGGTCCGGCGTTGACTTGTTAGCTGATGAAGCACAGGTGTTGCTGCGTTGCCGCTGCGATTTCAGCACGAACCACACGTTACCCGTATTTGCCCGGAGTAGTTACTTCTTCGCGCCGATCTTGCTCTCGGTGCCGGCCTGCAATCGCTTGATGTTTTCGCGATGCATGTAAATGAGCAACAATGTGAGCAGAGCAAACAAGGCGGCCAGCGCGGTGTGACCGAAAGCCCACAGCACGATCGGCGTCAGCACGCTGGCGACGAGTGCCGCGAGTGATGAGTAGCGGAGCGCGAAGGCGGTTGCGAGCCAGACGAGGCAGAAGAAGATCGCGCCCGGCCAGAACAGTCCGATCAAAATACCGATGTAAACGGCGACACCTTTGCCGCCGCGGAACTTCAGCCACACCGGGAACAAGTGACCGAGGAAGGCGCCGAGGCCCGCGACCATCGCGGCATTCGGGCCGCCGAGATAGCCCGCAATGATCACGGCCGCCGTGCCCTTGAGAGCGTCGCCGAGCAGGGTCGCCGCCGCCAGCCCCTTGCGGCCGGTGCGCAGCACATTGGTGGCGCCGATGTTGCCGGAGCCGATGCTGCGCAGATCCTGCGTGCCGGCGAGCTTGGTAAGGATCAGGCCGAACGGGATGGAGCCGAGGAGATAGCCGATGATAAGAGCGACCGGCAGGAAGGCTTCGGAACCCATCACGCGACTCCTTCGACGCTTCGCCTGGCGTCAGACATGTTCGAACACGGTGCGGCCGCCGACGATGGTGCGGACCACGCGGCCGGTGAAGCGGGCTTCGTCGAACGGCGTGTTCTTGCACAGCGATTTGAGGTCTGCCGGATCGAGGATCCAGGGCACGTCCGGATCGATCACGATGATGTCCGCCGGCGCGCCCGCCCGCAAGGTGCCACCGGGCAGGCCGAGCAGCTCGGCGGGCCGGGTCGACATCGCGCGGATCAGGGCGGTCCAGCTGAGCTCGCCATTGTGCACCAGCCGCAGCGCCGCCGGCAGCATCGTCTCGAGTCCGACCGCGCCGCTGGCGGCTTCCGCGAACGGCAGCCGCTTGACCTCGACGTCCTGTGGCGTGTGGTCCGACATGATGACGTCGATCAGGCCGGAGGCCAGCGCCTCGACCAGCGCGCGGCGGTCGACCTCGGTGCGCAGCGGCGGCGTCAGCTTGAGGAAGGTGCGGTAGGGGCCGATGTCGTTCTCGTTCAGGGTGACATGATTGATCGAGACCGACGCGCTCACCGTGAGCCCTGCCTCGCGGGCGCGCCTGAGGATGTCGAGCGAGTCGATCGAGCTCAGCGCGGCCGCGTGATAGCGGCCCTTGCTGAGTGCGACGAGACGCATGTCGCGCTCGAGCACGACGGCTTCGGCTGCGGGCGGAATGCCGGAGAGGCCGAGCCGCGAGGCGAACTCGCCTTCGTTCATGACGCCTTCGCCGACGAGGTTCGTATCCTCGGTGTGATGCACGATCAGGGCGTCGAAATCGCGCGCATAGGTCAGCGCGCGGCGCATCACCTGGGCGTTCATCACGCTGCTGTGGCCGTTGGAGAAGGCGACGGCGCCGGCGGCGCGCAACAGCCCGATCTCGGTCATCTCCTCGCCGCGCAGGCCCTTGGTCAGCGCCGCCATCGGCTGGATGTTGACGATCGCGGTGTCGCGGGCGCGGCGCAGCACGAAGTCGACGGTCGCCGAATTGTCGATGACAGGCTCGGTGCCGGGCTGGCAGATGATGGTGGTGATGCCGCCGGTCGCGGCGGCCTGGCTGGCGCTGGCAAAGGTCTCGCGATGGCCCAGACCCGGCTCGCCGACGAAGGCGCACATATCGATCAGGCCCGGGGTCACGATCTTGCCGGCGCAGTTGACGACATCGGTGCCCTCGGGCACGCCCGCGGCGCCGATGCCGCGCTTGAGGTCGCGGATGACGCCGTCGGCGATCAGCACGTCGCCGGGGCCGTCGAAGTCGCGGGAGGGGTCGATCACGCGCGCATTGGCGAGCAGGATCGGGCGGCGGTCGGTCAGCATGGCGTTTGGTCCCGACTTCTGTATCACGCGTTGGGCAGGTTGCGGGCCAGTGCTTCGAGCACGGCCATGCGCACGGCGACGCCCATTTCGACCTGCTCCCGGATCAGCGACTGCGCGCCATCGGCAACGATGGATTCGATCTCGACGCCGCGGTTCATCGGCCCCGGATGCATGACCAGCGCGTCGGACTTGGCGTAGGCGAGCTTCTTCTGGTCGAGCCCGAAATACTGGAAATATTCCGACGACGACGGCACGAACGAGCCGTTCATGCGCTCGCGCTGCAGCCGCAGCATCATCACGATGTCGGCGCCGTTGAGCCCCTCGCGCATGTCGCGCGCGACCTCGACGCCCATGCGCTCGATGCCGGGTGGCAGCAGCGTGGAGGGTGCGACCACGCGGACGCGCGCGCCCATCGTGTTCAGCAGCAGGATGTTGGATCGCGCCACGCGCGAATGCAGCACGTCGCCGCAGATCGCGATGACCAGCCCCTCGATGCGGCCCTTGTTGCGGCGGATCGTCAGCGCATCCAGCAGCGCCTGGGTCGGATGCTCATGCGCGCCGTCGCCGGCATTGATCACGGAGCCGTCGACCTTGCGCGCGAGCAGCTCGACCGCGCCGGAGGCGTGGTGGCGGACCACCAGAATGTCCGGATGCATCGCGTTGAGCGTGACCGCGGTGTCGATCAGGGTCTCGCCCTTCTTGATGGACGAGGACGACACCGACATGTTCATGACGTCGGCGCCGAGCCGCTTGCCCGCCAGCTCGAACGAGGATTGCGTGCGGGTCGAGGCCTCGAAGAACAGGTTGACCTGGGTGCGGCCGCGCAGCACGGTGCGCTTCTTGTCGACCTGACGATTCAGTTCGACATACTCCTCGGACAGGTCGAGGAGGCCGGTGATGTCGTGGGCGGAAAGGCCCTCGATTCCCAGCAAATGCCGGTGCCCGAGGACGAAAGTCGATTTCGGAGAGGTTGCCATTAAAGCCAGAGCTATAGGCGCGGTTTCCATGGGGGGCAAGGCCGAAAGCCGGGGTTCCGAGTTATCCCCCGTTCCGTCTTCCGAGCCTCTCAGGGGCCTCCAAACCGGGGGCTGGCGGGCCGTCGTCGGAGGAGGCCCGCTCCGATATGCGCTGATCCTGCTGGCGGCGATCGTGCCGGCCTGCGCGGCCGCGTTGCCGTTCGATTTCGTCTATCTCCGCGACATCGACCCGACGATCCTCCAGGACATCCGTTATGCCGGCAGCAACAATTTCGTCGGCCGACCCTTGCCGGGCTACGAGGCGGCCGAATGCGTCGTGACGCGTGACGTGGCGCGGCGGCTGCAGGCGGCTCAGGCCGAGCTGCGGCAGCGCGGCCTGTCGCTGAAGATGCTCGACTGCTACCGGCCGGTGCGTGCGGTCGCAGAGATGCTGGCCTGGTCCCAGGACGGCGTCGAGACCACGGCCGGCCGCCGCTACACTCCGCGCGTTGCCAAGCAGGACCTGTTCCGTCTCGGCTATATCGCCCTGCGTTCGAGCCATTCGACGGGTGCGGCGCTCGATCTCACGCTGGTCGAGCTCGCGGCCGACAATTCCGCGGCGTTCGACCCGGCCAAGGACTACGCGGACTGCACCGCGCCCGCAGCGCTACGCGCGCCCGAGGGCAGCGTCGACATGGGAACCGGCTACGATTGTTCCGACGTGAAGGCCCATACCGCTGCGCAGAACCTGACACCGGAGCAGCGCCGCTGGCGCAACGAACTGGTTGCGGTGATGGCGCGGCAAGGTTTTGTGAACTATGCCAAGGAGTGGTGGCACTTTTCGCTGCCGGGCGCTGGCGCGACCACTTATGTTTTTCCCATTCGGCCGCGCCGATGATCGATCTCTGCAGGGCACGGCCATGACGCAGTCTTCCTTCGCGACCCATGAGGTCTTCAACCAGTCGCCGCCGTTCGAGGACGTCGACCTGTTCACGGCCGACCGGCCGTTGGCCGACGCCGTCAAGGCCAATGGTGGTGCCGGGGCTGAGCAGGAGCTGACAGCTTTCGGCAAGCGATGGGGCTCGGCTGCGATGGCCGAGCAGGGCCGGCTCGCCAATGAGAACACGCCGAAGCTGCGCAGCTTCGACGCCAAGGGCTTTCGGCGGGACGTCGTCGAGTTTCATCCGGCCTATCATCAGATGATGACGCGCTCGGTCGAGGCCGGCCTGCACAATTCGACATGGACCGCCGGGGGCCATCCTGTTGGCGGCGCGTCGGAGGTGGTACGCGCGGCGAAGTTCTACATCGCCTCGCAGGTCGAGAGCGGACACCTCTGTCCGATCACGATGACGCGGGCCTCGGTGGCGGCGCTGGCCGCGCAGCCTGACCTGCTGGCGCGGACGATGCCCCTCATCGGCACGCGCGACTACGATCCGGCGTTTGCGCCGTGGTGGCAAAAGCGCGGCATGACGCTCGGCATGGGCATGACCGAGAAGCAGGGCGGGACCGACGTGCGCGCCAACATGACGCGCGCTGAGCGTACGACCGATGGCTATCGCATCACCGGGCACAAATGGTTCATGTCGGCGCCGATGTGCGACGCGTTCCTGGTGCTGGCGCAGGCCGATGCCGGCCTGACCTGCTTCTTCATGCCGCGCTTCACGCCGGATGGCGCGGTGAACGCGATCCAGTTTCAACGCTTGAAGGACAAGCTCGGCAATCGCTCCAATGCCTCGTCGGAGGTGGAGTTCGCAGGCAGCTATGCCGAGCGGGTCGGCGACGAGGGCAGGGGCATCAGCACCATCATCCAGATGGTGCAACTGACGCGGCAGGATTGCGCGATCTCGTCTGCCGGCCTGATGCGCTCGGGGCTCGCGCATGCGCTGCATCATGCGCGCCATCGCAGCGTGTTCCAGAAGCATCTCGCCGACCAGCCCTTGATGCAGGCGGTGCTCGCCGACATGGCTCTCCATGTCGAGGCGACGGTGGCGCTGGTGATGCGGCTGTGCCGCGCGTTCGACCGCACGCCGGCTGACGCGAGCGAAGCCGCCTACATGCGGCTGTTGACGCCCGCGATCAAATACTGGGTCTGCAAGAGCGCGCCGCCGTTCCTGTATGAGGCGATGGAGTGCCTGGGCGGCAATGGCTATGTCGAGGACGGCATTCTCGCGCGCCACTTCCGGGAGTCGCCGGTCAATGCGATCTGGGAAGGCTCGGGCAACGTGATGTGCCTCGACGTGCTGCGCGCGCTGTCGCGCGAGACGGAGGCTGCCGCGCATGTTCTGATGCATCTGAAGGCAGAGACCAGCGGGTTGCCCGGTGCGGCGGAGGCGCTCGCTGTCATCGAGACCAGCTTCCGCCGACCGGATTCCGAGCGCGTTGCCCGGCTCGCGGTGGAGAAACTGGCGCTGCTCGCCGCCTGTGCCGCGCTCAACGTGGCCACGCCTCGCCATGCCGAACTGTTCGCCGCGACGCGTCTTTCCGCCGTTCACCCGAGCATGTACGGCGCCATCGATCTCGATCCCTCGGACATCCGTACCTTGCTGGAGCGCGCGCTGCCTTGACCGACACTCCCGAAGCCGCCGTGATGGATTCCCTCGATCCGGGCAACCCGCCGCAGCAGGTCGCTCCGGCGCAGCATCAGCCGCGCACGCTCGGCTTCTGGCGCACCTTGCTGTGGGGCCTCCTGATCATCGTCGTGTTCTTCATCGGCCAGCTGACTCCGATCGTCTATTTCCTGCTGCGCCATGAGGGGCCAATCGACAGCATGGCCGCGTTTCAGTTGGCCATGATCCAGATCGCGAGCCGGTCGCTCACGGTCTCGCTGTCGGCGATCATGGGCGTTCCGGCCATTTTGATCCCGATCTATTTTGCCGTCCGCCACACCCGCATGTCGTTCGCCGACTATCTGGGCCTGCGCTGGACCGGCTGGAAGAATTTCGGCTTTGGCTTTGTCGGCATGGTTGTGATCCTGGGATGCTGGGAGCTGGTTTCGCAACTGACCGGCCGCGGAGACACGTCGTCGAGCTTCATGGTGGACATCCTGAAGACCGCCAGAGGCGACGGCGTGGTCTGGCTGCTGGTCATCGCCTTCTGCGTCGCGGCGCCGGTTTCGGAAGAGCTCATGGCGCGCGGCTTTCTCTATCGCGGCTGGTCTGACACCTTCCTGCAGGTGCCCGGCGCCATCGTGCTGTCGTCCTTGCTGTGGACCGTGCTGCATCTCCAGTACGACTGGTTCGCGCTGCTCAACGTGTTTTCCCTCGGCGTGTGGTTCGGCTATCTGCGCTCTCGAACCCACTCCACCTATCTGACCATGGTGCTGCACGGGCTCAACAACCTCGCCGCCACGGTGCAAACCATGTGGCTCGCCAGCGGCCACTCCTGAGCGCGGTGTTCAGCTCGCCCAGGCGATCGCGAGCGGCATGGTCAGCGCGGCCAGCACGGTCTGCAGCGAGATGATCTGCGCCAGCAGCGGCGCATCGCCGCCCATCTGCTTCGCCAGCACATAGGCGCTCGGCGAGGTCGGCACCGCCGCGCAGATCGCGACCACCACGAGGCTCGGGCCGGTGACGCCGAACCATCCGGCAAGCCCGATAGCGAGGAGGGGCATCAGGACCAGCTTGAGCACGACGCCGAGCGCGGCGGCCGGGCCGGCGCGCCGCAAGCCCTCGAAGTGCAGACCGGCGCCGGTCACCAGCAGACCGATCGGCAGCGAGGCCTGGCCGAGCGCATCGGCGGCATCGTGCCAGAGCTTTGGCAGCGGCACATGCGCCACGTTGAGCGCGAGCCCGGCGATGCAGGCCCAGATCAGCGGATTGCGGACGATGGTGGCGAGGATCTCGCGCATCGAGCGGCGGGTCGGCGAGGCATAGTGGGCGAGCACGGCGACGCTGAATACGTTGACCATCGGGATGATCGCGATCATGCCGACCGAGGCCACCGCGAGCCCGGTCGGGCCGAACAGGCTGCCCGCCACGCTCAGCGCGACGTAGGTCTGCCAGCGGGTTGCCCCTTGGAAGATCGACGTGAAAGCCGGACCATCGATGCCGGAGCGGGTGAGCAGCGGCCGCAGCGCGAGGCACAGCGCCGACATCGCGAGCATCGCCAGGAACAGGGCGCCGCCGATGCCTGCGACCGGCACCTTGCCGAGATCGGCCTTCACCAGGCTCTGCAGCAGCAGCGCCGGAAACAGCACATAATAAGTCAGCCGCTCGAGCCCGTGCCATTGCGTATCCAGCCGGATCAGGCTGCGCCGCAGGCCGAAGCCGACGACGATCAGCAGGAACACCGGCGCGAGCGCCGCGGCGACGGGGCTCATGAGCTAGCGACCGGACTGGCGCAAGGTCGCAAGCCGATCGAGCGCGCCCTGCAGGATGAAGATCGCTGCATGCGTATCGATCACCTCGGCGCGTTTGGCGCGGCTGACATCCATGCCGATCAGCTCGCGCTCGGCGGCGGCCGTCGACAGCCGCTCGTCCCAGAGGCCGATCGGCAGGTCGGTGATGCCCGCGAGGTTGCGCGCGAACGCCCGCGTCGATTGCGCCCGCGGCCCTTCGCTGCCGTCCATGTTGATCGGCAGGCCCAGCACCAAGCCGACCACCTTGCGCTCGGCGCAAATCGCCTGCAGTCGCGCCGCGTCGGCCTTGAAGGCCTTGCGCTGGATGGTCTCGACGCCGGTGGCGAGCCGCCGGTCGGGATCCGACACGGCGACGCCGATGGTCTTGGTGCCGAGATCGAGGCCGACGAGCGCCCCGCGCTCGGGCCAGCGGCCGGCGGCTTCGATGAGGGGAAGGATGGGAGCGGGCATGGCGCGCCGCTTAGCACGGGTGCATCCCCCGAGCCAGCACGGCAGGCGCATGGCTTGTCGCTCCGCTGCCATCGTTCTATATGGAGCATCGTACCGTGAACAGGAGTGGTGCCGTGGATCGCAGGACCAACATTGCCCGCCGCTTTGTGTCCTCTGCCATCACGGTCGCTAATGTCCTTCTGTCTCACGCTCGACGCGGTCGCCGCCGCGACACCTGACGGTCATCCTCTCTTCGACAATCTCACGCTCTCGATCGGCGCCGAGCGCGTCGGTCTGGTCGGCCGCAACGGCTCCGGCAAGTCGACCTTGCTCCGCATCGTCGCTGGCGTCTCGGAGCCGGCGGCCGGAGCGGTGACGCGCAGCGGGGCGCTCGGCCTTCTGGCGCAGCACTGGGATCCCAGTCTGCGTGTCGACGAGGCGCTCGGCGTCGCCGGTGATCTTGCGGTCATCGGCCGTATCGTCGCGGGAAAGAGCCAGGACGCCGATCTTGCCGATGATCTCGCGCGCGCGGATTGGAGCCTGCCGAGTCGTGTCGATGACGCGCTGACCGAGGCGGGCCTCGCCGGAATTGCGCTCGATCGCTCGATGGACTCGCTCAGCGGCGGCGAGCGGACGCGCATCGGCATCGCGCGGCTGCTGATCGAGGCGCCGGATCTGCTGCTGCTCGACGAGCCCACCAACAATCTCGATGCCGAGGGCCGCGACGCCGTCGGCCGGCTGATGCGGCGCTGGCGCGGCGGCGTGCTGGTCGCCAGTCATGACCGCGCGCTGCTGGAGATGATGGACCGGATCGTGGAGCTCACCCCGGTCGGGGTCCACATCGTCGGTGGCGGCTGGACGATGTTTACGCAGGCGCGGGAGGATGCGCGGGCGCGTGCAGCGATCGCGCTGGACCGCGCCGATGCGCATGTGCGGGATGTCAGCCGCGCCGTGCAGCGCCAGCGCGAAGCCAAGGCGCGCAAGGACAAGGCCGGCCGTGCTTTCGCCACCGCCGGCTCGGCCCCGAGGATCATGCTGGGCGCCCGAGCCGAGCGGGCCGAGACGACCGGCGGGCGATCGCAGCGGCTCGCCGAGCGCATGATCACCGAAGCGGCCGAGCGAGCAGAACAGGCGCGACAACATGTGGAGGTGCTGACGCCGCTCTCGATGGTCCTGCCGCCGACCGGGCTCGGCGCCGGCACCGAGCTGCTTGCGATGGAGGACGCGGTCGTGAGCGCCGGCGACAGGAGGTTCGGTCCCTGGACGCTCGGTGTCAGGGGCCGGCAGCGGATCGCGATCACCGGACGCAATGGCGCAGGCAAGACCACGCTGCTCAGGGCCGCGATCGGCGCGATTCCGCTGACCGATGGAACGGTCCGGCGCGCCGACGGGCGTATCGCGATGCTGGATCAACACGTCGCGTTGCTGGATCGCAGCGACAGCATCATCGGCAATTTCCGCCGCCTCCATCCGGCGCTCGGCGCCGAAGCGGCGCATGCAGCCTGCGCGCGCTTCGCATTCCGCAACCGCGACGCCGAGCAGACGGTGGAGACGCTGTCCGGCGGCGAGCGCCTGCGTGCGGGCCTTGCCTGCACGTTCGGCGGCGAGCGTCCGCCATGGCTGTTGCTGCTCGACGAGCCGACCAATCATCTCGACATTTTCTCGATCGAGATCCTGGAGCGGGCGCTGCGCGACTTCGACGGCGCGCTGCTGGTCGTCAGCCACGACCCGTCATTTCTTGCGGCGATCGGCATTGCCGGGGAGTTCGTCGTGAATGGCTGAGCGGGCACGGCAGACCGTGCCCGCAAAGCAGATGCGATTCAATGAGCTACCGGATCGCGATCGGGTTGATCATGCCCTGGACGCCGCCGCGCCAGCGCGGCTGGCCCAGGACGAACAGGAACTCGTAGCCCTTGTCCTTGGCGAGCTCAGCGGTGTCCATGTTCTCCAGGATGTAGGTTCCGTTCATCGCGAGCAGGATCTGGTGCACCTCGAACAGGTTGTTGGACTCGAACGGGATCGCCTCCACCGCCCAATTGTCGGCGCCGACGGCGACCACGCCCTTCGAGGTCAGGTATTTCGCGCCTTCGACGCCGAGACCCGGCTCACCGGCGCCGTAGCGCTTGTCGTCCTTGCCGATCAGACCGAGCCAGCCGGTGTGGAAGATGACGATGTCGCCCTGGCGGATTTCGACACCCTGTCTCTTGGCGGCCTCCTCGATCTCCTTGACGTTGAACGCCGTGCCTTCCTTGACCACGTCGGTGTTATAATAGGCGGCCATGTCGAGCAGCACGCCGCGTGCGACCAGCGGCGGCACCTTCTCGATGCCGAGCTTCTTCAGGCCGGTCGGATCGGCGAAATCGAGCAGCTTGTTGCCGTTGTAATAGACGTGCTCGATACCGAGATGGCCGAGACCGTCAATCTGGCTTCCGACACCGACCCAGCCCTCGACGATGTCGTCATTGTAGGTCGCCTTGTTGGGCCCGAGTCCGGGAATGCCCGCCTGTCCCGGCTGCACCACCGTGATTTTGAACGAGCGCGGCGGGTAGGCGGGGGTCTTGGAGTCGATGATCATGCCGAGCGGATAGGTCTTGCCGGTCTTCACCAGCGAGGCGGCTTTGACCACGAGCTCCGGCGTGATGTAGTTGGCGGCGCCGATCTCGTCGTTCGGCCCCCATTTCGATTTCGTCCAGTCCTGGGCTTGGGCTGTCCCGATCGCACCCATCATGGCAATCGAGCAGCCCAACACGAACGCGTTGCGCATCGCATTTCCTCCGACATGTTGATGTTTGTTGTTTTCGCGCTGGCCAGCGCTGCATCCTAACGTAGTGCAGGGCTGCCGGACAAAATGTTTTCGGATGCGTGCGCTGCACAGCGCCCGAACGTCGCATCGGTCGAAATGGCAGTGTTTTGCGGAGGTGGCGTTGATTCCGTGCTGTGGAATGTGTCTTGTGGCTGGGACGCCTGTGCACAATCTCTGGGCGAACGTCTTACGCCGCGATGTCGTGATCCCGGCAGCCGAGGCCTTCCATGAAGGCCGACAGCGCACTGCTGCGATGCGCCGCGCGGCGGTGGATGAAGAGCGTCTCGACCTGCGCATGGGACGGATCGAGTGTGTGCAGCCCGACGCTGCCGCTCATCGCGTGCCGCGTCACCACCGCGTGCGGCAGCAGCGCGACGCCCATGCCGGCGGCGACGCAGCCGATCATGCCGTCGAGGGTGCCGAGCTCGATCCGGGACGCGGCGGGCCAGCCGAAATCGTTGAACACCTGCTCCAGCCGCTGCCGGTAGGTGCAGCCGGTCCTGAACACCAGCGCGGTTGGTCCCGACGCCGCGGTCGCCGCGCGTAAGGCGGACAGGCTTTCGAAGCGCCGGGCCGTCACCAGCACCAGCTCTTCCTCGAACGCGACGACGCCGGCGAGGTCGGGATGGTCGATCGGACCGGCGACGAAGGCACCATCGAGAGTGCCGTCGAGCACGCTCGCGACGAGATCCGCGGTCGGCGCCGTGCGCAGGCTGAGGGCGACGGCGGGAAAGCGGCGATGGAAGTCGGCGAGCCGCGTCGGCAGGCGCACCGCGGCGGTCGTCTCCATCGAGCCGATCATCAGCGGCCCCTGCGGCTCGCCGTCGTCACGCGCGGCGAGAACCGCTTCGCGCGACAGCGCCGCGATGCGATCGGCGTAGGGCAGCAGGCGCTGTCCGGCGCCGGTCAGGGTCATGCCGCGGCTGTGGCGTTCGAACAACGCGGTGCCGATCTCGGCTTCCAGCGCCTTGATCCGCTGCGTGACGTTGGACTGGACCGTGTTGAGCACCTCCGCGGCGCGCGTGATGCCGCCGGCGCGCGCCACCGCGGCAAAGGTCTGCAGGTCGCTCAGTTCCACGGCCGCTCTCCGTTTTGAATCTGCGATGGCAGAGTTCTCAACTATTCATTTTCAGAGAATGCTACCCGCGCCTAATGTCCGGGTCCAGAGCACAGGAGAGTCTTCATGCCGCTGAGAACCGTGCTGACGGAGAGGCTCGGCATCGATCATCCGATCCTGCTGGCGCCGATGGATGTGATTGCCGATGCGCGGCTGGTGCGCGCCGTCAGCGGTGCCGGCGGTTTCGGCATTCTCGGCGGCGGCTATGGCAACCGCGCTTGGCTCATGCAGGAGACAGCGAAGCTCGATGGCCTGCGTGCGCCGTTCGGCATCGGCTTCATCACCTGGTCGCTGGCGAAGCAGCCGGAGTTGCTCGAGATCGCGCTTGCGGCCAAGCCCACCGCCGTGATGCTGTCGTTCGGTGATCCCCGGCGCTTTGCACCGGCGATCAAGCAGGCGGGCGCGCGCTTGATCTGCCAGGTGCAGGACGAGGCCATGGCCGAGCAGGCGCTCGCGGCCGGGGCCGATGTCCTGATCGCGCAAGGAACCGAAGCAGGCGGCCATGGCGCCTCGCGGACCACGCTCGACATCGTGCCGGCCATCATCGATCTCGCAGCCGGTCGCGTGCCGGTGGCCGCCGCCGGTGGTCTCGCCGATGGCCGCGGCCTTGCCGCGATGCTCACGCTCGGCGCCGATGGCGTGCTGCTCGGCACGCGCTTCTATGCCAGCCAGGAAGCTGCCGGTGCAGACGAAGCCAAGCGCCGCATATGCGCGGCAAAATCAGGCGAGACCGTGCGCGGCATCGTCTTCGACCTGTCGCGCAACAATGTCTGGCCGGCGCCGTTTACCGGACGCTGCCTGGTCAACGACCATGCGCGGCGCTGGATAGCGCGCGAGGTCGAGCTGCTGCAGCAGGTCGAGCGCGTGTCGGCCGACTATGTGAAGGCGAGGGCGGAAGGCAATTTCGACATCGCCGCGGTCATTGCCGGCGAGGCGGTCGGCCTGATCCATGATATCCCGCCGGCCGCCGAGATCGTCGCGCGCATCGTCGATGAGGCCGAGCAGATCCTGCAAGGGCGGCGCAACTCGTCCGCCGTCTTCGCCAAGCAATAGGAGCAAATCATGTGGCCCGACCGCCGCTTCCTGGATCTCGTCAAGACCGAGCACCCGATCGTGCTCGCGCCGATGGCCGGCGTGATGGACGCCGATCTCGTCATCGCGGTGGCGCAAGGCGGCGGGCTCGGCTCGCTGCCCTGCGCGATGCTCTCGGCGGACAAGGCCCGCGAGCAGGTCAACATCATCCGCCAGCGCGTCTCGGCGCCGATCAATGTGAACTTCTTCTGCCACACGCCGGTCGAGGCCGACGCGGCACGTGAGGCCGGGTGGAAGAAGCGGCTCGGCGCATATTATCAAGAGTACGGCGTTGATCCCGACGCTCCGGTCCCGGCCGCGAACCGTGCGCCGTTCGATGCCGCGATGTGCGCCGTCGTCGAGGAGTTGAAGCCGGAGATCATCAGCTTCCATTTTGGCCTGCCCGAGCCGTCGCTGCTGGCCCGCGTGAAGGCGACAGGCGCTGTCGTGATGGCGTCCGCGACCGTGGTGCGCGAGGCGGTGTGGCTGGAGCGGAACGGCGCCGACGTCATCATCGCGCAAGGTGCGGAAGCGGGCGGCCATCGCGGCATGTTCCTGACCGACAAGCTCGCCGAGCAGGTCGGGACGTTTGCGCTGGTGCCGCAGATCGTCGATGCGGTTGATGTCCCGGTGATCGCGGCGGGCGGCATCGCCGATGCGCGCGGCATCGCCGCGGCGTTCGCGCTCGGCGCCTCCGGCGTGCAGATCGGCAGCGCCTATCTGCGCTGCCCCGAATCCAAGGTCAGCGTGCTGGCGCGTGCCGCGCTTGCCGCCGCCGATGACGAATCCACCGTTATTACCAACGTGATGACCGGCCGGCTCGCGCGCGGCGTCGCCAACCGGGTGATGCGCGAGGTCGGGCCGATCTCGCCGGACGCGCCGGCGTTTCCTCATGCCGCGACCGCGCTCGGCCCGCTCAAGGCGGCCGCGGAGAAGCAGGGCAAGGTCGATTTCACCAATCTCTGGGCCGGGCAGGCGCTGCCGCTCGGCCGCGAGCTGCCGGGGGCCGAGCTGACGCGGACGCTGGCCGAACAGGCGCTGGCGCGGCTTGCGAAGCTGGCGGGCTGACGCCAAAGGCGGCGTCACGGGCGGGGCGGTGCCCTGGGAAAGTCCGGAGGCTGCCGGTTGCGGCGCGAAAGCCGGCTCTGCTATAGGGCGGGTTCACTGTTTCCCGTGAGGCCCTATATAATGTCGGTCGATGCCGCCACCGTCCGCAAGATCGCGCAATTGGCGCGGATCGCTGTCACTGACGCCGAGGTCCCGCATCTGCAGGGCGAGCTCAATGCGATGCTGGCCTTCGTCGAGCAGCTCTCGGAGGTCAATGTCGAGGGCGTCGAGCCGATGACCTCGGTGACCCCGATGGCGATGAAGAAGCGCCAGGACGTCGTCACCGACGGCGACATCGCCGACGACATCGTCAAGAACGCGCCCATGACCGAGAACAACTTCTTTCTCGTGCCGAAGGTCGTGGAATAGCCAGGTGGAATAGCCGAGGCAGGTCCGCGCGCCCGTCGCGCGTGATCCGCTCCTTCAAACCGACAAGCGAGCCAACGCCGATGTGCCTGCTCTGCGACGATGAAGCGGCCTACAAGGCCTATATGGACTATCTCGACGCCATGGAGCGGCAGGGCAAGGCCGCCGACCCGGACAAGGCCGTCAACGAGATCCTCGACCAGCTCGAAGCGGCCGCCAATACCAAGAAAGCCTCCCCTGCGAAGAACAAGTTCTTCGCGGACGACGCCGCCGACGACAAGACGCTCTCCCCGTTCTTCTGCAGCCCGATCAACAGATGACCGATTTGACTTCGCTGACGCTCGCCGAGGCTCGCAAGGGTCTCGCGAGCAAGACCTTCACGTCGCTCGAGCTGACCGACGCCCATCTCAAGGCGATCGAGGAGGCGCGGGCGCTCAATGCCTTCGTGATGGAGACGCCGGACCAGGCGCGCGCGATGGCGCGCGACGCCGACGCCAAGATCACCAAGGGTGAGGGCGGGCCGCTGGCCGGCATTCCGCTCGGGATCAAGGACCTGTTCGCCACCAAGGACGTCCGCACCACCGCATGCTCGAAGATCCTCGGCAATTTCGTGCCGACCTACGAGTCGACCGTGACCTCGCAGCTGTGGCGCGACGGCGCCGTCATGCTCGGCAAGCTCAACAATGACGAGTTCGCGATGGGCTCGTCGAACGAGACGTCGTGCTTCGGCCCGGTCGGCAATCCCTGGCGCCGCGAGGGCTCCAACACCACGCTGGTGCCGGGCGGCTCGTCCGGCGGCTCGGCCTCGGCGGTGGCTGCGCTCTTGTGCATGGGCGCGACCGCGACCGACACCGGCGGCTCGATCCGCCAGCCCGCAGCGTTCACCGCCACCGTCGGCATCAAGCCGACCTATGGCCGCTGCTCGCGCTGGGGCATCGTCGCCTTCGCCTCTTCGCTCGACCAGGCCGGCCCGATCGCGCGTTCGACCCGCGATGCGGCGATCCTGTTGCGCTCGATGGCCGGCCACGACCCGAAGGACACCACCTCGGTCGACATCCCCGTGCCGGACTACGAGGCCGCGATCGGCAAGTCCGTGAAGGGCATGAAGATCGGCATTCCCAAGGAGTATCGGCTCGACGGCATGCCGGCCGAGATCGAAAAGCTCTGGAGCGAGGGTCGCAAGTGGCTGGAAGCCGCCGGCGCAGAAACCGTCGAGGTGTCGCTGCCGCACACCAAATACGCGCTGCCGGCGTATTACATCGTGGCACCGGCCGAGGCGTCCTCCAACCTCGCCCGCTACGACGGTGTCCGCTACGGTCTGCGCGTGCCCGGCAAGTCGATTGGCGAGCTGTACGAGAACACAAGGGCCGAGGGCTTCGGGCCCGAGGTGCGGCGACGCGTCATGATCGGCACCTATGTGCTGTCGGCCGGCTATTACGACGCCTATTACATCCGGGCGCAGAAGGTCCGGACCCTCATCAAGAAGGATTTCGAGGACTGCTTCGCCCAGGGCGTGAGTGCGATCCTGACGCCGGCGACGCCGTCGGCCGCCTTCGGCATCGGCGAGAAGGGCGGCGCCGATCCGGTCGAGATGTATCTCAACGACATCTTCACGGTGACCGTGAACATGGCCGGCCTGCCGGGCATCGCGGTGCCCGCCGGCAAGGACAGCCAGGGGCTGCCGCTGGGCTTGCAGCTGATCGGCCGGCCGTTCGACGAGGAGACGCTGTTCTCGCTCGGCGAGGTCATCGAGCAGGCGGCGGGACGCTTCACGCCGGTTCGGTGGTGGTAAGCGTCGCCGATTTCAAGACGAGCCTCGCGGGCGACGCGCCCGCGGCCGGCCTGACGCCGGTGCTCACCGGCCTGTGGTGGCTGGCGAAGGGCGACTGGGACCGGGCGCACAAGATCATTCAGGACGAGCCCGGCCGCGACGCGGCCTGGGCGCACGCACATCTGCATCGCGTCGAGGGCGACCTCGGCAATGCCGGCTACTGGTATCGCCAGGCCGGGCAGCCGGTCGAGAAAGATGCGTTGGTTATCGAATTCGAGCGGATCGTCTCCGCACTGCTTGGGAGTTAGAGCCATGACGGCAACCAGCGGCAAGCTGATGAAGGGCGCCACCGGCGACTGGGAGGTCGTGATCGGCATGGAGATCCATGCCCAGGTCACCTCGAAGTCGAAACTGTTCTCGGGCGCCTCCACCGCCTTCGGCGGCGATCCCAACAGCCACGTCTCGCTGGTCGACGTGGCGATGCCGGGCATGCTGCCGGTCATCAACGAGGAGTGCGTGCGGCAGGCCGTGCGCACCGGGCTCGGGCTCAATGCCAAGATCAACCTGCGCTCGGTGTTCGACCGCAAGAACTATTTCTACCCCGACCTGCCGCAGGGCTACCAGATCAGCCAGTACAAGGACCCGATCGTCGGCGAGGGCGAGGTCACGGTCGAGCTCGACGGCGGCAGGACCGCCACTGTTGGCATCGAGCGCCTGCACATCGAGCAGGATCCGGGCAAGATGCTGCACGACCAGTCGCCGTCGCTGTCCTATATCGACTTCAACCGCTGCGGCGTGGCGCTGATGGAGATCGTCTCCAAGCCTGACATCCGCGACGCCGAGCAGGCCAAGGCCTATGTGACCAAGCTGCGCTCGATCATGCGCTATCTCGGCACCTGCGACGGCGACATGGAGAAGGGCTCCCTGCGCGCCGACGTCAACGTCTCCGTGCGCAAGCCGGGGGCTCCGCTCGGCACCCGCTGCGAGATCAAGAACATCAACTCGATCAGCTTCATCGGCCAGGCGGTCGAGGCCGAGGCGCGGCGCCAGATCGAGATCATCGAGGACGGCGGCACGATCGAGCAGGAAACCCGCCGGTTCGATCCCGACAAGGGCGAGACGCGCTCGATGCGCTCCAAGGAGGAGGCGCATGATTACCGTTACTTCCCCGACCCGGACCTGCTGCCGCTGGAGTTCTCGCAGTCCTTCGTCGACGAGCTGAAGGCGGCGCTGCCGGAGCTGCCGGACCAGAAGAAGGCGCGCTTCATCGCGGATTTCGGCCTGTCGCCCTACGACGCCTCCGTGCTGGTCGCCGAGCGCGAGAGCGCCGCGTTCTACGAGGCCGTCCTGGAGGCGCTGTCCGACCGGGCGCGCGACGGCAAGCTCGCCGCCAACTGGGTGATCAACGAGCTGTTCGGCCGGCTGAACAAGGAAGGCCGCGACATCGCGTCGTCGCCCGTCTCGGCGTCTCAGCTTGCGGCGATCGTCGCGCTGATCGGCGAAGGCACGATCTCCGGCAAGATCGCCAAGGACCTGTTCGAGATCGTCTGGAGCGAAGGCGGCGACCCGCGCGAGCTGGTCGAGAGCCGCGGCATGAAGCAGGTGACCGATCTCGGCGCGATCGAGAAGGTCGTCGACGAGATCATCGCCGCCAATCCGGACAAGGTCGCGCAGGCGAAGGCCAAGCCTCAGCTCGCCGGCTGGTTCGTCGGTCAGGTGATGAAGTCGTCGGGCGGCAAGGCCAACCCGCAGGCGGTGAACGATCTCCTGAAGAGCAAGCTCGGCATCTGAACGACGCTCGCTCGTCTTCGTTCCAGCGGCGCGCACCTGGTGCGCGCCGTTTGTTTTGGCGTCGCGGTCCGGCGAATCGCCGCATGCGATTCGCAAAAAAGCCACCGTTGCCGAGCGTTCGGACGCACACGAGGACGTGTGCAATGAAAATTTTTTCGTTGCCAAAATTTACGACTCAGAGTCCGCGCGTTGCTCTCACCATGCGAGTCTGCACGCCGGCACGCCGGCATCGCCGCGTGCGACGTGTCCTACAGCTGTTCAGAAAAATACTTGCAGCACAGGCTTTTTGCGCAATCGCGATTAGTAGCGATCGCGGCCTTGCGCAGAGCGACGTTTGGATTTTCGCGATCGATCGATGCGCTGCTTCGCGCGTTGCGCCAGCCGCGTGCGCGCGCGCCTGTCAACACTTCCTTAAGCCGGAAGCTGTTTTTTTTCACTCGTTGGTGTATCGATGAGGAGTGCAGCTCGATTCCCGAGTGCACGCATCGACTAAGCCATCTCACATCGGAGGGCAACATGGCCAAGAAAGCGAAGAAGGCGAAGAAGGCAGTGAAGAAGGTCGCGAAGACCGCGGCGAAGAAGACTGCCAAGAAGACCAAGAAGGTCGCCAAGAAGAAGTAACTCTCGCAGTCCTCTGCGAGATGAGTCCGGCAGCTGATGCCGGCACGTCGTTGGAACGTTAGGTCTGCATGGCTCCTCGAGAGCCGGGCGGATCTCCTGAAGCTCCAACAGACGATAGAGGGTGTCGGCGAGACATCAGGTCAACGGTCGGATCGAACTTGAGAGCGGCTTCGCTCGCGGTGCGGTCCGGCAGAAGAAACAGGATTTCTTCGTTCGGTGCGGATCGCGTTTCCGGTCTGCAATCTCACGAGCGGCTATCAGCCAGAGTGGGATCTGATCCTGACGTGTTCGCCGACGCCCTCGATCCCTGAGCACCGCGCCCTTGGCGACTGTGTGCCTCCAACCTCCCCATAGACGAACAGCATCGTCGGCAGCTCGGCGCAGGCGTGCGCGCGCTGCGCAATCTCCCGCACGTGCTGTCGGGACGTGTCCAGTCGCGGTGCGGCTGTTGACCAGCGGCGTGGTGCGCTCCGCGCCAGCGCGGCGAGGCGCTTTCGCGGATGGTTATGAGTTTGCCAAACAGAACGGTAAACCGCTCTTTGCCGGGTTGAAGAATCCATTTCGAATCAATGCATTGAACCCGGCCCCGGAAAATGCGGGGTTCCGTGTTCAGGGCTCGTTCAGCACGATGTTTAAACTGCCTTTCAAACTTGATCGGTCATCCTTCGCGCATAAGCCGCGAGACGGCATGGGGATAACCAGGCGTTGAACAGTTGGACGGGGGCGTGCTCGGGTGACCGGCCGCCTCCTCGAAGCGAAGGAGAGCGACGATGTTTCAGGGACAACTCAATTTCGATGACGTGACCACCGCGGAGCAGGGCGCCAGCGGCGATGTGCTGTTTGAGCTCGGCATGCTCTATGCGAGCGGTCGCGACGGTGCGGTCGATCTGATCGCCGCGCACAAATGGTTCAATCTCGCCGCCCTCAGGGGCCGCGTCGATGCCGTGGCTATGCGCCGCGAGGTCGCCGAGCAGATGTCGGACGCCGAGATCGCGACCGCGCAGCGCGAGGCGCGCGCCTGGATGACCGCGCACTGAGCGAGCCAAGCCGCGGCTTGGCGGATCTCGCCCGATCGCTCATTCTCGTCGGAAGCGGGCCTCGTCGCGCGCCCATAAATCTCCTATCTGTCGTTCGGTGTGACGCAGACAAGCGGGATTGACGGCATGGGCCAGGCACGGCGACAGGCGCGGCGGCAAGAGCTGATCGACTGCCATGACTGCGGCAGCGGCGTCTCCTTCAGCGCAGTGGCGTGCCCGCATTGTGGATCGACCGAGCCGGCCGGGCCTGCGGTGCAAAGCCGGCGCGAATTGAAGCGTCTGCGGGTCGAGGCCCATAATGACCGCCGCCTCGTCGTGGTGACCGCCCTCTGTGCCGGTCTCGGCGCCATCTATGGTGCCGCGATGGGAGCAGGAGGCGCAGCGTCATGGTGGGCTGCGCTCGGCTATGGCTTCGTCGGCACCATCATCGGGGTGCCTGCCGCCTTCGTGATCAACATCAGCCGTGGCTTGTTCGATTGAGCCGCGCGGATTGAGCGGCAACCGTGATCACGGCGGCCAGGGTCCGTTGCGATCCGGCAGGTGCGTGAACGGCTCGGCTTTGATGCGGATGATCAGGGGGGAGGGGCCTGTTGGCCGCACCCAAGGGTGGCTGGCGGAGACGGAGGAGTTTCCCCTATGTTTGCCCCTGTCCGTGGGTGTCCGATAACTCGTTGTGGGTAGAACGTTTTTCTGATTTGATCGTCCCTCATTGGCTGTGGTCGTCTGCCCAGATCCGGATTTCTGGTCTGGGTACAGGGGCGGGTAGGAGCGGATCGCATGGCGGGCGGAACGTTGACGGCGCTCAAGGTCGCCAAGGCGAAGAAGCCCGGCATGTACGGCGGAGGGGGCGCCGCCCTTTCGAACATGGCCATGCTCGAGCTGCTGCAGGGCATGGGCTTCGGCGAAGACGTGACCGTCCACGGCTTCCGGTCGACCTTCAAAGACTGGTGCTGGGAGCAGACCGGCTATCCAAATCAGATGTCGGAAATGGCTCTGGCACACTCGGTTTCGGATAAGGTAGAGGCGGCCTACCGCCGCGGTGACATGCGGGAGAAGCGTCGACGGCTGATGGCCGACTGGGCGGCATATTGCGAAAGCCCTTCACTGAGTCGAGGAGCGCCTAACCCAGCTTCGCTAGATGCGCGCTATCCTGGAGGGGGCGCACGCATCTAGTTTCTGATGTTTTTCCAGCTTCTATTTGCCGAACGCGTCCGGCACCGTGACCGAAATCACGACCGGAGGGGGCGGTTGCCGGCGCTCTGGCGGGGTCCAGCGCCCAACTGCGTCCACTCTAATGCGCGTGATCGACGGTTCGTCCGAGCCGAGATCGACGTCGTCCAGATGAACCTCCGTCACCTGGTGTCGAAGCGTAAGCTCTTGGCGGTCGATCCGAACATATTGGCTGACCGTCTTGATCTCGCGGTCGCCGGCAAGAAACGTCAGTATGAACGTGCCGTCCGTTTTGCTGCCCCGCTGACCATTCTCGGCCCGCAGATCGATCGAGAACTTGCCATTGCCCTTCGGCGTCACAGTAAACGTGGCGTAGTGCTGGCTGGTGTTTGGGATATCTGAGCCGAGCCGGATTGTCTTGGTGTGATCAGGCCAGTTGGCAAAGTTGGGGCTCGGCATATTGGCAGACGCCGGGGCAATCATGTTCAACGCGAGAGTTGCAGCGGAGGCGGCTGCCAGCAGCAAGGTTGCGTATCTCATTTGAGGGCTCCAAGTATGGGCAACATTGCCCGCCCTCTCGACTACAGTCAGCATCACGACGTGACATTGGAAAAAACTGTATAGATCATCGATGAGATAGTTGCCGGCTTTTGGCAGTCGGCCTGGTCGGAAACTCGGAACCAAAGTTGTAGGTCACAAAGCCAACTCGGATACCTATGGTGACGGTGATGGCAAGTTCAGCGCCCTTCATTGATCCCTTTGCTCTTAAGTTCACGTCCATAACGACGCAGGCGTACTCCACCCTGGTCTTCGCAACTTGGTCAAACTCGGCGCGAGACAACTCGTAGGGACGGTACTGAATCGTCGTGAAGAAGGTTTGCGTGTTGCGGAGGCGAGCCTCAGCATGTTCTTGAAGGATCTGCTTGAGCTTCTCGGTCGGCAGAATCGGTACGTTTCGCCCCAGTTTTGGGCCTCTCTCGACCAGACCCTCTCGGATCGCCAGCTCCAGGCGCTTATGTGCTGTGGTGTAAGTGTCGGCGTTCAGTGCTTCGATAGCGTCGCCTACGAAGAACGGCATGCCCTCTCTTTCGGCAGCCAGCACTTGGAGGAGCATTTTCGTTGTATCAGCGTAGGGAAAATTGCTGCACTGCCGAATTCGGTGGTCGAAATCTTCAATGGAGTTAGAGCAAAGGAGCGACCACGCCTGCATAGCGGCAGACTCGTCGACTTCGGCGGTGAATTCTAGGAGCAAACTTCCATGGGCGTCGCTACGGAACGCTAAGGGTCCCAGAGATCCAGCTTTGGTTTCAGAATGGCGCACGACCACCGAAAAGCGCCGAGGCTCGATATCGAGACGCATGGATGAATCTCCTGCGCCACAAATCTCCTGCTACACGATTGGTTCCGCGAACGCGGTCCCGTTGACGAGATCGGAAGCGTGCTTTTGCGTTGATTGCGAAGGCGGCCGGCCGAGATTTGCCTATGCAGACCATCCGGTCACTGGCAGCCAGCGACGAGGATCTTGTTTGCAATCTTCTCGACGCGGCTGGTCGAGCACCGCGCCGGCCAGCGAGGTCCGGACCTCGAAGCTGGAGGAGCCGTCCCGGATCAGGCGGACGAGGGTCCGGGTGCGCATGGTGTACCGTGAACGGACTGCAAACAGACTGTGCCGGGTTTTGTGTCGGTGGAAACCGCACCGATCCGCGCCATCTGCGGAGCGCTTCCGGCCGGCTCGATCGATGCCAAGTGATTGAAAAAATTGGCTGGCGGAGACGGAGGGATTCGAACCCTCGATAGGGCTTTACAACCCTATAACGGTTTAGCAAACCGCCGCCTTCAGCCACTCGGCCACGTCTCCGGCGACGGTCGGTATGCCCGACGCCGCGCTGAGCCGCAAGCGGCAGATTGCATGCGGTTTCGAAATCCTCACAGGGCCGCGGCTTCGCCGGACCGGTACGGACGGTGGTCTTCACCTTCGGCCCATCGATCCGGGCTGGACCTGCCGTTTGATCGGCCGCGGTACGCGTCGAAGTCGACGGGCGGTGCGAGCCCCCTCGATGATCCCTGACGCGGGGGACCCCTAATATAGAGGGTCGTCGGCAAAGGCGGCCGGTGGCAGGGGCGCAGACGGCATTGTCGTCCGGCCCGATTCTCGTTCAGCGCGTGGCTGGATTCACGGCCCCGGCGCCTGACTTGGGGCGGGTTCCGGGCGGGCGAGTGCTCGCGGCCTTAAGCACCTCAAATTGCGTTGTGACAAAACGACAACATAAACAGCGACTTAGGTGTTCCCGCAGAACCACGGTTCCGTGCCTTTTGTGCAACACCGGTCCGAAAAGGCGCCGCTTGGGCGCCGCAATGATGGTTCCTTTGTTGCGTGTGCAAAGGCCTTCGGTAATTCTGCTCGCACGACGAAGGGGGGCATCCCGACGTCGTCCCGTTTAGGTCGTTCGCTCAAGTCCCTCGCGTTCATGCGGGTGTGTCCGATAGCGCGAAGCGGCTGAGCGACGGGTCGAAGAGGGATAACGGGTCCAACCCCAAGGGTGTCTCTCACCCAGCGGAGGCGGAACCTTCCCTGACTGAGCAACTTGGAGGTTTAACATTATGAACACGATCAAGAGCCTTGTCCTGGGCTCGGCGGCCGCTCTCGTCGCCATGTCCGGGGCTCAGGCAGCTGACCTTCCGATCAAGGCCAAGGCGGTCGAATATGTGAAGGTCTGCTCGCTTTACGGCGCTGGCTTCTACTACATCCCCGGCACCGACACCTGCATCAAGCTGGGCGGTTACCTGCGTGCTGAAACGTCGTTCGCCAGCAACGGCCAGTACAACAACGCGGTCAACGGCGTTGCCGGCGGCATGAACCGCCAGAGCAACTACTACTACAGCCGCGCTCGTCAGGACCTCAACATCGACACGCGCACCGCGACCGAGTACGGCGTGGTCCGCACCTTTGCTGACCTGACGTTCACCTGGACCAGCGGCACCTACGCTGGCTCGGGCTCGGCGACCGGCGCGACTGCCTACTCGACGGCTGGCGCTCCTGGCGCTCAGGCCGACGGCAACATCGCTCAGGGCGGCATTGGCGTGTACTACGCCTTCATCCAGTTCGCCGGCTTCACGATGGGTAAGGCCGTGTCGCAGTTCGACGCGCCCTGGACCAACTACCCGGGCAACAACTTCGACGGCCTGTGGGGCGGCGGCGGCACCGTGACCGGTGTCAACCAGTTCACCTACACCGCCGACTTCGGCTCGGGCATCACTGCGGCGATCTCGGCGCAGGACGCGAGCCAGTACTACACCACCAACATGTGGAACGTGTCGGGCATCACCGCGGCCAGCATCATCGGCGGTTCGTACGGCACCAACACCTTCGGTGGCAACGTGTCCCCGGACATCGTCGGCATGGTTCGTGTCGACCAGGCTTGGGGTCTGTTCCAGGCGTCGTTCGCGGCGCATGACAACCACACCGGCTACTACGGCGCCACCGAGCTCACCGGTCACCCGGCTGACAAGTGGGGCTGGGCTGCTCAGCTGGCCCTGTCGATCAAGAACATCCCGACCGGCCCCGGCGACACCATCAACATCCAGGGCGTCTACACCAACGGTGCGAGCCGCTACAACGCTCAGAGCCTGGTGCCGACCACCTACGCGATGTACGGCGGCAGCAGCACGGCTGGTGTCTACGGCACGCTCGGCTTCGCTGGCGTCAGCGACTCGGTCTTCGTGACCGGCGGTGAGCAGCAGCTGACCACGACCTACGGTATGCGCGGTGCGTACACCCACAACTGGAACCCGGCCTGGAACACCGCGATCTACGGTTCGTGGGCTGCCGTGTCCTACAACAGCACTGCCAAGGGCCTGATCTGCGGCAGCGCGGCGATGGGTGCGATCGCGGGCGCAGGCTTCACCTGCAACCCCGACTTCAACATCTCCTCGCTGGGCTTGATCACCCGCTGGACCCCGGTCAAGAACCTGACCTTCTCGGCCGACGTGGCCTGGACCAACCTCGACCAGAAGTACTCGGGCAACATTGTTTCCCCGGCTACGACCACGACTTCCAAGCCGGCTGCGGTCTATCAGCTCAAGGACCAGAACTCGGTGTCCTTGCTGCTCCGCGCTCAGCGCAACTTCTGATCCTGATCGTCTGATCGGGTTCAAGAGCCCCCGGCAGGAAACTGCCGGGGGTTTTTGCTTGTGTGCGGGCGCTCATTCCGGAGTGACTCCGGGTCCGGTGCGCTCGAGAAGCGATCGATGCCAGATCGATGGATCGAGCCAATTGAGCAGAGCTTCGATTGCCTGTAGCTCGAAAGTCGCATTCGTTTCAGTAGGTTGGCTGCACGCTGGTATTTTTTTAAAAATGGTGTTGAAAACAGATGAGTTGATAAGCTAATTTTCTCATGCCTGAGTAATCATTCGTCCTCGTGAGGACGACACCGCAGACGCAAGACGACGATCATACGATGTTAGACTCCAGGAAGCCTCCGGCGATGCCCCGCCGGAGGCTTTTTCACATCGGGATCTCCTCGGCACCCTAGATCTGACGTTGCCTCTCGATTGCAGAGCCTCAGCGTGATCTCCGCAGGCGCGTGCCATCAGCGCATACATCCATCGTCTCACCAAAAATCGTTGTGCATCGGCTTGACCGGGAAATGCCGGATGGTCACCATGACCGTCAGATGACGGGGCCACACCGTCACGCCAGTGAGGAATGAGTCCAAAGATGAGTTCGGAAGGCTCTGTGGGAGTGCTGCGTCCGTGGTCCGAGCAAGACGATCTGGCGGGCGCCATCACGCGGCTGCTGGAGGCGCGGCCGGAAGGCTGCGCGGATCTTGCGGAATGTCTGGCGGTTGCGCAGCGGATCGACGCCAGCGACGACGAGTCCTGGTATCGCGAGTGGATGCAATGCGCGGACGCCATGAAGGCTGCCGCCGCCGACGCCATGAGCAGCGGCCGTCCCGAGCTGGCGTTTCGCAAATGGTCGCGCGCGGTGGATTGTTATGAGGCTGCGGCCTGTCCGTTCAGCAGCTCGCGTTCCCGCCAGGACGTCGTGCTGTCCCGCATGCGCGAATGTGCGCGCGAATTCCTGCGCTGTGCCGATCCGCAGGGAGAGGTCGTCACAATCCACTGGCGCGCCGACTATCCGCTCGAAGCCTATTTCCTGCCGGCGCGTGGCGAGGCGGGCAGGGCGCCCACCGTCATCTGCATCGGTGAGCCCGGCCGTCGCAAGGAAACGTCGCTGTTCAAGCTTGCAGCCCATGCGGAGCAGCGCGGCTTGGCGCTGCTGGTGGTCGATCTGCTGGGCAGCGGACCGGACTGCCGCTTCGAGGAGATCGTCGGCCGTCGCGATCTCGAATCGGCCATCGCGAGCGTGACGGACTACGTGACGTCCCGCGATGACGTGGACGAAGGCCGGATCGCGATTCTGGCCGACGACTGGAGTTCGTCCTTTGTCGCGCGCGGCATCGCACTCGATCCGCGTTATGCTGCGGCGGTCTGCGACGCCGGCTTGTGGGATATTCACGAGCGTGTCTTCCTGTCGCGCCGACCCGGTGCGTGTGAGCGGGGCAGGCCGCCGATCGCGACCGAAGGGCTGGCGGCGCGGCAGATCATGTGTCCGCTGCTGGTGACGGTGCCGGAGCGTGGCTGGCTTCGAGCCGACATCGCAACCCGGCTGATCGCGCAGATCAAGCGCGAGCACCCGGACATCACTCTGAAGATCGTCTCCAGCGCGGGCGCCGATTGGCTCGAAGCCGATGCCTTCGTCTTTGACTGGATCGGCAGGCGTCTGGCGGGGTCTCAGCGGCCTCCAGGCTGACGCGACCGCATGTCTGGGCCCGCTGCCTGCAAGAGGCGGTCGGGCCGTGACCGCCTCTTGGGCCTCAGAGCCCCATCGTGAGTCGCGCGCTGGCCTTCTCGAAACGGTCCTTGAGGCCAGCCAGCTTGTCCGTGAAGGTCGCCAGCTCGCGAGCGTCGAATTCCTCGAAGATGAAGCTGAAGATCTGCGCCTGCTGGGCTTCCAGCTCGGCGAACTGCTCCGATGTCTTGGTGGTGAGCGACATCCGGACCACGCGCGCATCGTTGGGGGCGGGCTTGCGTTCCATGAAGCCCTTCTTCTCCAGCAGCTTCGACTGCGTCGTGACGAACGAAGGGTCGACGTGCAGCCGCTTGGCCGCCGCATTCACGGCGACTCCCTCGCCTTGATCCAGCTCGGAGATCGCCATCAGGATCATCCATTGCGGGCCACTGATGCCGATTCGCTTGGCCCAGAAGTACCTCAGCTCCTCCAGATGGACGTTGATCGTGGAGATCTCCCTGGCGAAGCGAAGAATGGCGTCGCGATTCTTCGGCAGATGTTCGGCAGTCTGCGGTTGCGCGTCCGCTTCCACAGGTGCGGCAGACATGTTCTTCAAGGGCGCCATTGCTCAGGAGTTCCAGTACGAAGCTCGACCCTAAAGAAAAAAAATCCGCAACAAAATCACTTATCTAGGAGGACATGCGCCGTCCCCCGTGCGCTGCACAACAAGCTGCCATTGTGTTGCCCTCAAGACACATTTCGGCTTCATTCAATTACCTGACTGCATAAACTATTTTGCTTACCGAATGAGCGAAGGCATAGTTCCTGGCGACGGTGGGGGGTTACTCGATCGTCCCGTGACAGGTGGTTCGCTTAAGTCCCTCGCGTGATGCGGGTGTGTCCGATGGCGCGAAGCGGCTGAAGCGGTTTTTCGGGAGCAGAGGAAGCGGATCGTCCTGGGGGATCTTGGTCCGGTTCTTTCTCAAAAGAGCAACTTGGAGGTTTAAATGAAGACGGTTAAGAGCCTTGTCCTCGGCTCGGCGGCAGTTCTGCTCGCCATGTCCGCGGCTCAGGCGGCCGACCTTCCGATCAAGGCCAAAGCGGTCGAGTATGTGAAGGTTTGCTCCCTGTATGGTGCGGGCTTCTACTACATCCCCGGCACCGACACCTGCATCAAGCTCGGTGGCTATCTCCGTGCTGAAACGGCGATCGGCACGAACAGCGACTTCAACGGCACGTACAGCGGCCAGGGTGGTGCGCATAACCGCCTGAGCAACTACTACACGGCCCGCGCTCGTCAGGACATCAACATCGACACGCGCACGGCGACCGAGTACGGCGTGGTCCGTACCTTCGCTGACCTGACCTTCAGCTGGACCTCCGGCGGCTATGCCGGCACGGGTTCGGCCACCGGTGCGACCGCTTACTCGACCGCTGGTGCGCCGGGCGCACAGGCCGACGGCAATATCGCGCAGGGCTCGGTCGGCGTGTACTATGCCTTCATCCAGTTCGCCGGCTTCACCATGGGTAAGGCCGTGTCGCAGTTCGACACGCCCTGGGTCAACTATCCGGGCAACAACTTCGACGGTCTCGCCGGCGGCGGCGGCACGGTCACCGGCGTCAATCAGTTCAGCTACACTGCTGACTTCGGCTCCGGCATCACGGCCTCGGTCTCGGCTCAGGATGCGAGCGCCTACTACCAGAACAACCTCTGGAACGTGGCGGGTTCGACGGCGGCTGGCGTGATCGGTGGTGCTTACGGCACCAGCAACTACGGTGGCAACGTCTCTCCGGACTTCGTCGGCATGGTCCGTGTCGACCAGGCCTGGGGTCTGTTCCAGGCGTCGTTCGCGGCGCATGACAACCACGTCGCTTACTACGGCGCGTCCGAGACCTCCGGCCACCCGGCCGACAAGTGGGGCTGGGCGGCTCAGCTGGCCCTGTCGATCAAGAACATCCCGACCGGACCTGGCGACACGATCAACGTGCAGGGCGTCTACACCAACGGTGCGAGCCGCTACAACATCCAGAGCCTGATGCCGAACAACTACGCGATGTACGGCAGCACGGGTCTGGCTGGCGCCTACCAGAGCATCGGCTTTGCCGGTGTGGGCGACTCGGTCTTCACGACCGGTGGTGAGCAGCAGCTGACCACGACCTACGGTATGCGCGGTGCGTACACCCACAACTGGAATCCGGCCTGGAACACTGCGATCTACGGGTCGTGGGCTGCCGTCCGCTACAACGGCACGGCCAAGGGCCTGATCTGCACCAGCCCGGGCGTTGTCGCGGCCTTCAACGCGGGTTCGACCTGTAATCCGGACTTCGATCTGGCCACCCTCGGCTTGATCACGCGCTGGACCCCGGTCAAGAACCTGACCTTCTCGGCTGACTTCGCCTACTCCTGGCTCGACCAGAAGCACTCCGGTTCGGTCACCGCTCCGGCTGCTGCTGCTGTCGCGAAGCCGGCCGCGGTGTACGAGCTGAAGGATCAGCAGTCGGCTGTGCTGCTGCTCCGCGCTCAGCGCAACTTCTGATCCAGATCGTCTGACGACGGTTTGACGAACCCCCGGCAGGCAACTGCCGGGGGTTTTTCTTTGCCTCGCCAGCGCGTGCTCCGGCGCCGAGATCCGCATTCCTCGCCGCTCCGCTCTGTCGCTGACAAACATGCTGCAGACCCGCCCGAGAACCACACCGCGCGGCCACGCGACGGAGTGCGATCTGGATGGAATTTCGCGACCGCCTCGTGGCCATCCGGCTCAAACATGCGTGAGAGGCGGTCGGCGGGCGCTCGGTTCGACCGCACGTTTGAGCCAAGCTTGGCCTGCGTGATCCCGGGCAGGCGAGGGCCCGTGTCACGATCGCCGGGATGACAGAGCCAGAAAATTGGAGCCTCGCGCTCGCCGCGCTTCTCGACGCGCGTCCTGCTGCATTCCCGCCACGAGCGCGACACGCATTCGGCGGCGAAAGTCTTCCCTGACACATTACTCTTGGGGATCTGGCGACCGTGTGCCGTGCCGCGGCCGCGCCACATGCGTGATCCGGCCGGTCACGAGAATGGTCCGATAAAGCACCAACTCTGCCTCGCGATCGTTCCCACTGCAACGCTATGCGCGAGCACTGTGGTGCAGCTGGAGACGGGCTGACCGTTGGGGCGGTCGTTCGATGTCGAGCCGGGCCGGTCTGAACTGAGCAATTTGGAGGTTAGTATGAAGACTGTGAGGAGCCTTGTTCTGGGCTCAGGGGCGGCGTTGCTCGCCATGGGTGGGGCTCAGGCCGCCGACCTTCCGATCAAGGCCAAAGCGGTCGAGTATGTCAGGGTCTGCTCGATGTACGGCGCCGGATTTTTCTACATTCCGGGTACCGACACCTGCATCAAGCTCGGTGGCTACCTGCGTGCCGAGGCCGGCTTCGGTACGAATACGATCTTCCAGAATGCCGTGAACGGCGTCGCCGGCGGGCGAAATCGTCTCAGCAACTACTACACGACGCGTTCGCGCGCCGACCTCAACATCGACACCCGCACCGCGACCGAATATGGCGTCGTGCGCACCTTCTTCGACGGTGTCTTCCAGTGGACCGGGGGCAGCTATGCCGGGACCGGCTCCCCCACGGGGGCAACCGCCTATTCGACGGCGGGCGCGCCTGGAGCGCAGGCTGACGGCAACATCGCGCAAGGCGGGATCGGCGTCTTCTATGCCTTCATCCAGTTCGCCGGCTTCACCATGGGTAAGGCCGTGTCGCAGTTCGACGCACCTTGGGCCAACTACCCCGGCAACAATTTCGACGGTCTGACCGGCGGCGGCGGCACCATCACCGGCGTCAACCAGTTCACCTATACCGCGGACTTCGGCTCGGGCATCACGGCCGCGATCTCGGCCCAGGATGCGACGCAGTATTCGCAGTCGCAGATCTGGAATACGGCGGGACAGACGGCCGCTGGCGTGCTCACCGGCAGCTATGGTACGTCGAATTTCGGCGGCAACGTCGCGCCCGACATCGTCGGCATGGTGCGCGTCGATCAGGCCTGGGGCCTGTTCCAGGCGTCCTTCGCGGCGCACGACAACCACGCCGCCTTCTTCGGTGCCAACGAGACGACCGGGCATCCCGCCGACAAATGGGGCTACGCCGGTCAGCTCGCCCTGTCGATCAAGAATATCCCGACCGGCGCCGGCGACACCATCAATCTGCAGGGCGTCTACACCAACGGTGCCAGCCGCTACAACTTCCAGAGCCTCGCGCCGATCAACTACGCGATGTACGGCGGCAGCAACATGGCGGGGGCTTTCCAGAGCCTGGGCTTCGCGGGCGTGTCGGATTCGGTGTTCGGGGCGAATACCCAGCAGCAGCTGACGACGACCTACGGCGTCCGCGGCGCCTTCACCCACAACTGGGATCCGGCTTGGAACACCGCGGTGTACGGCTCATGGAGCGCCGTGCGCTATAATGCGACAGCGAAGGGCCTGATCTGCAACGGTGCGGGTATGGTCGCTCTCGGCATCGTCGGTGCGAACTGCAACCCGGACTTCAACATCTCGACTCTGGGTGTGATCACGCGCTGGACGCCGGTCAAGAATCTGACCTTCTCGGCTGACGTCGCCTGGACCCGGCTGGATCAGAAGTTCGCGGGCGTCGCCAATGCGCCGGCGGTTGCGGCGGTTGCCAAACCGGCCACGACCTATCAGCTGAAGGACCAGGATTCGGTCTCGCTGCTGCTGCGCGCTCAGCGCAACTGGTGATGGGAGGCGAATAGGGAGCAGGGAGTAGCGAATAGCGATTGACGACGATCCGATGTCGGTTTCGCTACTCCACCACAGCGCCGCGGCGCAGATCGGCCTCGATCTGTAGCCGCGAGCCGCCGCCGAAGCGGGCGCGATAGACCTGCAGGTTCTCCATCACCCGCTGCACGTAGTTGCGGGTCTCCGCGAAGGGGATCAGCTCGACCCAATCCACCGCGTCCACCTTCGGATCGCGCGGGTCGCCATAGCGTTCGACCCACTTCCTCACGCTGCCGCGGCCGGCATTGTAGGCCGCGAACGTCATGATGTACGAGCCGCGATAGTCCTCGAGCAGGCCGCCGAGCTCGGCCGCGCCGAGCTGCGCGTTGTAGACCGGGTCGGTCTTCATCCGGTTCAGATCGAAGCTGACGCCCGCGCGCTTGCAGACGTAGCGGCCGGCATCCGGCGTGACCTGCATCAGCCCATAGGCCTGGGCCGGCGAGACCACCGCCTGGTTGAAGGCACTCTCCTGACGCGCGATCGAGAAGACCACGCTCGGCTCGACCTCCGGTCCGAGCGAGCGGAACGCAGGAATGCCGGTGACCGGATAGGCGTAGTGGTCGAACGGCAGCCCGCGATTGAGCGCGGCCTTGCCGACCAGCAGCATCGCCCGCGCATCGCTGTTTCGCGCGGCGGCTTCCGCGATTCCGACCAGGACGTCGGGGTCGCCGTTGTCGCCCATGTCGGCGAAGATCGGGATCGCGACCTCGCCCTCGTCGAGCTCGTACAGCAGTTGCACCGCGCGCACCACCTCGAGCCGCTCGACGCCGCGCCCGCGGCCGCTCGGCGCGGCATTGAGGCCGAGCTGCGGCAGGCCGAGCTTCGCCCGCGCCAACTGGCCGTAATAGCTCGTGGACTGCTCGGCCGCCGACATATAGGCCGCGCGCGCCTCCTGCATGCGCCCCATCGCTTCTGCCGCGCGGCCCTGCCAATAGCCGGCCCGGGCCAGGGTGGTCGGATTGACGCTGCCGATGCCGATGCGCGCAAAGTGCTGGGCCGCCGTGGCGGGATCGTTGAGGAAGCGCAACGCGATCCAGCCGGCGGTGAATTCCTGCTCGGTCTTGTAGATGTCGCGGTTCGGCAGCGCCGCGTCCCGCGCGATCAGGTAGGCGCTGCGATAATCGCCGGTATCGATCATCTTGCGCGCCAGCAGGCGGCGCTCGATCCACCATTCGTCCAGATTGTGCAGGCGGCCGGGATCCCTGGGCGCGCTGAGCATCAACTGCGCCGCCTCGGCGAACTTCTCGTCGCGCCGCAGCACTTGGATGCGGCTGAAGATGTAGCCGGCATCGCCGTGCAGCTCGCGCGGCACGGCATCGAGCAGGCTCTGGCTGTTGGAGGCTTTGCGGTAGGTCGCAATTCTTGCCTTTGCGAGCGCCACGTGGCCCGAGCCAAGCCGGCGGGCAGCGCGCATCGCCGCCTCATGCTCGCTGCCATACAGCAGCGTGTCCATCCGCGCCTTGTGATCGCCGCCGGATAGCAGGGCGCCGTACTGGTCCAGGACGTTGTTCTCGGTCTCCTCGGACATCGCGTCGTTGCGCCAGGCATCGCGCACCAGCCGCTCGGCGTTGGCGCGGTCGCCGCGATTGAGCATCACCCGGGCCAGCGCGAACTTGCCCTTGGCCGACAGCGGCGATTCGTTCTCGAACCAGGACCAGACGACGGAATCGTCGCGCTTGTCGTCCCACAACGCGGCCTCGAGCCGGCGCCGCAGGAAACTCTGCGACGGCCAGGACGGATTGGCGGTGATGAACGCGCGGTAGCGCTCGACGCTGGCATTGTTGTTGTCGCTGCGCAGGATCACCCACTCCGCGAGCTTGCGCGCCACCGGATCCGAGATCGCCTGCACGACCTCGGTGGCATCGCCGGGCTTGCGCTTGCGGACGAGCTCGATCACGTTTTCGAGCGCCTCCTTGTCGGACTGCGAGGTCGAGGACGTCGCGGCGATCGCAGCCGGCACCAGGGGCTTGCGGGAGGCGGGCAGGGCGGCATGCTGGCGGGCCGGCAGGCTGGCAGCCGCCGCGCCGGGCGTGATGTCCCTCGGGGCCGAGCGCGGCGACTCGCCGGCGCCCTTGGGGCTGTTCTTGACCTCGGCCTTCGCTTCGGCGCGCGCGTCGACCTTGCTCTTGGCCCCGGCGGCCTCGTGGGTGTTCGTCTTCGGGGCCACGCTGCGCGCGATTGGACGCACCTTCGGCACGGGAACCTTGGCCGCGGGAGCCTTGGATCCTGGAACCTTGGATCCCGAAGCCTTGGACGCAGCACTCTGGTCCTTGGCGAGCGCGGTATGTCCGGCGAGAGCCCATCCCAGTGTCAGGCCGGCGGCCAAGGACACCGAGAGTGACACCGACAGGGCGGTCGATCGCAATGCAGTGGCGCGGGCAGAAAAGGGCACGGCGTTCCTTTTGCGGCGGATGACTTCGATCCCCTGACCAACATGGGTCTATCGAAAAGGTGAACAAATCCTAAATATACAGGGAAGGATTGCAACCTGCGCCAACACCGCGGCGAAATCACGACCGAAGGGCGGCGTGCGGCCGCGCGGGGGTTCCGAGAAGGGTGGTTGCCCGGTGCGAAGTGTGCGGGCCGGGCTGTCGCGGGCGCGGCAGAGCGATTCGGGTGCCTGTTGAGAAGGCAGCCCAACCGCGGGCGGGCCTTCCGCCCCGTCGGTAGACCCGGTATGAAGTGGCTCGCACAGGGGCCAAACGGCGTTTGGGAGGGAGTTTCATGGCAGCCAAGACGAATTTCCGGGGTTCTTTCACCGCCTTGGTCACTCCTTTCAAGAACGGGTCCGTCGACGAGGCCGCCTTCCGAAGCCTGGTGAACTGGCAGATCGACGAGGGCACCAACGGCCTCGTGCCGGTCGGCACGACGGGCGAGAGCCCGACGCTCAGCCATGACGAGCACAAGCGGGTGGTCGAGTGGTGCATTGCCGAGGCCCGGGGACGCTTGCCGGTCGTCGCCGGCGCCGGCTCCAATTCGACCAAAGAGGCGGTCGAGCTCGCCCAGCACGCCGAGAAGGCGGGGGCGGACGCGGTGCTGGTGGTGACGCCCTATTACAACAAGCCGACGCAGGAAGGCCTGTATCAGCACTTCAAGGCGATCAACGACGCGATCGGCATTCCGATCATCATCTACAACATTCCGCCGCGCTCGGTGATCGACATGTCCGTCGACACCATGAAGCGCCTGTTCGAGCTGAAGAACATCGCCGGCGTGAAGGACGCCACCGCCAGCATGGTGCGGGTGTCGCAGCAGCGCGCCGCGATGGGCGAGGAGTTCAACCAGCTCTCGGGCGAGGATGCGACGATCATCGGCTACATGGCGCATGGCGGCCATGGCTGCATCTCCGTCACGTCGAACGTCGCGCCGCGGCTGTGCTCGGAATTCCACCAGGCCTGGCAGAAGGGCGATGTCGCCACCGCGCTGAAGATCCACGACAAGCTGATGCCGCTGCACACCAACCTGTTCATCGAGTCCAACCCGGCGCCGGTGAAATACGCGTTGTCGCTGCTCGGCAAGATCGAGGAGAAGCTGCGGCTGCCGATGGTGCCGGTGTCGGAGCCGACCCGGGTCGCGGTGCGCGAGGCGATGGTTCATGCCGGACTGATCAACTGAGCCGACGTATCTTGAGGGGGATGCGAGCATGTTGAAGGAATTCCGTGAATTCGCGATGAAGGGCAACGTCGTCGACCTCGCGGTCGGCGTCATCATCGGCGCGGCGTTCGGCGCCATCGTCAACTCGCTGGTCGGCGACGTCATCATGCCGATCATCGGCGCGGTCACCGGCGGCCTTGATTTCTCCAACTACTTCATCCCGCTGTCCAAAGCGGTAAATGCCGGCAACCTTGCCGATGCGAAGAAGCAGGGCGCGGTGCTGGCCTATGGCAGCTTCCTGACGATCACGCTGAACTTCGTGATCGTCGCCTTCGTTCTTTTCATCGTCATCCGGCTGATGAACACGTTGAAGCGGAAGCAGGAGGCTGCGCCGGCCGCTCCGCCGAAGCCCACACCCGAGGTCGAGCTTCTGACCGAAATCAGGGATCTCCTGAAGAAGGCCTGACGTGGCAGACAAGAACGAGCCCAAGATCACCGTCGCCGCAGAGAACCGCAAGGCGCGGTTCAACTATGCGATCGAGGACACCATCGAGGCCGGCATCGCGCTGACCGGCACCGAGGTGAAGTCGGTCCGCAGCGGCAAGTCGACGATCGCGGAATCCTATGCGGATTCGCGCGACGGCGAGATCTGGCTGATCAACGCCAACATTCCCGAATATCTGCAGGCCAACCGCTTCAATCACGAGCCGAAGCGGCCGCGCAAGCTGCTGCTGCATCGCAAGCAGATCAACAAGCTGATGGGCGCGGTCGAGCGCGAAGGCATGACGCTGATCCCGCTCAAGCTCTATTTCAACGAGCGTGGCCGCGCCAAGCTGCTGCTCGCCGTCGCCAAGGGCAAGAAGCTGCACGACAAGCGCGAGAGCGAAAAGAAGCGCGATTGGGGCCGCGAGAAGGGCCGGCTGCTGCGGGCGCGCGGCTAACGAGACCTTTGCCGCGCGCTCCTCGGCGGCACGCCTGAGCCTTGGGACAGCATCCGATGAATCAGAAGAACCTCTTGGATGTCGACTGGAGCCGGATTCCGGCTCCGACCGACGACGGCGCAGCCGATCATCTGGTCGGGACGATCATTCCCGCGATCGGACTGCGTGCCACCGACGACATGCTGGTCACGTTGTCCGATCTGCCGGGACGGACCGTCGTGTTCGCCTATCCGCGGACCGGCGAACCCGGCAAGGTGTCGCTGGTCGAGGACTGGGACATGATCCCGGGTGCGCGCGGCTGCACGCCGCAGACCTGCAGCTTCCGCGACCTGTTCGGCGAGTTGAAATCGGCAGGCGCCGCGCATGTGTTCGGCCTGTCGACGCAGAGCAATGCCTATCAGACCGAGATGGCCTCGCGCCTGCACCTGCCGTTTCCGGTGCTGTCGGACGAAAAGCTCGAGCTGACCAATGCCCTGCGGTTGCCGACCATGGAGATCGCCGGGCTGACCATGATCAAGCGGCTTGCCATGATCGTGGACGACGCCTGCATCACCCACGTGTTCTATCCGGTGTTTCCTCCGGACAGGAACGCGGGCGACGTGCTGGCGTGGCTGAAGGACAACCGCGTCGCCGCGTGAGGATGGGGCGGACCGACCTAATCCAGATCCGCCTTCACACGCGCGAACACGGCGTGGAACATCTCGGTCGTGAGCACGCCGGTGTTCGTATTGTAGCGTGAGCAGTGATAGCTGTCGTACAGCCTGATCCCGCCGGCCTGGTGCACGGCGCCGTGGGCGAAGGGCGCCGCGACCGCGCGCAGGCCCAGCAGCTTCAGCAGCGTGTCGTGGGAGATGCGGCCGAGCGCGACGATGCTGCGCAGCCGCGGCATCGCGGCGATGGTGGCGCCGAGGAAGCTTCGGCACTGGTTGATCTCGGCGGGCAGCGGCTTGTTCTGCGGCGGCACGCAGCGCACCGCGTTGCTGATTCGGCAATCCACCAGCGTCAGCCCGTCGTCGGGACGTGCCTCGAATCGGCCCTTCGCAAATCCGTAGTGCAGCAGCGTCCCGTAGAGCAGCTCGCCGGCATAGTCGCCGGTGAAGGGACGCCCGGTCCGATTGGCGCCCTGCAGCCCCGGCGCGAGCCCGACGATCAACAGCCGCGCATCGGGATCACCGAACGACGGCACAGGCGCGTTGAACCATGACGGCTCGCGCGCGCGCTGCGCCTCGCGGAATTCCACGAGGCGAGGGCACAGCGGACAGTCTCGATCGGGATTGGTCGAAGACAGGGCAGGCGGCGCAGGCTGAGTGCCCGTCCGCCTAGTCCTCGAAATCGTCATCGTTGGGCGTGGTGGTGGCGGTGGTCGTGGCGCGGGCGGCCGGCGTGGTGGAGCGCTGCAGGAATTGCGGGGAATGGTGGCGCGGCTCGCGCGGGGCGGGGCGCTCCGACGGGTCGCGGCCGAGCTTGGACTGCAACTCCATGAGGTCGGTGAAGACGTCGGCCTGACGGCGCAGCTCGTCGGCGATCATCGGCGGCTGGCTGGAGATGGTCGAGATCACGGTGACGCGAACGCCGCGGCGCTGCATCGCTTCGACCAGCGAGCGGAAGTCGCCGTCGCCCGAGAACAGCACCATCTGGTCGATATGCTCGGCGAGCTCCATGGCATCGACGGCGAGCTCGATGTCCATGTTGCCCTTGACCTTGCGTCGGCCGCTGGCGTCGATGAACTCCTTCGTCGCCTTGGTGACGACGGTATAGCCGTTGTAGTCGAGCCAGTCGATCAAGGGCCGAATCGACGAGTACTCCTGATCCTCGATGATCGCGGTGTAATAGAATGCGCGGAGCAGCGTGCCGCGGCTCTGAAATTCCTTGAGCAGGCGCTTGTAGTCGATGTCGAAGCCGAGCGTCTTGGCCGTGGCGTATAGGTTGGCGCCGTCAATGAAGAGCGCAATCTTGTTGGTCGAAGATGACATTCAGTGTCTCGCGTTCAGTTAGATTCTATTTTGGGCGCGACTCCAGTCGGTCGCGCACTCCATTTCAAGATACTGCCAAGGCGTCGGCGGTCCATCTGGTGTGAGGTTACCGCAAACCGGAGTGATCGGGGCAACAAAGGCGTACTTGTGACGACGTAATGAAGCGTTTTCTTGTCCAAGGCCCGAATTCCGCGGGTCTGGACGGAGCGCCAGTCAAGGTTGCCGAATTCGGTACTCCTTGCCCCTTACCGAACCCTGACGCCAGTTTTGCCTTGCGAAAGCCAGCCAGCCTCTATAACTAGCCCAGCATAATCAGCATATTAAGCACACAAAGGACCGGAGCGACAATGGCGCGCGTCACTGTGGAAGATTGTATCGATAAAGTCGACAACCGGTTCGACCTGGTTCTCCTGGCCGCGCATCGCGCGCGCATGATCTCGTCGGGATCACAACTTACAATTGATAGAGATAATGACAAGAATCCCGTCGTCGCACTCCGGGAAATTGCGGATTCGACCATTTCTCCCGAGGATCTGAAGGAAGAACTGGTGCATTCGCTGCAGAAGTTCGTCGAGGTCGACGAGCCGGAGCCGGACACGGTGCCGCTGATCGGCTCGGCCGGTGCCAGCGTCGATGCCGACGACACCGAGGTCGCCGTCGAGCGCATGACCGAGGAAGAATTGCTGAAGGGCCTCGAGGGCCTCGCTCCGCCGGAAGAGCAGCCGGAAGAGGACGAGTGACGGTCTCGTCACCGTCAGCGCGAGCTCCAGCTAACTTGTGAGAATGTGAAGGCCCGGACCACGTCCGGGCCTTTGCATTTGAACGTGATTCCGTGATTACCATAGGGCTGCGACAAACGCCTGCCATCCGGCAGATTTGGTCACGAAGATAAAGGTTTAGTCATTTTCCATGGTGGTTTCGGGCCACACTCCTCAGCAGATGCAGGCGGCGGCCGAATCGGCCGCGTTGGCGCCTTCGCCGCCGGCTGAGCGGCCGCGGCCGCCGAAGCCGCGCTCCCGCATGATGCGACAGTACGATCTCGTGGAACGGGTCCGCTCCTACAATCCGGATACGAACGAGGATCTGCTCAACCGCGCGTATGTGTACGCCATGAAGGCGCATGGGTCGCAGACCCGCGCGTCCGGCGACCCGTATTTCACGCATCCGCTCGAGGTCGCGGCCATTTTGACCGACCTGAAGCTGGACGACGCCACCATCGTCGCGGCGCTGCTGCACGACACGATCGAGGACACCGAGGCGACCCGCGCCGAGATCGACCGCTTCTTCGGCCCCGAGATCGGTGCGCTCGTCGAGGGATTGACCAAGCTGAAACGGCTCGAGCTGGTTTCGCGCGAGGCCAAGCAGGCCGAGAATCTGCGCAAGCTCCTGCTGGCGATCGCCGACGACGTGCGTGTGCTGCTGGTCAAGCTCGCCGATCGCTTGCACAACATGCGCACGCTGGAGTTCGTGCCGGAGGCGTCGCGGCGGCGGATCGCTGAGGAGACGCTCGACATCTACGCGCCGCTCGCGGGCCGCATGGGCATGCAGGAGATGCGCGAGGAGCTCGAGGATCTCTCGTTCCGGACGCTCGACCCGCAGGCGTACAGCGTGGTGATGCAGCGGCTCGATGCGCTGGCGGAGCGCAATCGCAACCTGATCGGCGAGATCGAGAGCCAGCTGGCCCGCAAGTTTCGCGAGCATGGCCTGACGGCGCGGGTGTTCGGTCGCCGCAAGCGGCCATTCTCGATCTGGACCAAGATGGAACGCAAATCCATCGGGTTCGAGCAGCTGTCCGACATCTTCGGCTTTCGCGTCATCATGCCGGATCTCGAATCCTGCTATCGTGCGCTCGGTATCGTGCATACGACCTGGCCTGTCGTGCCCGGCCGGTTCAAGGACTACATCTCGACGCCGAAGCAGAACGACTATCGCTCGATCCACACGACCGTGATTGGCCCGGGCAAGCAGCGCGTCGAGCTGCAGATCCGCACCGAGGACATGGATCAGATCGCCGAGCTCGGCATCGCGGCCCATGCCTTCTACAAGGACGACATCGCCTCGCCGACGGAGCGGCTGAAGCGCGAATCGAATGCCTTCGCCTGGCTGCGCCACACTATCGGCATCCTGTCGGAGAGCGCGAATCCGGAGGAGTTCCTCGAGCACACCAAGCTCGAGCTGTTTCACGATCAGGTGTTCTGCTTCACGCCGAAGGGCAAGCTCATCGCGCTGCCACGCCACGCAAACGTGATCGACTTCGCCTATGCCGTGCATACCGACGTCGGCAACAGCGCCGTCGGCTGCAAGATCAACGGCAAGTTCGCCGCGCTGTCGTCGGAGCTGCAGAACGGCGACGAGGTCGAGGTGCTGACCTCGGACGCGCAGTCGGCGCCGCCCTCGGCCTGGGAGACGCTCGCCATCACCGGCAAGGCACGCGCCGCCATCCGGCGCGCCACCCGAACCGCCGTGCGCGATCAATATGCCGGGCTGGGCCGGCGCATCGTCGAACGTCTGTTCGAGCGGACCAAGCTCGAATATGCCGACGACAAGCTCAAGGGCGCGCTGCCGCGTCTGGCGCGCGCCTCGATCGAGGACGTGATGGCGGCGGTCGGTCGCGGCGAGATCAAGGCCTCCGACGTCGCGCGCGCAATGTATCCGGACTACAAGGAAGAGCGCGTCGTGCGCTACGGCGCCAAGAAGATGGCCGCCGCGCCGGCGGCCAAGGCTGCCGCGCCTCCGACCGAGCCCCACCGCGGCCCGTTTGCCATCCCGATCAGCGGGCTCAATTCCGGCCTGCCGGTGAAGTTCGCGCCCAACGGCGGTGCCGTGCCGGGCGACCGCATCGTCGGCATCGTGACGCCGGGCGAGGGGATCACGATCTATCCGATCCAGTCGCCGGCGCTGAAGGATTTCGAGGAGGAGCCAGAGCGCTGGCTCGACGTGCGCTGGGACGTCGACGAGACCTCGCCGCAGCGCTTTCCGGCGCGCATTCGCGTCGAGAACGTCAACGAGCCGGGCAGCCTCGCCCAGGTCGCCACCGTGATCGCCGAGCATGACGGCAACATCGACAACATCAGCATGAGCCGCCGCTCGCCTGACTTCACCGAGCTCACGATCGATCTCGAGGTCTATGACCTCAAGCATCTCTCGGCGATCATCAACCAGTTGCGCGCCAAGACCATCGTGGCGCGGGTCGACCGGGTGAATGGCTAATCTGCGGGGATGGCTGCGGCGTTCTGCTTCGGGATGAGCTAAACAAGCCGTAGTCTACTCGAAAGTCCTGCGAGCCGGCCCATGTCCGATCCGTCGAAGTCACATCCTCCGAAGCTGCGCCTTGGCGTCAACGTCGACCACATCGCCACCTTGCGAAATGCCCGCGGCGGCCGCAGCCCCGATCCGGTGCGTGCCGCGCTGCTTGCGATCGAGGCCGGGGCCGACGGCATCACGGCGCATCTGCGCGAGGACCGCCGGCACATCCGCGACGACGACATGGCGCGGCTGAAGGCCGAGATCTCCAAGCCGCTGAACTTCGAGATGGCGGCCACCGAGGAGATGGTGCGGATCGCGCTTGCGACGCGCCCGCATGCCTGCTGCCTGGTGCCGGAGCGGCGCGAGGAACTGACCACCGAGGGCGGCCTCGACGTGGTCGGCCAGCACAACGCGCTAGCGCCGGCGATCGCCCGGCTCGGCGATGCCGGCATCCGGGTGTCGCTGTTCATCGCCGCCGATCCGGCGCAGATCGAGATGGCGGCGCGGCTGCGCGCGCCCGTGATCGAGATCCACACCGGCGGCTGGTGCGATGCCATCACCGACGGCCACCACGACAAGGCGGACGCGGAGTGGGAGCGGATCGTCACCGGCACCCGGCAGGCCTATGCAGCCGGGCTCGAGGTCCATGCCGGCCACGGGCTCGACTATGCCACCGCCGAGCGGATCGCGACGCTGCCGGAGATCGTCGAGCTCAACATCGGCTACTTCATGATGGGGGAGGCGCTGTTCGTGGGCCTCGCCGAGACCGTCCGCACCATGCGCGCGGCGATGGATCGCGGCCGTGCGCGGTTGGGGACGGCGGCATGATCATCGGCATCGGCTCCGACCTGATCGACATCCGCCGCGTGGCCGAGGTGATGGACCGGCACGGCGAGCGCTTCCTGAACCGGATCTTCACCGCGGCCGAGCGCGCCAAGGCGGAGCGGCGGGCCAAGAACGAGAAGATGGTGGTCGCCACCTACGCCAAGCGGTTCGCTGCCAAGGAGGCCTGCGCCAAGGCGCTCGGCACCGGGATCCGTCAGGGCGTGTGGTGGCGCGACATGGGCGTCGTCAATCTGCCCGGCGGCCGGCCGACCATGCAGCTCACGGGGGGCGCGGCCGAACGGCTGAAGGCGCTGACCCCCGAGGGCCACGAGCCGCGCATCGACCTGTCGATCACCGACGACTGGCCGCTGGCGCAAGCCTTCGTCATAATTTCGGCGGTGCGCCGCGAGACATCCTGACGGGCGGCCGCCCCAGCAGGAAAAACAAAAATGCGATCGATTTCAGCGAGTTATGTAGTTTTGATGCGGCGATTGATTGCGCGGCCCCGCGCAGTCGTCTAAAACCCGCCGGGATCGAACCGGCTGCATCACGGGCGGATTCTGGGTCAAACCGGAGTTGGCCTTAACCACCAGAATCAGGACAGACTCCCTTAAGCCGCGGAACGGTATGGTGTTCGCGGACGGAGGGGTGTTCGGCAACGGCTGGCGAATCGTCGGACCATTCGCCAAGGGACATTGAAAGAGCGATGAGCGTGACCTCCGGAACCAAGACTGAGAGCGGCCTCGGTGAAACCGTTCGTGTCGTCGTTCATGCGCTACTGATCGCGCTGGTGATCCGTACGTTCCTGTTCCAGCCGTTCAACATCCCGTCGGGATCGATGAAGGCGACCCTGCTGGTCGGCGACTATCTGTTCGTATCGAAATATTCGTACGGCTATAGCCACTACTCGATCCCGCTGTCGCCGCCGCTGTTCTCGGGCCGCATCTTCGGCTCGGAGCCGAACCGCGGCGACATCGTCGTGTTTCGTCTGCCGAAGGACGATACCACCGACTACATCAAGCGCGTGATCGGCCTGCCTGGCGACCGCATCCAGGTGCGCGAAGGGCTGCTCTACATCAACGACAAGCCGGTGCAGCGCGAGCGGCTGTCCGACTTCATCGGCGAGGATCCCTGCGGGCAGCCGGACTCGACCGCGCGCGTCAAGCGCTGGAAGGAGACGCTGCCGAACGGCGTCAGCTATGAGACGCTGGACTGCGTCGACAACGGCTATGTCGACAACACCGCGGTGTATACCGTGCCGGCCGGCAACTTCTTCATGATGGGCGACAACCGCGACAACTCGACCGACAGCCGCTTCCTCAGCCAGGTCGGCTACGTGCCGTTCGAGAACATCGTCGGCCGTGCGCAGCTGATCTTCTTTTCCATTGCCGAAGGCGAGCATGCCTGGGCGTTCTGGCGCTGGCCGGTATCGGTGCGCTGGAATCGAATCTTCAAATTCGTGCGATGATCGACGACTCACCCGATATCCAGACCACGCAGGCTGCCGCATCGAGCCCGCAACCCGGCACGGGTGCGCTGGAGGCGTCGCCCAAGGCTGTGTCGCGGCCGAAGTCTGAGATCAAGCCCGAGCAGAAGAGCGAGCCCAAGACCGAGCCAAAGGCCGATTCCAGGACCGAGGCGAAGCCGGTCTCCAAGCCAGACATGAAGACCGTCGAGTCCGAATCGGGGCCCGCTGGCCCGACCGACGATGGGGTGGACCCGACCGCGCTCGTTGCCGAGGCCGAATCCGATGGCAAGCCGCGCAGCAAGGCGAAGGGCAGCCGCCGTGCCAAGAGCGCGGGGACCGGCGCCGCCAAGGGCGCCAAGGCCGCGGACAAGGCCGCCAATGCGGCGATCGAGGCGCGCATCGGCCATCACTTTGCCGATCCGTCGCTGCTCAGCACCGCCTTCACCCACGTCTCGGCGCTGAAATCGTCCAAGAAGCGCGGCGACAGCTATCAGCGGCTCGAATTTCTCGGCGACCACGTGCTCGGCCTGATCGTGTCCGACATGCTGTACCGCTCGTTTCCGAGCGCGGACGAGGGGGAGTTGTCGAAGCGGCTCGCCGATCTCGTGCGCAAGGAGAGCTGCGCCGACGTCGCCAAGTCGCTCGGCCTGCTCGACGACATCAAGCTCGGCGCGGTCGGCGCCGGCGCCGGGGCGCGGTTGCGCAAGTCGGTGCTGGGTGACGTCTGCGAGGCGGTGATCGGCGCGATCTTCCTCGACGGCGGCTACACCGCCGCGGCGGGCTTCGTCGAGCGCAACTGGACCGAGCGCATGCACAAGCCGCGGCGCCCGCTGCGCGATCCGAAGACGGTGCTGCAGGAATGGGCGCAGGGCAAGGGCCTGCCGACCCCGGTCTACCGGGAGGTGGAGCGCACCGGCCCGCATCACGATCCGCAGTTCCGTGTCGCCGTCGACCTGCCGGGGCTGGAGCCGGCCGAAGGCATCGGCGGCTCCAAGCGCGCGGCAGAAAAGGTGGCGGCATCTGTCATGATCGAGCGCGAAGGCGTCAGCGGCGGCAGCAATGACGGCTGAACAACAATCGGTGCCGGCTGCCGGGACCCGCTGCGGTTTCGTCGCGCTGATCGGCGCGCCCAATGTCGGCAAGTCGACGCTCGTCAACGCCCTGGTCGGCTCCAAGGTCACGATCGTCTCGCGCAAGGTGCAGACGACGCGGGCGCTGATCCGCGGCATCGTCATCGAGGGGGCGTCTCAGATCATCCTGGTCGATACCCCCGGCATCTTCGCGCCGAAGCGCAGGCTGGACCGCGCCATGGTCACGACGGCCTGGAGCGGGGCGCACGACGCCGATGTCGTCTGCGTGCTGCTCGATGCCAAGAAGGGCATCGACGACGAGGCGCAGTCCATCATCGACAAGGCGGCTGCGGTCGCGCACGAAAAGATCCTGGTGGTCAACAAGGTCGACCTGGTGCCGCGCGAGAAGCTGCTGGCGCTGGTCGCGGCCGCCAACGAGAAGCTGTCGTTCGCGCGCACCTTCATGATCTCGGCGATCTCCGGCGACGGCGTCGACGATCTCAGGCGGGCCTTGGCGGAGATGGTGCCTCCCGGTCCGTTCCATTATCCCGAGGACCAGATGTCGGACGCGCCGATGCGGCACCTCGCGGCTGAGATCACCCGCGAGAAGATCTATTCGCATCTGCATCAGGAGCTGCCCTACCAGTCCACGGTCGAGACCGACAGCTGGACCGAGCGCAAGGACGGCTCGATCCGCATCGAGCAGACGATCTTCGTGGAGCGCGACAGCCAGCGCAAGATCGTGCTCGGCAAGGGCGGCGCGACGATCAAGTCGATCGGCGCGCAGGCGCGCAAGGAAATCGCAGAGATCACCGGCGTGCCGGTGCACCTGTTTCTGTTCGTGAAGGTGCGTGAGAACTGGGGCGACGATCCCGACCGCTACCGGGAGATGGGGCTCGAGTTCCCCAGGGAATGACAATGAGCGTGCCGCGCAACGTGCTGTGGTTCGAAGTGCTGCTCTACATCTCGCTGATGCTGGACGCGCTGTCCGTTGCGGTGTCGGACCGGACGCCGACCTTCGACATGACCGAGGACATGATCACCGCGCAGACCGTGCTCAACGGGGTGGTCATCCTGCTGCTGTTCTATTTCGTCTATCTGGCGGCGCAGCGCCGCAGGAACTGGCCGCGCTGGGTGCTGCTGGGGGCGCTGGTGCTGTCCGACATCTCCCTGGTGCAGGTGATCGGCCAGAAGGGCATGACGCTCGATGCCGGCATCGAGGTCATCTCCTGCGCGCTGACGACGATGGGTCTGTACTACTCGTTCACGGGCGATGCGCGCGGCTGGTTCAACGCGTGACGCTTTGACCGTAAGGGCCGTAGAGCGCGGCGCGCCCACCAAGGTTGGGGGCTAGCGCAGAAGGCCACCAAGACGTCATTGCGAGCGCAGCGAAGCAATCCAGGGCTGCGATCCGACTTTGGATTGCTTCGCTGCGCTCGCAATGACGAGTTTTGTGGCGGCAGCGCGCACAAGCTACGTTGATTGTCCACCCGCGGCCGGCACTAGGAGGCAAGCGCGTGTGGAATCATTTGGGCGGCTCGTGAGATGGAATGGACCGACGATGGCATCGTGCTGGGCGTGCGGCGGCACGGCGAATCCTCGGCTGTCGTCGAGCTGCTGACCCGCGAGCATGGCCGGCATCTCGGTCTCGTGCGCGGGGCCAGCGGCAAGCGCATGCGGCCGGTGCTGCAGCCGGGCAATACGGTGCGCGCGATCTGGCGCGCGCGGCTCGACGAGCATCTCGGCATGTACGCCATCGACGCGCTGACCTTGCGGGCGGCGGGGCTGATCTCCGCGCAACACGGCGCCTACGGCGTGACGCATCTTGCCTCGCTGGCCCGGCTGTTGCCGGAGCGCGATCCGCACGAAGACATGTATCTGCGGCTCGAACATGCGCTCGATGATTTCGAGGATGTGGGCAGCGCCGCTGTCCACATCGTGCGCTTCGAGCTGGCGATCCTCGCCGAACTCGGCTTCGGGCTCGATCTCGACTCCTGCGCTGCGACCGGCGAGACCTCGGACCTGATCTACGTATCGCCGAAGTCGGGCGGCGCGGTGTCGCGCGCGGCCGGCGCGCCATGGGCCGACCGCCTGCTGCCGATGCCGCCCTTCCTGCGCGAGGGCGAGCAGGGCGATGGCTGGTCGCAGCAGGATCTGCTCGACGGTTTCCGGCTGACCGGCCTGTTCCTTCTGCGTCATGTGCTGGAGCCGCGCGGGCAGGGCCATTCCGACGCCCGCGAGGGCTTCATCAACGCGGTGACGCGGGCAAGGCCCGCCTTGCGATAGGGCTCGTTTTCGACGTTCCTCGTCATGTGCCCGCGCGCTCGTTCGCCAACGTCGAGACTGACGACACCGCGGGCATCGCGGCAAAGCTGATCCCGATACCGTCTCCGATTGTGACGTCATTCACATCCGTCTTCACACGACCGACGCAGGATCGTGCAACAATCCTGGTTGATGATAGTTCTCAGATCATTTTGAGGTTGCGTCGGCCGCGGGTCCTGGCGAAGATTGCAGCCCTTCGACGAGATGCGTTTCGTGCGCGCCTTTTTTCATCACCGTGGGGCATTTCGATCATGAGCGATTTCGAGAACCGCAAATCCAGCAACGGGTTCACGTCCAAGCTGTGGCGTGGCGAGCGCATGACGATGATCGGCTTCGACGTTGCCGAGCCCGAACCCGACCTGGTCGGATTCTCGATCGAAGTGAAGTCGCCGGGCGCACGGGATTTTTCTCAGTTGCGCAACAGGATCGCGTTTTCCTATCCGGCGGGAGCCGGCGCGGCGGTCGACGGCAACCGCAATTTCCCGTCGACCGAGGCGCCGTTCCAGAAATTCCGCTGGATCCATTTTCCCTACCGGCCCAAGGATGGCGTCTATACGTATCGTGTCGCCAAGCAGCACATGCGCAACGACGGCACGCTGGTGGCGGGGACCAGCCTCACGCTCGACATCACGCAGAGCGCCGTGACCTATGACGGCCTGGTCGACGTCGGTTTCACCCGCAACTTCGCCTCGTCTCAGGCCTATCGCGATCAGTTCGGCAACAATGCCGAGATCATTCCCGTCGAGAGCCGCGACGGGCCGGGCTTCGACAAGCTCGACCTCACCAACGAGGCCGGCGACAGCGTCTATGAGTGGCTGGGGTTCGAGGCCTACGACCTCCTGTTCGGCTTCTTGAAAGAGGCCCTTGCGGATCCCGGGCTCACGCTCGACGTGATGGCCTATGACCTCAACGAGCCCGATGTGATCGGCCAGCTCGAGCAGTTCGGTCCGCGGCTGCGGGCGATCATCGACGATTCCAACGCCAAGGATAACAGTCACAAGCTGCCGGGCAGCGCGGAGTCGCGCAGCGCCAAGCGCTTCAAGCAGGCGGGTGCTGCCGTGCTGCGCACGCATTTCAGCAACCTCCAGCACAGCAAGGTCCTGATCACGCGCCGCGACGGCAAGCCCGAGAAAGTGCTGTGCGGCTCGACCAATTTCACCTTCCGCGGCCTCTATATTCAGGCCAACAACATGCTGGTCTTTCATTCGCCTGATGTCGCCGGGCTGTTCGGCGAGATGTTCGACATCGCCTTCGAGGACCCCTCGGTCTTCCGGAAGAATGATTTCTCCAAGAAGTGGCACGCCGTCCATACCGAGGGAAAGCCGACCGTACAGCTCTGCTTCTCACCGCACCAGGCCACCGATCTCTCGCTCAATCCGATCCGGGCCGCGATCGATCAGGCCACCTCGTCGGTGTTCTACTCGGTCGCGTTTCTGAGCCAGCTCGGCGACGGTCCGACCAAGGAGGCGTTCGACCGCGTGATGGAGCGGCCGATCTTCAGCTACGGCACGGTCGACAAGCGCGGCGCCCTGGAGCTGCGCAAGCCCGACGGCTCGATCGGTCTCGTCGATTTCGCCTATCTCGCGAGCAAGGCGCCGGAGCCGTTCCGCAGCGAATGGTCCGGCGGCAAGGGCCGCAACATCCATCACAAATTCCTGGTGACCGATTTCAGCCTGCCGACCGCGAAAGTGTTCACCGGATCGAGCAACTTCTCGCCGAGCGGAGAGAAGGGCAACGGCGACCACCTCATCATGATCGAGGACCGAAAGATCGCCACCTCCTATGCGATCGAGGCCACCCGCGTGTTCGATCACCTGCAGTTTCGCAACCGGATGCGCGATGCGTTCAAGGGCAAGTCCGAGCGGCAGCGCTCCGCGTCCGCGCCTGCGGCGATCACGCTGCGCAAGCCGACGGCGTTGTCCGGCAAGCCGGCCTGGTTCGAGCGCTTCTACGTCGACGGCTCGCAGGCCGAACGCGATCGATTGCTGTTCTCGTCCTAGATATCGTTACGGACAGAGTTGGAGACGACCATGCCATTGAACGACTATTCGCTTCTCAAGGGTCGGCCCATCAACAATCGTCTGGCGTCGGGAAGCAGTCCGCACTATCAGGTGCAGGTCTCCGCCGACGGTGAGCTCTATCGCATCGCCATCAATGTCCGTTCCCAGGATGGCAGCGAGGTCGAGTTCCTGGTCCGCTCGCGCTTCGAACATCCGATCGTCGACGGCCTGAAGGCGTTTTCGGAGGGGCTGCATCCATTGGAGAGCAAGCCCGGCGGCGTGGCGCTCGATTTCATCCGGGGCAATCTGATGCAGCCGTGGGAGCTCAAGCCGCTGCCGCTGTCGGCCGCGGGCCCCGACAACGATCTCAACGAGAAAATCGACGCCTACGTTCAGCGCGCCATGTCCGACGAGACGGCTCTCATTTATGCCTTCGGCGTCGCATGGGGACCGGAGGAGAAGGCCGACCGCTATTTCGGCTTCAAGCCCGGCCGCGGTATCCACGATATCCATTTCAACCAGGGCAATCCGGCCGGCAAATACGCCGGGGACAACGGTCCCTGGCAGGACGGTGGACTGATCTTCGAGTTTCCCGACCAGCAGCAATGGGTCGCCATCTTCCTGAAGTTCCAGACCCAGGCCTGGCATTCGGACGATGTCAGCGGCGGGGTCATCCTGCCGCCCGATCCCGATCACCCGAACGCGCCGCATACGCCGCCCGACCGCGACCACATTCCGCCGCTCGACGTGCCCGACGGGCTGGTGCGGATCATCGCGGCCTATGTCAACGACGTGCGCACGCCGGAGCACGAGACGGTCACGCTGCTGAACACCGCCGATGTCGACGTCGATCTCACCGGCTGGCAGATCAAGGACAAGCAGAAGAACGCCATGCAGCTCAGCGGCACGATCGCGCGCGGCGCCACCTTGGTGGTGCCCATCGTCGCGCCGGTCGCGCTGTCGAACCGGGGCGGCATCATCACGCTGTTGAATGCCGCAGGCGTGAAGGTGCACGGCGTCTCCTATACGCGGGAACAGGCGGCGCAGCCGGGCCGCACCATCCCGTTCCAGTCGTGACCGCGTGTCGCGCGGCGGAGCCGTCTCGTCGAAGCGTGGGCTCTCTGCTGGCGCAGAGGCGGGGTGACGTGTACTCCTGTCACGTAAGGGCCAAGGCAAGAGGGCGGCACATTGCTGCCCCCCGCGCAGGTCACGGCGTGAGAGGAGAACGTCATGGGAGTCCTGGTCGACGGCCAATGGCACGACGTCTGGTACGACACGGTGGCGTCCGGCGGCCGTTTCATCCGCAAGGATTCTGCATTCCGCAGCTTCGTCACGGCTGACGGCCGTCCGGGCCCGTCCGGCACCGGCGGCTTCGCGGCCGAAGCGGGCCGCTATCATCTCTATGTCAGCCTGGCCTGCCCGTGGGCTCACCGCACCCTGATCATGCGCGCCCTGAAGGGGCTCGATGACATGATCTCGGTATCGGTCGTGCACTGGCTGATGCGCGAGCAGGGCTGGACCTTTGCCGAGGGTCCGGGCGTCGTGGCCGACAGCGTCAATCACGCCGGCCTTCTGCACCAGGTCTACACCGCCGCAGAGCCGCATTATTCCGGCCGCGTCACCGTGCCCGTACTGTGGGACAAGCAGAAGCGCACCATCGTCAACAACGAATCCTCCGAAATCATCCGCATGCTGAATTCGTCGTTCGACGGCGTCGGCGCCAGGCAAGGTGACTATTATCCGCAAGCCCAGCGTGACGAGATCGACGCCATCAATGCGCGCGTCTACGACACGCTGAACAACGGCGTCTACAAATGCGGCTTCGCGACCACGCAAGGGGCGTATGAGGAGGCGATCGGCCCGCTGTTCGCCACGCTCGACTGGCTGGAGGAACGGTTGTCAGCGCGCCGCTTCCTCCTCGGCAACACCATGACCGAGGCCGACATCCGGCTGTTCACGACCCTGATCCGCTTCGATGCGGTGTATGTCGGCCACTTCAAGTGCAACATCCGCCGCATCGCCGACTATCCGCACCTCGCAGCCTACACGCGCGATCTCTACCAATGGCCGGGGATCGCCGCGACGGTGAATTTCGAGCACATCAAGCGGCACTACTACGAGAGCCATCGCACCATCAATCCGACCGGCATCGTCCCGGTCGGGCCGCGGCAGGATTTCACCTCGCCGCATGGGCGCGAGCGCCTGGCGACGAATTGACGAGGATCCATGGCGGGTGAACGCAACCTCGATACGCTGCTGCGCACGATGGCTCCCGAGCTGCAGGACGGCGTGTTCGTGTTCTGCACTGTCGACACGCATCAGGACATCCCGGCCGGGCTGACGCCCCTCATGCTGTTCCGGGAGCGCGAAGCGATCACGCTCATCGTGCGGCGCGAGGAAGCAGGGCGGGCAGGGTTGCCCTGCCGGTTCGCCTCGCGCCTGATCACGCTCTCGGTGCTATCAGCGCTTGATGCGGTGGGTTTCCTTGCCGCGGTGACGACGAAGCTCGCGGCCGCCGGCATCAGCGTCAACGCGGTCTCGGCGTTTCACCACGATCATCTGTTCGTGCCGGAAGCACGAGGCAAGGAAGCCGTGCTGCTCTTGCATGAGCTGTCTCGCAGCGCCGCCACCTAGCGATGGCAGGACGGCGATCAGTCAGGCTTTGCTTCTGCCGACGTGATGCGATCGGCCTCGCCGGAGTCCACTCGGTTTCTTGCGTGTCGTGGCCGGCGACCGCTTCGTGTCACGCGCGGCGCGGGGGGCCGGAGGCCGGCGTGGCGCGATCAGCGTTCGCTCGGCCTGCGCGCGCACCAGGTCCATCAACATCATCGCTGCGGGCGACGGGGTCCGCCCCTTCAGCCGCAGGATGCCGAACTGCGCCATCAGCAGATCCGATGCGCGCGGCTCTTTCAGCTCGGCCACGTTGAGGCGGATCAACTGACCGGAGGCCAGCTCGTGGGTGAGAACGGCGTCGCCCGCGACGAGCACGATGTCGGAGCGAATGGCCATTTGCACCAGCAGGCTCGCGTTCTCGGATTCGAGCGCGACGTCGAAGCCGCGGCCCTCCGGCGCAGCGATGAGCGCTTCCAAGCGCCTGCTGAATTCCGGCGGCAGCGCAACGGAGGCGAAGTGCTGGCCGGCAAGTTCGCGTGCCGAAAGCTCCCGTCGGCGTGCCAACGGATGAGTCGCCCGACAGTAGAAGTATCCCGGAAGGCCGCCGAGCGGCTCGATGTCGAGGCTGTCGTCGGCGCGGATGTCGGTGATGTGCGCGAGGAAGAAATCGAGCTTGCCTTGCTGCAGCACCTCCATCAGGGCGCGCCAATTGTCCTGCACCACGATGATGCGCACGGACGGGTGCTCCGAATACAGCCGCGCCATGGCATCCGGCAGAAGCGTCAGCCCGGTGAAGGCGCCGACGCCCACCGTCACCTCGCCGGCATCTCCCGAGCGGAGCAGGCGCATCTCGCGGCCGAGATCGTCGGCGCCAGACAACAGCGACCGGGCCCGTGCCACCAGCCGTTCGCCGACCGGGGTGATCTCCACCGAGCGCGAGCTGCGGTCGAACAGCCGCATCCCGGCGGCGTCCTCCAAGGTCTGCAAGCTGCGGCTCAGCGCCGACTGCGTGACGTGGGCGCGCTGGGCCGCCCGGGCGAAATGCCGCTCTTCCGCGAGGTAGACCAACTGCTGCAGCTGGCGCAGGGTGGGGGTGTACATCGATGAGCCGAAATCATTGATCCAGCCATAACAATTCATTGGATTTCTGAGACCGTCAATTCCAAAATGGCGCAAATACAAACAGGGGAAATGCCATGGCGGGGTTGGCCAAGTCGCCCCGCGCTGCGGCAGTCTCCCGGCAACAGGCTCTTCTCATGCCCAACGGCGCGCAAGCTCTGATACGGACCCTGGTCAATTCCGGCATTCGGGTCTGCTTCACCAATCCCGGCACCTCGGAGATGCATTTCGTCGCGGCGCTGGATTCCGCGCCGGAGATGCGCGCCGTGCTGTGCCTGTTCGAAGGCGTGGCGACCGGCGCGGCGGACGGCTACGCCCGCATGACCGGCACGCCGGCGGCAACGCTGCTGCATCTCGGCTGCGGCCTCGGCAATGGCCTCGCCAATCTGCACAATGCGCGCAAGGGCAAGGTGCCCGTCGTGAACATCGTCGGCGACCACGCCACCTACCATGTCCCGTATGACGCGCAGCTCCAGTCCGACATCGAGACCGTCGCGCGCAACGTCTCGCCGGAATTCGTCTGGACCTCGCAGGTGACGTCGGAATTGTGCCGCGACGCGGTGGCGGCCGTGAAGGCGGCGTGCTCCTGGCCCGGACAGGTCGCGACGTTGATCCTGCCCGCCGACGTGTCCTGGGGGGAAGGCGGCGTCGCCGAGCCGGCGCCGGTGATCGAGCCGCCGGCGGCCGCCGACGATGCGACCGTGCAGGCGGTCGCCGAGGCGATCAGGGCGGGCGGCCGCAGCGCTTTTCTGCTCGGTGGCACCGCGCTGCACGAGGAGTCGCTGCTGGCGGCCGCGCGCATCGCGGCGGCCTGCGGCGTGAAAGTCTACGCCGAGACCTTTCCGACGCGCATGCAGCGGGGAGCGGGCCTGCCGGCCGTCGAGCGCATCGCCTATCTCGCCGAGATGGCGCAGATCCAGCTCAAGGAGATCGACACGCTGATCCTGGTCGACGCCAAGGCGCCGGTGTCGTTCTTCGCCTATCCCGGCAAGAAGAGCTATCTGCCGCATGACGGCTGCAAGGTGCTGACCTTGTCGACGCCGGCGCAATGCGCCGCGGGCAGCCTGATCAAGCTTGCGGCCGCGCTGGAGGCCAACAGCGCCACGCCGGCATTGTCACCGGCCTCGCGGCCCGGGCGTCCGCGCGGCAAGAAGCTGACCGCGGAAAAGGTCTGCAAGGCCGTTGGTCATCTCCTGCCCGAGAACGCCATCGTCGTCGACGAGGCGATCAGCTCCGGCCTGATGCTGTCGAAGTTCACCGCGGGCGCGCCGCGCCACGATCTGATCACCTTGACCGGCGGCGCCATCGGGCAGGGGCTGCCGAATGCGATCGGCGCTGCGATCGCCTGTCCGGACCGGCCGGTCATCGCGCTGATCGGCGACGGCAGCTCGATGTACACGATCCAGTCGCTATGGACGATCGCGCGCGAGCGGCTCAACGTCACCGCCATCATCTTCAACAACGCCTCTTACTCCGTGCTCAACGTCGAGCTGGAGCGGGTCGGCGCCGATGAGATCGGACCGAAGGCGCGGGCGCAGCTCGATTTGCACGGGCCGGTTCTGAAATTCGCACAGATCGCCGACGGCATGGGCGTGCGATCGACCCGCGTCACCACGCCGGACGAATTCACCAGCGCGTTGCAGGGGGCGCTCGCGCGGCCGGGGCCGCATCTGATCGAGGCGATGGTGCCGCCGGCGCTGACCGGCCTCAAGCTGAAGCTCCTGCCGCATCTCCTGGGATCGCTCGACCGCGTCCCGCTGCCGGTGGCGCGGATGCTCAAGCGCAAGATCGCGCCGTGACATGAGCGCGACGCTGCAATCCGACGTCGTCATCGCCGGCGGTGGTCTCGCCGGCATCGTCACCGCGCTGGAGGCGCTGCGCGCCGGCAAGTCGGTGACCATCGTGGACCGGGACACGCAGGAGCGGTTCGGCGGGCTGGCGTTGTGGGCATTCGGCGGCATGGCGCTGGTCGGCACGCCGTTGCAGGCGCGGATGAAGATCCCGGATACGCCCGAGATCGCGCTGCGCGACTGGATCAGGTTCGGCGAGCTCGACGCGGCCGAGCACTGGCCGCTGCAATGGGCGCGCTATTACGTCGAGCATTCGCGCGCCGAGGTCTACGATTGGCTGCTGTCGCATGGCGTGACCTTCATGCCGGCCGTGAACTGGGTCGAGCGCGGCCGGCAGGGTGACGGCAATGCGCTGCCGCGCTATCACGTCGTCTGGGGCACCTCGCAGCGGCTCACGCGCGTGATGATCGCGGCGATGCGCGCGGCCGACAGTGGCGGCCGGCTGACCGTGCTGCATCGCCATCGCGCCGTCAGCCTCGATCGCGCCGGCGGCGCCGTGGCGGGCGTTGTTGCCGTCAACGAGCAGACGGGCGCGGAAATCCGCATCGCGGCGCCGCTGACAGTGCTGGCGATGGGTGGTCTCAATGGCAGCCACGCCGAGGCCCGCGCCAACTGGGTCAAAGGCCGGCCGCTGCCGCAGGCGATGCTCAATGGCGCGCATCCGTTCTCGGACGGCAAGCTGCATCACCACGCGGCTGATAGCGTGGGCGCCGAGATCACCCATGCCGGCGAGATGTGGAACTACGCCGCCGGCATCCCGCATCCGTTTCCGCATTTCGAGGGCCATGGCCTGTCGCTGGTGCCGTGCAAATCGGCGCTGTGGCTCAACCATCGCGGCGAGCGGATCGGGCCCGAGCCGCTGGTGACCGGCTTCGACACCCATGATCTGTGCCAGCGCGTCGCGGCGCAGGAGAAGCCGTATACGTGGCATCTGTTGAACTGGCGCATCGCCGCCAAGGAATTCGCCATCTCCGGCGCCGAGCACAATCCGCGCATCCGCGACCGGCAGATGCCGATGTTCCTCAAGGAGACGCTGCTCGGCAATCATCGCCTGGTGCGGCAGATGCAGCGCGAGAGCCGGCATTTCCTGGTCGACGAGACGCTGGCTGGCCTCGCCGCCAAAATGAATGCGCTGACCGGCACCGGCGACGTGAAGCCGGAGGTGCTCCAGGCCACCGCCGACGCCTTCGACGCGAACTTTGGGAATGGCGACAAGCTCCACAACGACGACCAGTTGCGCCGCATTCTGCATGCGCGGCAATGGGGGCCGGACAAGCTCCGCACCTGCAAGCCTGCGCCGCTGCAGGCGCCGGGCGCCGGGCCGTACATCGCCATTCATATGCAACTCATCACCCGCAAGAGCCTCGGCGGCCTCAAGACCGATCTGCAGAGCCGGGTCCTCGACACCACGGGCGCGCCGATCGGCGGCCTCTACGCGGTCGGCGAAGCCGCCGGTTTCGGCGGCGGCGGCGCGTCGGGTAAGCGGTCACTGGAGGGCACGTTCCTGCCGGGTTGCATTCTCACCGCACGGGCGGCGGTGCGCGCGATGTGACGGCTACGGGAACCGTACGAGTCAGCGGAACCGCCGCTGAATTATTGCTCGGTCACTGTCGATCCGGTGCTGCTACGTTCGTCTTCGAGGCACATGAGATGGAGACCCGTCATGAAGATCTACTGGATCAAGGCTCAGGCGCCGCGCCGCGTGCTGGCGCTGGTGAAGCATCTCGGCGTCCCGGCCGAGTTCATCGATGTCACCGGCCAAATGAAGACGCCGGATTATGCCGCGCTCAATCCCAACATGAAGGCGCCGGTGCTGGTCGACGGCGACACCGTGCTGTGGGAGTCGACCGCGATCATGGCGCAGCTCTGCATTCGCGAGAGCTGCGACATGTGGCCGGCGCGCGATCCGCAGGAGCAGATCGAGGTGCTGCGCTGGCTGGCGTGGACTGATTGCCACTGGGCGCCCGCGGTCGGGCCGTTCTATTTCGAGCACATCGTGAAGAAGACGTTCGGGATCGGTGCGCCGGACCGTGCCGCGCTGGTCGCGAAGGTGCCGAACCTGAAGACGTTCGCCGCCGTGCTCGACGCGCATCTCAGGTCGCATAGCCACATTGCTTGCGACCGGCTCACCATCGCCGATTTCGCGGCCGCTTCGATGGCGACCGACTGGCGCGAGGCCGAGATGCCGATGGAGACGTTTCCGAACATCGTGCGCTGGCTCGACGGGCTGATGCGGCTGCCGGCGTGGGCCGATCCGTGGCCGGAGAAGCGCTCGGTCGCGGCCTGAGGCTCACGGCTGCGCGATGCCGTGGCCGAGCTGCTTGGAGATCTCGGCCGCGCAGGCGCGCAGGCGGTTCGCGAGCGGCGACTGCCAGCCGGCATCGAAGGTGCCGGCTGGTCCCATCGCGGTGATGACCAGCGCGACATGACCGGCGTGATCGAACACCGGCGCGGCGAAGGCATTGACGCCAGGCAGGGGATCGCCGACGGCGCGCGCCAGGCCCTGCGCGCGCACCTCGGCCAGCATCTCCGCCACTTTCGGGCTCCTCAGTGCGCGCTTCGGATTGTAGCCGACACCGAGACGGTCGAGGCCGGCGTCGAGCGCGGCCTTCACCGTCTTCGGCGGCAGGAACGCCGCGAAGGCGCGGCCGGTCGCGGTTTCCAAGAGCGCCATGATCGAGCCGACGCGCATCACGATGTGCACCGGATGGCTCGGCTCCTCCAGCCGCACCACGGTGGGGCCATTGGTGCCCCACACCGCGAGCGAGACCGCGTGATCGATGGCGCCGGCGAGCGCCGCGATCTTCGGAGTGGCGATCCGCACCGCCGACAGCCGCCGCAGGCTGATCAGTCCGAGCTCGAGCGCGAGCGGGCCGATCTCGTAGCGTCCGGTGGTTTCGTCCTGCTCGATCAAACCGATGCGCGAGAAGCTGACGAGATAGGGATGCGCCTTGGCCGGCGGCAGCCCGGCCTCGCGCGCGAGGTCGCGCAGCATCATCGGCTCGCCGCTGCGCGCCAGCGCCTGCAGCAAGGTGCCGCCGACCTCGATCGATTGGATGCCGCGGCTCTCTCGTCCCATGTCTTGTTGTGCCCCTGGTTCGGCGCCGTGCCTACACCGCCAGGAAGCCGCCGTCGACCGGCAGGGTCACGCCGTTGACGTAGGACGCCATGTCCGAGACCAGGAATGCCACGGGGCCGGCGAGCTCCTCCGGCTGGCCGACGCGGCCGAGCGGCGTGCGGCTCATGAAGCCTGCGAGCCGCTCTGGATCGTTGCGGGTCGTCTCCGTCATCGCGGTGGCGATCACGCCGGGCGCGATGGCGTTGACGCGGATGCCGTCGGCGGCGAGCTCGCGCGCCAGCGCCTGGGTCAGCGACTTCACGCCGCCCTTGGAAGGCGAATAGCCGAGCGTGTTGCTGATGCCGATGAAGGACGCGACGGATGCGATGTTGACGATGGTGCCGCGCGTCTTGCGCAGCGCGGCGAGAAACGCGTAGGTGACGTTGAACACGCCGTTGAGATTGACGTCGATCACCCGCTGCCAGTTCTGCGCGGCCCGCGGCGAGTCGATATTCTCTCGGATGATGATGCCGGCATTGTTGATGAGAATGGAAATCGGTCCGACCTCGGCGCGTAGCTGCGCGGCCAATGCCGCGCAGCCTGCGGCGTCGGTGACATCGAGCTTGTAGGCCCACGCCTTGCGGCCATGGCCGCGGATCTCGGCGGCGCAGCGCTCCGCACCCTCCATGTCGATGTCGGTGATCACGACATCGGCGCCGCGGCCCGCGAGTCCCAGCGCAATCGCACGGCCATTGCCATTGGCGGCGCCGGTGACCAGCGCCAGCTTTCCGGCCAACATCTGATGGTCGCTCATGCGGCGCTCCTTTGGCCCGCGCGTTCCGCGAGGTGCCGACCGGCAATGTAGCCGAAGGTCAGCGCCGGTCCCAGCGTGATGCCGGCACCCGGATAGTTGCCGCCCATGATGCTCGCCATGTCGTTGCCGGCGGCATAGAGCCCCTCGATCGGCTGGCCCTGGGCGTCGAGCGCGCGGGCATGCTCGTCAGTGCGGATGCCGGCATAGGTGCCGAGATCGCCGATCACCATCTTGATCGCGTAGAACGGCCCGTCCTTGATCGGCGCCACGCACGGGTTCGGTCCGTGCAGCGCATCGCCCTGGTAGCGGTTATAGGCGCGCGAGCCCTTGCCGAAGGCCGGATCCTGGCCCAGCGCCGCATCGGCGTTGAAGGCGGCGACGGTTGCTTCCAGCCCCCGCGGATCGATGCCCGTCGTGCTCGCGAGTTCGGCCAATGTCGCGCCGCGCTTGAGATAGCCGGTGCTGAGATGGTGCCCGAGCGGCATCGGGAACGGCGGCACGCAGCCGAGGCCATAGCGGCGCAAGGAGCGGTGGTCGGTGATCAGCCAAGCCGCGATCTCGCGTCCCGGCTTGGCCGCCTTGACCATCGCCTGCACGAAGTCGTGGTAGGAGTTGCCTTCATTGGCGAAGCGCACGCCATCCGCGGTCACCGCGATCACGCCCGGCTTGGCGCGGTCGATGAAGTGCGGCATCACGCCCTTGCTACCGTCCTTGCGCGTGGTGACGGAGACCGGCACCCAGGCCGCCGCATGCGGCAGGCCATCCTCGACCCGGCCGCCGACGGCTTCCGCGAGCCGCAGGCCGTCGCCGGTGTTGCCGACAGGGCCGGGCGACACATGCTCCTGTCCGGTCGGCGCATGCGGAAACATCGCCTTGCGCCTGTCGACGTCATGCGGGAAGCCGCCGCAGGCCAGCACCACGCCGAGCCGCGCATTGACGCGGATACGTCGGCCCTGGCGCATCACCACGGCGCCGCGCACGGCCTCGCCGTCGCGGATCAGCTCGGCCACCGGCGACGACAGCCACAGCGGAATCCCGAGATCGAATGCCGACTTCGCGAGCCGCCCCGCCAGCGCATTGCCGTTGGTCAAGGTCATGCCGCGGCCGTGGCGCAGCACGTCCAGCGCATGCTTCGACAGCCGCTTGGCGACGTAGAACGCGGACGCCAGCGACTTGGTCGCGCGCATGAAATGGATGATCTCCTTGCCGGAGCCGAGCATCATGCCGAACACGGTGAGCTCGGGCAGCGGCTGGCCGAGATCCTTGATATGGTCGCCGAGCTCGCGGCCGTCGAACGGGCGCGTCACCATCGAGCGGCCGCCCTGGGTGCCGCCCGGCGCCTCCGCGTGGTAGTCGGGAAAGGTCAGCGGCATGTCGAACTTCAGCGCGGTCTTGCTGGTGAAGAAGTCGACCGCCTCCGGGCCCTTGCTCAGGAACGCGTCGACCCGCGCCGCATCGAAACTGTTGCCAGCTTCATGACGCAGATAGCTGCGCGCCAGCTCGGGCGGCTCGTCGATGCCCCAGGCCTTGGCCAGCGACGTGCCGGGAATCCACAGCCAGCCGCCGGAACGCGCCGTGGTGCCGCCGAACCGCGGCTCCTTCTCGGTCACGACGACCTTCAGCCCGGCATGGGCGGCGGTGACCGCCGCCGACAGCCCGGCGCAGCCCGAGCCGACCACCAGCACGTCGCAATCATGGGTGTCGCCGGCCTGGTGATCTGCTCCGCTCATGCGCGCGCTCCTACTTCTTCAGCAGCGGGCACTTGGATTCGGAGACCGGCCGGAACGCATCCTCGCCCTTTACGGTCTTGACGATCTCCAGGTAGTCCCACGGCTCCTTCGACTCCGACGGCTTCTTGACGCGGGCGAGATACATGTCGCGGATGACGCGACCATCCTCGCGAAGCTTGCCGCCGTGAACGAAGGTATCCTCGATCGGCAGCTCGCGCATCTTCGCCATGACAGCCTTGGGATCGTCTGTACCGGCCGCCTTGATCGCCTTGAGATAGTGCAGCACCGAGCCATAGACGCCGGTCTGGATCATCGTCGGCATCACCTTGGCGCGGGCGTAGAACTTCTTCGACCAGGCGCGGGTGGCATCGTCCATGTTCCAGTACGACGCCGTCGTCATGTAGGTGCCTTGCGCCGCCTCGAGCCCGATCGCATGCACGTCGGTGTCGAACATCAACAGCCCGACCAGCTTCTGGCCGCCCTTGACCAGGCCGAACTCGCCGGACTGCTTGATGGCGTTGTCGGTGTCCTGGCCGGCATTGGCGAAGGCGACGACGTCGGCCTTCGAGCTCTGCGCCTGCAGCGCGAAGGAGGAGAAATCGGCGGTGTTGGTCGGATGCTTGACGCCGCCCAGGATGGTGCCGCCGAGCTCCTTGATGAAGCGCGTCGCGTCCTTCTCCAGTTGCTGGCCGAACGCATAGTCCGCGGTGATGAAGTACCAGGATTTGCCGCCCTGGCCGATCACGGCGGAGGTCGTCACCTTCGACAGCGCATAGGTGTCGTAGGTGAAGTGGACGGTGTTGGGGCTGCACAGCTCGTCGGTCAGCGAGCTCGCGCCCGGACCTGACAGCAGCGCGATCTTGTTGCGCTCGCGCACCATGTTGTGCACGGCGATCGCGATGCCGGAATTGGGAATGTCGACCACGGCATCGACCTTGCCGTTGTCGAACCAGTCGCGCACGACCGTGGTGCCGACGTCGGTCTTCATCTGGTGATCGGCGCTGATGATCTCGATCGGCTTGCCCAGCACGGTGGGCCCGAATTCCTCGACCGCCATCTTCGCCGCCTCGACCGAGCCCGGCCCGCTGTTGTCGCGCCCCCAGCTCGAGAGATCGGTGAGCACGCCGATCCGCACCACGTCGTCGGAGACTTGAGCCGATGCGTTGGTCGCAATGAATGACGTCGTTGCCAGGAACGCGCAGGCCAGCATCTGCCGTCGCATGAAGATCCTCCCCGTTTGCCCCGCTCTGTCGGCGGTGGCAGCGAGTTAGACATTGACGAATTGGTTTGTCAATTACGAATGGGTGCGATGCAGCGCACAACGACTGTGGAGGTCGTCGCGGATATCGGATGGCGGCTGGGGAGCGCGATGCGCCCTACACGCGCGGCATGATCTGCAATTCGAGCAGCGCCAGTCGTTGCATCGCGGCAGGATCCCGCTCTCCGGTCTTGGCGGCACGCAGCACCGATTCGGCAAGCAGGGTGACATGGGTCGAGCTCACCGGCTCGGGCAGCGCGGCGATGGCACTGTCGAGGGCCTGCGTCATCAGCACGATGACATCAGGCGAAAACGCAGCGTCTGAAAAATCCTTCATGCAGAACTGTCCGCAGCAGGGGCTTCAGTCGAAAATCGGTTGACGCAACGCGTGTTGATGTTGTCGGCAACGCGCCAGCCGCGGCTCCGGTTCCGGCTCTTCCGAGCTTCGGATCAGCAGAATCGCTGATCTGCCATGCGCAAACTGCCCGTCGAGCCAATCTGCCGCAGGCCGATCAGCTTGTGTCGTCGGGCAAATCAGGACGATGCTTCCGCCCATCCCGCCTCACCGAAGGGGCGTTACGCGCGATCGTCACGATACGCGAGGCGGGGAGCGGTGGCCTGTCGGATCGCAGCGTGCTCTATGCGCGTGGACGAACGAGTCCGGCAGGACGATGAAATCGCAGCGTCCTGGCGCCCCGATGCTGGCGTCAAGCCGGCGATGGATGCCTCAGGCATCGCGCTGACGACGGTGGCTAACAAGCCCGGACACCGGGGAGACTGCGTATAAATCGTAAGCCCATCGCGCAGGGAGGGCCGGGTCGTCCGGCTGACCTGTGGTACCTGCCGCCTGCATTTTTTTCGCAGGCGGGCCACGGGCCTCAGTCGAGGTCCGGCCTTCCCTGCGCCCTCTGATTGGAGAGGGTGATCGATGTGATAGCTCGGACGCTGATCGCGTCGCGAGAAGGTTTGACCATGTCTTCAGCAAAGGCATTGAAGCGATGGTGGACGAGGAGCTGCCACGCACTCGTCATGCCCGGGCTTGTCCCGGGCATCCACGTCGTTCGGCGTGCGCGGTGCAACGTGGATGGCCGGGACAAGCCCGGCCATGACGTGCAAGACGTGAGGTCTGCCGCCTCACCGGCCTCCGGCTGCTCATTCACCAGAGCGCGAGCTACCCCTTGATGAACGCCAGCAGGTCCGCATTGATCACGTCGGCATGGGTCGTGGCCATGCCGTGCGGGAAGCCCGGATAGGTCTTCAAGGTCCCATGCTTCAGCAGCTTGATGCCAATGCGCGCGGAATCGTCGATCGGGACGATCTGGTCGTCCTCGCCATGCATCAGCAGCACCGGTACGTCGATCGCCTTGAGATCCTCGGTGAAGTCGGTTTCCGAGAACGCCTTGATGCAATCATAGTGCGCCTTGGTGCCGCCCATCATGCCCTGGCGCCACCAGTTGCGGATCACGCCTTCGGAGATCTTGGCGCCGTCGCGGTTGAAGCCGTAGAACGGGCCGGTCGGAATATCGAGGAAGAACTGTGCGCGATTGGCGGCGAGCGCGGCGCGGAAGCCGTCGAACACCTCGATCGGCAGTCCGCCGGGGTTCTTGTCGGACTTGACCATGACCGGCGGCACCGCGCCGAGCAGGGCGGCCTTGGCGACGCGGCCTTTGCCGTGCTTCGCCACGTAGCGCGCGACCTCGCCGCCGCCGGTGGAGTGACCGACGTGAACCGCGTCCCTGAGGTCGAGCTTGGCGGCGAGCGCCGCAACGTCGGCCGCGTAGGTGTCCATCTCGTTGCCGGTCTCGGTCTGGCTCGAGCGGCCATGGCCACGGCGGTCATGCGCGATGACGCGAAAGCCCTTGTCGAGGAAGAACAGCATCTGCGCGTCCCAATCGTCGGACGACAATGGCCAGCCATGATGAAAGACGATGGGCCGGCCCGAGCCCCAATCCTTGTAGAAGATCTGCGTGCCGCCCGATGTCGTCACGAATCCTGAGCTCATGGGATGTCTGCCTTTCTCACTGGATGGAATCTGCCGCGTTCAAGGCGCGGCGTGATGGCGCTCCTCGTCGCGTCGATACGCAACCAAGGATGTCCGCTGCTACCTTAGCGACGGAGGGTGACGATCTCAGCAACACAGACTCGTGTGCGACATCGTTGCATCTCAACGGGACGCGCGATGGCTGCCCAATCCTGAGCGTAGCGGCATGCGTCGGCGGCGCATGACCTGCATGATTTGCGGGCTGCTTTGCGGTTCCGCGGCCGGACACCCGGTTTTTCCTCCTGGAACCGGGCAGGGCCGTCATTGCGCCCCGGCGCGTCATCGCATAAAGCGTGTTCCCAAATCGTTCAATTCAGCTCAAGCTCCTGGGCTAACCCACTGAAAGCTCAACGCTAATGGGAAAATCACTGATTCCGCCGGAGCCGGCGGAGATTCACGAGGTCGCGCTGCGCGAGGCGCTGGAGGAGCGCTATCTCGCCTACGCGCTCTCGACCATCATGCACCGGGCGCTGCCCGACGCGCGCGACGGCCTCAAGCCGGTGCACCGGCGCATCCTTTACGGCATGCGGCTGCTGCGGCTCGATCCCGGCACCGCGTTCAAGAAGTCCGCCAAGATCGTCGGCGACGTGATGGGCTCGTTCCATCCGCATGGCGACCAGGCGATCTACGACGCGATGGTCCGCCTCGCGCAGGACTTTTCCTCGCGCTATCCGCTGGTCGACGGCCAGGGCAATTTCGGCAACATCGACGGCGATAATCCGGCGGCCTATCGCTACACCGAAGCGCGCATGACCGACGTCGCGCGGCTGCTGCTCGAAGGCATCGACGAGGACGGCGTCGAGTTCCGGCCGAACTATGACGGCCAGTCCAAGGAGCCGGTGGTGCTGCCCGGCGGCTTCCCGAACCTGCTCGCCAACGGCGCGCAGGGCATCGCGGTGGGCATGGCGACCTCGATCCCGCCGCACAACGCCGCCGAGCTGTGTGACGCCGCGCTGCATCTGATCGAGAAGCCCGACGCCAAGTCGCGCGCGCTGCTGCGCTGGGTGAAGGGCCCGGACTTCCCGACCGGCGGCACCGTGATCGATTCAAAGGAATCGATCATCGAGGCCTACACCACCGGCCGCGGCTCGTTCCGCGTCCGCGCCAAGTGGAAGCAGGAGGAGGGCAACCGCGGCACCTGGATCGTCGTCATCACCGAGATTCCCTATCTCGTGCAGAAGTCGCGCCTGGTCGAGAAGATCGCCGAGCTGCTCAACGAGAAGAAGCTGCCGCTGGTCGGCGACGTCCGCGACGAATCCGCCGAGGACGTGCGGCTCGTGATCGAGCCGAAGTCGAAGAACGTCGATCCGGCGCTGATGATGGAATCGCTGTTCCGGCTCACCGATCTCGAGAGCAAGATTCCGCTGAACCTCAACGTGCTGATCAAGGGCAAGATCCCGAAGGTGGTGGGTCTCGCCGAGTGCCTGCGCGAATGGCTCGATCATCTGCGCGACGTGCTGCTGCGCCGCTCGAACTACCGCAAGAAGCAGATCGAGAACCGGCTGGAGATCCTAGGCGGCTATCTGATCGCCTATCTCAACATCGACGAGGTGATCCGGATCATCCGCACCGAGGACGAGCCGAAGCCGGTCCTGATGAAGACCTTCAAGCTCACCGAGGTGCAGGCCGAGGCCATCCTCAACATGCGCCTGCGTAGCTTGCGCAAGCTCGAGGAAATGGAGATCCGCACCGAGGACAAGAACCTGCGCGGCGAGCTCAAGGGCATCAATGCGCTGCTCGGTTCTGAGCAACTGCAATGGGCCAAGGTCGGCGAGCAGGTCAAGACGGTCCGCGACCTGTTCGGGCCGAAGACGCCGCTCGGCAAGCGCCGCACCAATTTCGCCGATGCGCCGGAGCATGACCTCGCCGCGATCGAGGAGGCCTTCATCGAGCGCGAGCCGGTCACGGTCGTCGTCTCGGACAAGGGCTGGGTGCGCACGCTGAAGGGCCACGTCGCCGATCTGTCGAACCTGCAGTTCAAGACCGACGACCAGCTCGGCCAGGCGTTCTTTGCCGAGAATACGTCCAAGGTGCTGCTGTTTGCGAGCAACGGCAAGTTCTACTCGCTCGACGTCGGCAAGCTGCCCGGCGGCCGCGGCCATGGCGAGCCGATCCGCATGTTCATCGATCTCGACCAGGATGCCTCGATCGTGTCGATGTTCGTCACCAAGGGCGAGCGCAGGTTCCTGGTGGCGGCGTCCGACGGCCAGGGCTTCATCGTCAAGGAAGAGGATTGCGTCAGCAACACCCGCAAGGGCAAGCAGGTGCTGAACGTGACCGCACCGGCGGAAGCGCGCGCGATCACCACCGTCCAGGGCGATCAGGTCGCGGTCATCGGCACCAACCACAAGATGGTGGTGTTCGGGCTCGACCAGGTGCCGGAGATGGCGCGTGGCCGCGGCGTCCGGCTGCAGAAATACACCAGCGCGCAGCTGTCCGACGTCACGACGTTCGAGCAGAAGCAGGGGCTCGCCTGGAAGGATTCCGCCGGCCGCGACCAGGGCCTGAGCTGGAAGGAATTGGCCGACTACCGTGGCAACCGCGCCGATGCCGGCCGCATCGCGCAGGGCCTGCCGAAGTCGAACAAGTTCAACCGGCCGATCGAGTAGCGACGTAATAGTATCCGTCCGGCGGCCGTCTATATCAGACAGCGGGCGATCGCGAGGTGCGCGATCGCCCGGAGACATGTTGGATGGCGCACTCGCATTCTCATCATCCCGACCATGATCATTCCCATGATCATGGCTCCCCGCACGCCCATGGCCACGCCGGCCACAGCCACGCGCCCGCCAGCTTCGGCACGGCGTTCGCGATCGGCGTGTCGCTCAACACGGCCTTCGTCATCGCCGAGCTCATCTTCGGCTATGCCGCGCATTCGCTGGCGCTGATCTCGGACGCCGTCCACAATCTCTCCGACGTGATGTCGCTGCTCCTGGCCTGGGGCGCGCTGTGGCTGTCGGGCCGGCGGCCGACCGACCGCCACACCTATGGCTATCGCCGCGCCTCGATCCTGGCCGCGCTGATCAATGCCGGCCTGCTGCTGCTCGTGGTCGGCGGCATCGCCGTCGAGGCCTTCGACCGCCTGCGCAATCCGGACGAGGTCGCCGGCACGACCGTGCTGTGGGTGGCTGCGCTCGGCATCGTCATCAACGGCGCCACCGCGATGCTGTTCATGCGTGGCCGCGACACCGACCTGAATATTCGCGGCGCCTACCTGCACATGGCCGCCGACGCCGCCGTGTCGTTCGGCGTGGTCATCGCGGCGCTGGTGACGATCTGGACCGGATGGCTGTGGGTCGACCCGGTGGTCAGCCTGATCATCGCGCTCGTGGTGCTCCTGAGCGGCTGGGATCTCGCCCGCGACAGCGTCAATCTGGCGCTCGACGCCGTGCCGCGCGACATCGCCCTGCCGGCGGTACGCGATTATCTCGCCTCCCTCGACGGCGTCAGCGAGGTGCACGACCTCCACGTCTGGGCGATGAGCACCAACGAGACCGCGTTGACGGCGCATCTGGTAAGGGCAGGCGGAACGGATGATGCCTTCCTGCATCGCGTCTGCGCTGAGCTGTCCCATCGCTTCAATATCCAGCATCCCACCCTGCAGATCGAGGCCGATGGCTGCGCCTGCAAGCTCGCTCCCGCCGACGTGGTGTGAGCAGTACGCGAATGTGCCCTCGGCACGCAACGACTGGACAGCCCATGCCCGTGACGATCTTCCACAATCCCGCCTGCGGCACGTCGCGCAACACGCTCGCAATGATCCGCGCCTCGGGTGAGGAGCCCGAGGTGATCGAATATCTGAAGACGCCGCCGAGCCGCGAGCAGCTGATCGCGCTGATCAACGCGATGGGCGTCAAGGTGCGCGACGTGCTGCGCGAAAAGGGAACGCCCTATGCCGAGCTTGGGCTGGGCGATCCCAAATGGACCGACGACCAGCTGATCGAGGCGATGCTCGCGCACCCCATCCTGATCAACCGGCCGATCGTGGTGACCAGCAAGGGCGCGCGGCTCTGCCGCCCGTCCGAACTCGTGCTCGACCTGCTCGATCATCCCGTCTCCTCCTTCACCAAGGAGGACGGCGAGGTGGTGAGCCGGCCTGGCTGAAGCTTTCCGGATCGTGACGCGTTGGTGAGTTGAAACCATGGATACGGCGACCCGTCTCGAAGTGGCGAACTGGCTCGTGGCTCAGAGCCTGACCGGCATGCCGGAAAACGAGATCCTGCGCGGCTTCTGCGAGCGCTGCCGCGCGGCCGGACTCGAATTGTCACGCAGCCTCGCGATCATCGACACGCTGCATCCGATCTTCGAGGGGCGTGGCTTCCGCTGGAACGATTTCGACACGAACGAGGCCGACAGCTTCGAATATGGCTCCAGCAATGAGGGAGAGGCGGCACAGAACTGGCGGCGCTCGGTCTTCCACCACATGCTGGAGAACGGCCATGACGAGTTCAGCATCGACTTCCTGAATTGTGCGCATCTCGATTTTCCGATCATCGAGGAGCTTACCGCACAGGGGCATCGGCACTATCTCGCCTTCGTGCACCGGTTCGGCGAAGCCGGCACGCTCGGCCAGATGGACTGCTTCTATTCGAACTGGCTGACGCGGCGTGACGGCGGCTTCACCGACACGCAGGTCGGCGCATTGCGCGACCTTGTCCCGCTGCTCGCGCTGACGATCAAATCCGCGCAGCAGGTCGACATCGTGCGAACCCTTGGCCGCGTCTATCTCGGCCGCGATGCGTCGGAGCAGGTGCTGCGCGGCCGCATCTCCCGCGGTGTCACCGAGCGCATCAATGCCGTGCTGTGGTTCTCCGACCTGCGCAGCTCGACCGCGATCAGCGAGAGCATCTCGCCGGACGAGATCATCCCGCTGCTCAACGACTATGCGGAGGCGTCGATCGACGCGATCTACGAGTCCGGTGGCGACGTGCTGAAGCTGATCGGCGATGGCGTGCTGGCGATCTTCACCGGCGGCGACATGGCCTCGGCCCGTCACGCCGCGCTGCGCGCCGAGCATCGCTTTCGGCTGAACATCCTGAAGCTGAACGCACGGCGCGCCGGCGAGGGACGGCCTGTCACCTCGGCCTATGTCGGCCTGCATGTCGGTGAGGTGTTCTACGGCAATATCGGCAGCGAGGACCGGCTCGACTTCACCGTCGTGGGACCGGCCGTCAACGAGGTCAGCCGCATCGCCTCGATGTGCCGCTCGGTCGATCGCGAACTGTTGGCATCCTCCGAATTCTGCGAGGGGCTCGACGGCGAAGGTCGGCGCTATCTGGTGTCGACCGGGCGCTACGCGCTGCGCGGCATCGGCCGCGCGCAGGATCTGTTCACGCTGGATCCGGACATTGCCGGCAGCGCCTCGGCCACGCGGGCCTACGAGAACTACCTGGCGGACGAGATGTCGCACCCTTGACCCACGTCAATGCCCAGCAGAAGCGAGTCTGCCCAGCATTCTCCGCCGGGAGATGAAAGCTCATGTACAAACATATTCTGCTGCCGACCGATGGCTCCGATCTGTCCAAGGCCGCGATCAAGCACGGCATCGCGCTCGCCAAGGCGACCGGCGCCAAGGTCACGGCGCTGGTGGTGTCGACGCCGCTGCATTCGCTGGTCGTCGATCCCCACGCTGCGACCAAGGCGCTCGCGCAATACAAGTCGTTGGTGGCCGATCAGACCGCGAAATATCTCGATCATGTGAAGGACGATGCCGAGCAGGCCGGCGTGGCCTGCGCCACGCTGTGCGTCGAGCACGACAAGCCCTATGAGGCGATCGTCGAGACCGCGCGCAAGCAGCATTGCGATCTGGTGCTGATGGCTTCGCACGGGCTGCGCGGCGTGTCGGCGATCCTGGGCAGCGAGACCTTGAAGGTGCTGACGCATTCGACCGTGCCGATCCTGGTCTATCGCTAGGCGGGCTGCGGCTCCGGCTGGCGCGCGATCGCGACGACCGGCGAGGCGAGGATGACGAGCGCCTGCAGGCCGAAGATGGCGGCGACGAGGTAGAGACAGATGTCGGCGCCGTAGCGGCCGCCGACGACCGCGCCGAGCAGCGAGCCCAGCGGACGGGCGCCGTAGCTCAGGATGTTGATGGCCGAGACCCGCCCGAGCAGGCCGGCCGGCGTCACCGACTGCCGCAGCGTCGTGGTCGAGATCACCCAGAGGATCGGCCCGGCGCCGAGCAGGAAGAAGCTGAGCGCGGCCAGGAGAGGCGAAGGGACGACCGTGGTGAGCGCCATCACCAGCGCTGCGGTGAAGCCGGTGACGGGGCCGAGCCCGATGACGGTGCCGAACGGCAGAAGCCGCATGATGCGCGTCGCCAGCAGCGCGCCGCACACCATGCCGATGCCGAACATCGACAACACCGTGCCGACGCCTCCCGCCGACAGGCCAAGCCGGTGCACGGCATAGGGCACGAACACCGCGAGCAGCAGGAAATGCGCCGTGTTGAAGATGAATTGGGTCACGAACACCGGCCGCAGCAACGGATGATGCAGCACGAAGGCGGCGCCTTCCCTGATGTCGGCGAGCGGATGGCGGCGCGGCACGGGCGCGCGAGCGGGCTCGGCGATGCCGGCCAGGCAGATGGCTGCGGCCAGCGAGAGCGCCGCGGCGCAGCCGAAGGCGGGCGCGCCGCCGATCCAGCCGACCAGCACGCCGCCGAGCGCGGGCCCCGCCGCAAAGGCGATGGTGCGGGCAAGCTCGATGCGCGCATTGGCAGGCGCCAACTGGGCCGGGGCGACGAGGCTCGGCACCACGGCCGGCGCGGCGACGCTGAACACGACCGTGCCGCACACCGCTGCGAATCCGAGCGCCGCCAGCAGCGGCAGCGTGAGCACGCCGGCCGCCAAGGCGATGAGGATCGCGAGCAGCGCCAGCGCGCGAAGCGTCTCGGCCATGGCCATCAGCAGCCGTCTCGGCATCCGGTCGGCGAGCAGCCCCGCAGGGATCGCGAACAGCACGAAGGGCGCGGTCAGCGCCGTCTGCAGCAACCCGGTCTCGCCCTCGCCGACACCGAGCGCGAGCACCGCGACGATCGGTGCTGCGGCGAGCGCGATCTGCTCGGCCGATTGCGCGGTGAAGTTCGACCAGGCGAGGCGGTGGAAGGCGGCGGGCAGGGCGGAGGGAGACATGAACAGGAACCTGTTGTGATGATGCGGCCATCATCACTACGCCGCCTCCTTGCGCCCACCCGCTTCCTGATCTCCTGCATCGCCCCTCGCGCGGCGGACGGCCTATGCCGCGGTCGGTGCCTCGGCCAATCCCCATTCCGGAGGCAGCGTGCGGAACGCCAGATGCGTGCCCGCATTCAGCGGCGCCGTCTTGAAGCCGAACCGGTGCCAGGCCAGCGCCAGCGCATGCTGGGTGTAGATCGAGATGTGGCCGTTGCGCGGCGCGACGTACCACCAGGACATGCCCTGGCTGTCGAAATCGTCCGGCTGGGTCAATGTGGAGTAGAACACCGCGCCGGGCTCGGCCACGCAGGCCGCCATGGCTCCGATCGTCGCCAGCGGATCGGGCACGTGCTCGAGGGTCTCGAAGCAGGTCACGAGATCGAACTTGCGATCGGGGCGGGTCGCGTGCTCGGCCACCATCGGATCATAGGTGACCGCTTCGGCAAAGCCTTGAGCGCGCAGGCCGGTGCAGAACAGGTCGTTGCCGCCGCCGAAGTCGAGCACCCGCATCCCGGCCTTGTGCGGCGCCCAGAAGCGGGCCACGGCCGCCGCATTGTCGGTTGGCCGCTTGATCCGATAGTCTGGATCCACGGCTTCGTAGCCGTCGTTGTAAATGTGGGTCTTGAACTGCTCGATGCCCCAGTCGTCGAAGGCGTCCGTAAACAGGAAGCCGCAATCCGAGCAGCGCCGGTAGTAGATCGGCACGCCGGCCAGCGGCGGGCGATGTGCATGGGCCGTCTGGCAGGGGCGGTTCATGTCGACCACGCCGTAGAGAGAGGCAGGACCGTCACAGATCTTGCAGGGCACGGGCGCGTTCGTGACCGGTCGGAGACCGAGTTGGGGGGAGAGCATGTTGGATCCCGTCAGTGGGGCAGTGGCACCCGTCGCCGGCGGCACGCCGCGAGGGCCGCGCGCGAATCGGCAGCAACAGGCTCTCGCGATGATGAAGCGGTATCGGAGGATTTCTAGCCTCTCTGCGAGGCGCAGCCATAGGCGGGAGACGCACTTGCAAATAAGTTGCATTAAAGCTCGGTTTCGTCCAGGATGATGTCATGGACGCAAAATCGTCAGACCTTTCGCAACTGCACGCCATGGTTCCGCCGAGCGACCGCCTGATGAACGCAGGCTGGCGCGGCGAGCGCGGCGATCCGTCGCTCGGCGACATGTTCGCGACGGTACGAACCGCAACAAAAGGGTCGCTCTGGCGGAAGCTGCTGGCCTTTCTCGGACCCGGTTACCTTGTCGCCGTCGGCTATATGGACCCCGGCAATTGGGCGACGTCGCTCGCCGGCGGTTCCAAATTCGGCTACGTCCTGCTCTCGGTCGCGCTGCTGTCCAACCTGATGGCGATCGTGCTGCAGTCGCTCTGCACGCGGCTCGGCGTCGCCACCGGCCGCGACCTCGCCCAGGCCTGTCGCGACTCCACCCCGCGCTGGGTCTCGGTGCCGCTGTGGCTGTCGGCGGAGATCGCGATCACCGCCACCGATCTCGCCGAGGTGATCGGCACGGCGATCGGTCTCAGCCTGCTGTTCGGGCTGCCGCTGTCGATCGGCGTCTGCGTCACCGCGCTCGATGTCTTCCTGATCCTGGCGCTGCAGGCGTTCGGCTTTCGCTGGATCGAGGCCTTCGTGGTCGCGCTGCTCGGCATCATCGCGCTGTGCTTCGCGATCCAGATCGCGATGGCCGAGCCCGACTGGGCCGAGGTGGTGAAGGGCTTCGTGCCCAGCGGTCAGCTGATCGCCAATCCGGAGATGCTCTATCTGGCGCTCGGCATTCTCGGCGCGACCGTGATGCCGCACAATTTGTATCTCCATTCGGGCCTGGTCCAGACGCGCGGCTACGGCGACAGCCCGGAGGACAAGCGCGAGGCGATCACGCTTTCCACGATCGATTCCACCATCGCGCTGTGCCTGGCGCTGACGATCAACGCCTCGATCCTGATCCTGGCGGCGGCAACGTTCCACCGTACCGGACAGCGCGACGTGGCCGAGCTCGACCAGGCGCATTCCTTCCTGGCGCCGCTCCTGGGATCGACGCTGGCACCGACGCTGTTTGCAATCGCGCTGTTGTGTTGCGGCCTGAACTCGACGATCACCGCGACCCTGTCCGGCCAGATCGTGATGGAAGGCTTCCTCCACTGGCGGATCGCGCCCTGGCTGCGCCGGCTGATCACGCGCATGATCGCGATCGTGCCGGCGGTGGTGGTGACGATCTGGGCCGGCGAGAAGGCGACCGGGCAGCTCCTGATCCTCAGTCAGGTCGTGCTCAGCCTGCAACTGCCGTTCGCCATCGTGCCGCTGGTGCTGCTCACCGCGAGCCGCGCCAAGATGGGGCAGTTCGTGGCGCCGCGCTGGCTGACGGCGATTGCGAGCCTGATCGCGGTGGTGATCATCGCGCTCAATGCCAAGCTGGTGTGGGATCTGGCGATAGGTTGATGGAGGCGAGTAGCGAATAGGGAGTAGCGAATAGCGGTCGTTCAAATCCCTATTCGCTACTCCCTATTCGCCATTCGCTTCTTCATTCCTGCGGCTCCGGCGCGGTGTCGCCCTCGGCATCCACGCGGAGCCATCCGGCCGCCGCGAGCCGCTGCTGCGGCAGATAGCGGCTCTTGTAGTCCATCTTTTTCGAGCCCTCGATCCAGTAGCCGAGATAGACGTAGGGCAGGCCCTGGCGCCGCGCCCGGGCGATGTGGTCGAGGATCATGAAGGTGCCGAGCGAGCGCGTGGTCTCCGACGGGTCGAAGAACGAGTACACCATCGACAGGCCGTCGCTGAGCACGTCCGTCAGTGCCACCGCGACCAGCTCGCCACCGCGGGCGTTCGGACCGTTGCTCAGATTGCGGCGGCGGTACTCGATGATTCGCGTCTCGACATGGCTGTCCTCGACCATCATTGCGTAATCGAGCACCGTCATGTCGGCCATGCCGCCATGGCGATGGCGCTGATCGAGATAGCCGCGGAAGATCGAATATTGCTCCGACGTCGGCACCGCGCTGCGCTGCTCGCCGACCAGATCGGAATTGCGCGCGAGCACCTTGCGGAAGTTGCGCGAGGGGCGGAATTCGTTGGCGATCACGCGGACGGACACGCAGGCGCGGCACTGGTCGCAGGCCGGCCGGTAGGCGATCGACTGGCTGCGGCGGAAGCCGCCATGGGTCAGGAGGTCGTTGAGATCGGTCGCCTTGTCGCCGACCAGATGCGTGAACACCTTGCGCTCCTGCCGGCCCGGCAGATACGGGCAGGGCGATGGCGCGGTCAGGTAGAATTGCGGGGTGTCACGCGAATGCTGGGTCAAGGAACGTCGTGAGCCTCCGAGGCGATCATCAACAGAATTGCGCTCCGGAGGCGGCCGGTCAATCGCTTTTGCTGCGCCACCTGACGTCTCATCACGTGCGAGCCGGTTCAACCAGCTGCGAGCGCACCGACGTGTTGATCACGACGGTGCCGAGCACGAAGTCGTGCAGCAGCCGGCGGCGGCCGTTGAACAGTCCGATCAGCAGCACGAGCGGCGACAACACCGAGACGGAGATCCAGAAGCAGACCGCATGCACGGCACCGAGCACAAAGTAGCCCGGCGCGTCGTACCAGGTCCGGAGCTCCAGATCCATCACCCGCATGCCGATCGTCGCCGAGCTCGGGCCGCCGATCGTGGCGCCGTAGTAGACGATCGCCCAGATCACCGCGGCCGGCGACACCAGCCAGAACAACGCCCAGCCGAGCCCCAGCGTGACCAGGCCGAACACGGCGATGAAGATCACCGCCAGGATCACCGGGACGGAGAGCACCAGGAGATCGATCAGGAATGCAATCATCCGCCGCGTCAGCACACCGCGAAACAATTCCGGCTGCTGATAGGGGTCGTAGGCGTGCGGCCGGGCACCGGCACCGCCATTGCTATCGCTTGAACCCGTATACGCCATGAATCTGCCCTCCGGATTGGCTCAGAGGACATGGGAACCCCACTTCCGCTTGCAAGAGCCGTTCGTGCATGGGGCGCGGCAAATTTCCGGCGATTTCGCGATTTGCAAGCCCGCTTGTAAGCCGGCGCGCGCACATAGTCGGCGCGCCCGGAAGACCGCCGCAGACCCAGATCCCGAGGCGCCCGCTCAGCGCTGCTGCCGCAGCCGCTCGGCAGCCTGCGGGGCGAAATAGGTGAGCACACCGTCGGCGCCGGCGCGCTTGAAGGCGAGCAGGCTCTCCATCATCGCCCGGTCGCCGTCGATCCAGCCATTGTTGGCGGCCGCCGCGATCATCGCGTATTCGCCCGACACCTGATAGGCGAAGGTCGGCATGCTGAAGGTGTCCTTCACGCGCCTGACGACGTCGAGATAGGGCATGCCCGGCTTCACCATCACCATGTCGGCGCCCTCGGCGATGTCGAGCTCGACCTCGCGCAACGCCTCGTCGGAGTTGGCGCTGTCCATCTGGTAGGTCCGCTTGTCGCCGGTGAGCGTCTTGGCCGAGCCGATCGCGTCGCGGAACGGGCCGTAGAAGGCGGAGGCATATTTGGCCGCATAGGCCATGATCTGCACGTCGAGGAAGCCGGCCTGATCCAGCGCCTGGCGGATCGCGCCGACCCGGCCGTCCATCATGTCCGACGGCGCGATGATGTCGCAACCGGCCTCGGCCTGCACGAGGGCCTGGCGCACCAGCACCGCGACCGTCTCGTCGTTGAGGATGCGGCCGTCCCGGATCAAGCCGTCATGGCCGTGGCTGGTGAACGGATCGAGCGCGACGTCGCAGAGCACGCCGATCTCCGGAAACTCCTTCTTGATCGCGCGCACCGCCTGGCAGACCAGGTTGTCCGGGTTGCAGGCCTCGGAGCCGTGCTCGTCGCGCAGCGACGGCTCGGTGTAGGGGAACAGCGCGATGCAGGGGATGTCGAGCTTGGCGGCGCGTTCGGCATCGCGGACGATCTCGTCGACGCTGAGCCGTTCCACGCCCGGCATCGAGGCGACGGTGCTGCGGGTCCGGTCGCCCTGCACCACGAACAGGGGCCAGATCAGATCGTCCGTCGTGAGCACGTTCTCCCGCACCAGCCGGCGAGCCCACTCGGCCTTGCGGTTGCGGCGGGGGCGGATGGTGAGATCGAGCGCCGGTGTCGGTGCAGTGGCCGGGTTGCGCGCGGTGTCGCGCAGGTCGATCGGGCGCCCGAATTTGATCGCCATGGGGTGCTGGCTCCTTGAGCTGGCCGGCGAGCCGGAGGATTTGATTTGTTGTAATTCCAACAATCTGTAGCACTTCGGCCGCCGCCCGTCACTTGACCTGACGCAAGCGGCCCGGTTGATTTCCGGCCCGGTTGATTTCACGGTGCCGGCCGGCCAAGAATCGCCATGCTCCTGGTCTTGAGAGGCCCCAATGACGACCTGCCTGTTCTGCTCGAGCTGCCATGGCTGAGATTCCCTCGGCGCGAGATCTGGCGCGTGACAACGCCGCCATGTCGATTGCCGCCATGTCCTCGGATCGGCGCGAGAGCGACGATAATGTCTGGACGCGGCGGCTGGTGCTGTTCCTGCGGGTCATGGCCATGCTCTCGATCGCCAAGGGCCTTTATCATTGGGCCCAGGTGACCGGCTTCATCGGCGGCGAGGACGACGCGTTCGAGAACCAGGCGATGGCCTGGCAGGCGGCGACGGTCTATTTCGCGGTGATCGAACTCGTCGCCGCGGTCGGCCTGTGGCTGGCGACGCCGTGGGGCGCGGTGGTGTGGCTCACCACGGTCGTGTCGATGGCGGTCATCGAGCTGATGTTCCCCGGCATCTATGGCGGCAATCTGCTGGTGGTCGCGGGCGAGGCGATCATGCTCGCCGCCTACCTCGTGCTGGCCTGGATGGCGGCCCGCGAGCGGCCACCGTAGGTGGTGAGGAAAATTCGTTGCACGCTGTAAATCTTTTCAGCGCCATGCAAGTAATGTTTCGAACACCTTAAGAGCGCCTGCCACAGCTGTTACAGAGACCTTAGCGGCGCTACCCAAGCGTGTTTTGTAATGCGACAGGTGGGTGAAACAGAGCGCGAACATCGCGCCTCGACCGTCAACGGACTATTGCAAAAGCCTCTGTAATTACTGAATTAAAAGAGGATTCACTCTCCGCGATTCATTCTCTCTTTATGCTCTTATTTAAGGCGATCTTCAAAGCACGCCCCTTAAGTTCGTTCTATCAGACGGGACAAAAGTTTCGTCGAATAAGTCGACAAAAACGACGACAGGGGAAGTGTCATGATGAAAGCCGTTGCGACGGCCGTGGAGACTGCTGCGCCGGGCCAGGGCGGCACCGTCCAGTCGCTCTATCTGGAAGCTCTGACGCTGGTGGAGCGGCTGCATCGCCGCCTGCTCGACGTCATCAAGGACGAGTTCGACCGCCGTGGTCGTTCCGACATCAATTCGGTCCAGGCGCTGCTGCTCTATAACATCGGCGACAAGGAGCTGACCGCGGGCGAGCTGCGCACGCGCGGCTACTATCTCGGCTCCAACGTCTCCTACAACCTGAAGAAGCTCGTCGAGCTCGGCTTCCTCGATCACCAGCGCTCGCGCGTCGATCGCCGCTCGGTCCGCATCCGCCTGACCCCCCAGGGCCAGGAGATCCGCCGCATCGTCGACTCGCTGTATCAGAAGCACGTCAAGACCGTGGAGCAGGTCGGCGGCATTTCGAGCGAGGAGTTCTCAACGCTCAACAAGTCGCTGCACCGCCTCGAGCGGTTCTGGACCGACCAGATCCTGTATCGTCTCTGAGCCGGCTTCATCGTTTCGGCTGATCCGGCCTCAGACATCGAGAGCCAAGACCGGACAGCCCTCGATCCTCTGAGTTCGACCTTGCGTCGGCCCCTGCTGGGCCGGCGCTTTTTTCTTTTGTCGTGGCTCACTTCGTTCGCTGTTGCGAAAAACATCCACTCCGAACTGGAACCAATATCGCCTCTCGGACTTGTCTCCCGCGGAGGTCGGGTGATGCTGCACGATTACGGAATGCAGGTCATGAACGTGGAGCTGGTGAGCGACGCCTATGCGATCGCGGCCAACTACCTGCGGCTGTCGGGGGCGATGACGGATACCATCACGCCGAACGAGCAGCTCGTCGACATGATCGTACAGCTGATTCACCGCGGAGAATTCAACAAGCTCAGACTCGCGAACAAGGCGATCTCGATGTTCGAGATGGCCTCTGCGGCCTGACCATCAAGAGGGGATGATATGGAAGCTGCCATCGATCGGATCATGCATACCTACGACCTGCTGGCGAACCGCACCGCGGCGGCCAGCGAGGAAGCGCGGCGCAAGGTCAGCGCCTACATCCAGACCTTGTTCGAAGCCGGCGAGCGTGACCCGCATCGTCTCACGGTGTGCGGCCTGACCTACCTGCGCCAGCTCGACGGCCGCGTCGATCCGGTGAAGGCCGGCTACACCGGCCTCTGATGTCGTCGGCGCGCGATGGCTCGCGCGACGCTTGCCTCATGATACCGACAACCTGTATGAGACCGTCCGGTTTCATGCAGGTTGTTTGTTTTTGGGGAATCGATGCGTTTGGTGTCCCGAGTTATTGCCACGGCGGGACTCTTGGCCTTCGCGTGGGAGAGCTGAGTCTGCCCACGAGGAGCATGGCTGAGACGGTCTGGCCCCAGAAGGGACCGAACAGTCGAGAAGCACTGGCCCGAGTTGGAGCCTGCGCGGAGACGACGATCACGAAAATTGCTGGTCGGTTCGATGAGCCGCTGTCGCCGACCCCGTTCAAGCTCGGCGAGAAGCTCGACGAGTATGGTGAGCCCATAATGGATCAGGGCGTCCACGTGCTGTACCAGAACGGCGCCGAGCAGATCGACTCGGCATGGAATGCCGCCGTCGCGCATTCCAAACTGGGCGATCCCGTGCGGCTCTGCACCGTCTGGAAGCCGAAGAAATGCCCGCCCGGCGATGACCGGGGACGAATCTACAAGGCGACCAATCTCCGGACCAAGAAAACCTGGCAGATGTCGGAAAGCTGGCACTCCTGTGGCGGGGCCTGAGCAGGGGGCTTGCTCCAGCGGCCGTCCACCATATCTGGCGCAAATATCCGGTTTGACCCGCAACCGCTTGGTCTGTCCCTTGGCCTGCCGCCGCCCGTATGGTAAGGGCAGGGGTCTTTTCCGACCGCCTTCACTGAACCGACCGCCGGCCGCCCAAGGCCTTGCGGACGTGGAGATATTCCGCCGATGACCGCTTCCAGCGCCAAGCCCGCCTCGTCAGTCGATTCCTTCTTCTCCGCCACCCTGGCCGAGGCCGATCCCGAGATCGCTGCCGCCATCAAGGGTGAACTCGGTCGGCAACGACACGAGATCGAGCTGATCGCTTCGGAGAACATCGTCAGCCGCGCGGTCCTGGAAGCCCAGGGCTCGGTGATGACCAACAAGTATGCCGAGGGCTACCCGGGCGCGCGCTATTATGGCGGCTGCGAATGGGTCGACGTCGCCGAGAACCTCGCGATCGACCGCGCCAAGAAGCTGTTCGGCGCCAATTTCGCCAACGTCCAGCCGAACTCGGGCAGCCAGATGAACCAGGCGGTGTTCCTGGCGCTCCTGCAGCCCGGCGACACCTTCATGGGCCTCGACCTCGCCGCCGGCGGCCATCTGACCCACGGCTCGCCGGTCAACATGTCCGGCAAGTGGTTCAAGGCCGCGCACTACACCGTGCGCCGCGACGACCACCTGATCGACATGGATGCGGTCGCCAGGCAGGCCGAGGAGGTCAAGCCGAAGCTGATCATCGCTGGCGGCAGCGCCTATTCGCGCCCGTGGGATTTCAAGCGCTTCCGCGAGATCGCCGACAGCGTCGGCGCCTATCTGCTGGTCGACATGGCGCACTTCGCCGGTCTCGTTGCGGGTGGCGTCCATGCCTCCCCGGTGCCCTACGCTCACGTCACCACGACCACCACGCACAAGTCGCTGCGTGGTCCGCGCGGCGGCCTGATTCTGTGGAACGACGAGCAGTTCACCAAGAAGTTCAACTCGGCGATCTTCCCGGGCCTGCAGGGCGGCCCGCTGATGCACGTGATCGCGGCCAAGGCGGTGGCCTTTGCCGAGGCGCTGCGGCCCGAGTTCAAGGTCTACGCGAAGAACATCGTCGAGAACGCGAAGGCGCTGGCGGAATCGCTGCGCGCCCAGGGCTTCGACATCGTCTCCGGCGGCACCGACAACCATCTGATGCTGGTCGACCTCCGGCCGAAGAGCCTGAAGGGGAACGTCTCGGAGAAGGCGCTGGTCCGCGCCGGCATCACCTGCAACAAGAACGGCATTCCGTTCGACCCCGAGAAGCCGTTCGTCACCTCCGGCCTGCGACTCGGTACGCCTGCCGCGACCACCCGTGGCTTCGGCGTCGCTGAATTCCAGCAGGTCGGCAGCCTGATCGCCGAGGTGCTGAACGCGATCGCGCAGGCGCCGGACGGCAGCGCGCCGCTGGTGGAAGCTGCGGTCAAGGCGAAGGTGAAGGCGCTGACCGACCGGTTCCCGATCTATCAGTAAGGCTTGAAGCCACAATGCGCTGCCCGAGCTGCAACAGCCTCGATACGCAGGTGAAGGACTCCCGCCCCACCGAGGATTCCTCGGTGATCCGGCGGCGGCGGGTCTGCGTCACCTGCAACTTCCGCTTCACGACCTTCGAGCGGGTGCAGCTGCGCGAACTCACCGTCATCAAGCGCAATGGCCGCCGCGTTCCGTTCGACCGTGACAAGCTGATGCGCTCGGTGCAGATCTCGCTGCGCAAGCGTTCGGTCGATCCTGAAAGGGTCGAGAAGATGGTCTCGGCGATCGTGCGCGAGCTCGAGAGCGGCGGCGAGTCCGAGGTGTCCTCGGAGGCGATCGGCGAGATCGTGATGGAGCATCTGCGCGATCTCGACGACGTCGCCTATGTCCGCTTCGCCTCGGTGTACCGCAATTTCCGGGAGGCCAAGGACTTCGAGGCCGTGCTCGGCGAGCTCTCGGCCGAGGACGAGACGCCGCGGCTGGCGCCGGTCCGCAAATGATCTTCCGGGTCCTGGTCGATCAGGTCGGCGAGAAGCTGAAGGCGCAGAAGGACGCCGACCGCCGCTTCATGCAGCTCGCGCTGTCGCTCGGCCGTCGCGGGCAGGGGCGGACCTGGCCTAACCCGGCGGTCGGCGCCGTCGTGGTCAAGGACGGCGTCATCATCGGCCGCGGCTGGACCCAGCCCGGTGGACGCCCTCATGGCGAGCCCGAGGCCTTGAATCGCGCCGGCAAGGCCGCGAAGGGCGCCACACTCTATGTGACGCTGGAGCCATGCTCGCATTTCGGGAAGTCGCCGCCTTGCGTCGATGCCGTCATCGCAGCCGGAATCAGCCGCGTCGTGTCCGCGATCGAGGATCCCAATCCCGAGGTCGCAGGGCAGGGGCATGCGAAGCTCCGCGCTGCCGGCATCCAGGTCGAAGTCGGCCTCTGCTCTGCGGACGCGAGGCGTGACCATGCCGGCCATTTCCGCCGCATCCGCGATGGCCGGCCGCATGTGATCCTGAAGCTTGCCGTCTCGGCCGACGACAAGATCGCGGCCAGCGGCAACAAGCCGGTCGCCATCACCGGCGAGGCGGCGCGGACGCGCGTGCATCTGTTGCGTGCCCAAAGCGACGCGATCCTGATCGGCGTGCGCACCGCGATCGCCGACGATCCGCTGCTGACCTGCCGGCTGCCCGGCATGGAGCCCCGCTCGCCGGTCCGGGTGGTGCTCGATCCGATGTTGCGGCTGCCCATGACCAGCCGTTTGGTGCAATCAGCGCGAACCACGCCGCTCTGGATGGTCGCGTCAGCGCTTGCCGAGCCCGCGGCGGCGACTAAGCTCGGTGCTGCCGGTGCCCAGGTGATCGGCGTGCCGCCGCAGGCCGAGCCCTCGGCGCTGGAGCTCCCCGCCGTGCTCAAGGCGCTGGCTGAGAAGGGCATCACCCGCCTGATGATCGAGGGCGGCAGCCGCGTCGCCTCATCCTTCATGGCGAGTGGCCTGGTCGATGAAATCTGGCTGCTGCGCGGTCCCGGCGAGATCGGGGCCGACGGCATCGCTGCGCTGGACGCATTGCCGCTGACCGCAATCACGCAGTCGCCGGCCTATCGCGTTCGTGCTAGCGAAACGCTCGATCCCGACACCCTTACGATTTACGAGCGCGCGTAATGTTTACCGGCATCGTCACCGACATCGGCGAGATCGCCAGCCTGACGCCGCGGACCGAGGGCAAGCTGCACCGGCTGCGCATTGCCTGCCATTATGACCAGGCCAGCATCGCCGATGGCGCATCCATCGCCAACAATGGCGTCTGCCTCACGGTCGTGCAGTCCGGCGTCACCGATGGGAAGACCTGGTTCGAGGTCGACGCCGCAGCAGAGACGCTGGCACTGACCACGGCCAAGCACTGGCGCGTCGGCACAAAGCTGAACCTCGAGCGGGCCCTGAAGATCGGCGACGAGCTCGGTGGCCACATCGTCGCAGGCCATGTCGATGGCATCGCGACCATCGTCAGCCGCGACGACCTGCCGGATATGGCGCGGTTCGTGCTGAAGACAACGCGGGATCTGGCGCGCTTCATCGCCACCAAGGGCTCAGTCACCCTCGACGGCGTCTCGCTCACGGTCAACACCGTCGACGAACTGGCCTTCTCGGTGCTGATCATTCCGCATACGCTGTCGGTCACGACGCTGTCGTCCTGGCAGGCCGGCAGCGAGGTCAATCTCGAGGTCGACCTGATGGCGCGCTATGCCGCGCGCCTCACGGAAATGAAGTAGCCTCGAAGGGGGCTTTCCGTCTTGGCTTTGCGGGCGCCCGCGCCTACAAGGCCAGCCCTCGTGGCGAGGAGGCGCCGATGTGTCGTCTCGCGGCATGAGGCCGATTTCATCTCGCCCTTCGCGACGCGGCCGGATCGCCGCTCCCTTGGGGCGAGGCACCTGGAGACAATGGAAACAGAACCATGGCAGACGCACGGCGCGCGCCGCTCAAAGACCAGACCGACATCTCCGGCGCCCGGGCGCTGATCGTCGAGGCCCGCTTCTACGACGACCTTCAGGACGCCCTGCTGGAGGGCGCCACCGCCGAGCTGAAGGCGGCGGGCGTGGGCTATGATGTTCTCACCGTCACCGGCTCGTTGGAGATTCCGGCGACTATTGCCATTGCGCTCGATGCTGCCGCCAAGAACGGCAAGCCTTATGATGCGGCGATCGCGCTCGGCTGCGTCATCCGCGGCGACACCATCCATTTCGAGATCGTGTCGCAGGAGTCCTCGCGAGCCCTGATGGATCTGTCGGTGGCGCGCGGCCTGCCGCTCGGCAACGGCATCCTCACCGTCAACAACGAGGACCAGGCGTGGGCGCGCGCCCGCCTCTCCGAGATGAACAAGGGCGGTGATGCCGCCCGCGCCGCGCTTGCCGTGCTGCGCATCAAACGCCGTCTGGCGCGAGGCTGACATGGCCGAGAGCAGCAACAGACCGTTCAAGGGCCCGGTCCGCGCCAACAACGACCGCAAGGCCAACCGCCGTGGCGCGGCGCGGCTCGCCGCCGTCCAGGCGCTCTACCAGATGGACATTGCTGGCGCCGGCATCAACGACGTGCTGGCCGAGTTCGAGAGCCATTGGCTCGGCAACGAGGTCGAGGGCGAGCAGTATCTGCCGGCGGAGGCTGCCTTCTTCCGTGACATCGTCTCCGGCGTGGTGCGCGACCAGACCAAGATCGATCCGGTGCTCGACGCGGCGCTGGAGCGCGGCTGGCCGCTGCAGCGGATCGAGGCGATCCTGCGCGCCGTGCTGCGCGCCGGCGCCTATGAGCTGGAGCGGCGCAAGGACGTGCCGGCCAAGGTCGTCGTGTCCGAATATGTCGACATCGCCCATGCCTTCGTCGAGCGCGACGAGACCGGCATGGTCAACGCCGTGCTGGAGCAACTCGCCCGGCAATACCGCGGCGACGAGATGGGGCCGAAGTAGCGATGGGGGGCGCCGGAGCACGATCGCTGCGAACCGGTGCGATGCCAGTGTCTTTCCTCGACTGTCATCACCCGCGAAAGCGGGTGATCCAGCATTCCAGAGACGAGCGCGGCGTACTGGATCGCCCGGTCCCGCCTTCGTCTATCGGCTCCGGCGCGGCGACGAATGCAAGGGCGCGCCGAAGCTTTAGCGAAGGCGGCAAGCCGGGCGATGACAGCGGAGAGCGGGGAGGGGGGCTGTGACCCAAAACCCCTCCGGCGAAGACTCCCTCATTGCCCGCTATTTCAAGCCGCTGGCGACCGACCCCGGCGCGTTCGGTCTCGTCGACGACGCTGCGATCATTCCCGCCGATGGGGACGACATCGTCGTCAAGACCGACGCCATCGTCGAAGGCGTCCATTATCTCGCCGACGATCCCCCCGACACCATCGCGCGCAAGGCGCTGCGGGTGAACCTGTCCGATCTCGCCGCCAAGGGCGCCGTGCCCGCTGGCTTCGTCCTGACGCTCGCGCTGCGCGAGAAGGACGACGCCTGGCTGACGCAGTTCGCGCGTGGCCTCGGCGAGGACGCCGCCGCGTTCGGCTGTCCGCTGCTCGGCGGCGACACCGTGTCGACGCCCGGTCCCGTGATGATCTCGATTGCGGCCTGGGGGCGGGTGCCCAGGGGCCGGATGGTGCATCGCTTCGGCGCGCGTCCCGGCGACCGGGTCATGGTCACCGGGACGATCGGTGATGCCGCGCTCGGTCTGCGCATGCTGACGGGCACAGCCGAGGCTACGGCGCTGGCCGACGATCCCGCCGCGCGGGATATGCTGATCGGTCGTTATCGCACGCCGCAGCCGCGCAATGCACTGGCGGCGGCCGTGAGAGACTGTGCGACCGCCTCGATGGACGTCTCTGATGGCCTCGCAGGCGACCTGACCAAGCTCTGCGCCGCCTCTTCCGTGAGCGCCGACATCGCGCTGTCCCACATTCCACGATCGCCGGCAGCGGCGAAGCTGCTTGCTGTCGGGGCCGCGCAGCTTGAAAGCATGATCTCGGGCGGCGACGATTACGAGATCCTCTGCACTGTTCCCGCAGCGCGATGCGCAGCGTTCCGTGCTGCAGCCGAGACGGCGGGCGTTGCCGTCACGGACATCGGCGCCATCGTCGAAGGGGCGCGAGCCCCGCGCTTCCTGGACGGGCAGGGCCGTCCCGTCACACTGACGCGTTTGTCCTTCAGCCACTTCTGACACCTATTTGCACCGCACAATGCGACCAAAGAAGCGTCTGAATTTGGAGCGGTTCAGGCGTCGCGGCGTTGCGTCATCATGGCGATTTTGGCAAGCTTCATGATGTTCGAGGCGGCTCCGCCCGGAGCGGCCTGATAGGGGGCGTGCGTCGCACCATCGCGGCGTGACGTAGTTCAAAAAAGCAAAGAGCCGAGGAAACTAAATGTCAGCTTTATGGGTGATCGTGCTCTGCGGAGCGCTGTCGATCGTCTATGCGATCTGGGCCACTTCATCGGTCCTGGGTGCGGACGCCGGCAATGCGCGCATGCAGGAAATTGCGGCGGCCGTGCGTGAGGGCGCGCAGGCCTATCTCCGCCGCCAATATACGACGATCGGAATCGTCGGCGTCGTGATCTTCGTGCTCCTTGCGTATTTCCTCGGCATGCTCGTGGCGGTCGGCTTTGCGATCGGCGCGATCCTCTCCGGCGCCGCCGGCTTCATCGGCATGAACGTGTCGGTGCGCGCCAACGTCCGCACCGCGCAGGCTGCGACCACCTCGCTCGCAGGCGGCCTCGAGCTCGCCTTCAAGGCCGGCGCCATCACCGGTCTGCTCGTCGCGGGTCTGGCGCTGCTCGGCGTCACGATCTACTTCGGCGTTCTCACCGGCTTCATGAAGCTCGCGCCCGACAGCCGCACCGTGATCGACGCGCTGGTCGCGCTCGGCTTCGGCGCATCGCTGATCTCGATCTTCGCCCGTCTCGGCGGCGGCATCTTCACCAAGGGCGCCGACGTCGGCGGTGACCTCGTCGGCAAGGTCGAAGCCGGCATTCCTGAGGACGATCCGCGCAACCCCGCGACCATCGCCGACAACGTCGGCGACAACGTCGGTGACTGCGCCGGCATGGCCGCCGACCTGTTCGAGACCTACGCGGTGACCGCGGTCGCCACCATGGTGCTGGCTGCGATCTTCTTCGCCAAGTCATCGCTGCTCGCCAACATGATGACCCTGCCGCTCGCCATCGGCGGCATCTGCATCATCACCTCGATCGCCGGCACCTTCTTCGTCAAGCTCGGCGCCAGCCAGTCGATCATGGGCGCGCTGTACAAGGGCCTGATCGCGACCGGCGTGCTCTCGCTCGCCGGCGTCGCGATTGCCATTGCGTGGCTGATCGGCTTCGGCAAGCTCGATGGCGTCGACTACACCGGCACCGCGCTGTTCGTCTGTGGTGTCGTCGGCCTCGTCGTGACCGGCCTGATCATCTGGATCACCGAATACTACACCGGCACCGACTTCCGCCCGGTGAAGTCGATCGCTTCGGCCTCGGTCACGGGTCACGGCACCAACGTGATCCAGGGCCTCGCGATCTCGATGGAATCGACCGCGCTGCCCGCGATCGTGATCATCGCCGGCATCCTGGTCACCTACAGCCTCGCCGGCCTGTTCGGCATCGCGATCGCGACCACGACGATGCTGGCGCTGGCCGGCATGATCGTCGCGCTCGACGCCTTCGGTCCAGTCACGGACAATGCCGGCGGCATTGCCGAAATGGCCGGCCTGCCGAAGGAGGTCCGCAAGTCGACCGACGCGCTCGACGCGGTCGGCAACACCACCAAGGCGGTCACCAAGGGCTACGCGATCGGCTCCGCCGGTCTCGGCGCGCTGGTGCTGTTTGCGGCCTATAACCAAGACCTGCAGTTCTTCATCGCCGACTCCGCGAAGCATCCTTACTTCGCCGGCATCAAGCCGGACTTCTCGCTGAACAACCCCTACGTCGTGGTTGGCCTGCTGTTCGGCGGCCTGCTGCCATATCTGTTCGGCGCGATGGGCATGACCGCGGTCGGCCGTGCCGCCGGCGCGATCGTCGAGGAGGTGCGCCGGCAGTTCCGCGAGAAGCCGGGCATCATGCAGGGCACCGACAAGCCGGACTACGGCAAGGCTGTCGACCTGCTGACCAAGGCGGCGATCAAGGAGATGATCATCCCCTCGCTGCTGCCGGTGCTGTCGCCGATCGTCGTCTACTTCCTGATCTACGCGATCGCGGGCGGCGGCGCGGCCGGTAAGTCGGCGGCGTTCTCCGCCGTCGGCGCCATGCTGCTCGGCGTCATCGTCACCGGCCTGTTCGTGGCGATCTCGATGACCTCGGGCGGCGGCGCCTGGGACAACGCCAAGAAGTACATCGAGGACGGCCACTTCGGCGGCAAGGGCTCGGATGCCCACAAGGCGGCGGTGACGGGTGACACCGTCGGCGACCCCTACAAGGACACGGCCGGCCCTGCCGTGAACCCGATGATCAAGATCACCAACATCGTGGCCCTGCTGCTGCTGGCGATCCTCGCGCACTGAGCGGAGCAATTGTCCTGACGAATAAAGACCCCGCGGCGTGAGCCGCGGGGTTTTTCATGAGACTGTGTTGTTTGCTACTCGGCTGCGCGCTGCCGCGTGCGATACGACTGCAACGTGCTCTGAGCGGTTCGCGGCTGCATCTGCGAGAAGCTCGCCAGATGCTGATCGAGCTGCGGGCGCGCGCTGCCGCTCGCGTTGGCCTGCATGAACAGTAGCGTCGTGGTCGTGACCCAGGACAGGTCCAGCGCCTTGGCGAGCACCAGGAGCTGGTCCGGCTGCTTGCGCACGAAGGCGCGCTCGACCACGTCGAGCGGCAGCTTGCACATCAGCGCCAGCGCCAGCGTGACCTTGTCGAAGCTGCCTTCCTTGGCGAAACCGTGCAGTTGCGCCTCGTGGAGCTGGCCGGTCGCGTGCAGCAGCTCGACATAGTCCTTGGCGGTGACGAAATCGGCCGAGCGCGTCCGCGCTGCCGCCTGCAGTTGGTCCGACGCCTGCGCAACGGCGCGTTCGACGATCTCGGCGCGCGCCGCGTCGGCGCTGGCGAGCTGGCTGCGCACCGCGTCGGAGGCTTCGACGAACAGCCGCACCAGCACCTCGCGCGGACTGTCGGGCCGGCTCCAGAGTTTCAAGGCGAGGTTGGGATCGTCGGACGCCTTCGTCACCAGGCCGGAGAAGCCGTGATCGGAGAAGCGCGCGCCGCCATTGTTGGCGGTGTTCGACACCACGGCCTGATTGCCGCGATCGACCAGAACATCGGTGACGGACTCGGTCAGGATCTTGCGGTCGGAGATCGCGAGCAGATGCTCCTGGCCCCGGGTCTGCGCGGTCGCGACCAGGGTCTCCTCGTCGAGCCGATCGCTCTGGCGCAGCACGGGACCTGCCACCGCGATCGTCTCGTCGCTCGCGAGCAGCCGGAGCAGGCGTAGCGGTGCGTCGGGCAGCCCCGCGAGCCGGCTGCCGAGCTGCGCCCGCGCCGCAATGGCGACGTTGTCGAGCAGCTTGAACAGCACGTGGTCGAACAGATCGACATGCTCTTCGTTGAACTTGCCCGAACCGAAGACGAACAGGTCGGTGACGCGCTCCAGAATCTCCGCGCGCCGCGAGACGTAGCGGCTGGCGAGAATGTCTTCGAGTTGGTGGAGGACGTCGTTGGGCAAGGCACGGCTCATGCGATGGACATCGCCGGCGCCTGCCCCTCGGACGGTGCTCGGACCGCATCCACGCGAAGGTGGTCGGCCAGGCATCCGCTTGACGGTATCTCAGGACCAGATCAAAGGCGCGCGGCCACCATCTATCGCACCATCCCGCTTAAGGTGCCGTTACACCACGAGCCCTGTTGCAATACTCCGCTGCGACGTGGCCGGCCGGGCTCCGAGGGCTACTGCACATCCATCTGCAGGCCTTCCTTCTGGATGATCGAGGCGAATTTGGCTGTCTCGGCCTGGACGAAGTCGCCGAACTGCTGCGGCGTGCCGTAGTCCGCCCGCGCGCCCATGGCCGCGATGTTCTTGGCGATGTCCTCGCGCTCCAGCATCGCCTTGACCTGCAGGTTGAGCGCGCTGACGATCTCCGGCGGGCAGGCCTTGGGCAGGAATACGCCGAACCAGGACGACACGTCGAACTTGGCGAGCTCCGGCGCGCTCTCGCGCATCGTCGGCAGCTCCGGCGCATTGGCGCTGCGCTCCGGTGTGGTTACGCAAAGGCCGGTGAGCTTGCCCTCCTGGACCTGCGGCAGCGATGGAAACAGATTGTCGAACAGGATCTGGACGTCGCCCGCCAGGGCAGCCTGCAGCGCCGGGCCGGCGCCGCGGAACGGGATGTGCGTCATCTTCAGCCCGGTGAGCTGCAGGAACCAGGCGCCCGTCAGATGCGGGCTCTGGCCGACGCCGGACGAGGCGTAGTTGAGCTTATCGGGATTGGCCTTGAGATAGGCGATCAGCTCGGGAATCGACTTGATGCCGGTGGAGGGATGCGCCGAGACGATGTTCGGGATGCGGATCATGTTGGAGACCGCCTGCAACTGATCCGGCTTGTAGGCGAGGTTGCGGAAGATCGAATAGGCGATCGCGTTCGGACCGGGGTTGCCGATCAGGACCGTATGGCCGTCGCCCTTGGTGTTGCGCGCGACCTCGGCGGCGCCGATCGTGCCGCCACCGCCGGAGCGATTCTCGACCACGGCCGACTGTCCCCAGGCGGTCTGCAGATGCGCCGCGAGCAGCCGGCCCATGACGTCGGTGCTGCCGCCGGGCGCGGCCGGCACGATCAGCTTGATCGTCTCGGTCGGGCGCCAGTCGGCGAGACTCGCGCGCGGCAGGATGGCGGCGGTCGAGAGCGCCGCGGCGCCCGACAACAGCTTGCGGCGCGACAGCGCGATGCGATGAGCCAATGATTCCTCCCTGCTCTTGTTTTGCGGCAGGGTAGGGAAGATTGCAGCGCCAGAGCAAGCCGGCGAATTGCACGCGAGCTGCGCCAATCAGCGCAGTTCACGGGCTTTGTGCCGTCGCCCGGAATCATATTCCGGACTGCGGCGATCGGGTCGGGATCAGTTGAAGCTGAGCAGCTTGAACAGCGGCGTCAGGTAGCTGAGCTCCTGGCCGGAGGTCGGCGTGGTGCGGCTGACGAAGTCGAAGATCTTGCCGTCCTTCATGCCGTAATTGGCGAGGCGGCGGACCTGGCGGTTCTTGTCGAAATAGATCGCGATGACGCGCTGATCGACCACCTTCTGGTTCATGAAGGCGACCGGGCGCTCGGCGCGCTGCGAGATGTAGTAGAACACCTCGCCGTCGAGCGTCGCCACCGTCGATGGCGTGCCCATCACGATCAGCACCTGGTCCTGGCTGGCGCCGATCGGGATCTGCTCCAGCGCGCCCGGCGGCATGATGTAGCCCTTCTGGAACTGCTCGCCGGTGCAGGCGCCGAGCGCCAGACAGGTCAGCGCGATCGCACCAAGGGTGCGCAGACGGGGGCTCAGGCCACGGGTGAGCAGGCGGGCAGTCGTTCGCATTGTCTGGGTCATCTTCTTCAGATCGGATCCCGTCCCCTTGCGTCGGGCAGGGCGTTGACGTACCGGGCAAACTTGCGGATTGCAACATGCCCCTGAACAGGGTCAGGGAAACTCGACCGCGGAACCGTCATGCTCTGGCCATTCAACCATCTCAGGAAATCCCGACCGTCCCCGCGCGGGACCATCGAGCCGATCTATGGCGCGATCGTGGCACAAACCCGAGACCCGTTGTTTTATAGACACTTGAATGTCCCTGACACGGTGGAAGGACGGTTCGATCTGCTGATTCTGCACCTCTGGCTGGTGCTGCGGCGGCTGCGCGGGGTGGGGTCGGCGCTGTCGCAGGCCCTGTTCGACCGGTTCTGCGACGACATGGACGACAATCTCCGCGAGATGGGGGTGGGTGATCTGACCGTTCCGAAGCGCATGCAGAAGTTCGGCGAGGCGTTCTATGGCCGCACCGCCGCCTATGATCTGGCCTGGTCGGAGAGCGAGGCCCGGCTGGCGGAGGCGCTGCAGAAGAATATCTTGAACGGCGAGCATCCCGACAGCGCGGCCGGACTTGCCGCCTATGCGGCCCGGGTGGCGGCCGACCTCGCCGCCCTCGACGACAACAGGCTGCTCGGCGCCGGCTGGAGCTTCCCGCGGCCGGTTCAGCAGGACTAGCGACATGACCAGAGACAGAGACACGTCGCGCGAAACGGCGCGAGACCCTTCCAAGGACCCCTGGCGCGCGCCGCCGGTGATCGTGGCGCAAATCCCGGACGCCGGCCTGCATCGCGAGATCGAGGCCGATCCGGCCACGCGCCGGGCGTTGGCAGAGATCGCCGATCTGCGCGAGGTGCTTTCGGCCAAAGCCTCGTTCGACGTGGCCCTGAAGCGTGACGGCAAGGTGCATGTCGAGGGCCGGGTGCGCGCCCGGATCGGCCAGACCTGCGTCGTCACGCTCGATCCGATCGAGACCGAGATCGACGAGCCGATCGACCAGATGTTTGCCCCGCCGGAGCAGATTCCGGAGCTTGCCGACCTGGTCGAGGACGACCCGAACAGCGAGGTCGAGACGGCCGATCCGCCCGAGCCGATCGTCGGTGGGCAGATCGACCTCGGCCGCCTCGCCGCCGACGCGCTGTTCCTGGGGATCGATCCGTATCCGCGCAAACCGGGCGCGGTGTTCGAGCAGCCCGCCGAGGCCTCCGATCCGGCGGACCATCCCTTCGCCGCGCTGAAGGCGCTGAAGCCGGCAGATGCCGTCGGGCCGGGCGCGGTCAAAGCGAAGAAAACGGGTGAGGATTGACGCGCAATTGTGCAGGCCGCTGCCGCGCGATCCTGTCACAAAGCTTGTCAAAATTCTCTCAAGCCGCTGATTTCGAACGAAAAGACGGGGCGCTACCGGTCCCGGACCGGCGCGGCGGTTGCAAAATGCATCGCTCCCGGGAGGTTGTTTCGACACGGAGAGACGCTATTGTCGCGCCCGGGTCGGGGTGCGACGAAAAGGCCCGGACGGCCTCTGGCCTGTCCATCGGCCGCGCAATGCCTCTGAACGACCGCCAAACACGGCCAACCAAATCACGGCCAAGACGAGACAAAGCTCGAGATCAGGTTTCCGGGACGTCATGCCTCAAAAGGTTCGAATCGCGCTGGACGCCATGGGCGGGGATTTCGGCGCGGCCGTCGTCATCCCCGGTGCCGCGATCGCGCTGAGCCGCCATCCGGATGCGGAGTTTCTGCTGTTCGGCGACAGTGCCAAGATCGTTCCCGAACTCGACCGGCATCCGCGGCTGAAGGCAGTCTCGCGCGTCGTTCACACCGATGTCGCCGTCAGCATGGAGGACAAGCCGAGCCAGGCGCTCCGGCGCGGCCGCAAGACGTCGTCGATGTGGCTCGCGCTCGAGGCGGTGAAGAAGGGAGAGGCCGACGTCGCCGTGTCCGCAGGCAACACCGGCGCGCTGGTGGCGATGGCGCGCTTCTGCCTGCGCACGCTGGACGGGATCGACCGGCCGGCTCTGGCCGCGATCTGGCCGACTGCGCGCGGCGAATCGGTGGTGCTCGACCTCGGCGCGACGATCGGCGGCGACGCCCACCACCTCGTCGCGCTGGCAGTGATGGGCGGCGCGCTGGCGAGCGTGCTGTTCAACAAGCCCAGGCCGACCGTCGGCCTCCTCAACATCGGTGTCGAGGAGATCAAGGGCCATGAGGAGATCCGCGAGGCGGCCGAGCAGCTCCGTGCGATGAACCTGCCGCAGCTCGACTATATCGGCTTCGTCGAGGGCGACGGCATCGGCAAGGGCGCCGCCGACGTGGTCGTGACCGAGGGCTTCAGCGGCAACATCGCGCTGAAGACGGCCGAGGGCACGGTGCGCCAGGTCACGGATTTCCTGCGCGGCGCGATCCAGGCCAGTCTGCTGGCCCGGGTCGGCTACGTGTTGGCACGCGGCGCGTTCGCCGCCCTGCGGGCCCGGCTCGACCCGCGCAAATCCAACGGCAGCGTGGTGCTCGGGCTCAAGGGGATGGTGGTCAAGAGCCACGGCGGAACCGATGCCGAGGGCTTTGCCTCGGCGGTCAGGGTTGGCTATGAGATGGCCCGCTACGATCTCCTGACCAAGATCAATCAAACACTCAATCCCGACGGCGGCGCACCGGCGTCCGAACCCGTCGCCCAGGAGGCTGTCTCGTGACAATTCGTTCGGTCGTGCTCGGCTGTGGCTCCTACCTCCCGCAGCGGGTCGTGACCAATGCCGAGCTGGCAAGCCGCATCGAGACCTCGGATGAGTGGATCGTGCAGCGCACCGGCATTCGTGAGCGCCACGTCGCAGCCGACGGCGAATTCACCTCGCATCTCGCGATCAACGCGGCTCGTGCCGCGTTGGCCGCGGCCGATGTCGATCCGCAGTCGATCGATCTGATCGTGTTGGGCACCTCGACCCCGGACAACACCTTTCCGGCGACGGCCGTGGCGGTGCAGAACGGCCTCGGCATCCATCATGGCGCGGCGTTCGACCTGCAGGCGGTGTGCTCGGGCTTCGTCTATGCGCTCGCGACCGCGGATAATTTCCTGCGCAGCCGCCAGTTCAAGCGCGCGCTGGTGATCGGCGCCGAGACCTTCTCGCGCATCCTCGACTGGAACGACCGCACCACTTGCGTGCTGTTCGGCGACGGCGCCGGCGCGCTGGTCCTCGACGCTCAGGAGCAGGGGGGGACCTCGGCCGATCGCGGCGTGCTCACGACTCACCTGCGGTCCGATGGTCGCCACAAGGCCAAGCTCTATGTCGATGGCGGACCGTCCTCGACCCAGACCGTCGGGCATCTGCGGATGGAAGGCCGCGAGGTGTTCAAGCACGCGGTCGGCATGATCACCGACGTGATCGTCGACGCCTTCGATGCCACCGGCCTGTCGGCCGAGACCATCGACTGGTTCGTGCCGCACCAGGCCAACAAGCGAATCATCGATGCTTCGGCGCACAAGCTGCACATCGCGCCGGAGAAGGTGGTGTTGACGGTCGATCGGCATGGAAATACCTCCGCTGCCTCGATCCCTCTGGCGCTCGACGTGGCCGTCAAGGACGGTCGCATCAAGAAGGGCGACGTGGTTCTGCTGGAGGCGATGGGTGGCGGCTTCACCTGGGGCTCGGCTTTGGTGCGCTGGTGAGCCTGCCGCGCGGCGGGATTACGCCTTAGATCGGCATGAGGGCCCGTACTTCTATTCACGCTGCTGTTGACCACCGCCGCTTAACCTCTTAATTTCCGGAGCGAATTATTCGCCGAGAGTTTGGGGCAGGCGATGGCGGGAACCGGAAAAACAGTCACACGCGTCGATCTCTGCGAGGCAGTCTACCAGAAGGTGGGGCTGTCGCGGACGGAGTCGTCTGCGTTCGTCGAGCTGGTCTTGAAGGAGATCACCGACTGCCTCGAGCGCGGCGAGACGGTCAAGCTATCGTCGTTCGGGTCGTTCATGGTGCGCAAGAAGGGTCAGCGCATCGGACGTAACCCGAAGACGGGCACGGAAGTGCCGATCTCGCCGCGGCGGGTCATGGTGTTCAAGCCGTCCGCGATCCTCAAGCAGCGCATCAACGGCCAGCAGGGCAACGGCAAGATGAACGGCGAGGCCAGCGCCGAGTTCGGCGCCGAGCCGGAATAGGGCCGGGCTGGCCCGCCGCATCGTCCGGCGAGGCGGTATCGACGCGTTATCTTCGTCCCGCGTGCAGTTCGTCCAGTCGAATCAGCGTAGTCTCCCACTTTCTTGGCAGCACGGTCGAAGGGGAACGGGCATTTGGACAAGGCGCCGGATGCGTTTCGGACGATCAGCGAGGTCGCGCAGGAGCTCGACATCCCGCAGCACGTGCTGCGGTTTTGGGAGACGCGGTTCGCCCAGATCAAGCCGATGAAGCGGAGCGGCGGCCGGCGCTATTACCGGCCCGACGACGTCGATTTGCTCAAGGGCATCCGCCGCCTGCTGTACGGCGAAGGCTACACCATCAAGGGTGTGCAGCGGATCCTCAAGGAGCACGGCGTCAAGTCGGTCCAGGGACTGGCCGACAGCTCCGCCGCGGTCTCGTTCGGCGCGATGGAGGAGACCCTCGGCCAGGCGATGATGGAAGAGGAGCCGATCGGCGAGGCCGAGGTCGAATCGGAGGACGAGGAGGAGGAGGCGTCCGACGAGGAGGGCATCGACTTCCGCTTCGTCGACACCGAGGACGACATCCTCGACACCTTCCGCGTCGGCCCGCCCACCCGCGCCGGCATGAAGCCGGAGGAGCGCGACAAGCTCCAGGGCGTGCTCAAGGACCTGCTCGACTGCCGCGCGCTGCTCGACCGCGCGATGAAGGACGTCTGAGGCGGGACACCCCGGCGATCAGGGGCGGATTCGGGGCCATCGCCCCCATGAAACCCTCCCAGCGTGCCTTGCATCGCGCTCTGATCACGGCTACAGGAACGGCCATCGGAGCGTGGCGCAGCCCGGTTAGCGCACTAGTCTGGGGGACTAGGGGTCGTGGGTTCGAATCCCGCCGCTCCGACCATTTTTTTGACCGGGTGTTTGAGGGGCCCGGATTTGTTGTATGTTCTTTGAATCCGAGCGCTGATGCTGGCGCTTCAAGTGATTTTGGTGTTGCTATCAATCCATGATTGCCCAAATCTCCCTAGGATCGGGGAGAATCGTTGAAGATTCGGACTATAGCGCTGCACCGCTGCTGAAGGTCCTCCAATGACCACCGAGATAGCCATCATGAACAAGCAGGCGCTTGTTCTCGCGGCCGACAGCGCGGTTACGGTCGGTCGCCGCAAGGTTTGGAAAACCGCAAATAAGCTTTTTTCTCTATCCCCCTACAATGACATTGCAATCATGGCCTACGGCGCCGGTGATTTGATCGGCTACCCTTGGGAAACAATCGTAAAAACGTATCGTCTCGCGGTGGGACAAAAAACGTTCAATACTGTTCAGGAATGTGCGGACGACTTCATCGGCTACTTGAGGGATCCAAGATTCTCCGCGAGTGCCGAAGAAGAGATCAGCATTGTAATCGGGTTCGTGAAGCATCTTGAACTCATCAAGAAACAGATGCCGGAATGCAAAACCAGAAAGGAATTTCGAGAGGCGCTTTCGGCCAGAATAGCGAGAGGCAAGGAGCAGATGCAAAGCCTTCCGGAGATCGCTGTTGATCTAAGTTTGAAGGACTTTCGCGCTCAATATCAGGCGACGATAGCGGGCTTGGTGAAACAGGAAATCCACGAACATGTACCGAAGAAGATAATAAACAATCTAGTTGAACTCTTCTACGCGGGGTTTCGACGGAGGTTTAGCTCTGACTTCTATACAGGCGTGGTCGTTGCTGGTTTCGGCTCAAGCGAATTCTTTCCATCACTCGTGTCTTACGTTGTCGATGGCAAACACAAAGGGCAACTCAGGGCTTGGCAAGATGAAACCAATAGCCACAACTGTAACGGTGAAGATGAGTCTAACGGGGTAATCATTCCCTTCGGGCAAGATGACATAGCCATCCTTTTTCTCGAAGGCGTATTGTCGCAACACACGCGCTGGTTGCGTCGAGCCCTGAAGCGTCTCCTGGACGACAAATCCGACACTCTGATCGGGACATACGTATCGGATCAGGATGAAAAAACCGTGGAGCGCGGCTTGCAAAGAAGAGAAAATTCTAAAATCGTACGGGATCTCGATAAAGAGTTTGAAGAGTATCGCGACAAGAGCTTGGTTCAGCCGGTTATGAAAGTGGTTGCGACTCTTCCAAAAGAAGAGATGGCTGATATGGCCGAGGCTCTCGTGGAACTAACGTCCCTTCGACGACGCGTTGATTCACCGTTGGAATCAGTCGGAGGGCCAACCGATGTTGCGGTGATCTCGAAAGGTGATGGTCTCGTCTGGGCAAAGCGGAAACATTATTTCGACTCGTCGTTGAATCCCGACTTTGGTATCCGTAAGGCACTCCAGCTTCAGAAGGTGAATTCTGATGGAACATCGGTCTGAGCACAGAGCCATTCGCATCCGCCGCACCGTGCTTGACTATTTGCGTGGCACACGGGCCGTGGGCAGCCCCGAGGAAGAAGCTGACAAGGCGTCGGGGCGGATCATTGGCAAGCTGCAAAAGGAGCGCGAGAGCGCTCGGGAAGAGATTCGGCGCAAACGGCGTTCTGCTGGCTGAGCAGGTATGGTATTATTGATGCCCGGCGCAAGAAGGCCTCCGCAACGAGCGGAGGCTTTTGCATGTTGAGATCCGAGTATCGGTGAAATCCTAGTCCTGCTCTATACTTCGCGATGCAGCGAACGCGTGGCGAGCAACCTGGTCGTGCGGCTGGCGCCCAGTCTCATAGAGTTCGTGTTTCGGCACAGGGCGAACTCGTCCCTGCCTATGACTTCCAAATCCGACGACCGCTTTCTACTATCATGCAGCGCAGTGTGGTGCCTGGGCGCATCTGCGTCATCAATTCGAGATCGGGGCGAGTCGGCTGACCGAGATGACGGATACTTTTGACGCCTCCTTTGGGCATTTCGAGAATGCCGAGCAGATCGCCTTCTGGAATGGCGCCGGCGGCGGGCGCTGGGTCGCACGCCGCGCCGAGATCGATGCGATGCTGGTGCCGGTGCAGGAGGCGTTGCTGGAGCGCGCGGCGATCCAGGCGGGCGAGCGGGTGCTGGACATCGGCTGCGGCTGCGGCGCGACCTTGATCGCGGCGGCCGAGAAGGTCGGCCCAGGCGGCAGCGTGCTCGGCCTCGACGTCTCCGCGGCCATGCTGACCGCGGCCCACGAACTCGCCCCGGCCGAGGCGCCGGTGAGCTTCGTGCAGGGCGACGCCATGGTGCACCACTTCAAGGCCGCCAGCGCCGATCTCGTGATCTCGCGGCTCGGCGTCATGTACTTCGCCAATCCGGTGCGCGCCGTGCTCAACATCCGCAATGCGCTGCATTCGGAAGGGCGCGTCGCGTTCGCCTGCTGGGGCGAGCTGCGCGACAACCCGTGGGCGCTGGAGCCGCTGCAGGCGGCCTATGATCACGTGCCGAAGCTACCGGGATTGCCGCCGCACGCGCCGGACGATTTCGCATTCGGCGCTCCCGAGTGGATGGAGAAGGTGACGACCGATGCCGGGCTGCGCCGCATCCGGCTGGAGCGCCACGACATCGCGCTCGACGTCGGCGCGGGCGCCGGCCTCGACAGCGCGGTGCAGACGGCGCTCGCGATCGGGCCTGCCGGCCGTGCGGTGGTCGGGCAGCCGCCCGAGGCCATGGAGGCCGCGACGGCCGCGGTGAGGAAGGCGCTGGCGCGCTACGCCAGAGGCGCGGGCGTCATGGTGCCCGCCTCGTTCTGGACCGTGACGGCCGTCGATCCGTGAAAGGCGGTCTTGATCGCTGAACCCCGTGACAAAGCCGCAAGATCGGTCGAGCGCGTCATGTCCGCCTGCGCTTAGCTGATGCCGCCACGGAGCAAGGAACGATGAAGGCGGCGCTGCGAAACTACCATGCGCGGATGCAGCGGGTGCTGGATCATATCGACCGGCATCTGGAGGATGATCTCGATCTGGACGCGCTGAGCAGCATCGCAGCCTACTCGAAATATCATTTCCACCGGCAGTTCACGGCGACCTTCGGTCTATCAGTGCATCGCTACATCCAGCTCGCCCGCATGAAGCGGGCGTCCTATCAGCTGGCCTACAGCGATGCCCAAAGCGTCACCGAGGTCGCGATGGACGCCGGCTACGATGCGCCCGACGCCTTCGCCCGCGCCTTTCGGCAACGGTTCGGGCAATCGCCGTCTTCGTTCCGGAAATCTCCCGACTGGGAGCCGTGGCTTGCGGCCTTCGGGCCTCTCGACGATGCGAGGAGCAAGCTGATGCGGACGACCTATAGCCCTGACGACGTGACGATTCGCGAGGTGCCGGCCACGCCGGTGGCGATCATGGAGCATCGCGGCGACCCGGCGACGCTCGGCGCGACCATCCAGCGCTTCATCGCCTGGCGCAAGGCGGCCGGCCTGCACCCCAGGACCCATCCGACCTTCACGGTCTGGCGCTCCGAGCGGCGCCCCGCTTCGCCTGCCGACTACAGCGTGGATCTCTGTGTCGGGACCGATCAGCCGGTCGAGACGGACGACGCGACGATCAGAGCCGGCGTGATCCCCGGAGGACGCTGCGCCGTGCTGCGCGTCGTCGGCAACACCCACAATCTGGAGCCCGCCGCGCTGCTCCTCTATCGCGACTGGCTTCCAGCCAGCGGCGAGGAGGTGCGTGACTTCCCGATCTATTGCCAGCGGCTGAATTTCTTCCCGGAGGTTCCCGAGCACGAGACGGCTGCGGACCTGTTCCTGCCGCTGAAATAGCGCCCGGCGGTCGGATCCATCCTAAAACCTGCAGCCAGGAGCCTTCTCAACCTTGAGTTCCGCCAGGAAGGGGGCTCTGAGGGGGAGAGCGGCCTCCTTTGGAGCGGTTCCAGTTCCCATCCGGGAACCACGAGCGGCCGTGTCCGTTAACAATGAAGCAGCTCAATCAGGGCCCCACACCCTGACATTGAACCTTTGCGCGCACGCGCGCACCAAACCTGTGTTCGGCTCGTTGTGGAGCCGGTTCCAGGAAATTTCAGACTGACATCGGGGTTCACCTCGATGTGCTGTTCATTGTCGTTGAAGGAGGCGCGTATGGTCCTCAGGACTTTGAAAGTTTCGCTGTCCGTTTTTGCCGCTGCAACCTCGGTCGTATCGCTGTTTGCCGTCAGCTGGGTTGGTCTCGCGCTGCTCGGCTACTGACAACTCACGCAAGACGCATGGAGGCGCCATCTGTGCCTCGCGAGACGGAAAGCGCGCCCGGATCGAGCCTGATCCGGGCGTGTTCGTTTTTGCGGATGCGAGAGGCGTCAGGCGAAGGCCTTCTCCATCGTCTCGATCAGCACGCGGAACGACTTGTCGTGCCGCGTGATCGGTGGAATCGCCCTGGTGATACCGAGCAACTGATAGACCGCCATCTGCGCGGCACGCACTGAATATTCCACCGTGAACACGACGTCGTCGGGGATCTCGACGAACTGGCTGACGAAGGCGAGGTTCTTCGAATTCGCCGGCACCGGCAGCGGCCGGTCGGCCTTGTTGCGCGGCATGAACATGCTGGTGATGTAGGGCAGGCGGCATGGCACGCAGGTCGCCTGGTCGAACACCGCAAGGTCGAAGTTGAGGTGGCCGCACAATTCTTTGAGGATGTCGGCGCCGCCGCAATCGGCCATCGCCTTGCCGACGAAATTGCCGATGCGGTCGGGATGCAGTGCATAGCCCCAGAACACCTGTACGTCGGCGGGCTGGCCGGCGAAATGCGGCTGGTGATACAGCACGACCGACATCAGCCAGTTCGACTCGGTGAAGGTGACGAGCCCGCCGGTGCCCGCGGCGTTGCCGCTGAACGCTTCCATCGCGTCGAAGAACCGCGGATTGCGGCAGGTGACGGTGAACGACTCCCAGCAGGATTCCGGGATCGATGAGTTGAACGCGGCGGGATTGCCGAATTCGGGGCGGCCCTTCGCGATTGTCTCCCATAGCGTCCAGCCCTGGCTGTCCTGCTTGGTGAGCCGCGGCGGCGGCGCATCCTGCGTGCCCAGGCTGGTCGCGTCCGTCATCGAGCCGTTCTGCAGGAAGACGAGATCGTCGCTCGACAGCGCGACCGTCTCCGGCTTTCCGCTGCGATCCAGCGTGAGGCGCTTGACCACATGCTTGCCGGCTTCCGTCGCGATCTCCATGTCGGTGACATCGACGCCGCCGGCGAAATTCACGCCGTGGCCTTCCAGCCATTTGACGAGCGGCACCACGATCGCATCATACTGGTTGAACACGGTGCGCTTGACGCCGGCCAGCGTCTCGATGCGAGGAAACTCGTTCATGAAGCGATGCAGATAGCGCTTGAACTCGACCGCGCTGTGCCAGGGCTGGAACGCGAACGTCGTCTGCCACATGAACCAGAAATTCGTGGTGAAGAACGGCGGCGACAGCCAGTCGGTGATGCGGGAGTTGCCGAGCTTCTCCTCGGAGGCCTCGGTCAGCCGCACCAGTTCGAGCCGGTCCTGCATGGTGAAGCCCATGGTGGAGACGTCGATCTTGTGCCGGTTGCGATCGACGAGGCGCGCCTGCGAATGCGCGACATGGGCCTTGTTGAAGGCAATCGTCTCGTCGCGCACGGTGCGGCGGGGATCGCTGGCATCGGGGATGGTGGAGAGCAGGTCCCACGTGCACTCGTAGTGATCGGTCGTCAGCATGCGGCCGCCGCGCAGCGAATAGGAGCCGTCGGGCAGCCGCGCGCCATCGAGACTGCCGCCATAGGGCAGGTGCTTCTCGTAGATCGTGATGTCGCGGCCCGCGACGCCGCCGTCGCGGATCAGGAACGCCGCGCCGGCCAATGCGCCGATGCCGCTGCCGATGAAATACGCCTTCATGATGGTTCACCCGGATCGTGTGTTACGATCCGGGGCTTAGCTGCTGTGTTCCCTCGCGGAACTGATCCAGGTCAAGCGCTGCGGCGCGCGGTGATCACGATCTCGCGTGGTCCGTCAAGCGAATGATTTCACCACCGACTGCAGCAGCATTTTCAGCGATTTGTCATACGGCGTGACCGGCGGAATGGCGCGGTCGATCTTCAAGAGCTGATAGACCGCATGCATGGCCGCGCGCACCGAATATTCGATCGTGAACACGGCATCCTCGGGCAGCTCGACATATTGGCCGATGAAGGCGAGATTCTGCGAGGTGAGCGGCACCGGCAGCGGCCGGTCGCCATAGCTGCGCGGCATGAACATGCTCATGATGTAGGGCATCCAGCACGGCACGCAGGTCGCCTCGTCGAACACGTTGAGCGGAAAGCGCAGATGCCCGCACAGCTCCTTCAGGATTTCGGCGCCGCTGCACTCGGACATCGGCTTCCCCACGAAATTGCCGACGCGATCGGGATGGAGCCCATAGCCCCAGAAGATCTTGATGGTGCCGGGCTGGTCCGGAAAGTATGGCTGGCTGTAGAGCACGATCGACATCCGCCAGTTCGAATCCTTGAACGTGACGAGCCCGCCGGTGCCGGCGACGTTGCCGGTGAAAGTCTGCATCGCGTCGAAGAAGCGCGCATTGCGGCAGGTGACCGTGAAAGATTCGAAGCTCGACTCCGGAACCGATGAGTTGAACGCGGCCGGATTGCCGAATTCCGGGCGGCCCTGTGCGAGCTTCTCCCAGAGAGTCCAGCCTTGGCTGTCCTCCTTGGTGAGCTGCTTGGGCGGACTGTCGTGGCTGCCGAGGCTGGTCGCGTCCGTCATCGAGCCGGCGGTGTAGAACACGAGGTCATCCGCCGCGAGATCGATGCTGCGGCCGACGAAGTCATGTTCCAGATCGAGGCGCGTGGCGCGATGCTTGCCGTTCTCGGTGACGAGCGCGATGTCAGTGACGTCGGCGCCGCCGGCGAAGTTGACACCGTGGCCTTTCAGCCAGCGCATCAGCGGCTTGACGATCGAGTCATTCTGGTTGTGCACCGTCCGCTTGACGCCGCCGAGCGTATCCATCATTGGGAATTCGTTGATGAAGCGGCGCAGATAGCGCCTGAACTCGACCGCGCTGTGCCAGGGCTGGAAGGCGAAGGTCGTCTGCCACATGTACCAGAAGTTCGTCGTGAAGAACGGCGGCGACAGCCAGTCCGAGATCAAGGACTTGCCGAGCTTCTCCTCCGAGGCCTCGGTGAGCCTGGTCATCTCGATGCGGTCCTGCATCGAGAAGCCCATGGTGGAGACGTCGACCTTGTGCCGGTTGCCATCGACCAGCCGCGCCTGCGCGTGGGTGACGTGGAGCTTGTTGAACGCCACGGTCTCCTGGAGGATGGTCTGCTGAGCGTCGGTTTCGCAGGGAATGGTCGACAGCAGGTCCCAGGTGCATTCGTATTGCTCGGTCGTCAGCATGCGCCCGCCGCGCATCGAGTAGGAGCCGTCCGGAAGACGCGCGCCGTCGAGGCTGCCGCCATAGGGCAGGCGCTTTTCGAAAATGGTGATGTCCGATCCGGAGACGCCGCCGTCGCGGATCATGAATGCTGCGCCGGAGAGCGAACCGATGCCGCCACCGATGAAATAGGCCTTCATGAGATCGACCTGTCGAGCAAGGGATTGAAACGAGATAAGGAAAATGTCGCCAGGACGGCCAGGCGGCCGCAACCAGCACGCACTCGCCGCGATGTTACCTCAGCGGGATGAATTAGTCGTCAACAGCTTGAGGTCGTTTACCCCTGGTGTGGCGCAATGTCCCGCGGAGCGGGCCCAACTCCCTCCACCGTCATTACCCGCAGCGAAACAATCCAGGGCGTCGCGAGGACTCTGGATTGCTTCGCTGCTGTTTAGCCCGGAGACATAGCTTACACCTGTTCGGGGACATGGTTGACACTTTTGGGGTC